>CAJTMX010000045.1 GCA_910577235.1 uncultured Acetatifactor sp. | reverse complement strand
CCAACCGGCATTTATCAAGGCTTTATTCCCGAAATCGGTGTGGGAAGTTTGAGATATTTATATTTTGTCCCTCCGCCCATCCGCGCGCTGGCCTCTATCACATAGACATCGCCTTGGTGAATAAGCGCCTGTATAAGCATCGGGCAATCACTTAGGGAGAACGCCTCCGCTATTTGTTCCGCGACTTTTTTGATCTTTTCCTCCACCATCCCGACATGCTCTGCCGGATAAATACTCCTGAAGATTGTGAAAAATTCGTTATTATCGTTTATTTTACAGGTTTCACTGATATCCAGTATCTTGACGGCATCCTTCCCAACCCATACGTCTATGGACAACTCCACGCCCTCTATATATTCTTCGATGATGATTTTACCGCTGCGGCTCAGCTCAAATGCTCCATATGCCGCCTGGATCAGCCCGTCCATTCCGGTCACTTTGGTGACGCCTTTTGAGCTGTTGCAATCACAGGGCTTTACAATCTGCGGAAACTTTTTTATTCCATAGACATTGTCCTCAATTTTTGCCCTGTCATCGATCAGTACAAAGTCGGCAGTGGGAATACCGTTGTCCTTGAAACACTGTTTCATGTAGAACTTGTTTGTCATTCTCAATGCTACTTCTTCCGAAATATATGATGGCAGGCCTAATCTGGACGATACCCTGGCCATTGTGAGGAGAGCTTGGTCGGTACAAGCGGTCGTGATCAGATCTACCCTTTCTTTCTTTGCCAATTCAAATACTTTTTCTTCATCCAATGTACTGATCTGAAAATGTTTATCCGCATACGCTTTTGCGGGAGGGGATTCATAGTAATCAGCCAAGATTACATCCCATCCCTTAGCCTTAATTTCTTTGATCAATTCAATTTGGTCAAAACCACCTGCCAAAACCAATACTTTCATATCCTGTTTTCCCTGTCCTCTATGTCACGCGTTTACTTCCACCCTTACCCAATCCGTCAGGTGCGGTATCTTCTCAAACATTTCTTCCATACTGTCATATCTAAATACCATGGTCCCCAGGGCATGGCCCGCGTTCTCAAACGCCTGTACCTGGTCTCCCTCTTTGAAATCCGTCTGATATTCCACCAAATTGTCCTTTATTTCATCTGCCAGAGAAACCCGCACAAGTTTCCCGCTCTTAGTGCTGTGAACCATATAGTTGGACCAAAACCCGCTGGGCTCCTTCATCGTCAGGTCAGAGCAGTCCTCCCCCAGCGCCGCCTTTATAGTGTATTCTACCAGGTCCACCCCTGTGGCATACTGGGTGATCTGGGGAATCAGACTTCCGCCGTTCCTCGCCCCCAGCTCCATAATATATATATCGTCGTTCTCATCGATCACTACCTCGATATTGTAGGCCCCTGTTCTCATTCCAAGCGAAGTGATCAGCCGCTGTAGTTCCGCGTGGACCCTGTCCTGTACATCCTTATCCAGCACACTGGGCCAGCATTCCCCCAGCGGGACATACTCCTTTATCCCATTATCCGAATAAAACTCATTGGCAAAGCATCTGAATTTTAATATGCCGTCCACTGCAAATCCGTCGCTGGATATCTGGTAGCCCTTTTTGTTGATGAATTTCTCTACGATGACCCTACCGCATCTGGAATATTTCATCGCGTCCTCAAAGGCGTATTTAAGCTGTCCTTGGTCATATACCTTATTGATCCCCTTGCTGCCGGAGCTGTCCACCGGTTTCACCATGACAGGGTACTCAAACTTTCCGCAGTCGGCCAACATGTCCTCAAAGGTATCAAAATAGTAAGCCGCAGGTGTGCAAAAGCCATGTTCGGCCAGATACTGCCGGAAGGAATCCTTATTGGTCAATATCTCCACCGATTTGTATGGATTGGTGGGAAATCCCAGCTTTTCACACACATAGGCCGCCGTGGGCGCCGCCGGGTCCGATGCGTAACAGACCACCGCGTCCAGATTCAGTCTTTGCGCCAACTCTAATACAGCATCCTTATCTGTGGTGCTCACCTGATAAAATTCATCTGCCACATATTGTCCGGGATTGTCAGGCAGATAATCGCAAATAATCACATAATGCCCCATGGACTGCGCTTTTTTTATAGCGCAGACCTGTGAAGTCGAACCCCCTAACATAAGTATCCTTTTCATCATTACCGGCCTTTCTCCAAGTTGCAAAAAAATGTATGAAACCTTTCTACCGCTTTCTCAAGCGTCTCTACCTTTCTTGTGAATGCCACCCTTATATAACTGTCATATGCCTGGCCGTATACCACCCCGGGAACTACCGCCACATGGACGTCCTCCAGGAGCTTATATGCAAACTCCTCCGATCGGTACCCTGTCTTTGAAATATCCGCAAACATGTAGAACGTAGCCTTGGGTTTCTGCACTCGCAGCCATTTTATCTCTGACATCGCTCCATACAGATAATCCCTTCTCTTTCGGAATTCATCCACGATAAATTGATTCTGCACCTTTCCTCCATAAGCTTCCACAAGGGCATACTGAGAGGCCACATTGGCGCAGGCCGCTACATTTTCCTGCATCTTTACCATATTGGCTATGATCTCCCCCGGCCCAAAGGCAAACCCGATCCGCCAGCCCGTCATACTGTATTCCTTTGACATGCTGTCAACCACCAAGGTCCTGCCTGCCGCCTCCGGGAACTGCAGCACACTCTCATGCGCTCTCCCGTCATAGATTAGCGTGCGATAAACCTCATCCGAGATAATGGCAAGATCATGGGCCTGGGCCACGGCGGCAATATCCCGCAGTATCTCCCTGCTAAACACATCCCCCGTAGGATTGTTGGGCGAATTGACAATGACGGCAATGGTCCTGTCAGTCACAGCCGCTTCTATCTCCTCTCTGCGGACATACAGGCCCTTCTCCGTGTCATAAGCGTTTACCACCACTGGCTTGCCGCCGCACAGCTCGATCATCTGCAGGTAATTGATGTAATAGGGGGCAAATACGATAACCTCATCCCCCTCGTCGATCATACAGTAGAGCGACAGAAACAGTGCTTCCATGCCACCCACTGTAATAGCGATATTTTCCGGAGGGCACTCCTGTCCCCACACTTCCGCTATCTTTTTGGAAACTGCCTGTCTCGCCTGCGGCAATCCCGCATTGGCTGAATAATGTATCCTGTTTTCTTCCATGGCCCGGGACGCCGCCCTGCGCAGTTCCTCGGGAGGGGCCATGTCCGGGTCCCCTAACGTCAAATCGATGACATCGTCAAAATTTTGGGCCAGATTAAACATCTTCCTTGTCAGTGACGGTTCTATCCTTGTTATACGTTTTGAAACTTTCATGTTATCTCCCATCCCTCATCCGTTTGCCCTTATTATCCCACATATCTTGCTGACGCTTTCCATCGCCAGATCTTCGTACAGCGGCAGCACCATAACCTCATTCGCCAGTTTCCTTGCGGTCTTAAGGTTCATTTTTTTGAACTTATTCTTAAAGCATGCCTGATCCGATGTGAGCGGATAAAAATATTTTCTCGTGTATATGCCGTTCTCCCGCAAGATGTCGTATAGCTCATCCCTTGTCCTACCGTATCCCTCCCCCACTAAAACAGGAAGGTAGGCATAATTATCCGTAGCAACCCCCTTTTGACGCAGAAATCTGAGCCCCTCCACATCCTCCAGACATTGGGTATAATAGTCATACCTCTTTTTTCTCTCCTGAATAGCATAATCCGTCCGTTTTAGGTTGAGCAGGCCCATAATGGCGCAAAATTCATTCATTTTTGCGTTCGCCCCTACATCGCTGACAATCTCCTCCCCGCGTATCCCAAAATTTTTCAGATTGTACAGCTTGTCATATATCCTGGGCTCCCGGAAAGTGACCGCTCCGCCTTCTATCGTGTTGAAAACCTTGGTAGCGTGGAAACTGAAAATAGAGGCATCCCCATAATTTCCAATCCCCTTTCCCTTATAAGCCACACTGAACGCGTGAGCCGCATCGTATATGACTCTCAGATCATACTTGTTAGCGATACGTTCGATAGCCTCCACATTGCATACATTTCCATATACATGTACGGGAAGTATGGCCACTGTGCGCTCGGTTATCAGATCTTCAATCTTGGTCTCATCTATGGTCCCGTCTTCCTCTTTTACATCGCAGAACACCGGCTTTAGATGATTTCTTACTATTGCGTGGGTGGTGGAGATAAAAGTGAAAGGTGTGGTGATCACCTCGCTGCCCTCCGGAAAACCAAAGGCCTGAATCGTCATTTCCAGCGCCATATGCCCGTTCACCATAAGTGAGAGCTCCGGCACATCCAGATAACCCTTGAGTTTTTCTTCCAATTCACTGTGATAAACTCCCATGTTGGTCAGCCAATGTGTATCCCACAAAGGCTTGATCGCCTCTATGTATTCCTCATAGGGCGGCATGGAAGATCTGGTGACTAAAATTTGTTCATCCATCTGTATACTCTCCCTTTATTACATATAATTGCGTCATAACCGTACTACTTGTTGATCCGGTATCCTATTTCCAGCAGTTTTCTAACATACTCCTCCATACCTTTGGCGTTGGCAATAAACCTCTGCCGCATCAATTCCCCTATGCGCCGGCGCAGCTCCTTATCGGAAAACAGTCGCTCCACATATTCCTTACACTCCGGGTATCCGCCGTCAACCGCGTTTTCAACGCCTATTACCGGAAGGCAGTCTGACGGGAATGCGGTCGTCACAATGGGAAGTCCGCATCGCATGGCCCGGGTCATACATCCGCCTGCCCCGTTTCGTATGGGATTCCAAAAGATATCACACATACCATATAGCGCGTACAGATCCGTTTCATATCCCCATTTGACTACCCGGCCTTCTTCAAAGTAGGACGGATACGCCTTTTCTATATAATCGCATATTTCCCGGCCTACCAGCAGCCATCTCGCTTGGCCGTGTTCCTGTAAAAAAGAACAGACACAATCCACAAATTCCATGGTCAGCTCATTTTTCAATCTGTCTCCGCTTGTCACGATCAGGAAATCCTCTTTGCCAAAACCATATTGGCGCCTGTCGTAGGGCTGGCTGAGAGAACCTGCGTACGCGTACTTTGCATCACCCGCAGGCACCATGGCCTCTATTTTGTCCAAGGGAACAGAACGAAACGTCCTGTTCTCCTCTATACACATCTGCCTGTCCCTGGCAACATACTTGTCGAACCACGCGCTGGAGGCATACCCACGCATGGGCAGCGCCACTGTAGGAAACCCGTCATAATAGATGGAGGAACTGAACGCATACTCCCCGCAAAAGTCAAGGACCACATCCGGGTTGTATCGGTATATTTCCCTCGCAAAATGATTGACCCTCTCACCGATAGTACTGCCCTGAGGATATACTATGTCTATTCCCGGATCTAACAGCTGCCCGTGTTTCTGTTTCACCGCGGATGAAACCTTCACCACAGGGACAATGGGCTCTATAAAGCATTCTCCATAGCTGTACCGCAGCAGGTCGATGGGAAAAACGGTCACTTTGTATCCCATGCCGCATAACTCGTTTATCATGGGACGGGTGAATTCAAAATGGGACGTTGCCACATTGTCAAAGTGGAAACCGATGACCGCGATCCTTTTCCCCTCCGGGTCCTTCTCTCCTTTCACAAGCACTGCCCGATCTAAAAAATGGTCCATATTCTCACGCATAATCTGGCGCTTATCAAGGAAATAATTGTCATATCTGACATGGGTGTTCTCCAGTTCCATCAGGGAAATATCCCATGTCAGCCATATCCGGGATTCATAGTCATCCTGAATTTCCCGGATGCATCCCATCATTGTCTCGACACACTCTTTGTCCAGACATCCCGCTTCATAGAAAATCCTGACCAAAAGGATCTTTTTTCTGGGGGAAGTCTCCCAGGACAAGTATCCTTTCAGAAAATCAACTATCCTGCCGCCTTTCTCGGAGTCCAAGTACAGGTCGGATTTTATCTCATTTATTATTTCGTCATAATAATGAATATTTCCACAGGCCTCATACAAAAAATTTTCAAGACAGGCGGACAGCTCCTCATATCCTCGGAGCATATATTCCAGCCCATACAGACAAAAATTGCTCCTTACCTCCTCCGCCTGCGCACATATCAGCTTTTCCGGCGGTATATCCATCCTCCGCCGCAGATCACGCATAATGGACTTTGCCGTGTCCCCAAAAATGGCGGCCACCACAATATAGTCAAAGCTGTATCGGGACAGCTCCTCCAATGTGACCACATGGTATTGGCTCCTGGCAAACTTTGACGCATCCCTGTCCACCAGCGCTACCACATTACAATACTCAAGCGCCTTAACCTGTTCCAGATACTGTCTCCCCGCAAGTCCCATACCGTAGATCACGATGTCCGAACCTTTTTCAACCTTATCAAACGGGAAGAGATAATTCGCCATATTATGTCTCCTCCCTGTGCTCCAGGGCCGAATACAGAATCTTTCCCGCCTCGTTCCTGGGTAGCGTTTCGATATAATGAACCCGGAAAGCCGATGAGTTGATTCCGGTCTTATCCGCAATGTACCTCCTGATGGCCTCCATGTCCTGCCCGGAATTCACGTAGATCTGCATACACCGATCATCTCCCACACAGGCACACTGCACGTCAAAGGCTCTTTTGATAATATTCTCACACTCGTCCAGCCCCACCCGGTATCCCCACAGTTTCAGAAACCGTTTCTTACGTCCCACAATATAGAAAAAACCATCGTTATCCTTCTTCACCATATCGCCTGTGTATAACACGCCGTGCCGTTCATCTCCCAATGCCAGATCCTCTCTGGTCTCCGCATAGCCCAGAGTGACATTTGGCCCTTCATACACCATTTCTCCTATGGTATCCGGCGTGTGGATGACTTGGCCGCTCTCATCCACTATGTACAGTTTGCCGTTGGGGATGGCTTTACCTATACTCCCGCATTTCTCCAAGGCATACTCAGGCGGCAGCCATGCCATTCGGGCAGACCCTTCCGTCTGCCCGTAAGTGACTATAAACTTACGCCCGGTGTTTTGTGCGTACTCGGCAAACTCCCGGTGAAGCTCCTCGTTCAATTTTCCTCCCCCTTGAGAAAATGTTCTTAAATGGGGCAGATCCATCCGAAATACACGGAGTTTCTTTAGGATTTCATAACTGTAGGGAACATTGGTAAAGCTGCTGGCCCGCTGGCTTTTCAGGAAGTCCCAGTACTTCGGGTTCAACACATTCATGCCTGTGAGCAACACTGTTGCCCCCGAATACAGATGGCTATTCAGGACGGACAGACCATAAGTATAATGAATGGGCAGATCTACCATGGGACGCTCGGCGCTATCCAGCCCGAAAAAGGCCGAGATATTCCTTGCCTGCGCCTCCAGATTCCCGTAAGAGTGCCGCACCAGCTTTGGACTGCCAGTGGAGCCGGAAGTCGTCAGGAGCAGAGACAGTTCTTCATACATGGGATAGAGGGGCAGGCCTGTGCGTACCAGCGCGTACCGATAACCCCGTAGCAGGATATCATCGGTTTCCTCCACTGTCTCCTCGGGTTTCCATATATAAGAGGGCCTGTAAATATCGGTCAGGGTTTCCAGCAGCCCGCGATCCATGCCTGCTCCCAGCATCAGAGGGACAACACGGTTTGCCATCGCGCCCAGATACCCTACGGCAGCCCCCACGCAGTTCCTGCTGAGAACGAACATCAACGCCCGCCTCTCAACGCTTTCCTGAAATTTTCCCGCAAAGTTTAAGATCCCTCCATAGGTTATCTCATCTCCCTCGCTGTCGATGAGCGCCATACTATCCATATCCTTTTTGTCAAGCTCTAAATACATTTACCTACCTCCTGCCCGGGAAAGCCTGTGAAAAATTGCCTTACCGGAACTCTATATTGTAGAACGCCCTGCTCTGTGTGTCATATCCGCCTCCAACTACCATCACCTGTCCTGTGGTATAGGAAGCCATGTCAGAGGCAAAATAAAGGCAAGTGTCCGCTATATCTCCGGCGTTTCCAAGCCTTCCCATTCCTATGGGCGGCATATGATCCCTGTATTCTTCCCTGATCTCTACATGTAGTCTTTCCGTCTCAACCATTCCCGGCGCTACCGCGTTTACACGGATCTGGTACGGCGCCAGTTCCTGGGCCATGGATTTGGTCATGGCAATTACCGCGCCCTTGCTGGCGGAGTAGGCAACCTGTCCCCGGCTCCCCTCCACACCCACGATGGAGGCGATATTTACAATGCTTCCGCTTTTTTGTTTCATCATGAGCCTGGTGGCAACCAGCTGGCTCAGATCCAGCAGTCCAAACACATTGACGTCGAACATCTCCCTCACCTTATCCATAGGTACCATGCCCAGCGCGCCGTTGTAGACAGCTCCCGCGTTGTTTACCAACACGTCCAGTATTCCCTGCTCCTTTTTGATCCGCACAACTGCCTGCCTCACTGCGGCCGAATCTGTCATGTCAAAATAGATCGGGCAGATCTTTCCCGCCACACCGTTATTCACCGCATCCGCCCAGTCTTCCAGACTCCCTGCCTGCCTTGCGCCGGCATAGACGAATCCCCCCGCTTCAGCGAATCTCTCCGCGATCTCCTGACCAATCCCCCGGCCGGTTCCGGTGACCAGACATATTTTTCCTTCCAGCAGCCGCCCCTTATCCATGACCTTCCCCCTACATCACAACGCCATACTTTTCTAATATTTCTATCCCCTTTACATAGGAGGTAAATCTCAGGATGTCCTCTGTCTCAAACATAATATCAAACGTGTCTTCAATCTCTGTGACCAGCTCCATATGTCCCACAGAATCCCAATCGGGCGTGCTGCCCATTTCCGCCGTCTCCAGGTCAAAATCAACATCCTGAGAAAATGCCTTGTGAAAACACTGTCTATATTTTTCTAAATTGTCCATCTTATTACCTCCTACATCAGAATCCACTCATTTGCCATCTTATCCATTATCTCATATCCTATAGACTGATGGTATCGTATGGATTCTATATTATCTCTCACTACCCACCCAAAATAACTATTGATATTGTGTTCAATGGCGTATGCAAAGGAATGATATGCCATCGCCGCTCCAATGCCATATTTGGACTTATATTCAGGTTTCACAGCCAGCCAGTTGCCCTGTATGGTGTTTCTCTTTACATAAAACTGCTGCGCCGCGCATATTTCTCCCTGCGCGTTGGATACACATCTGAAAAATCCGTTCTCTGCCGCCTGCCGTCTCTCCTCCATTGTCTCATACAAAAAATGATAGGTTTTCAACTCAGGCGTATGATCTCTCAGCCAAATAATCTCCTCCACCCGGGAACTGTCCGAATAGAAAATATTCAGGCCAAATCTCGTCAGAAACCTTTCCGATCTCTTCTGCTTTGCCAGAATATCCTCCCTGAAGTCAAGCGGCTTGGCCAGGATCTGCACGGACTCATCATAAAGTGAAAAACCCAAACCCTGTAGTTGGCTTTCCACCTCCTTTTGGGCCGCACTCATTTCGCCTTGTCGAAAAACATTCCTTACCAAAACTGGCTTATCCCTCCTGGGGAGCTTTATCTCATTTTGTCCGCACTGTAGATACATCCGGTAGAACGCTCCCTCATCCGTACATATATATAAGCCGTTCCCGTCCAAACTGTATTCCGTCCTGCCCAATTGTATATAGCGCTTTACTGCGTCCATATCCAGATAGTTATTGCTGAATCGGATAAACCCGCGCTGCCTGGCTTCCCTCAATAATCCTTTATACGTTTCCCAGTTCTCTAATCTCTCCACTAAGATATCCCTCCCTCAATCCCTTCCGGTCAATTTTCCCATTGGCATTGACAGGAAACCGCGGCAGTTTGATATAAATATCCGGGAACATATAGCTTGGCAATTTTTTTTCCACCATATTTTGCAGGTCTTCCTGTGATACCCCCAGCCCCTGATAAAAGAGTATTATCTTCTGTTTCTCGTAGATGCAGGCACAGGCTTCCACTTCACTCATCCCTCCCGCCGCTGCTTCTATCTCCCCCAGTTCAATACGGTTTCCCTGTCTCTTTATCTGGAAATCCCTGCGTCCGTGGTAGAGTAATTCTCCTCTTTCATTCACACTGACTATATCTCCTGTCCTATAGATCAGATCCGGATACTGTGTATTCAAAGGATTCTGGACAAATGAGGAGTTTGTTTTCGTTTCATCGTTATAATATCCCAGAGCCAGGAAACTTCCCCGAATACACAATTCACCCATTTCTCCGGCAGCCGCTTCTTTATCCTCCCCATTCAGGATCAGTACACCTACATTGTCACAAGCCCTCCCTATGGGCAAGGACTCATCATCCGTAAATTCCCGGTCGACAATATAATATACACCTATATCCGTGATTTCCGTTGGTCCAAACAGATTTGCATATAGCGCGTCGGGCACATATTTACGCCAAATATTTAACTGTTTCACCGGCATGGATTCCCCTGCAAAAAGTATTTTTTTCAGAAAGGGCATATCATTTCTCTCAAGCGCTCTCATATTTGCCACAAGGCAAAGCATCGTGGGAACCCAGTAAATGGCATTTATCTGTTTTTCATTCATATACACCAGAAGTTTCATCGGGAATGTAAAATATTTTCGGGGCAGAATGTGCAGCTCCCCACCACTGCGTATCGTGGCATAGATGTCCAAAACGGACATGCTGAAATAAAATGGAGTCTGGTTGCCGAAAACAGTCCGGCTGTCAAACCCGAATGTTTCCACCAGCCAGTCCGAGTAATCGACCACGGAGCGGTGACAGCAGACCACACCTTTGGGAACACCTGTGGAGCCGGAAGTGAACAGCGCATACACTGGGTCCGTGTCAATGGACTTTGCACGGACTTCCCGCAGCTTTTCTTCTTCCGCTTTCGTCACTGCAATATCTCCGTATAAGGCAACAGGCACGCCATCTGCCACCGACTCTGCTTTTTCCCTGTTCTTAATGTCCGCAATGATCATAAATGGCCGTACAACGCCAAAAATTTTCTTTACCCTGTCCTCCGGCATATTTTCGTCTATAGGGACATAGAAATTACCGCTGTAAACCGTCCCCATAAAACTCACTAATGTCTCTTTGCTTTTATCGAGCATTATGGCAACAGCACTGTTCTGTCTGCCAAATCCAGTGAGATATGTGCCTACGGCTTTAGCCTGGCTGACTGTGTCCCGGTAGGTAACAAACCCCTCCTGGTCAGAGAATGCCCTTTTCTCAGGATATATATCTGCCGATTTTTCCAATAGCTGCAACACATTCTTTATCATAACGGCCGAATCTTCCTCCTATCCTAAGGAATCATTTCCCAGCGATCTGCCCGATCAGCGTCTCCATTGCCTCCAGACTACAGAAATTCTCCGGCAGGATCAATTCCGGATCGATTTCCACTGCAAATTCCTGTTCCAGCTCCATAATGATATTCATGATCTCAAAGGAATCAATCAAGCCTTCCTCCAAAAAATCCACATCCCAGTGCTTGTCAAACTTGGGATTTACTGACTGCAAAACCCGCATTATTCTCTCTCGCATAATTAATCCTCCTTTAGAGACAACAGCCATTCATCCGCATATCTGTCCATTAAATGAAAACCTGTGCCGGTATGGTATCTGATGGAATCCACATTCGTTGTCACGATCCATCCCTGTGTGTATTCAACATTCTGTTCCCGTAGCCATTTCGCCCGATTATATGTAAGGATGGGTGTAAAACCTTTGAGCTTATATCCTTCTTTCATTACCACAGCCCCACCCTGCGCCATTCCGTCCACAATGGTAGCCAGAGAAGCCCCGCATATTTCATTGTCCTTGTTGATCATACATAAGTAAGAACCCTTCCGCAGCGCTTTCTTCTCCTCATGAGTCATATATGTCATGTGATAATCCTTGACCACGCCGGAATCACTGATCAGCTTATCTATTTCTTCAAACTGGGATTCTTGGGCCATGACACAAAAGTAACCCTGGGTTTCCATCTTTTTTATATACCTTTCGATTCCCCTGCACTTCTCCAGGATCTCCTCTGTCCTGCCCTGCACCAGTACAGTGGTCGCCGTTTTGCGAAACCCGTTCTGCTGCAAAATACAGGACAGCCCCTGCTGTGCCGCCGCTGCCCCTTTGCCGTCATAGACCAACCGGGCAATGCATTTTTTATCCTGCGGCATTACCCAAAAATCTTTGGTAAGATCTCCATAGATAACCGTCTGATAATATGTATGTCCATCCACATAAAAGACATATCCGCCATCACATTCCTCCGCAAACAGCCTGCCTTGAGCAATGTACCTAAGCACATCCCTGTACATAAAATAAAGGTTGCCTGACGGGTTTCCATGTCTCTCTTTTATACCCGTTATTATACTCTTGTACTGTTCTGCGGATACAATCGCCTCCATAACCCCCTCATGCCCTTCCTGTATATTCATTGAAGTTTCCTCACTGCCCTACTGCCGGGCATCCAGAATCCATTCGTCCGCATATCTGTCCCGGAATTCATACCCCAGAGATTTGTGGAGCCGGATGGACGGCATGTTATCCGTCTCAATCCAACCTTGGGAATAGACCGCGTGGTGCTCCATTAGCCACCGGGCTCTGTAGTAGGTGAACATGGGGACGAGTCCCCTCATTTTGTACTCCTCCTTCACCACCAGCGCTCCCCCTGTGGTAATCCCGTTCACAAGGGCACAGAAAGAAGCGGCGCACATTTCGCCTTCTTTGTCCAAAATGCAGAGGTAAGATCCTTTTTCCAACGCCCTTTTCTCCTCCGGTGTCCGGTAAGCCATCTGATAATCCTTAATGACACCAGAGGCACAGATCATCTCCTCTATCTCCCGAAATTGCGATTCCCCGGCGCAGACACAGGTAAATCCCTGCTCCTCCATCTTTTTCACCCATTTCTCCACCTTTATCGCGTTTTTTACACTGTCTTCCACAGCCAGCCGCACCTCCACCGAGGATGCCTCTTTATGAAAACCGTTGACGGACAGGAGTCTGGAGAATTTTTCGGCTGTGGACCGGGTATCTTTTTCCCTGTAGACATACCGGAACACACATTTCTTATCCCGTACAGCGATAGGAGCCATGGCGTGCTCCGCCGCATAGATAACGGTGTTATAGTAAACGCCCTCATCCACATAGAACACACACCCCTCTTCAAATTCCTCCACATACAGCCTGCCCTGGGCGATGTACCGCCCTATCTCTTCAGACATAAAATATATGTTGCTGACTCCCCTGCCGTATCTTCGTTTCATTCCCTGTATCAATTCTTTATATTGTTCCAGTTTTTCTATTTTTTGCATAGTCAGCTTACCTTTCCCGTTATGCCCGATCCCTGCTGTTCCATTTCCATGTGCCGTGAGAATCCCTGACCAGATCCATTTTTCCGTCCTGCCAGAAAAAAACTCTGGGAAGATCCCTGCTCAAAAACAGGTAGATACCCTCCGTCACCGAATAGGCTCCTATCCTTCCGAAGAGAAAATAATCGTCCTGAAACGGCTCGGAGATCTCCAGATTGCGGGCCAGCACATCAGCGACAGTACATAGAGAGCCGCAGAGGTTCCATTTTCCCGCTCCGGCTCCGGATTCTACTTCCAGAAAGTTCCCGTCCCGCTCTCTCAGATGGCTTACCGGAGGCCTGCGCGCGCCCATCACCTGGCCGTAGTAGTTCACATGGTGTATCCCGCCGTCCACCAGGCAGTAGTTCTGTCCCCCGTTGTTTTTGCGGTCAACCACTTTCGTCAGATACCAGCCGCAATCCGCCACCAGGAACCTGCCCATCTCCAACACCAGCCTGATATCCCCAGGCAGCCGATCCAAGGCACTACCCAACTCCTGTAACAGCATCTCCAGGCTATCCTCTTCCCCTGCGCCAAAATAATCCACCCCAAGTCCCGGGCCATATTCAAGGATCTCCATCCGGTATCCCGTCTCTCTGAGCTGGCTTGCATACCCGCACAGAGTTTGTATTTCCCCCGCGGCCTTTTCCTGTTTCTTCTGAGTCCCGGAATAGTACTGTATCCCCCGGATGTCTAACCCGGACATCTCCTCCCTGCGCAGGATGACCTGTCTCACCAGCTCCCAGTCCAGTCCAAACTGATTGCCTGAAGTGACACGGAGAATGACAGGTATTGTCCTGCCCTCCTCCCGAGCGCACTGCTGCAGCAGCTCAAGCTGCCGCTCCGACTCTACGGTGAATATCCCCACACCGTACTCCAGAGCTGCCTTTATATCATCTTTTCCCTTGTTTACTCCGGAGAACACTACCTTTTTACTGTCCACCCTTTGGTCTATACAGATGGAAAGTTCCCCGGGAGAGCAAACCTCAAATTTATCTACAGCCTCCCTGAGAGGAGATACCAGAAAGGGATTGGCCTTCATGGCGTAGCACAGATCGCAATTGCGTTTCCCGTCCGCCGTCAGTATGTCTTTTACAGCCTGGACCCTATGGAGCAGCTTATTTATGTCAAAAATAAATGCGGGTGTATTTTCCTTCCCCGCAAAATAGTTTATCCATGCCTCCATGCACCCTCCCATCCCGCCGCGTCCTGCGGCGTAAACGCCCCACGGAATCCCGTGGGGATTATGTCTCTATATAGTCCTTCCGCAATGTCTTGCGGTCTATTTTTCCGTTGGCATTCAGGGGCATCTGTGCCAATTGTACATACCGTCCGGGAATCATATACTTGATCAGTTTCTTTTTTAGACCGTCCCTGATCTCCTTCTCCACGGCGTCTCCCTGATAAAAGGCCACAATCTGCTGTCTCTCCTCGTCATACAGACAGCATACCCTTCTGACATCGGGATTTTGCAGAATACAGCTCTCTATCTCCCCCATCTCGATCCGATGCCCCATATGTTTGACTTGGGCATCCCTGCGGCCGACATAGACCAGTTCTCCGTCGTCCCTGTAATATGCCAGGTCCCCTGTCCTATACAGCATATCCCGGTATTTCCCGTTTAAGGGGTTCTGCACAAATACACAGTCCGTCTTTTCCCTGTCGCCGTAATACCCAAGTGCCAACCCAAAGCCGCCCACACAGATCTCACCGGTTTCGCCGGTCCCTGTCACCGGTCTGTCCCCCTCGCCCAAGAGCAGGATGCGCACATTGGGAAAGTGTCTGCCGATAGGGAGCGTATCCCCTTCCCCGATATCCTGGGGTATGATATAGTAACTGCAGTTGCAGGTAATCTCTGTGGGACCGTACAAGTTCACAAACATCGCCTCCGGCAATGCACTCTTCCATGCCAGAAGATGTTTCATTGGCATCACCTCACCGCTGAACAACACCTTTTTCACACTGTGGGGTATCTTGTAGGTAAACCCGTCCAGAGAGGTGATCAGACACAGTGCCGATACGGCCCATACCATAACCGTGACCTGACCCTTCTCCAGCTCATCCAGCAGTTTCTTGGCAAAGGAAAAGCATGACCTGGGAATCAGGTACAGCGTAGCGCCGGTCAACAGCATGGAATAGATGTCCTTCACCGACACATCGAAATCAAAGGGGGCCTGATTGCCGATGATATCATCCGCCGTTATATGGAATATTTCCACAAAGTGGCGGATAAAGTTTATCACTGAACCATGCCCTACCACCACGCCCTTGGGAACTCCGGTGGAGCCGGATGTGAAATTGATATACAGGGGATCTCGATCGATGCTTTCCTCTCTGATGCGGGCCAGTGCATTCTCCTCCATGACGCTCTCCAGCAATTCCTCGATCAGCAGGATCTTCCCCCCGAAAGTAAAGGCTCCGGCCTTGTCCAAATGCTCCCTGTCTGTGATCAGCACAGGAGCGTCCAGTCTCTGCAGAATACTGTTACATCTCTCCTCTGGCTGTATAGGTGCCAGAAGACTATAACATCCCCCCGCATATACGATCCCGAAAAAGGCCTCCAGAGTCTTTACGCCTTTCTCCATGTATACAGGGATAGCGTCCCCCGAACCGATCAGCCCGGCCAGTCCGCTCCCCACAAGTTTGGAATTGTATTCCAGTTCCCTAAATGTAACGGACTCCCTGCTGTCCGTCACGGCAGTCTTGTCAGGGTATTTTATAGCTGTATTCTCCAAAAGCTGTAAAACGTTCCTCTCCATATTAAGCAATGCCCTCGATCATTCTTATAATGGATTCTGCAGTCTGAAAGTTCTCCGGAGATACCATTTCAACATCGATGCTGATGCCCAGCGCCTCCTCCAGAGCCACTACCAGATTCACTATGTCAAAGGAGTCCAATATGCCGGACTCTAACAAATCTCTGTTCAAATCCTCCACAAGCTCCTCATTTTCCGCTTTCAGAACTTCCAAAATTTTGTCTCTCATCATGTCATTCCTTTCCTGATTTTTATATTGTCCGGCCTCATCTCTACTCCTGCCCGGTCTTTACCAGTTTTCCGTACTCACCGCACTCCGTGTAGACTGCCCTGTGGTAGCGGACCGTCTTGTCCGATATGGCAAAGGCATAAGGGGTCTTTCCTTCCTCCATCAGCTGCTTTCCCAGGTGACTGACCAGAGCCTCATAACACCCCAGTCCGCGATACTCCGGCATGATGACCAGACCGCTCACCACGGCAACCCCCTCCGCCTCGGCAAATGTCGCATCGTGGGCAACGATCCTGCCGTCCACCCTTATGATCACGCTGCGTCCAGTATGCGTACGGATTCTGTCCGCAAGCTGCCTTGCCAGATCATCCTCCATATAGTTGATCCGGAAAGTATCATCAGAACACAGTAGCTTTGCAATCTCCGCCGCATCCTCCTCCACTGCCTCCGTCACTTCTAACTTGCAGGGTTTAGCTTCGTTCATTACTCTAAACGCCCTGCGCAAACGGCTCACGTCAAATACTGCGCCGTAAAAAGCACTGTAACCGCTGCAAACCTCTTCCAGTTGTTCGATGATGTCCCGTCTTGCCGAAATCATTGTCACCGGATACTCCTGTAGGATAGACATGACCTGTACTACATCTATACTTCTTTTATGGCTGTATACCTGCAAACTGTCAAAATACTTCATCACCACAAGCTCTATCTGTCCGTCCTGCTCATGTAGCCATACGGCCATATTCTCCGAGGCCACCCCATAGTTCAAGATATCGATATACATATAGATACATTCAGCCACGGCTGCCTTTAAATATTCCAGAATCGCTCTCTGGTCCTGTTGTATTGCTCTCCTCATAGATTCCCCCAAATCACGGTTTCTTTTGTGGCGTTATCCGTATTTCCGGTCACATTCTGCCCACGGCTTCAATAAACTTCTCCAGTGGCAGTTCCGCTTCCTGCAGGATAACCGGGCATCCACTCTCTATGTAATACTGGCATTCCTCCACGCGCCCGGGAACGGACGGCTTAATCCACTTCTCATCGCCGCTGTTTTTGTCAATACACAAAATACAGTTGGCCGAATGCATGTCATGGTAATAAGTATCCCTGTATTCATGGGCTGTGAGATATTTACCCCACTCTTCAGTCATCTGGTAGGCAAACCCCTCCGGATACCCGTCATACTTCTTCAACTCCTGACTCTCCCGGCAGTAAACATAGATGTCCTCCCCAATATCAGGGAGCAGCCAAATATTCTTTTTCGTCACTGTACACATGGAAAAATAGGGCGGGTTTTCGTCCCTTGCAAACGGATAAATCAAGGTCTCCAATACATTGCCGTCCGCATCCCAGGACATCAGGCTCCCGTCTCTGCATAGCAGGAAAAAGAACCCCTCGAAATACTGTGCGCACACAAGGTTACCTAATTTACGCGGCAGACTGCGTTCCCTGCATTGGCCGCTGCACAGGTCATATTCCGTGACTTTGTCACCGCCGCGCTGAAAGAAATATACACGTCCATCGTTTACCCCGGCAGACACACTCCTGTCCATCCCAGCGTATGTGGGATTATCAATTTTTATGACCTGATCCGTCTTTGTGTCTATCTTATATATAAAATCCATATACTTGGGGAACACATATATATCGTCAGCATATGGGGTAATAAGCAAGGCATTTCCCCAATCTTCCTGGTGATAATTCAATTCTTTACACCAGCAGCAGTTTTCCGCCGGATCATAGATGAGCATATTCTCACCTCTTGATTCAAAACCATATATCTTGCCGTTGGACTGAACCGTTTTTTCTATGACACCCAGCAGCAACGCTTCTTTATACCCTTTAATACCGCTGACAATCTCCGCTGTCCCTTGCCGTATATCTAAACTCACCGGCAGATTACGGCAATTGATAAAAAATATCTTTCCTTCAGATATCACAAAATCACCATACGCGGAATACTGCCATTGCGCATAGACGTACAAATCGTTTGCCATACTTTTCCTTCCTCACAATATACGGATTATCGGTTCCCCATACCGGGATTTATACGTGTACATAGTACCATAATTCGGCCCAAATGACAAGTAATAAAATTTTCCGCACAGGGGCCGTTCAGAAAGACATTGCGGCATTTGGGGGCACTTGAGACCAGGCGACGACAGGGGCTGTTCTATTTCCCGTTTGCCATCATGACCGGCTTTCCGTCACCCAGTAATCTCTCTGTCAGAATATTCCCCGCACCGTAATAGGCATCGCTTATTTCCAAAGCCCGGCGCTTGTCAGGATTCTCATCGCAGATGCCCCACCCGGCAGACTTATACCGCTCCAGAACAGCTTTGTACCGCTCTGCCAGACTCCTGTCCACCAGCCCCAAGGCATCGGCCATCTGTGCGCATGGCCTCCACCACAACAGAATCTGCTCTCTTGCCTCATAAAAGATTCGCAATACCCATTCCAGCTTATCCAGAGATTCTTGTCCATATTGGATGAATTCAGTTATATCATTAGCATACAGGATAACTTTCTTCTGTGTTCCATCCTCCCGCATAAGGATGTTTTTTATATCAATTTCCTCCATGCCCTCCGCAGCCTTGCCACGCTGCCGTACCAACTCCCGCAATTCTTCCAGCTGTTTCTCATAATACGGATATTCGTGACTCCCTCCCCGGTAACGCACCTGATAGTTTCCATATATCCGCTGCAATACCTGGTCATATTTCCACGGAACAGGCAGCATCACATTTTCAAAGGAAGCTCCCCACACCTGCTCAAACCACTCCTTGGGAAATACTGTCTTCTCACAGTTGGCATACTCCCGGAACATGACCAGATAATCTGCCTCTCCCTCGGTGCACTGGCGGACCACTTCATTAGCTATACGGTATACTTCACTGATCACCCTATCCCATTGCCCCTGTTCCAGCAATTGCGGATTTATGCCCAGCCCCGTATGCTCCTCCAGAAAGCGGACTCCATCCTGGATCTCTCTCAAGCGCCTGTCCCCATCTTCGCGGGAATCCCGGGGCAGACAGCGATACTCCTGTATGGTCTGGGCGGTTCTCTTTGCCAGCAAAAATATATTTCTCTGCCATTTGCGCAATTCCCGGTCTCTGGACAGATAATCCAGAGGAAATATGTCTACTCCCACCCGAAAAGGGCAGCCATAATGCCTCTCCAGATATTGCGGTTCGATGCTGATGCCCTCTCCGCAGACCACGCAGGTATGAAATTGCTCATAACCTTCTTCGGTCTGGGGACTTAAAACATGATACCCCTGAGGCAATTCCCCCGGTAGTATCTTCAGCATTTTATTATAATCCGCCCGTTTCATCCAGATATCCATATCGTCGTCCCAAGGGATAAAGCCCTCGTGACGGACAGCTCCCAGCAATGTTCCATAGGCGGCATACCATTCCAGACCATGCCGGTCGCATATCTCCGCTATGGTCTGCAAGAGATCCAGCGCAGTCGCCCACACGGTCTTCATCGTGGAGTCTATATAAAAATCTTCTCTGATCTCAGGTTTTAGAAAGTCATTTGAAATCTGTAGCATCATTTCCTCATTTCTTTAAATTCGTCCGCAAATACAGATGGACAGATTCTTTATTTAATCTCGCCCAGAGCCTCCGGCAGACCAAAAATATCCTGAGCGTCTGATAATCCTTGATCCGCTGGATAAACCAGGAATACTCATACATTGGGCGGCACTTTAATTCTAAAAACCTCTTTTAACATCAAATCCAATATGTTTCGCAGATTATGCTCCTGCAAAGTCTTCTGTTGCCCGGAATGAGCTATCTTTATGCGGATATCCTCATGGGATAGATAGAACGCGGCTTTTTCTATTGCATCCGGAATACTGTCATACAGTACCAGATCCTCTCCGTCTACATAAGTTTCGGCAAGTTCCTCCTGCCAGCTGGACAGTAAAAAGCCGCCGACACCCATTACATCAAAGGCCCTCAGGGGAATACCCGTCTGAATGCTCCGCATTATGGGATTCAGATTTATTTTGGAGTAGTGAAAAACAAATGGCATCTCCGTTACATAATTGACAGAGCCGCAATATAGGGCATTTTCTATTAAATCCGACGGGGTATAGGAGTAAAACTTCGTATTGTACCTTTTCCCCAGCAGATTCAGCAGGATAATGCGCTCCTTTCTGGTTATCTCGCTGGCCATGGCAAATTTTAACGCTTCCTTAGTTAATACGAATGCTGTATCAGAAACTTTTTCCCTGTATGTATCGTTTATCTGCTGAAGCAATTCATCAGTCAACAGCGAATCAAGCAGATAACAACCATAAATTGAAAACTGAGCATCCATAAGCGCCTGAAGATACCCTTGCGAAAAAGGACTCATGGGCGCTAATATCTCCTGCAGTCTGGAAGCATAAAGATTCCCCACGAACCCTACCTCGCAAGAATATTTTTGCTCCGCTGCGGGAGAATATTTCAGCCCCGCCAAACGGTGAGTATTCACTCCCAGAGGCATGTGGTACACCGTACGAAACCCTCTGTTGTAATAACTCTGATATTGTTGGCGGTCAAACAGAAAAACATAGTTTGTCTCATAAGCCATCGTGTCCTCTACCGAGACCACATTCAGAGGGCAATCGTAACACCACGCAATGTATTTTATACCTTTTTTATAGCAGAGTCTGGCCAATATGGGATGGTAATTGACAGCTATCAGCGCGTCATATCGGGAGAAATCAATATTCCGCGTACACCAGTCCCAAAAGACCGGATCTTCATACTTGTCCGTAAATACGCAAGGGATAACTGAGTATGATACAGATTCGCGATTAAGTATGTCCAATAAATCACGAAACAGATAATCGTCCTTGTGATATATAAGCAGATTCATGGTGTGCTGTATACCTCCAAAATCTATTCGGCTCTTATTGCAGTTGCTCTCAGATCGCCTCGTCCTGAATCAAAACCGGTTTGCCGCTCTGTCGGTAAAGTTCATATATCTCGCCGTAATCTCCGTACATTACATCAGTGCATACCACCGCTCTCGCGTAATTACCGCTGTCGTCATAGATTCCCCACCCACTGTTTTGGTACTCCCGGCAAAGACTGGCAAAATTGTCAAAAAGAACCGGATTATGCTCACGGTAAAGGCAATTTTGCGTCTCACAGGGTATCCACCACAGCACTATATCCCGCCGCTGCCCAAAGGCTTTCAGCGCGGACCTCAACTTTTTGAGATATGCCTCCTCTCCCCGCAGCAGCCCCATAAGAGAGGTCACGTACAACACGGCTTTCCGGGAGCTTTGCAGCAGTTGCTGCCACTCTTCGGGCACTGGGGAAAGGGTACCTTCCTCTCTCACTTGTTCCCAATCGGGGAGTTCATTATATTCCCCTGCCTCCAATCCGTCTTCCGGTATCCACACACACCGTTCCCCAAGCGATGCTATCTGTTTTTTATAATAGGGATAATCATGTCCCCCTCGATTATATACAGGATTGCGATAGTCTCCAAAAGTAGCTCTCAGAACTTTATTATACTCCATGGGTACAGGAACCCAAGTGACATCAAAACCCATAGGAATAGATCTGTCAAACCACTCCTTTTTCCACCGTCCCGCTAAGTGAGAGAGATTCGCTTGAAACGACACCACCTCCTCACACTCTTCCTCCTGATACATCATACATATCTTATCATAAACGCGAAAGAGCTGGTTACGGATATTCTCTATACTCCCGCCTACATCCACAGTGATACCCAGATACTCATACTGTAATTCCAGTCCCCGGGTCAGTCCTTCCCGGCATATTTGAGCCACCTCACTCTCAGGGTCCTCCATCTCCAGCAACTCATCACAATAGTTTATATTCTTCTTGACAACCTCCAGGAGCGCCCATTGCAGCGTCTGTTCCTGAGATGTTTTGGGATAATAATCTACAGGGAAAATGTCAATTCCAACAATAAAGGGGCAACCGTGATACCGCGCCAAATGTTCCGGCTTGACAGATACACTGTCCGTGTTTGTTATTCTGGAGAAAGAACCGTTCCACTGTTCCTCATAATACATACTGAGTATTTTAAATTCAGAGGGCAGCTCCTGTCTGGCCACGGACAAAAAGCGCATATAATCCGGACGTTTCATTATCACATCTATATCATCGTCCCAAGGGATAAATCCTTTGTGACGCACCGCACCGATCAAAGTACCAAACCCCGCGAAAAAGAGAATATTGTGTCTGGCGCAAACCTCCTTCAATAACTCAAGCACTTCCAACTGTGCCGCCCAGTTGGATTTCATCATTTTCCCTATCGTAAAACGGCATCTGGTTTCCGTATCGAAGTAATTATCAGGAAAAGATATCATCGCTCTGCCTCATCATCGGTTTTCCTGTCTGACTAAACAGCTCATACAATTCTCCTGTATCGCCATAAAACGCGTCGCACAGTTCTACCGCCCTCTCTATATAATCTGTCTGATCCAAAATACCCCGGCTGTCAGCCCGGTACTCCTGAATCAATTGTCCATACTCCTCAAAAAGCTCCGGAGACAGCTCTCTGTACTGGCATTCCTCAGTATCATGGGGATACCACCAGAGAATGACTTCCCGCTGCCCGCCAAAGGCCCGTATCGTATCTCGGATCTTCTGTAGATATCTCCCGCCTCCCCGCAGCATTCCCGTCAAACTTGTGCTATACAGCACCAGCTTATGTCCGTCCTTTAGCAGCTCCGGAGTATCTGCCCGCATCGGAAGATACAGATTTCCGGATCTGGAGGCAGGTATGGGGCACGGCTCCTCCTCCGGTCTCCAAAGGTCCCTTTCCTTTAAGATCCACGCCTGATCGGCATAACCGCCGTGATTGACTTTTCGGCGGGGAAACCGCATATAATCTCCGTATGTTATCCGCAGAACAGGGTCCCAGCCCACCGGTACCGGCAAATATACATTTTCATAGCCCATGGGAACACTTTCCGCCAACCATTCCTTTTTCCACAACATACCATCGGTATCACAGGAGATTTGATGCGATGTAATATATGCGGACTCCTGCTCCCCATACATCATTCCCACCAGATCAAACAGGGTCAGGAGCTGCCAGGATAAAGATTTTGTCTCATCTATTGAAAATTGAAATTGCTTTTGCAGTTTTTCAAGTCCCGACTCCATCCGTTCCCGACACTGGGAGATCTCAGGTGCTGAAAGCCCCAGCTCGTATTTCTGCGAATATGCCATGGAATTTTGAAATACCGACCGAATCAGATGCAGCCACTCATACTGTTTCGCCCTGGCCTCCTCCGCCGCCGGAACATAATCCAGCGGAAATACATCAATCCCCACCGCAAAAGGACAGCCATGATACTCCTTCATACGCTGTCTTGCCAGATCGATCCGGCTACCGTTGACTATCCGGGTAATAGATGTAAGACTGTCCGGGTCCGTATATACACTGATTATCTGGTACTCCGGGGGAAGTTCCTGTTTAGCCGTCTCCAGAAACCCCATATAATCTTCCCGCAACATACCGATATCCAGATCATCGTCCCAGGGGATATATCCCTTGTGCCGCACCGCTCCCAACAGAGTGCCAAACATAGCGTAGAATCGCAGGTCATGCCGTTCACAGACCTCTGCTATACGGGCCAAAATCTCAATTTGCGCGGCCCACACTGTCTTCATCGTTCTGTCCACCGGGTAGCCGCAACGTATCTCCGGGCAAAAAAATTCGTCTGGAAAATCTATTCGTCCACTCATGCTGTAATCCCTACCTCAGTCTTGATAAGAAAAGAGGTTGACTTTCGTCAACCTCTCTCTGATAGCTCTTACTATGGTCTTACGATTACTGCAGTAAGGAAAGTACGCCCTGGTTAGCCTGGTTGGACTGTGCCAGCATTGCCTGACCAGCCTGAGCCAGAATGTTGTTGTTGGAGTACTTAACCATCTCTGTAGCCATATCGGTATCACGGATACGGGACTCAGCAGCAGTGGTGTTCTCTACAACGTTATCCAGATTGTTAACGGTATGCTCCAGTCTGTTCTGTACAGCACCGAGGTCAGCTCTCAGTTCGGAAACGGACTTGATAGCTTTCTCAATAGCAGCGATAGAAGTCTTAGCATCTGTAGCAGTGCTCATCTTCACAGCAGTAGCGCCAACGCCGATAGAGGTTGCGCTCATACCCTTCAGATTAACCTTGATCTCATGACCGCTCTCAGTACCAACCTGCAGCGTAATGGTCTTAGCGCTGGTCAGCAACTGGAACTTATTGAAAGTGGTGTCATTGGATGTTCTGGTAATCTCAGCCTGCAGCTGCTCTACTTCCTTCTGGATGTAGCTACGGTCCTCAGTCTGGTTGGTTCCGTTAGCGGACTTAACAGCCAGCTCGTTCAGTCTCTGCAGCATGTCATGTACTTCGTTCAAAGCACCTTCTGCTGTCTGCACCATGGAGATACCATCCTGTGCATTAGCGGAGGACTGTGTCAGACCTCTGATCTGACGTCTCATCTTCTCGCTGATAGCCAAGCCAGCAGCATCGTCAGCTGCACGGTTGATCTTGTAACCGGAAGATAATTTCTCAGTGGACTTGCTCTGAGTCGCTGCTGTTAAACCAAGCATTCTGTTAGAGTTTACTGCACGTAAGTTGTGTTGTACTACCATAATATATTCCTCCTTGAATTTATACACCGCTTCCTTGCGGCGAATTATTTTTGCTTGCCGTTCCTTCGATTCGCACGTATCGCTCTCCCGGCAAATGTTACTGTAATCTATCCCTGATTGTGCGGATCAGTTCCCGATTACATTAGCGGTAAGCGCTGAACTTTCGTCCATTTGCTTTACTTGTTATGTATATCGGTGGCTTTCCGGAAAACTTTAGAACTTTTGAGAAATTTCTCCGAAAATTTTTTTTATTTTCTGTTCCTTGTCTTCCTGTCCTCCCGACATACTATATATCGGTGAGTGCCCAAAATACTTTAGGGGTATTTTCATTTTTTTGTCTTCCCCAATTTTTCCCGCAGCGCCGTGATCTCCCTGGCCTGTTGTTCCACTGTATGCTCCAACTCCTCGATTGTCAGTTTCTGATGTTTGAGCAGCTGCCTTTGTCTGCTGACGGTCTGCTCCTTCTGGGGCATCTCCTCACAGATCCTGAGCATAGACAGATACTTTCCCAGTCTCTGGACAATTCCATTACGGTATTCAGAACATTGCCTATGGTACACCCGTCTGCCAACTGAATATTCAGACTGTCGATGGGCATAGCGTTCTCTGTCAGGTCCAAAAGATAGTCTGTGGACACATGGAAGTATTCGGCAAATTTGCACAGGGCCGACAGATCGGGATAATGGATGCCATTCTCATAATTGGAAATAGTGCCGATGGAAACTTCCAGATATTCCGCCAGTTCCTTTTGAAAAATTCCACGCTCTGTTCTCAACCTAAATAACTTTTCTCCAAAATTCATATTGCAATTCTCCTAAACTTGAATCCCTATGCAATATCATAATATAAATTCTAGTTGTTATCAACCGGTTTCACAACAGATTTCGCATTATTTTTACAAATATTGCTCTTTGTGACCTAACTGCTCTTTCAGTTGGCTGATCTCACGGGCCTGTTGATCTATAAGCTGTTTCTGCTTGTTAATGATCTGTTCCCTCTGGGGGATCTCCTCGCACATTTTAACCATGGAGATATATTTCACCATTCCGTGACGGCCGGGCATGGATAATCCCTGGATGACATTCAGGGCTCCGCCCACTGTGTACTCCTGTGATAACTGCTGGTTTAAATCCTTCAGAGAATCCGCATTGTCCGTAAGTTCCAACAGATAGTCCGTGGACACTTGAAAATACTCCGCAAGCTTACACAGCGTATTCAGATCCGGGCTGTGCACCCCATTCTCATAGTTGGAGATCGTGCCCACTGACACCTCCAAATACTCAGCCAAATCTTTTTGGTATATTCCCCTTGATGTTCTAAGCTGAAACAGCTTTTGACCAATATTCATAAATCCGCTCCCCTATACACTACTATTGTCAATGAATCTTTTTAATATTATAACTCAAACTTCCCACATCCCAAACCAGATAAAATCCTTTGATTTTCCGG
>CAJTMX010000044.1 GCA_910577235.1 uncultured Acetatifactor sp. | reverse complement strand
ATTCCACTGAACAGTCTAAAGGTGGAATTTAAAATTTCAATTTTCGACTGCCTAACAACATAAACTTTATCTTGCATCTGCTTCTGACAGATGATAAAATGGAATTAATAAAATCAGAAAAGGTATTTTTATATATGATTAGAAACAGCAAAACAGTTTTAAAATGTACAAATTGTGATCCGAGTTATAAATTAGGAGAAATGAATCTGCGCTCAATAATACGTGGTAAACGAGCAGAATATTGTAAAGGTTTTATTGGTACTCATATTGGATTAGATGCACCAATAGATTATAACGAAAAAATTGACCAATTGATATGCCCGTTTTGCAATAATAAATTAATAGACACAGGATTACCAGTTGAAGATTTTCATCTCATTGGTAAGTCAACCGACTGGAACAGGCAAATACTAGATTTGATGATGGGACTTCATGATAAGGACTTAATTGAATATCAGCTAAAACTTAACCAATTTAAAATACAGCAGGAACAACATGAAGCCATAAATGAGCAAGAGAGGGGAAGCAATCGCCCTCATTGCCCAACTTGTGGTAGTACAAACATTAAAAAAATTACTGGAGCTGAAAGAGCAGCGTCTGTTATTGGACTTGGTATCTTTAGTAAGAAGATAAACAAAAGTTACAAGTGCATAAAATGCAAATGTACATGGTAGATTAAATCATAAATCACATCCTAATAAATCTCATTTTCATGAGGGTTGGACTGTATTTCATAGCTATATACAATTACGCCTGGATATAGCCAAACCTTGTCAGTCTCTGGGGGTAATGACATATTGAATTATAACTCAACTTAGCCATCTCCCTGCTTTCAACATGAAAGTGACATTTCATGTCTACCTATAGACCGCCCATTCCTTTTAATTCTTCATGGAAGTTATCAACAAAATGATAAAGTCAGAAACCATGTAAGAATAAAAGCATAAATTACACTTAGGCTCTCGCCATATGAATGTCATATACGTTTTTTTCCGCCTTTCGACACCATTTCCGTATATTGTTTCCAATTCCGTTTTGGAGTGTATATGACCTTTAGGGTTCCCAGCATATTCGGTTTTTTATAATTTTTCAATTATAGGTATCCATCTTATTTAAAGTGGCTGATGCTCCTGTCCGTTAATTACATGGCGTTATTATGTAATTTTAGAGAGGTGGGCGCAGTACAATTTACCACTGGAACACTATTGTACGTTCACCAATACCCATTTTGTTCATTAGAAGGCCACTAACAGCACCTAATGTACCAAAGAAACTTTTTATATTTCCTCCAAAGGAGTTTATATATTCTAATACTTTGACAATACCTTCAAGAGAAGATACACCTGTGGTACCAAGATCTACAATTGACTTAAGCATATCGCTATCAACAACTGTATTTGATAATGATTGAAATGCAGTTTCAAATTGTTGTATTTTTGTTTCTAAAGATTCCATCCAACGTTCTTGCTCTTGCATAGCAGAACCTTCAGCACTTAGAGTGGTTTCTAGTGCTTTTTGGATTTGTCCAGACTGGAATGCCTGGATTAATGCAGCACCCTGGTTTCCTCTTTGCTTACCAAAAAGTATTTCTGTTAAATCAGCTTTGTTGGTGTCGCTTAAGTCATTATAGACTTTTGAAATGTCTTCCATAATATCATAGTAGTCTCTAAGATTACCCATGTTATCGAAGATATTTACTTTTCCATTAGTGCGATTTAAAACCTGTGTTTGAACTTTACTGATTGAATCTACAGTTTCATCAACTTCTTCGCCTAATTCTTCTAGCGCGCCCTTCATGCCCCTAATTCTCATACTGCCAATTTTTAGGAAGTTACCAAACTCAGAAGCATTTTGAGTTATTTCAGCACCACCTGTCAGCATAGCAAGTGATTTATTAATGTCTGTTCCTGCAGTTGCCAAGGCTGAAGCAGATCTAGAAAGACCTTCTCCTAATGTGGCGGCAGAAGATGCGTACTCATTTCCTAATTTGTTAAGTTTATCAACAATGGTAATGGAATTTGACGCCTCAATATTAAAGGCTTTCATTACCGCCATCATGTCAGAAACAGCAGTTTCGTTATCTACTTCACTAACATTAGCATAAATAGAACTTATTTTTGCAAGGTATTCTGCTTCGTCAAGTGAAAATCCTAATTTTGCCCAGTTCGCCGTTTGGTTAACTAAACTAGATATAGAACGTCCAAGCTCATGTGCTGATTTACTGGCAGACGATAAATAATTTATGTATTTCTTATCAGTTTCATCAGTTACCTTATAAAGATTAGTCATAGCAGTGTCAATTTCATAAACTGCTTTTGGCATTTTTTTTAGTTGTGATACTACAAGCATAACAGCGGAACTCACAGATAACCACTGTGTAAAACTCTGAGCGGCTAGTGACATCTGTCCTTTAAAAAAAGCACCGAGGCGACCAAGTCCACGCATAGAATTTTCGGTCTTTTTAAGTATTCCGTTAATCTCATTCCATCTACTAAGGTTAACACCTCTGCCTAATTCATCAGCATATCCTTGTAATGCAACTTTTGCTTCATCAGTAATAGTTGTGTTTTTTTTAAGAAAGCTATTTATCCCATTAATTAGTGATGTTGCCTTTTCGTTTGGAACAGGTTGCAAATATTTGTCATAAGCAATTTTTGTTTGTTCATAAGCATTTTTTACTTGCCTGAGAGCAGCGGTTCTTTTTTCATCTGCCGATAAAATTGCTTGGTTTTTATCATTGACAGAGTTGTAATTTGTACTTTCAATAACTTGTTTTAACTCTGCGTGCGCATCAGTTAAAACTTTTGTTTTTGCAGTTACTTCATCATCAGTTAAACCTAAAGACTTAAGTTGGGCAATTTGTTTTTCAATCTGTAAATTGTAATTATCTTTTGGTTCTGATTTGTCAGTCATTGAAAGCTGAATATTATTGATTTTATTAGCAATTTTTTGTACTTCTGTATTTACTTTTCCGCTTGACTTATTAATACCTTCTGCAATATTTTGACTTATATTTGATCCGGCTTGCTGTCCAATTTTTGAATCAACAGCAATATTAGGTATCTTAATCTTTTGACCAAGTGCAGACTCTAATTGCTTTGTGATAGCTGAAAGCGATTTTGGATCAAGTTTGACTTGAACCTTTAATTTATCAAGTTGGCTTTGTAATTTTTTAATATCTGCATTGACATTTCTTTTTGACTTTGCTTCATCTAATTTTGCTTGGAGCAATATCAAAAATTCATCCATGTATTATATTCTCCCTTCTGCTTTTTGAGCAATAAAGTAACTCTCCCAGATAGATTAGGTGAGTGGTATATATGTGCGTTTATAGTAGTCAGGTTCAAATATATCATAAAATTCTGAGCTTATTTGTTTTTATCTTTACCTTCTTCATGAATAATTTCTGCCAGTTTATTTATAAACTCTTTTTGTAGCTCATCAGCAGAAACATCCTTCAAAGCAAGATACAATTTCTGCAGCACCGCCAATATCTCGTTCTGGTTGTCAATGAGAGTGGCGATAGTACCATAAAACATTGCCTTTACTTTCCATTCGTTCTTCTTCATTTTTAAGTATGTAAACATATTCACAATCTCCTTTAAAATTTTATTCTTCAATTATAGGATACAGATCTATTAAATAATCAGATGTTAATCCTTGGTCAAATACTTCGTCTGGCTTTAACATATTAATATTAATAGTTACTTCGCTATTTAGTACTTGCTCAATATCCCTTTTAAAATTTTCTATTACCTCTGGTTTATCGTTTGAAATTTGATAAGTCCCTTTTTCGGTTTCTTCACCATACTCAACAATTTTCTCATTTTTTATAATTTCAAAATTTGTAATATGAGATTTTATGGATTGCATTATCCCTAGAAACCGATATTTTAAAACTATATTTATTTCAATGTTACCGTTATCAATGATGGATTTTAAAGTGTTATTGAGTCCTATCACTTCATTAACTTTTAATTTGAGTTCCAATTCTAATGCGCTCCTTATTCTTTTGATCTTCAGTCCAAGGTCTAATTCTTATTTCTTTTTCGTTCTGCTCGTTTTTTCTAAATGAAAAGAGCCATCTCGCAATGAAACCGTCCCTTACTACTAAAATCCTTCTTTTAGTTTTTGTCTGTATGCATCGTTGATGATCTCCATGGATATCTCAACTTCGCCGTTTTCCAGTCCGTTTTCTTCCAATATTTTTTCATATTTCTCGTAGACATGGATGCAGTGTTTGAAACTGTCCTTGTTACAGGGCTTTCCCTCAGATACCTTTGTCGCGAAATTATTGATTTCCCAGCGCATGTCGTCGATCTCTTTATCCACAAACATTTGCGTGAGATTCCTGATATCGTTGGCGATCTCCTCATCCCGCCTGTCGGAACGGGCAACGTCCTGCTCGCGCTGCTGTTGCAGGGCGAGCAGGTTATGGGAGGTCTGGATCAACAGATTGTGTTCCTCGCGTCTCTTTCTCATCCATTTGGTCTCAAGGCCGAGTTTCTCGATCCCCCACTCCAAGGCGGAAGTGACGGATTTGATCCCTATGAGTATGACGAAGACGGAGATGAGGACATAGGAAAAATTAATGTTCATTAACTCGGTTATATTTTCCATCCCGTGATCCGCCTTCCTATCTCAACCCCAAAAGAGACTTCCAGGTGTTTTTCCCTGCCGTGATCTCGCCGTCCGCGATACATCCGTGGGCTTTCTGGTACGCCCTGACTGCCGCGTCGAATTTGGGGCCCGCGATGCCGTCGGCGTTTCCGACGGGATAGCCCTGGGCGCTGAGATAGCGCTGCAAAGGCTTTACAACAGTATGCCGGCTATTTTTTCTCCTTGATACCGTGACCGTTTTAGCCAGTGTCTCGGGTCCGGCTATTCCATCAACCTTTGCCCCTATGGATACCTGTACATCCTTGATGAATTGGGTCCTGTCGTATCCTACAACATTTGAGGAGCCGATAGCTGAGGAGTCAGTAGAAGAGGAGCCGGTAGAAGGGGTAACGGCAGAAGAAGAGGAACCGGGATTTTTATAGACGTCCGGCACACGGACCGTCCACATATATTTTACCTGCCGGGCAAACAGCGCCCATGTATTTTTAACCCGTGCCGCTTTGGTTGACGCGGGATCGTTGATATACACATAGCCGTTCTCATATCCGTATAGCAGGATAAAATGGCCGGAGCTAGTCCAGTTTCCTTTTCCCATACAGGCGATCACCCAATCGCCGTTTTTCAGCGCGTTTTGGGCCTCCGTATGCGCGGCGGAAGAGGACTTGCCATACAGATTGGATGTATTCAAACGTTTACAGGCGATGCCGTAAGCAGACATCTGTGGGACGAAATAGGAATAATAAGTGCCCTGATTCAGCGCCTTATAAGAATGGGCCATGGACCACTGCGCCGTAGTGACCGGGGTGACATGTTTGTCCTTTAGGGTGGCGATCGCCATGGCCGCGGCAGTGGGGCCGCAGCCAGCGCTGCCGATGGTCTTTTTCTCTCCCTTGGCGGAATAATCATGATTTTTCCAACGGGGATCTGTCTGTAGATAACTAATGGGTCTGACCATAGTTTCCTCCTATGTGCTTGTGATTTCTTTCATTTCCTTCACGGCCGACTCGATCAGAACGTTCATCTGCTCTTCGGTGATGACGATTTTTTTGGAGTTAAACATATCCGTGAGGAAATTGACCACATAAGTCTTTTTATCTTCCCCATGTCCCGTCTCTCTCCAGAGCATTTCTGCCGTCTTCACGGCCAGCCCTGCCCACTCTTTGTATTGGGCAAGCTTGGCGGCGTCTATATTGGTTCTGATGTATGGCACGATGAAGTAAGTAATGACCGCGCCCAAAACAGGAATGAGCGCTAAAATGATATTAAATAATTGGTTGTCCATCAATACTCCTCACTCTCCGGATCTTCATATTGCAGTCCATCGATCTCTGTATTTAGACGGTTTGCATCCAAACCAAGTCTTTTGTATTCTATTTTTTTGTCCATCAGATGTTCATGCTTGCACATCCAGATATAAAAACACTGCAGGCCCTTATACCCGGCCCAGGCCAGTGATAACAGGACGGCAATTGCCGACACATCTTTGTCAAGAGATACCATTACAATTAAAATAAGGCTGAAAATATAGGCTTCCAGTCTGGCATACAGTACGTTCTTTTTAGAAAAAGGCGTATAATTTGTTATTTTAGATCACTCCTTTATTCCTGCGGCTCGTGAGCCGGACGCCGTGTTTGCGGGGCCTCCGGACATTCCCCGGGTATATTGGCGAAGGCCGCAGGGTAATTATATTTATATGAAAGCCGGAGGTAAGTCTCTTAAACCGGCAACACACCGGTTTAACGCAGCGCATACATAGTCCAGCTGTTTTTTGGTCTCCTTTCCGCTGAAAGTCATCCGTATACAGCTATGGATATCTTCCGGAGGCATACCGATAGCGGACAGAGCGGCGGAGGCGGACATATTTTTACTGTTACAGGCGGAGCCGGTGGAAACCTGAATGCCGTATGCATCCAACAGAAACAGCAGGGATTCCCCCTCCACCCCTCTGAAACATATATATAGATTGTGGGGCAGCCGATTTCCGGATTGGACGGACGCGCCCACTAAGTATTGATTGGGAATATTGCGGAGGATGTGGTTATAGACATAATCTCTGTTAGCGGGGGAGACAGAAGAGTAGTCATGATCCGTGGCCGCTTTGCCCAGAGAGGCGATTCCCAGTATATTTTCCGTCCCTGCAGCCAGACCGCCCTCCTGGGTGCCGTATATCAGGGGCGTGAGCGTAACGGAGGATTTCTTATACAGCGCGCCGCAGCCTTTCAGTCCCCCAAGCTTGTGCGCGGAAAACCCTATCATATCCGCGTTTAATTTCCTGACGTCAACAGGAATGGAGGGTATGCTGCCTGTGCAGTCAAGATAGATCACGCCGTTATAAAAATGCGTCAGTTCAATCAGTTTTTCCACATTCTGTACGGTCCCAATCTCGGAATTGGCGTAGTCGGTCACCACAAACGGATCTGCGCTGCAGGCATCAAGCTTGTTCCCTAAATCCTCAAGATCGATAAATCCATCCTTATCCACTTTCAGCGGATAGGAGCCTTTAATACTCTCCACACACTTCAAGATGGATTTATGCGCAATGGGCGAATACAGAACAGTACATGTATGTCTGCTGCAATACCCGCGAATCGCCAAAGTGTTTGCCGCCGAACCGGACGAAGTAAAATAAATATCATCTGGACTGGCGTTTATGAACGCGGCCACGGATTGCCGCGCGCCGGACAGTATCCGCCCGGCTTTTTCACCCATTGCATAGAGTGAACTTGGATTCCCCCATTGGTCCAGCAGGGAAATAAGATACTGTTTCATCGAATCGGTCAGCTCTGTAGTTGCCGCGTTATCCAGGTATATGTTCATGGCGGTTCCTCCGTCTAGACTTCATACTTGGTATTGGCGTACATCTCAGCCAGGGCCAGCCATAGTCTTTTCTCTTTTTTATATTTCCAGACGGAAATCCCGTCGTCATTTGTGTATACCCAGGTATACCGGATACCTTTTGCTTTGAGGAATACAACTTCATCTATAAAGGATGTCTGATACTCTTTATCCCATTTGCTTTTCTTATTCATATATTATTGTTGATCGTAAAAAAATGGGATATATCCGAAAATCAATCAGCAAATTGATAGAAAATCCGATATATCCCATCTCTCTGACCAATCCGCTCACCTTTCCTGTTTATACTCTCTTTTTGGGGCTTTTAGTGCCGCCTTGATATCTCGATCTTTGTAAAATAATCCTTCGCACATTTTGGCGAACAGGCGACTCTTCTCCAGCGAAACATTGTCTTGTCGTTTTCACAATCCCCACAGGGAGTAAACAGTTTTCCGCAGGTCTTACATGGTTTCTGTATTTTTTCTGTCATTCGGAGTCTCCTTATACAAGCATCTCCCCGGACGCCGCGCCGGTTCAGACAGGGACACCTAAGCGGCCGTATCTGACTTGGCGTTCTGTGTGCCGGCAGGGGAAATCCGTAACTCTATATGGGAGAGCGCGTTACGCGCCCTCCGCTCATATATCAGTTGACGCCGTAAACGATCAGATCCCAGAGATTGGTAGAACCGGAGCAGCCGCCGGCAAGGGATTCCGCGGTAAACGAATGCGCGAAGTTCTCGCCGCCCAGAGACAGCTCAAACTCACCGGACACGTCGGCTCTCTGAATGATCACCTGGCCCGCGTACTCCATGTCGCAGGTGTCGCGAAGGATCACATCGATATAGAGTTTCAGCACCTTGCTGTACTTGTCGGACTCATTGGAGATCTTTGCCGCCTCGACTTCTACATCGTAGAAGGCCACCAGCTCCGTGCCGTCAGCGATTCCGGAAACCGTGATCTCCTGGGTGGCGGGATCATACTTGAACTTGCCGTCCGCGGCAGCTGCGTCCTGCTCGATCTTAGCCCCAAGGGAGCCGTTGGCATTCTTTACATAGATGGTTCCGATCTCATCGCCGGCTGCGCCCACAGCGATCTTGGAAGTCTTACAGGTATTGTCCTTCACAACCATAACATCCGTAACGCGGACGTTAAAGGTACCGTTTTCAACCTCAGTACCTGTCTGCGCGGCCAAAGCGCCGCCCACCAGCAAACCGTTTGTGGCGGTAACCGTCACGGCCTTGTTTCTCTTTAAGGAAGCGATCTTCCGGCCGTTTCTGCCGGTGATGTCAGCTTTCTCCTGGGTGTTGCTGATAGAGCCGTTCTGAACCTCATCCATAATAAACTCCAGCTCTCCCGCGTTATTGAAAGCGGTGATCTGGGCGACCTCTGTGATAACTAACTTACTTACATCTACTGCCATTTTTTGTTCCTCCTTGTATTTGATTATTTATGTTAAAAAAGGCTCATTACAAGCCTTTTCTTAACCGTTTATCTGTGGGGGAGTTGCCGGGTTATTTGACGGGGAGCCAGGACAGACAGGATCTGTCCTTGATCTTGGAGGTATCCACTGTCCCTGCGTATACGCCGATCATGGTATTATCGAAATTAATACTTATATTTATCTGTTCAAAGCTACGGTTGAACTGATAGATAGACAGATGCTGCGTCTGCTCGTAGTTATATTTGAATTCAGGTCTGTTGACCAGAGCTACGACCATTTTTTCCAGATAGGGTTCATAGGGCTTTTTAGCGTTTCTCTTTTGCTTTTTGCGTTCCAGTTTAATACGGAACTCCCTGGCCTGTTCATTGCCCGGCATACGGGTCTCTTTCTCCAGACGATTGATCTCCCGGATGCAGTTGACAATTTTTCCGTAAACCGCCTCATCTATAACAATATCGTTTTGGGGGCTGTACAGGACAAATGTGCCATTCCGGTTATTTTTGCAAACCGAGATATCGGAGAGGTCGGTTTCCCCGAACAGTATGCTCATATCGGTATGGGCAAAATTGGGAAACAGCATCATAAACAACTCATAGTCGGTAATCTTAGTGAAATCCACGCCTATATCGTCAAGCTGCACCATGTATTGAAAGGGAGTGGCGGTCAAGGAAGAGATCAGGCTGTAATATTGCTGTTCATCCTCCAATATTTCCCCCACGGTGGGTACCCGGATGGATAAATTGGGTAAAATGTCTATCGAAGACAGTTTTAAAAGACTTTTTCTGTTTTCTTTCACTGTGATTTCAGCGTCCCCCTTTTTATTGTGGTATTTGACACAAGACAAGCGGCGATACCGCCAGAACGGCAGTACCGCCACCTGTGTTGAAATGAGAGATAAGGCGAGTTCTTTCCCCGGTTCTTCCTCCATATTAGGGACGAATTTTTGGGGGCGAAAGTGTTGAAAAATAAGGGTTTTTAATAATTCTACTAAGCAGATTCCGTTTCCGGGGCGCTGATAAAGTTCATCAGAAAGTTTTTTCTGTTCATCTTATATAATATGTTCAGCATCTTCCTGGTATATTTTTGTCCCTTCTTATAACTGAGGGACTTATTATTATTCTGTTCCAGCCCCAGGGAGGTTTCGATCAGGCGGTTTATCGTGACCACATTGCCTATTTTTATTTTGGACAGTTTTTCCAGGAGTTCATTTGATCTGTTGACCATTTCCACTGTGAAATCCTCGGTGTCCTCTGTAACGATCTTGCCATGCTTGATAAAGCCATCGTATTCCTCTATGAGTTTTCGGATTTGAGTGATCTGGCGGTTGTTTCCATATCCTTTCATTTTAATAAAGTATTTTTCCATGGGCTCGCAGTTGGTGCTGGAGATATTCTGTATTTTATCCAGCCATTCTTCCAGCCAGTTCATAGGACATTGAAGATCGGCGTTTATCCGGCTGTCCAGTTTCTCCCTTTTTTCACTGATTTCCTCATAGGGTAATTCCTTTCCGTCCTTGGTGTACTTGATCTCCCTGGTGTATTTCATAAATCTGGGAAAATCACATTTTATGGTTTTGGGTTTTCCGCTTTTGGCACTTTCCTCCGTCTCTCTTGTGAAAGACATGCAGCGGAGCCTGCTGATCCTCTTTATCTCCTCCTCGCCGTTTATCTCATATTCGCGCTTACAGCCGTCAATAATCACCTGTGCCAACACGGACAGAATGATAAAATTGTTATACAGTTCCTGTAGTTTCTCCCTGTCGGGATTGTCCTTTGCCATCTCGGTCCAGTAGTATGTCATGGCCAGCTGTGCCAGGTTACTGGACCAGCCGATCCCCATCTTGGAACCGGAAAACTTATTGTCCATATTGGCATAATCCGTCATGGTGTTGCGGTATGTGATCCCGCTCTCCCGCAAGGCGTTCACGATGGTGGGATATTCTCTATAACATCTCTTTGCGCAGTCCACGATGACAGAGTGATCGGTGAAGAGCATGAAATCCGAATCTTCGTCCATTCCGTTTGCCCTGTCCTGTATATCCGTTTCTATGCAGTTGATCGCCACGATATTTCTGCTGAATACGAAATATCTTTGCAGCTCGCTGCTGTAGACGTTATGCATATAGCAGATATTGTTGGGGGAGTTGTGGGGATTTCTGAAGGCTGCCAGATATTCTCCGTGGGAAAACCTGTTTGTGTAACACTGAACGGCCCCCTCTTCCTTATTTAATGTGGAATCTTTTTTCCAGTCATCCCCCACAGAGTACAATAGCAGAGCGTAGGGATTGCCAAACACGGTGAGATTGTCCCCGCTAACAAATATCTTTCCTTTTCTCAGATGAGAGACATAGTGGGAGATGATCTTTCGCTTTTCCTCTCTGAACCATTTGCAGTTGCCAAAATCGTTATTTTGCCGGTACAGATCCGCAAGCATTTCATAGTGGTTGACCTCGTTGGCGTTTTTTCTCAGAAACTTTTCAAATACATCGTTATCGTTTTTAAGGGACTCCACATAATCGATGCTGGTCCGGGCGATCTTTTGCACATCTTCTCTGGTGCAGGGAAGAGTATTGAGCATCTGATAGCTCAGTTGTTGATACTGACCCAATTTGCTGGGATGGTCCGTCTTCACGATTCCCCAGATGTCCCCGTCCCTATGGACGCGGTCACACCAATAGGAATAGGCGGACTTCGGCGTACCTCCCATCAGATCCATAAATTTGGTCCATTTGATCGCGTTGTGGGTGGTTATCATCTTAATATCTTTCAGATAGTGCAGGTTTCCGAACATGTCCCGTACCTGATAAGTCTCATAATCGTGGCCGTTTTCTTTGCACCAATCCCTGAAAAATAACTGGATATGTCCCCTGATCCCACACATTTTAAACAGATGATTTCTCAGCAGCGCCATGCCGTTGACCCATTTGGGGAGGAGATCGGATTCGATGATCCCCATTCCGTCCCAAATGGTATTTTTGACGTTTGTTTCTTCCTGAACTACAATGCATTTTTTTCTGCTGTTTCCGTTTTTATCTGTGTAGGGCTGAGCCTTCACAACATTTGCGAAGGTTTTAAAATAGGAGTCCTGGTCTTGCAGGATCAGGATATCCGTAGCGGGAATATGTATACTGTCGATGATCGTACTTGTGGTCAGAGGTGTGTAGGCAGACAGTTCCACAATTTTCGCGTTGTCGTAAGGCATTTTTTTCCCAAGTCCCATGGTCAGCCAGTCGTATGCCTTGTCATATAGCTTTTCATTGATAAAGATTACCTGTCCTAACTTTGCCTTGGCGCTGGTTCTATATAACATTTTATAGTGGATCGTTTCTTCGCTTTTGACAGTGCCGTCCTTATTTTTTGTTTTATAAGTAATATCCACGCCCTCGTTATAGAATAGATCTCTGATCTCGCCACGTTTCCTCTCGCAGAACAGATCCTTTTTCGCGTTTGCCTTCTCGATGGCTCTTTCGATACGTTCCCTTGCGTCATCCGTCAAGTCTCTGTCCAATAATTTGGTGAGCCGGTCCGCTTCGTCGTCATAAGACCGGCTGCCAAAGTCAAAATCAAGACAAACGATGTCACGAGTGCTTTCCTTATTAGAGCTATTTCTGGCGCCTCTGTAAATATCCAGGCCGTTTTGCTGTAAAAAGCGGCTGAAAAGGCTGTTGCTTAACATTGCGTCTGTGTATGTAAAGTACTCTCTGATACCCAAGCCTACTTCATAGAGCATACCTGCACTGATATTTTTGATCTTAATACCGAATTCGCTGATGAAAATGCACCCCTTTCTGTGAGTGTGTTTTTTTAATCATTGGATCTGGCGGCGTTCTCCTGCTCGAACAGTTCATTGCCTCGCTGGAAACATGCCAGTTCGTACTCATATCTCTCTACATAGCGGTCAAAATATCTGGTTTTGCCGTCTGTGGCGACAGTGGCGGCATAGTGAACGACTCTGCATATATTTTCCACGATAGTGTCTCTGGTTCCGGACAGATACTGCGCGTCCGTTTTTTTAGAAGAAAGCAGCATCCGGTCCTCTATATCGCTGCGACACAGCCACATGGAAAGCATGTATTTGCCTTCGCGCTTATCAAAGTGGTATGCGCACTGGACATAGTAATCCTGGTATCCCCATCTGGACAGTTCGATCTCAACAGTCTGGCCTTTACATCTTGGTTTCATTATTTCTCTGATCATTTTTCATTTCCTCCAATAATTTTCTGTTTTCCGCTTTACTTCTGCACTGTCTGTCAAATTGATGATCGCAGGCGATACGCCTTGCTATGGCGGACCCGTTTTTGCCGCTTTGTTTTCTGTTATTTGGGTTAAAGTCAGAGGGATAGACGATCCCTCCAAATTGGGTGTGATCGACCTTGTAGGGTCTTTGTGATTCCGTTTGCTCTGTCATCGGTTAGTAAAACTTCTCCTTTCTGTGATTAGGTGATCATAGGTAATTGCGAAACTCCCGTCACTTGTTTCAAAGAGTTTCGCAGTTGTCTAATTAGGTGATCAAGGTATGGAAAATATTTCCAGCTATTTTTATATTCTCCATTTGAAAACAGAAAAAGTTAAGAATTTCATATATTTTCTGGTCCTGTTTTTGGGACAGTAAAAGCGATACAATGATGAAGACATAGAGGAGAGAAGGGGTAGCATCAAAATAAGACGAACAAATGTTCGATATTTGTATTGACAATGACAAACGTATGTTCTATACTTATTTATGTCAGTGAAATACGTTCCCCTTATTCTTATACGGCGTGCCAGCCTTATAAGACAGGACAGGGTATATAAGGAGGGATAAGATGAATTCAATTTGATAAAGCTGGAGAAATGTGTGAGCAAAATGCGCGTTAGACTATTTAAGAGGTGTATTTATTATGGAAAAGATATTAAACGCATACTACATGGACAATGCAAGAAAGCTTCATAAAACAGTTGATAAGATATTAGTGAAATATGGCGGCCTGTCAGAAAAAGATACGGATGATTTTTATTCCCTTGCCAATGAAGTGTTTGTAGATGCTATGAGACGCTATGACCATTCACAGTCCTTTGATGTGTTTTTATACTCCTGTCTGTCAAATAAGTTTAAGACGGAAATGACGCGAAGAAATCGGGAAAAACGTAGAATTGATCGAATGTGCGTCTCGCTCGATACGCCCATTGGCGATGAGGAAGAATCCACTCTAAGGGATGTGATCGCTGACGGCAATACGATCGAGAGGGAGCTCTTTGAGAGAGAAGAAGGGTATAGTAAGAGAATGCTTATGTATCTGGGGAGACTTTCAAACCTGCAAAAAGATGTGTTAAGGCTTGACGCGGCAGGTTTTTTCCCTGGAGAGATCCGCAGGGAATTGCATATCAGTGAGAGACAATATACGGATTGCTGGGCGGCAATTCACTCATACAGAAATGTTTCCGTGCTGCTTAGCTGATTACCTGCAATCAGGGGGCATATGCAGTGGAAGTTCAGAGGAAATTCTCAAGAAGGGGAGGAATTGAAGTGGCAAGACCGAGAAAGCAAACTTACACTTTGGACATGTATCTGAAAAAGAACAGAAAAGGCGATATTGACAACAATGCGGATGTTCAAAGAAATTTCGTGTGGAATAACGAGCAGATTAATGAATTGATCGTCACGGTACTTACGGACGATTATATCCCTCCTATTATTCTTGGCGAGGAAGAAAATTCAAAATTACATATTGTGGACGGCGGGTGCAGAACGGCGGCACTGAGAAAATTCAGAGAGATGAATTACAAGATAACCTCCGCCATAGAGAATCCTCTTATTCCTTATAAAAAGAGGATTACAGATAAAAAGGGGAATATTACATATGTGGATGCCGTATTTGATATTAAGAATAAGACATATGAAAAACTCCCGGAAGAACTTAAGGAAAAGTTTGACGAGTATCAGATTGAAACGGTTATTCATGAGTCATGCGACAGTCTCAAGATTTCAAGATATATCAAGAGGTATAACAACCATGTGGCTATGAATACCGACCAGAAGGCATTTACGTACATTGATAAATTCGCGGGTCATATCCGTAAGATCATGGACAGCAGATTTTTTGTGGAATGCAACAACTATTCGGAGAAAGATAAGACCAAAGGCGTTATTGAGAGAATGGTCGTAGAAACTCTGATGTGTATGAATCATTTTGATAATTGGAAATCCCAGGCAAAGGCAGCCTGTAAATATCTTAACGATCATGCAACGGAAGAGGAGTTTAAGAGACTTTCCGGTAATCTGCGCAGGCTTGAGGATATTGTCACAGAAGATATCAAAGGCGTATTTAATAAAAAAGATTCCTTTATCTTTTTGACGCTGTTTGACAGATTTACAGGACTGGGAATCGACGATGGCAAATTTGCGGAGTTCCTAAGACATTTTATGAAGGAACTGAGACTTGTCAGGAGAAATGAAAAGGGGCTGTTGTTTGATGAGATAGACAGAGATCTGAGTACCAAGGATAGACAGGTTATCGCTGACAAATTAGGTATGCTTGAGAGCATGATGATGGATTTTTTAAAGCCTGGTGAGGGCGATTTATCTCAGGGCAGTCCTGAAACATTTATAGCCCAAAATCTCGATATGGATATAGAGTCCGTACGAGCGGACATGGATTTTTATGAACAGTCGCTAAATGTGTTGTTGGAAAACACGGTTAAAGTAGACTCCAAACTACGGAACCCGGAAAACAGGATTTCTCTGTTGGCCATGATGGTTTACTCGTATAAGGAGGATAAAGATCTGGACGATTGGATGTCTGAATATGCCCAAAAGTATAACAAATATTTCTCCGATCAGAAAAAGAATTTTTTACATTTAAAACAGCACTTTGAGCAATATTGTAAGAAGAACGGCAGGATCGCCTGGTGAGAAGCAGGTGGCAGGCAGGAAAGAGCTATTGAAATGTACCATTGGCAATGGTATTATTAATGTATTGCGTATTCAGGGTTCTCAGCGGACTCTGATAGGTTTGATACAGAGGAGAGAGCTATGGTACAGACGAAAGAACAAACAATAGGGCGCAGGCGTTTGGGGCTGAGTGGAAGTACCCTTAAGATCATTGCCATGGTGACTATGCTGATAGACCATATCGGCGCAGTGGTGCTGTTGAGGTATATTTTGCGTATGCAGAGCGGTGTGCCCGATATAGAACAGTTTAATCAGTTGGTGACACTGTACAGAGTATTGCGGGGGATCGGGCGGATCGCTTTCCCCATTTACTGTTTTTTATTGGTGGAGGGCTTTCAGAGAACCCATGATCTGAAAAGGTATATACTCAGGTTGGGAGTTTTCGCTCTGATAGCGGAAGTGCCCTTTGACCTGGCTCTGACTTCCCGTGCATTGGCGCTGAGCCATCAGAGCGTGATGCTGACGCTGCTGATCGGCGTGTTTACCATGTGGGGGGTGTCCCTGCTGGAGCGATATGTCAGGAACAGGATACTGCTGATACTGGGCGCGGCCGCGGTGATCGCGGCAGGAGCGGGGGCGGCGGAACTGATGAACACAGATTACGGATATCTGGGGATCATGTGCATTATGGTGCTGTATGCGCTGCGCCGGGTCAGATGGATACAGATTCTGGGAGGCTGCCTTGCCTTTTCCTGGGAGATATGGGCACCCATCGCCTTTTTTCCCATCGCTTTTTATAACGGACGAAGGGGGCTGCGGCTTAAATATGTGTTTTATCTGTTTTACCCGCTGCATCTTCTGATCCTGTATTTGATCTGTGTGTATATGGGACTGGGTAACATCCCGGCAGTGTGAGTAGAGTTTGATATTTTGGAGCATAGATGATATTCAAAAAGTTCATAAGGTGAGATTCAAAAAGTGATGACGGATTACCCGTTGACGCACCTGGAGTTTTACGTTACACTGATAAGGAGAGGACACTTGAGAATTGGGGGAAACAAAAATGCAGATGCCGATTTTTGAAAAATACATTGACGAATTGCTGGAAAAGAGTACGCTGGATGTTCCGGCCTGGAATATTGAAAAGAGTAAGGAAGGTCTTAAAGCCGGATGGAATTACATAGACGGCTGTATGATCCTGGCGCTGCTGGAGATCTATCAGGCCACCGGCGAGAGAAAGTACTATGATTTTGCAGACGCATTTATCGATCACCGGGTGCGGGAGGACGGCAGCATAGACGGATACCGGGTGGACGAATATAATATCGACAATGTAAATGCGGGAAAAACGCTCTTTGCCCTGTATGAGATCGGTGGCAAGGAAAAGTACCGCAAGGCCATAGATTTGATCTACTCACAGATACAGACTCAGCCCAGAACGGCAGAGGGCAATTTCTGGCACAAGAAGATCTATCCCAACCAGGTATGGCTGGACGGTATGTATATGGGACAGCCCTTTTATATGGAGTACGAGACCAAGTTCAACAAGAGGGAGCATTATGCCGATATCTTCCGTCAGTTTGCCAATGTGGTGAAAAATATGCGGGATCAGGAGACAGGACTGTATTATCACGGCTATGATGCCAGCCGGGAGGTTTTCTGGTGCGATAAGGAGACAGGATTGTCTCAGAATTTCTGGCTGAGAGCGCTGGGATGGTATTCCATGGCTTTGCTGGATACGCTGAACAAGTGTGAGCCGGGACAGGAGTATAGGGCGGAATATGACGAACTGAAAAAGGTGTTTATTGATCTGGTGGATTCCATGCTTAGTTTTCAGGATGAGAGCGGACTCTGGTATCAGCTGCCCGCGCTGGGCGGTAAGGACCCCAATTATCTGGAGACCAGCGGCAGCTCCATCATGGCGTATTGCCTTCTGAAGGGCGTACGGCTGGGAATCCTGCCGGAGAGCTACCGGGAATACGGCTTGAGATCTTTCCGGGGTGTGTGCGATACATATCTGAAGGAGAAGGACGGGCATCTGAGCCTGGGCGGCATCTGCCTGGTGGCAGGTCTGGGACCCGCGGACAATCTGCGCCGAGACGGCAGCTTTGCCTACTATATGTCGGAACCTGTGGTGGAGGATGATGCCAAGGGAGTGGGGCCGCTGCTGTTGGCTTACACAGAGCTGCGCCGCCTGGAGGACTGACGTATCCTATCGGTACATGGGTCCGAGAGCGACTATAGAACGCCCAAATGTTCCAGCAGGATCTTGGTCCCCATGAGGATCAGGAGAATACCGCCTGCCAGTTCAGCCTTGGATTTGTACCTACTGCCAAAGATATTCCCCACCTTGATGCCCACTGCGGACAGCACAAAGGTGGTGACTCCGATAAAGCCCACTGCGGGCAGGATATCCACCCGCAGAAAGGCGAAAGTGATACCTACTGCCAGGGCGTCGATGCTGGTAGCTACCGCCAGCAGGAGCATCTCTTTAAAGTACATGGTTCCGCTGGTTTTTTCTTCCTCTTTGGAAAAAGATCCCTTGACCATGTTGCCGCCGATCAGCGCCAGGAGTATAAAAGCGATCCAGTGATCTATATGGGTTATGTAACTCTCGAAACGGCTGCCCAGCAGATAGCCCAACAGTGGCATCAGCGCTTGGAAACTGCCGAACCAGGCCCCGGCGGTGGCGGCTTTTTTCAGCGGAGCCTTTTCCATGGCCAGCCCTTTGCAGACGGACACGGCGAATGCGTCCATGGACAGTCCTACGGCGATCAGAAACAGATTCAACTGTGTCATGATTTCTACTCCTTTAAGAACGGTGCTTTACGAAAAAAGAGGCCCATAGACAACAGGCGCATCCCTTGCGCGGATTGTCCATGAGTCTCGTTTTCACATCTGCATGTTTAGGCAATGCCAGACGGCAGGCCGTCATTGTGTTGACATTGCCGCAGCCGGGGCTGCAAACTACTCCCTCATCGTCTCTGTAAATGTTTTCTTATCATATCCCATTGTATGTTTTTTGTCAATAAATAATGGCAAAAATTTTGTATATTTTACCGCTACTTACAGAAAATACATCTTAAAGTAATGACTTTAGTTGTCTACCGCAACAGTAGCGAAAGGAGTTGGTGAAAATGGGAATTACATTGAATGTGTGGGTTTTCTCTGGGATCATTGGCGTGGCCTATATCATGGGATACCTGATGAGCAGGACCATGGGGCGGGTACTGGCGACGGAGGGCGCGGATGGTGCTGACGCGGAGCCGGGAGAGGCGGCATGGGCGGACAGACCGGGACTGCGTGAGTCGTCTGCGCAGTCCGGTAGGACCGGCCAGGGAGAGACGGCATGGGCAGACAGTGCGGATCTGCAGGAGAGGCCCGTGCAGTCCCAAAGGACAGGGCGGAGCGGGGCAGCGTGGCCTGACAGAGCGGATCTGCGGCAGAAACAGGCGCGGTTTCGAGCGGAGAGGGCATACGCGGCAAGGCAGCAGGCGCAGGACAGCGAGGACGGTCATGGACAGACCGGAGAGTGGCAGAAAACCCGCACCCCGCGCAGATATCACAGCCGGGCTCACAGGGAGCAGCAGGCGAGACCCGCGGGGCATCCCATTGCCAGCCCTGTGGCGGGACAGGTGGATGTACTGGAAGGCCAGGGGCGCAGAGGAATACGGCTTACTCCCGAGGACAACAGAGTTTATGCTCCCGCGTCGGGTAAGATCATCCGCCTGTATCCCAGAGGCAATGAGTTTTTGCTGCGGACAGACAGCGGCGTAGTCCTGCGGCTGCAAGCCGGGGAGAGGGATGCGGAGATGACCCGGGATTATTTTCGGCCCAGAGTGGTGCAGAACGAGTTTGTGGGCAAGGGAAAGCTGCTGCTGGAATACGACAGGGAGGCCTTGGCCCGGGACGGCTATGACACCCATGTGTGCATGACCGTAGAGGAAAATGAGAACAGTTATGATCTGTCGGTTACCGGTTCCATGTGGGTAAAAAGCGGTCAGGATTGCCTGTGGGTGTTGTAGATTAATAAAATATATGGTATACTCTTCCATAGTTTAGGACAATAAAACAGCATGTTTTTGTGCGGCCCCATAAATAAGGAGGAAACTATGGACAAGAGTAAGATCAAAAAGATGTGGATTGCCGACCAGGGAGACGGCACGTATAAGAACCCGATCCTGTACACGGACTATTCCGACCCTGACGCTATCCGTGTGGGCGAGGACTATTTTATGATCGCATCCAGTTTTTGCAATGCCCCTGCGGTTCCGCTGCTGCATTCCCGTGATCTGGTAAACTGGAAAGTCATCAACTATATATGGGATAAAATGCCCTTTGACACCTATGACAGGCCCATGCACGGATGCGGCGCATGGGCCCCGTCCATACGCTATCATCAGGGGACTTACTATGTGTTTGTGCCCATGCCGGACGAGGGCATCATGATGAGCAAGACCACGGACCCCTGGGGGAAATGGTCCCAACCGTCCTTTGTGCGCAAAGTGACAGGCTGGATCGATCCCTGTCCTCTCTGGGACGACGACGGCAAGGCGTATATGGTGACTGCCTTTGCCAGGAGCCGTATCGGTTTCAAGAGCTTTCTATACATGTCTCCCATAGAGCCGGATTGTTCGGGGGTGCTGGACGACGGTCAGTTTGTATATGACGGTCACGCCACCCAGCCCACCATCGAGGGTCCCAAGCTGTATAAGAGAAACGGATACTATTATATTTTTGCTCCTGCGGGCGGCGTAAAGCCCGGTTGGCAGACCGTGCTGCGCTCCCGGAACATCTACGGACCTTATGAGGAAAAGGTCGTGTTGCACCAGGGAAATTCGCCGGTAAACGGCCCTCATCAGGGAGCCTGGGTGGATACGCCGGACGGCCAGGACTGGTTTTTGCACTTTCAGGATGTTGGTAACGCGGGGCGTATCGTGCATCTGCAGCCCATGCGCTGGGTGGACGACTGGCCTGTGATAGGGATCAATCCCGACGAACACGGCTGTGGAGAGCCCGTAATGCAATATGAAAAGCCTGCGGTGGGCGCTACATATCCGATCGACGCCCCGGAGGACAGCGACTTCTTTGAGGGGGAAAAACTGGGCCTTCAGTGGCAGTGGAACGCCAATTACAAGGATAACTGGTACAGCCTGGGCGGAGCACAGCTGACTTTATACGCCCAGAAGAGCGATGAGAAGACACAGTTGTGCGATGTGCCCAATCTGCTGCTCCAAAAGTGGCCTGCTCCGGAGTTCCGGATTACGGCCTGCATCCACTTGGAGAATCTACTGGAGGGAGACGCGGCGGGCATGGTTTCCCAATGCGGTCACTATACGGGCCTCCTGGTACGGAAAAAGGGTGGAAAGCCGGTGCTGCAGCAGCGCACCGGCAACTGGACCGGGGACGATGAGACGCGCAAGGACGTGGCAGCGCTGCCGGAGGGAACAAAAGTATTGTATCTGCGGATGCTGGTAAAGCAGGGTACGGAGGTATCTTACCAATATAGCTTGACCGAGGAAGGAACATACAGCCCTGCGGGAGAAACCGTTGAGGCCACTCCCGGCCGCTGGGTGGGCGTTAAGGCCGGTCTCACGGCCATCCATGAGGGGGACGGCCCATGCGGCAGCTTGGCGGTGGACTACTTTGTGTTTGAGGCAATCTAAAAGCGCTTAAGCCGATCTGCGGCATGGACTCCATGCACGGCCTTGCCCGGCGTGGAAAATGCTTAATAAAAAATTTAGAAACAGGGTATTGCATTTCATGATATGTGTGTTATATTTGTTGTAGAACAGAAAACAAAGACACATGTTGAAAGGAGTGACCTCTATGAATATATCCAAATTTACCCAGAAGTCCATGCAGGCAGTGCAGGACTGTGAAAAGCTGGCCTACGAATACGGCAACCAGGAGATCGAGCAGGAACATCTGCTGTACAGTCTGTTGACCATCGATGACAGCTTGATCTTGAAACTCATCGAGAAGATGGAGATCCAGAAGGAACATTTTGTCAGCCGTGTGGAGCAGGCTCTGCAAAAGCGGGTCAAGGTGCAGGGCGGTCAGGTCTATATGGGCCAGCATCTGAACAAGGCGCTGATCTCCGCCGAGGACGAGGCCAAACAATTGGGGGACGAGTACGTGTCCGTGGAGCATCTGTTTCTGGCCATGCTGCGTTTTCCCAGCCGGGAGATTGAGGCCATCTGGAAGGAGTATGGCATCACCAGAGAACGCTTTTTGCAGGCCCTGTCCACAGTGCGGGGCAATCAGCGTGTGACCAGTGACAATCCCGAGGCCACCTATGATACCCTGGAGAAATACGGACAGGAGCTGGTGGAGCGGGCCCGCAATCAGAAACTGGACCCGGTGATCGGACGGGACGGCGAGATCCGCAATGTGATCCGCATTCTCTCCCGTAAGACCAAGAACAATCCGGTGCTCATCGGCGAGCCTGGCGTGGGCAAGACCGCCGTGGTGGAAGGGCTGGCCCAGCGTATTGTCCGTGGGGACGTGCCCCAGGGGCTTAAGGATAAGAAACTCTTTTCGCTGGATATGGGCGCTCTGGTGGCGGGAGCCAAATACCGGGGCGAGTTTGAGGAGCGCTTGAAAGCGGTGCTGGAGGACGTAAAACAGTCCGACGGACAGATCATCTTATTTATCGATGAGCTGCATACCATTGTGGGAGCCGGAAAAACAGACGGTGCCATGGATGCGGGCAATATGTTAAAGCCCATGCTGGCCCGGGGAGAACTGCACTGTATCGGTGCCACGACGCTGGATGAATACCGCCAGTATATCGAAAAAGATCCCGCTCTGGCCCGGCGTTTCCAGCCGGTGATGGTGGATGAGCCAACAGTGGAGGACACCATATCCATCCTGCGGGGACTGAAGGAGCGCTATGAGGTGTACCACGGCGTAAAGATCATGGACAATGCCCTGGTCAGCGCCGCCACTCTGTCCAGCCGCTATATCTCGGACCGTTTCCTGCCGGATAAGGCCATCGATCTGGTGGACGAGGCCTGCGCTCTGATCAAGACAGAGCTGGACAGCCTGCCCACGGAGCTGGATGAGCTGCAGCGCAAGGTGATGCAGATGGAGATTGAGGAGGCGGCCTTGAAAAAGGAGGACGACCGCTTAAGTCAGGAACGTCTGGCAGACCTGCAGCGGGAGCTGGCGGAGCTGAAGGAGGAGTTCGCAGGGCGCAAGGCCCAGTGGGACAATGAGAAAAAGTCCGTGGAAGAGCTGTCAAAGCTGCGGGAGCGGATCGACGAGGTCAACAGCCAGATTCAGATCGCCCAGAGAGACGGGGATCTGGAGAAAGCCGCGGAACTCAGCTACGGAACCATGCCCGCTCTGAAAAAGCAGCTGGAGATCGAGGAGGAGAAAGTCAATGCCCGAGATATGTCTCTGGTGCATGAAAAAGTCTCCGACGAGGAGATCGCCAAGATCATCTCCCGCTGGACGGGAATTCCGGTGGCAAAGCTGACGGAGAGCGAGCGCAACAAGACCCTGCATCTGGACGAAGAACTGCATAAAAGGGTGATAGGACAGGATGAGGGCGTGACCAAGGTCAGCGAGGCGATCATTCGCTCCAAGGCGGGCATCAAGGACCCCGGCAAACCCATCGGTTCCTTCCTGTTCCTGGGTCCTACCGGCGTGGGCAAGACGGAGCTTGCCAAGTCTCTGGCGGCGGCGCTGTTTGACGACGAGAACAATATGGTGCGTATCGATATGAGCGAGTATATGGAGAAATACTCCGTATCCCGCCTGATCGGTGCGCCTCCCGGATATGTGGGCTATGAGGAGGGGGGACAGCTGACGGAGGCGGTCAGAAGAAAACCCTACTCAGTGGTGCTGTTTGACGAAGTGGAAAAAGCCCATCCGGACGTGTTCAATGTACTGTTGCAGGTGCTGGACGACGGACGGATCACGGACTCCCAGGGACGTACGGTGGACTTTAAGAATACCATACTGATCATGACATCCAATATCGGCGCGTCTTATCTGCTGGACGGCATACAGGATAACGGCAGCATCTCCCAGGAGGCGGAGGAGCTGGTCATGAATGAGCTGCGGGCGCATTTCAGGCCGGAGTTTTTAAACCGGCTGGATGAGACGATCCTGTTTAAGCCTTTGACAAAGGAGAATATCGGCGGTATCATCAAGCTGATCGTCCAGGGGCTGAACCGGCGTCTGGCAGACCGGGATCTGACCATCAGCCTGACCCCGGAGGCGGAGAGCTTTATCATCGATCAGGCATACGACCCGGTTTACGGCGCCCGCCCGCTAAAGCGCTATATTCAAAAACATGTGGAAACCCTTTCGGCACGGCTGATACTGTCAGACCAGGTGGAGCAGGGAGATACCATCCGCATTCAGATGGAGGGGGACGCGCTGACCGCGGTTCCGATCCATAAAATCTCTTAAATACGGTTTTACAGAGGCCCTGTCGCGGAAAAAGATAGGGCCTTTTTGGAGGAAGGTACTGTCTATGACGCGAAAAGATCTGACCAGAGGGGCCGTGTTCCCCACTTTGGGCTTTTTTGCCTTGCCCATGATACTGGGAAATATGCTGCAGCAGGGATATAATATCGTGGATACCTGGGTGGTGGGACGCTACGCCGGTTCTAACGCGCTGGCGGCTGTGGGAGCGGCATTTGCGCTGATGACCTTTTTGACCTCGGTGCTGCTGGGGCTGTGCATGGGCAGCGGGGTGGTGTTTTCCCTGTGCTTTGGGAAACAGGATGAGGAAAGACTCAAAAAGGCAATCTGTGCCTCGGCATTGCTGGTGGCGGCTGTGGCGGCGCTGCTCACGGCCCTTGCGCTGTGTGCCACCGAGCCGATTCTGGTCTGGATGCGCATTCCCCGGGAGATAAAGGATATTACAAAGGACTATCTGGTACTGATCTTCTGGGGGATTCCCGCCGTGGCAATGTACAACTTTTTCGGCGCTTATCTGAGAGCAGTGGGCAATTCCGTGACCCCGCTGGTATTCTTGGGGATATCCACTGCGCTGAACATCGGGCTGGATCTTCTCTTTGTAGCTCTCTGGCAGCAGGGCACCGCCGGAGCGGCGGCGGCAACAATCCTCTCACAGTACATATCGGGTCTGGGCATCGGCGTGTATGCGCTGGCCACCGGCAAAACGGTGAGGGAGGCCTTTTCACGGTTTTGGGTGAGCAGGGAAAGCCTGGGGGAGATCGCAGGATATTCTGTGCTGACCTGTATACAGCAGTCGGTGATGAATCTGGGAATATTGATGGTGCAGGGGCTGGTCAACAGTTTCGGAACCACTGTCATGGCGGCGTTTGCAGCTGCGGTAAAGGTGGACGCTTTTGCCTATATGCCCGCCCAGGAATACGGCAATGCCTTCTCCACCTTTATCGCCCAGAACATGGGGGCGGGAAAAGGGGAGCGTATCCGCAGGGGCGTGCGCTGCGGCGTGTTGACCACGGTGGTCTATTGCCTGGCGGTCTCCCTGGTGCTCTGGTTTCTGGCAAAGCCTTTGATGCTGATCTTTATTGCCCCTGAGGAGACCGCTATCCTGGAGGAGGGGGTGCGGTATCTGCATACGGTAGGCCCCTTTTACTGCGGGATCGGCTGTCTGTTTCTGCTTTACGGGCTGTACCGTGCCATCGGAAAGCCCGGGATATCGGTGGTGCTCACAGTGGTATCTCTGGGGACCCGTGTGGCGCTGGCTTACAGTCTGGCGGCCATCCCGTCCGTGGGCGTGGAGGGTATCTGGTGGGCCATCCCCATAGGCTGGGGGCTGGCCGATCTGCTGGGTGCGCTGCTTTATGGCAGATACAAAAAACAGTTTGCCGGATAACAGAAGGGAGAATAAGGGGATGAAAATAGGAATCTTATGCACAGGCGATACGGAGGCGGAACCGTTTATCGATATGACACAGGAATGCAGAATTACCGAAAAAGCGATGCTGAGGTTTTACCAGGGGACGATAAGCGGAGTTCAGACAGTCACGTTGTTTTCGGGAGTCTGTAAAGTAAACGCCGCCATTGCGGCGCAGATCCTGATCGACACCTTTGGATGCACGGCCGTGATCAATGCCGGAACCGCGGGAGGAATGACGGAGGAGCTTGGGATATTTGATATAGTGATATCCGCGGAGACCGCATATCATGATGTGGCGGAGGATATTTTGACAGATTTCCACCCCTGGATGGATTCCATCTATTTTAAAGCCGATGACAGACTGCTGGCGGCAGCCAAGGAGACGGCGGAGGAACTTGGGCAGCGGTACCGGGCAGTGTTCGGAAGGATGTTGACAGGGGAAACATTTATCGAGGACGACGGGCGGGAGGCGATCCGCAGAAAGTATGCGCCGCTGTGCGTGGACATGGAGACGGCGGCCGTGGCCCATGTGTGCTATGTAAACAGGATTCCGTTCATCTCTGTGCGCTCCATCACCGACACGCCGGACCGCAGAGGGAAAGCGCAATTTGAGCAAAACTGCGAGAAAGCATCCCGCATCAGCGCGGAGTTTGTCAGAGCCATGCTGGGAAAAATCGGCCCGGCTTTGGATGTGGTATAGTTGATAGCCTGAAACGGTAGGAGGAAAAAATGAGCATAATTTTTGACGAAGTGAAAAAGACTTTTACTCTGCACACCAAGGGAAGTACTTACCAGATGCAGGTGGACCGGTTCGGGTTTCTGCTGCATCTCTACTATGGGCGCAGGACAGAGGGCTGTATGGAGTATCTGCTGACTTTTGCGGACAGGGGATTTTCCGGCAACCCTTATGACGCGGGGCAGGAACGCGCCTACTCCATGGACGTGCTGCCCCAGGAACTGCCCAGCCAGGGAACGGGAGATTACAGGAGTCCGGCTGTCATCGTGAAAAACGGAGACGGTTCTTACGGTTGTGATTTCCGCTACCGGGGGTATCGCATCCTGGAAGGGAAGTACTGCATACCGGGGCTGCCCGCGGTGTACGGCGACGGGGAGGAGGCCCAGACCCTGGAGATCGATCTGGAGGATAAGGTCAGCGGCGTACAGGTGACCCTTCTCTATGGAGTACTGCCGCAGCTGGATATCATCACCAGGAGCGGCAGGGTCATAAATGGCGGCAGCGGGAAGATATATCTGGAAAAAGCCCAGGCGGCCTGCCTGGATTGGGTTTCGGGGGACTATGACCTGATGAGTTTTTACGGTCGTCACGCCATGGAGCGCACTGTGCAGAGGACGGCCGCAGCCCACGGTGCCCAGGTTATCAGCAGCCGGAGGGGAACTTCCAGCCATCAGTATAACCCTATGATGATCCTTGCCCAGAGGGAGACCACGGAGGACGCCGGGAGCTGTTACGCCATGAGCTTTGTGTACAGCGGAGGTTTTAAGGGGGAGGTGGAGAGGGATCAATATAACCAGACCCGGGCTCTGCTGGGACTTTCCGATGAGCTGTTTTCCTACCCTCTGGAACCGGGAGAGACGTTTCATATCCCGGAAGTGGTGCTGAGTTACAGCAGTCAGGGACTGGCCAGGCTGTCCCAGAATCTGCATATCTGTTTCAGATCTCATCTGTGCCGTGGGAAATACCGGGACAGCATCCGGCCTGTTCTGCTGAACAGCTGGGAGGCATCATACTTTGATTTTGACGGGGAATCCATCTATCGGTTGGCGGAGCAGGCGGCTGAGCTGGGGATGGAGATGCTGGTGCTGGACGACGGTTGGTTCGGAAAGCGGGATGACGACAACAGCGGCCTGGGAGACTGGTATGTAAACGAGAAAAAACTGGGGATGCCCCTGAGCCGTCTGATCGAGAAGATCAACGGTCTGGGCCTGAAATTCGGTATCTGGTTTGAGCCGGAGGCAGTCAATGAGGACAGCGATCTATACAGAAATCATCCGGACTGGGCGTTCACTGTTCCGGGGCGTGGGCCGGTGCGGGCCAGAAACCAGCTGATCCTGGATTTTTCCAGAAGAGAAGTGGTAGATTATATATATGAGAAAATGTGTGGTATCTTGGACCAGGGCAATATAGAATATGTGAAATGGGATATGAACCGTAGTCTGGCAGACTGCTATTCCAGACAAACCCCGGACCAGGGCCGGGTGCAGTATGATTATATGTTGGGGCTGTATGATTTTCTGGAACGGCTGCTGCAAAGGTATCCGAATCTGCTGCTTGAGGGATGCAGCGGGGGCGGGGGACGCTTTGACGCGGGTATGCTCTACTATGCGCCCCAGATATGGTGCAGCGATAACAGTGACGCGCTGGACCGGTTGAGCATCCAGTATGGGACTTCCTTTGGGTATCCGGTCTCTGCGGTTGGCGCCCATGTGTCCGCCGTGCCCAATCATCAGACAGGGAGGGTGACGCCGTTATCCACCAGGGCCGTGGTGGCCATGGCGGGGACCTTTGGCTATGAGCTGGACCCCAGAAAACTGTCTGAGGAAGAGAAACAGGCTATACGGGAGCAGATCGGGCGGTATAAACGGCATGCGTCTCTGATCGGGAACGGTCTCTATTACCGCTTATCCGATCCCCTGTCCCAGGAGATTGGAGCTTGGGAGTTTGTCTCGGAGGACGGGTCGGAGATCCTGGTCAATGCGGTCATGTTGGAAATCCATGGAAATATGACGGTGAACTACCTGCGCCTGAAGGGATTGCCGGAGGGCTGTCTGTACCGGCAGGAGGAGAGCGGTATGGTCTACGGCTCCGACGCGCTGATGGAGACAGGTATTCCGTTGCCGGTGGAAATGGGCGAATACCATGCCTATCAGATGCATCTGGAGAGGGTTTAAGGAGGGCTGAACAAAATTCCCGTGATTATTTGTGTATTTTTTCTCTGTTCAAATTAAAAGAATTGTGATAGGCTGGGTTTAAGAGATATGTCAACCGTTTAACACAAGGGGCCTTCAGAATTCGGATGGCGTAAAATAGCCTAAAAACAGTTATGTAGCCCTATGCGTTGATTCGCCGCAAAATAATTTCGGAAAGATTTTAAGAGAGGAAGAGGATCGTCAGCCATGGAAAAAGTTTGCGTGATTCAAAGAGAATATCTATATATACCGATCTGCCCGGGCAGGGAGGAGAGAAAGCTGGAGATATTTTTGAGAGAAGAGGGAGAGACGCCGGAAAAGGTATATGAGTTCATGGTACCTGTGAACGGGGACGCCGCAGGGGAGTATGCCTGCGACTTTTATGCCGAGATCCCGGTGAGGCAGTATCAGGGCCGGAAACTTCTCCTCAGCGGGGATTTCCCCCGGGCTTTTGAGGAGGCGATCCTCCTGTCTGAAAAGCGGCAGGGGGAGGGCGGTGAACGCCCGGTGATTCACTTTACGGCGGACACGGGCTGGACCAACGATCCCAACGGCCTGATCTGTGCGAATGGCGTATATCACCTGTATTTCCAGTACAATCCCTTTAACACATCCTGGAACAATATGAGCTGGGGCCATGCGGTGAGCGGCGATCTGCTCCACTGGAGACAGGAGGAGACGGTGCTCTTCCCGGACGGGAGCGGGACCATGTTCTCCGGCTGCGCCATCCCCAATGAACGGGGGCTGCTGGGGCTGCCCAAAGAGGCGCTGCTGTTTTTTTACACGGCGGCAGGGGGCACCAACGAGTGGAGCAGGGGAGAGGAATTTACCCAGAAGATAGCTTACAGCCTGGACGGGGGCAGGACGCTATCCAAGATGGAGAAACCCTGTCTGCCCACGGTCTGTAGGGAGAACCGGGACCCTAAAGTATACTGGCATGAAGAGTCACAGGCATATGTGATGGCGCTGTGGCTGGAGGAGAACGATTTCGGAATATTCCGCTCGCGGGATCTGGCCCATTGGGAGCAGTCGGACAGACTCACGCTGGAGGGAGCCTGGGAGTGCCCCGACCTTCTGCGCCTGAGCGGCGGCAACGGGGAGTCTTGCTGGTTTTTCTGGGCGGCGGACGGTTTCTGTTTCCCGGGTGAATTTGACGGGTACCGTTTCAGGCCTTATGGCGGCAGGCAGCAGGCCTATGTGAACAAGATTCCCTATGCGGCCCAGACCTACTGCGGCGTTGCGGATCGTGTGATCTCCGTTCCCTGGCTGCGCATGGAGAATGACGGCAGAGCCTTTACCGGAACTTACGGGATTCCGGTGGAACTGGGCTGTAAGAGGACCGAGGAGGGCTATGTGCTGACCCAGAGGCCGGTGCGGGAGCTTTTTGAGCAGCGCAAGAAAGCGGAGGCCGGCGCGGTTCTCCATAGGGACGGAAAGATTGTCTGCAGGCCGGGTGAAGGAAAGGCGCTGGTGTTTGAAATGCGGGCGGCGGATGCCTGGGCGGAGGCGTATGTATGGGACATCAACGGCAGCAGGGTTTGTTATGATCCGGGCACCGGGCGGTTGGCGGTGGACGGAGAAGAATGCCAGGTGGGCCGGAGGTACGGAGAGATGACGTTCCTCGTAGACGACCGGATATTGGAGATATTTTTTGACGGCGGCGTTTGCCTGGGGACTTTTATCCTCCGGGAGCGGCAGGTCTGTCTGGAGCTGCCGGACGCGTCTGCGGCGGAGTATGCCGTATATGAGGTTTAAGTTTTGAGATTTACATTTGGATAGAGTGAGGAAAGCAGGATGGCGACTTTAAAAGACGTGGCGAGAGAATCGGGATTGACGGTGGGGACGGTGTCCAGGGTGCTTAATAACAGGGGCTATATCAGCGATGACGCCCGCAGGAAAGTGGACGAAGCCATGAAAAAGCTGAATTACCGGCCCAATGAGGTGGCGAGGTCCCTGCACCGCAAGAGTACCAATACCATAGGGTTGATCGTCCCTCATATCCGGCATCCCTATTTTACGGAGATGATCAGTAATCTGGAGAACCAGGCCTACAAAAAAGGCTACCGGATATTGCTGTGCAACTCCCAGAGCATCCGGGAGAAGGAGAAGGAGTATATCGACATCTGCACCGGCAATCAGGTGGCAGGCATTATCCTGTGCAGCGGCTCCGTGGCGGTGGAAGTGTTTGACGAGATCGAAGTGCCTGTGATCACCATAGAGCGGTTTGTGGACAACGGCACGGCGTCCGTGGAATGCGACAACCGGCAGGGCGGAGCGTTGGCCGCCGAAAAGCTGATCGCCTGCGGATGCAGGAATCTGCTGCATTTTGGCAATATCGGCGGCGTGTTCATGCCTGCGGATATGCGCACGGAAGGATTTCGGGAGGTCTGCGAGAAGAGAAAGGTTCCTTTTGTGGAGCTGATGGCGGAACAGACCCAGTATAACGATCTGCGGTACAGCGAGGTCATAGAGGAGGCTCTGCGCAAATACCCACAGACTGACGGCCTGTTTGCCAACAGCGACCTGATCGCGGCCCAGACTCTGCAGGTCTGCCGCAAACTACACATCTCCGTGCCGGAGCAGCTAAAAATCATCGGTTTTGACGATGTGAGCATAGCCTCCATCACGACCCCCCAGCTGACAACGATCCATCAGCCGGTCAAGGAGATGGCGGAGATCGCCATGAACCTGCTCCATGACGCTGCCGGCGGAAAATTGGTTCCCAAGAGGACGGTACTCCCGGTTAGCCTAGTGGAGAGGGAGACCACATAAAACTTTGATATAAGCATTATTTTGCCGGAGTCATTTTCCGGCATTTTTTTATTTATTTCTGAGGTATTGTAAAACATATGACAATGGTTTAACATATGTGAAAAACTGTCTTATTCAAAAATATATAGTCATATTCCACAAAAAACCAGAATATATTCATAGTAAAACAAGCATTAGTTTCAACACTATGCCGAAAAATATGTTAAACGATTGACATACATAAGAGAAAGTGTTAGTATCTACTCATCAGATATAGAACAATCGTTGCACATAAAGTTTAAAAAATGAGGTAGTGTCAAGTAATCTATGAAAAAACTGAACCGAAAAAATAGGCTCAACTGA
>CAJTMX010000043.1 GCA_910577235.1 uncultured Acetatifactor sp. | reverse complement strand
TCCCAACCGGCATTTATCAAGGCTTTATTCCCGAAATCGGTGTGGGAAGTTTGAGATTATAATTCGTATTTTCCATATTATCAACTAATTTTTGAGCCGAATTGACATTTTCTTGCATATATCAACAGAATAGATGAATGTTCACAGACTGTTCCATAAAAAATACCCACAGACAATATCTGTCTGTGGGTTTCCACACATTTTCGCGATCGCGGATATCTGCTTATCTCTTGCTGAACTGAGGCGCGCGTCTCGCAGCCTTCAGACCATACTTCTTTCTCTCCTTCATACGGGGATCTCTTGTCAGATAGCCTGCCTTTTTCAGCGTAGGTCTGTAATCCGCGTCTGCCTGCAGCAGAGCTCTCGCTACGCCGTGTCTGATAGCGCCGGCCTGGCCGGTGTATCCGCCGCCCTTTACATTGACGATAATATCGAACTTGTCAGCGGTTTCTGTAGCTACCAGAGGCTGACGCACGATAACCTTCAATGTCTCCAGGCCAAAGTAATCGTCCATGTTTCTCTTATTGATAGTCACATCGCCCTTACCGGGTACAAGATATACTCTTGCGATGGACTTTTTTCTTCTACCGGTTCCGTAGTATTTTGCTGTCTTAGCCATGATCTATTCTCCCTCCTGTCCCTTAGAATGTCAGCACTTCAGGTTTCTGAGCGGCATGACCGTGCTCAGGTCCTGCGTATACATGCAGCTTGGTGTACATCTGTCTTCCTAAAGGTCCCTTAGGCAGCATACCCTTGACAGCCATCTCGATCACCTGCTCAGGTTTCTTGGCCATCTTCTCTCTCAGGGTTGTCTCCTTCATACCGCCTACATACTCGGAATGATGACGATAAACTTTCTGATCCAGTTTCTTGCCTGTAACCTTGATCTTCTCCGCATTGATCACGATCACATAATCGCCGCAATCCATATGGGGAGTAAAGATCGCCTTGTTCTTTCCTCTGAGTACCTTGGCAACCTCAGAGGCCAGACGGCCCAGGGTCTGATCTGTAGCGTCTACTACATACCATTTTCTATCGATAGTAGCTGGACTAGCCATAAATGTTTTCATTGCGTTACCTCCGTATTACTTTGTCCTTGTTAGTTGGGTGGCTTTTTCCTCTCAGGCGCTGCAGATGTCCGGCTACAGCACGGGAGCGTCCAAAACCGGATCACTCTCTTTCTCCATGTCTCGTCGGGGCTTTGACTTGACACGAATAAATGGCGTACAAACTCTGCCACAGTGATATATTATATTATAGGTTTCCCCGGCTGTCAATATGGTTTTACAGATTTTTCCCCGAATTTTTGTTTTGCACATTTTTCCCCGAATTTTCCTCCAAACTCATACTTTACAAGCGTCAGACCCCGGGCAGGAGCGGTGGGACCCGCCGCCCGGCGGTCGCAGGCTGCCAGCACGGCCTCCATATCCTCCGGCCTGCGCTTTCCCCTGCCTACCTCCATCAAGGTGCCCGCAATGATCCTTACCATATTATAGAGGAATCCGCCGCCGCATATCCGCAGCGCCAGCTCCGGTCCCTGCTCGTACAGTTCTATGGAATATATCTGCCGCACGGTACTCTCCACCTGGGCCCCGGTCTGGCAAAAGCTTTTAAAATCATGTTCACCCACCAGATACCCTGCCGCCCGGCGCATTGCCTCCACATCCAACTCATGATAGGTAAAATAAGTGTACAACCGTCTGGTGGGCATAGAAAAAGTTCCCCGATATATCCTGTATTCATAGGTCTTACGGCTCTCTACCCGGCGGGGATGCCAGTCGCCGTTCACCTCCTCGGAACGCTGCACACGAATATCCTCCGGCAGCCGCTGGTTCAGCGCGTAAGATATTTTTTCCGCCGGCATCCGGGCCGTGGTGTCGAACACGGCTATATTGCCCAGAGCATGTACCCCCGCGTCCGTGCGGCTGGCGCCGATGACCTGAACCGGTTCTCCCAGCAGATCCGTCAGGGCCCGGTTTAGCACGCTCTCTATTGTAACTGCGTTATCCTGTGTCTGCCAGCCGTGATAGGCCGTCCCGTCATAGGCCACTGTCAGACGCACCCGTTTTTTTTCCATATGCCGTCCTGCCCTTCTGGAATCTTCAGTTACCGCGGCTTAGGCACTTGCAAGACAGCCTCCTCCGCGGGGTCCTTTATCCTCACACAAGTCCCGCCGCCATCTTGCACCCCAGATACAACAGGATGCACAGATACGCCAGCCGGTCCCGGCGCTGATAGATCAGCGGTTTCATCTTGGTCCGCCCTTCGCCTCCCCGGTAGCAGCGGGCCTCCATTGCCATGGCCAGGTCGTTGGCCCGGCGGAAAGCGGAGATAAACAGCGGTACCAGCAAGGGCACCATGGCTTTGGCCCTCCGTATCAGGTTGCCGCTCTCAAAGTCCGCGCCTCTGGCGATCTGGGCCTTCATAATCTTGTCCGTCTCCTCCAGCAGGATCGGGATAAAGCGCAGGGCGATGGACATGATCATCGCCACTTCATGTATGGGCACCTTGAAGATCTTCAGCGGCCGCAAGCCTCTTTCCATACCGTCCGTCAGATTGTTGGGCGTGGTGGTCAGCGTCATAATGGAAGAACCCATAATCAGAAAGGACAGCCGCAAAGCCATATATACCGCATTGTGCAGCCCTTCCCGGGTGATGGTCAGTCTCCAAAGCCTTAACAACTCCTGGCCGGGGGTCAGAAACAGATTGAACACCACCGTGATCAGCATCAGGAAAAGAATGGCTTTCATTCCCCGCACCATAAATTTAAAGGGCACATGGGACAGGCCGATCACCAGTGCCAGAAACAGTGCCGCCAACACATAGCCCAATATATTTTCAAACAGAAACAGGGAAATGATATACAGCAGCGTCCCCGCCAGCTTGACTCGGGGGTCCAGCCGGTGGATCACAGACTCTGTCTGATAATATTGTCCCAAAGTTATATCTCTCAGCATACCAAAACTCCATCCAGTACCTTCATGATCTCATCCGCCGCCTGCTGCACGGTTGTAGCCTCCGTACTCACCGGCAGACCGCTCTTTCGCAGAGTCTGCATAATATATGTCACCTGGGGCGCTCCCAGTCCGATCTCTTCCAGCTCCCGGTATCGTTTGAAAATATTGCGCGGAATATCGTCATATATTATCTTTCCCCGGTTCATAACAATGATCCTGTCCACATACTCCGCCACATCCTCCATACTGTGACTGACCAGCAAAATAGTCATATGGGAGCGGGTCTGCAGTTCCTTGATCTGGTCCAATATCTCCCGGCGGCCCTTGGGGTCCAGTCCGGCGGTGGGCTCATCCAGAATCAATATCTCGGGATTCATTGCCAGCACTCCGGCGATTGCTACCCGGCGTTTCTGCCCGCCGGACAGCTCAAAGGGAGACTGGGTATACAACTCCCTGGGTACTCCCACCCGCTCCAGAGCATCGGCTGCCCTCCGCTCCACTTCCGCCTTGTCCAGCCCCAGGTTCCTGGGACCGAAACACACATCCGAAAACACGTCCACCTCAAACAGTTGATGTTCAGGATACTGAAATACCAGCCCTACTTTGCTGCGCAGCTCTTTCTTGTCGTAATCCTTTGCGTCAATATCCTGTCCGTTAAAAAGGATACGGCCGCTGGAGGCCCTGACCAGACCGTTCAGGTGCTGCATCAGCGTGGATTTACCCGAACCGGTATGGCCGATGATCCCGATAAACTGTCCCTCCGGGATCGTCAGGCTCACATCGTCGAGTGCCATCCTGGCCAGAGGAGCGTCCGGGTCATAAACATAACTTACATGATCAACTGTCAGTGCCATCTGTTCTCTCCCTTTCTGTGTGCCGCTCCTCCACCGTCTCTTCTGTGGTTGGCTCGTTCGATTCCTCCGTGACCGGCTCGTTCGTTTCCTCCGTGGTCGGCTCGTTCGTTTCCTCTGTGGTCGGCTCGTTCGTTTCCTCTGTGGTCGGCTCGTTCGTTTCCTCTGTGGTCGGCTCGTTCGTTTCCTCCGTGGTCGGCTCGTTCGTTTCCTCCGTAGTCGGCTCGTTCGTTTCCTCCGTGGTCGGCTCGTTCGTTTCCTCTGTAGTCGGCTCGTTCGTTTCCTCCGTGGTCGGCTCGTTCGTTTCCTCTGTGGCAGCAGCCTTCGTCTCTGTCAAGATATCTGCCTCAGGCCATTCATACCGTCTGAGAGCTTTCACCAGCTCCTGGGTAGTCAGTATCCCGCTGTGCAGTTTCAGTCCCCGCTGCTGCAGCTCATAGGCCAGCAGCGTCACTTGGGGCACATCCAGCCGCAGCTCTTTAAGCCGCTCCACACGGGAAAAAATCTCCCTGGGTGTCCCCTCCATTGCAATACGGCCCTGATCCATCACATACACATGATCCGCATGGATAACTTCTTCCATATAATGTGTGATCAAGATCACCGTCACCTTATCCGCGCTGTTCAATTCTCTTACGGCCCGTATCACTTCCTTGCGGCCGCTGGGGTCCAGCATGGCGGTGGGTTCGTCAAGTATGATGCACTCCGGATGCATGGCCAGCACCCCGGCGATGGACACCCGCTGTTTCTGTCCCCCGGATAACTTGTTGGGAGAGTGGGTGCGAAACTGAAACATTCCCACAGCCTGCAGGCTCTGCTCCACCCTTTTCCATATATCCTGTGTGGGAACACCCAGATTTTCCGGACCAAATCCCACATCCTCCTCCACAATCTGCCCGATGATCTGGTTGTCCGGGTTCTGAAATACCATTCCGGCCCTCTGGCGTATCTCCCAAACCCGTTCGTCCTCCCGGGTGTCTATGCCGTCCACCCACACCGTGCCCTGTGTCGGCTGCAGGATGGCGTTCAAATGCTTGGCCAGCGTGGATTTTCCCGAACCGTTGTGTCCCACGATGGCTATGAAATCGCCCCGGCGAACCCGCAGCGACACATCGTTTACCGCTTTGGTGACGCCCTCCACATTGCCTTCCTCATCCCGCCTCAAATATTCATATGTCAGATTTTTGGTTTTTACAATACTCATTCCTATATACCTCGATTTATTATTTTACTAAATTGGGCAGGTTTTTACAATCATTAAATCGAAAACTAATTATAAAACTTATTACACTTAACACTTGAATTTTTGAGTCCCTGTTTTTTGACGAATAATCCGGGGTATGCTATACTATCCCGAGAAGACAAAACTGACAGGATGGCCCAATGGCTGCCCGGTTATATCGTTCGGGCCTTTGCCCGCAGAAAGGCGCACAATATGAACAATAAGCGTAACGCTCTAATAAAAGGTTTGACTGCCATCGCCGCAGTGATCATAATATGCATAAGTATCTCCCGTATAACCGGGATCGGTTCCGAGACATTGGGAGATATTGCCCGGGAACATCCCCAGCCCACCGGCACGCCAAGACCCACGGCCACGCCGGAGACAGGAGACGCCGCCGGACCCGCCGGCACACCGGGCCAGGGAAATACCGCGGGACCCACCGACACACCGGACCAGGGAGACGCCGCAGGACCCGCCGGCACACCGGGCCAGGGAGACTCCGCCGGACCTGCCGACACACAAGGGATTTCGGGAAATGTACCTGTTTCCGAAGAAAAAGCATATGATACAGAGAATCCTAAAACTGACGGAACAGAAAATGATATGAAGACAGATAACTTGCAAAATTTGACAGAAACCGTCGGCAGCGCCACTTTAACGGGCCTCTCCCTAAACCAAGACCTGATGGCGGATGCCCGAACTACGTGGGCGGAGGGTTTTTACCATGAGCCTCTGTCAGATGGGCTGGCAGAATATATAACGGGTGTATCTTATCCCGAAGACCTGGAAGACCCGGCTATTTTCACTCATAACCTCTCCTATGTGCATGTGTTTTACATTGATTTTGAAGGAAATCCTGCAGAAGGGGAGTTAATCTGTAATCAGAAGATCGCGCAGGACTTGGTGGAAATATTCCATGAACTGTATCTGGCAGAGTACCGGATTGAAAAGATCCGCCTGATCGACGAATATAACGGGAATGACGATCAGTCCATGGAGGACAACAACACCTCCTGTTTTAACTACCGGGTGGTGTCCGGCTCCTCCAATCTGTCCCGGCACGCTTACGGGCTGGCCGTTGACGTCAATCCCCTGTACAATCCCTATATCACCTATAACAGGGACCACAGTATCAATGTGGCCCCTGCCGCCGGAGAAGAATACGCGGACCGCAGCAAGGCATTTCCCTACAAGATCGATGAGAACGATCTGTGCTGCCGGCTGTTCAAAGAGCACGGTTTTACCTGGGGCGGCGACTGGAACTCCTGTAAGGACTATCAACATTTCCAAAAAACACCGTAGCAGGAGCCGGAAACCTTGTTATTGTTTCCGGCTCCGCTACCGGGGACATAGGAACTGGAATAGCCGTAGGACAGTGAACTACCGTTTCGTGGTTTGGGTATGGACTTCCCGGACTCCGTAACCGGGACATTCGTACATGGATTAATCCTCCCTATCAGAAACTGTGTCCCCCGCCACTGCCGCTGCCGGAACTGCCGCCTCCGCTGCCGCCGGAGTCAGAACTGTCGGAGGAGGGCGGATCATATTCTTTTGTAGTACCGGTATAAGTTGCCAGAGGATCGTTCAGACGAAACTCATGGGACACCGCCCGCAGCAGATCTCCATGGCCAGGAACGGTCTTTCTCGATACCAGCCGGACCAATCCCAGAGTCAGCAGCAGGGACAGAATCACCGCCATGAAAGCATTACAGATATATTTCATGGGTTGCGCGATCCGCTGCCCTCTCAGTAAGGCCTCGATCTGCGAAAATGCTTTCTGGGCACAGCCGTAATAGTCTCCCCGGCTGGCGTAAGAATAGCAGTTATCCGTGACGGTATCGGAATAGTCATCGGTTACGATCTGGCTGATTCGCCCATCGTTGCGTATCCAGATATTGCGGTTATCCATATCAATGAGAAACACGGTGCCGCTGGAACTGCCAAAGCACTCCCGGTAAAAAGCCGTGGCATACCCGGAAGTGCTGCCGCTGTTCTCATCGATGGTCTTAAACATAACATTTCCGTAGTCAGTGATACCCAGCATCTGTCTGGCCAGTTCACTGCGCTCTTCCTCAGTCAATAACTCCGCGTCGTCCTCTATGCACACCTGGTATCCGGTATCCTGATTGGTCACAATGACCTCTGCGCAGGCAGACAGTTTTGCAGTCAGACAGATCAGCAGAGCTGTCATCAGGCCCAGCAGCCGGGTTGTCATAACTCTCATCTTACGCAAGGTCGTCACCTCCCTGTTTGTCAAACTGCGGCAGCCTACGCATGGCAAGCCGATTATAACTCTTAATGATGTCCCGTATGTCAAATATCACCGACAGCATAATGAGCAGCGCTCCCAGATAATACCAGAGATCCGACACCGGATTCCACAAGCAGATCATCGCCACAATAGCCTGTGCAACCATTGCGGTCACACCGCCAAAGCGATGCCTGTAATTCTCCAGCCGTTTCTCTTCCCTAAAGCTCATGTAATAGAATATCCCACAGACCACCATCGCCGCAAGCGGTCCAAGAAACGCTAAGCTCATTCCCATCATTGACAGGATCGCCTGAAAGATCACCAGCACAGTGATCACTGGCGTCAGCACTACCATGACCAGCATCAAAGTTACCGTTTTGGGCAGTCTCTTAAATATGGAACCGGAACCCTGACGTCCCAACTGTTTGGGCGGCGTTGCAGGCATTCCCCGCTCTATGTTTTTTTCCCATTTTTTCTGTTGCAATGCCACATCCGTCTCATTGTTCTCCCTGCGCCGGATAGCACGCAGCTCCAACAGATAGAACCAGGCGGCGGCAATGCCCAACAGACTGCTCAGCACCAGCAGCGTAATGGGTTTCATCGTACCCAGCAGGTTGAGGATGATAAACAGAGGAAGGGCCAGTATCAACGCCACCGCGCAATAATTTTTTATATCTATGGGCATGTCGGCCACCACTTTGCCTGTCTGACCGTTTACGGTGGCATAGGCCACTCTGTCATCTTTTCTCCAGGACATAAACCAAACCGGATACATGGTACTGTGGGCGGCGCTGCACCGGGTATGTAACAATTCGGTCAGACCGGACTGCCTGCCGTTATAGCTTACCTTATATTCCTTAAAGGCCTTTGCGCCGCGTATCTGCGCCCAACTGCTCTCGTTTGCCGCCCTCAGGGCATTCTCACGGTATAGATCCTCGCCCACATCCGCTATGTCGGCGTAAAAACCGCTGAGGTAAGCCGGGGTGAATTCCACTTGATCCTTCACAAAATACGGGGCCAGGGATTCGCTGATATTATCGCAAAAAGTGGAGGATGCGTCATAGGAAAAGCCGTAATATTCCGCGTCTATATTGCCGGTCAGATCATAATGTTCCGTATAGACATAGTCTCCCCGCCGATAACTTTTTTTACCCTTACAGCATATACCTCCTTTCTGCTCCATCTCATAGGTCCAATAGGGCATATAAATCCCCCGAAAGCTGTCTATGTAAGCGGGGTCACGCAGCTGGCGGGGAGCAAAGATTGCCCAGCGCATTTTTTTTGCATACGCCCGCTTACAATCCTCCTTGGTCTTTTTAAATGGAATGATATATTTGGGGCGCTTTTCACGGACCAGCCGGCCTGTCAGGATATTGGCCGCACCGCAGAAACTGCAAAATGCCGTGGCATCCTGATCGCCGCTGAGCATCTCACCGCCGCACTGCGGACAGGTAAACCTGGTGACATCAAACGTGTCCTCCACTTCGGCATCCGTTTCCTTTTGCAGACTATGCGGCTCTGCCCTCATACCGCAGTAAGCGCAGGACATCTGCTGAGACGCAATATCAAATTTCATGTTGGCGCCACAACCGGGACATTCATACATAGCTTATTCCTCACTTCATCTTTTTATAATATTTTAGTTAATTGCGAAACTGTTATTTTGTCAGTACCGAGTTGTGCATATTGTATATTCCATAAGTAGGCATGGTGCAAAGCAGTTGCGCCGCGAACCGTCGGTACCGAGGTTGCTAGCAACCTCCGATGCCGTATTTTGGCATCTTACGTACCGCTACGGTGAGAACGGAGCGAAAGCGTGCCTACGCCTAAGTATACAATGTGCACAATGACACGCGTATAGCAACTGAGTTTCGCAATTGCCTAGTTTATAATATTTGGGTAATTGCAAAACCCCGTTTCAAGACACAGGGGATGGGCAAATAAGCTTTTTGCAATTGCCTGATTTTATGATATTATAAAAGAGGAACCGGTGCAAGACCAATTCCTCTATAAGTCATTTTTTGATAAATTCCTTTATATATCCGTTATACCAATTCCAGCACAACTTCCAACGCAGCATCGCCCTTGCGCTGTCCGATCTTGATGATTCTGGTGTAACCGCCCTTGCGGTCCGCGTATTTGGGTGCGTACTCGTCAAACAGTTTTGCCACCAGATCGACTTCCTTGGTATTTCTCTTTCTGCCGGCGGCCTCCTTGGGAACTTCCACTACGGGATACAGCACTCTCATCATCTGACGGCGGGCATGCAATCTGCTGGGAAGATCCTTCTTGATCTCCTTCTCCACCTCGTCATATACGGTCACGGTCACACCGTTCTCAATCCGCAGGATCTTACCGTCCTTGTCGCGATGTGTCTCGGACAATACGGCCTTGGTATCCTTGTCGATGATCTGCTTTACTCTCCTGCCGTCCTTGTCCTTGCGGGCAACTTTGGCGGTAACGGTAACGGTCTCGTAGTTATCCTTCTCCTTAACGGCCATCGCAATCAGACCCTCGGCAATCTTCTGTACCTCCTTGGCCTTAGCCTGGGTGGTAACGATCTTGCCGTGCGCGATCAGCGCAGTCACCTGATTACGAAGTAACGCTTTTCTCTGAGAAGAAGTTCTGCCCAATTTTCTGTACTTTGCCATAACAATAATTCCTTTCTCCACTCATGGTACGCCCGGCCACGCCCTTCGGACTTACATACCGGACGCAATACAATATCCACTAAGGTTACAGCCCCCCTCACGCCCCTTGGACTTACTGATGGGGAACAATAAACATAACTGACATATCCGCTTTAGAATTTCTCCAACTTCAATCTTCACTGGGATTCAACTGCAGCCCCAGCTCTTTCAGCTTAGCCAGCACTTCCTCCAGAGACTTGCGTCCCAGATTCCGCACCTTCATCATATCCTCGGAAGTCTTATTGGTCAATTCCTCCACCGTATTGATGCCGGCTCTCTTCAGACAGTTGTAGGAACGAACGGAAAGCTCCAGTTCGTCAATGCTCATCTCCAGCACTTTTTCTTTCTCATTGTCTTCTTTTTCAACCATGACCTCGGCATTCTTGGCGTTCTCGGACAGGTTGATAAAGAGACTCAAATGCTCGCTGAGCACCTTGGCTGCCAGACTGACTGCCTCGTCCGGAACCAGCGTACCGTTGGTGTGGACGTCCAGCGTCAGTTTATCAAAATCTGTGATCTGTCCCACACGGGTATTCTGCACTGTTACATTCACCCGCTCTACAGGGGTGTAAATAGAATCAATCGCAATCACTCCAATGGGTAAATCTTCGCGTTTGTTCTTATCGGCACTCACATAGCCTCTGCCTCTGGTAATGGTCAACTCCATATACAGCTTGGTATTCTTTCCGCTGAGTGTAGCGATCACCAGATCCGGATTAAGGATCTCGATGTCCTGATCCACCTGAATATCGGAAGCTTTTACCACACCCTCACCCTCGTACTCGATGTAGGCGGTCTTCACCTCATTGGTCTCGCTGTTGTTTCTGATCGCCAGACTCTTGATATTCATAATAATCTCAGTCACATCCTCCTTTACGCCGGGGATGGAACTGAATTCATGTAAAACGCCTTCAATCTTTACCTGACTCACTGCCGCGCCGGGCAGGGACGAAAGCATGATTCTTCTCAGAGAGTTACCAAGTGTGATGCCATAACCTCTTTCCAACGGCTCCACTACGAATTTACCGTACTTTTTGTCTTCAGAGATCTCAACAACCTCAATATTCGGTCTTTCAAAATCAAACACTGCAAATACCCTCCTTTACGAATACTTGTTGTCTCAATTATTTGGAATATAACTCGACAATCAACATCTCGTCTACAGGTACATCGATCATCTCTCTGGTAGGAAGGTTCTTGATGGTTCCTTTCATGGCCTCGATATCCACATCCATCCACTCGGGCACCAGTCTGCCGCCGGTTACCTCCACGATATCCTTGTATCTCTGTAAGGACTTTGCGTTCTCTCTGATCTCGATCACGTCGCCGGCCTTGATCAGGTAAGAAGGAATGTTTACCACCTTGCCGTTGACCGTTACATGCTTATGACCCACAACCTGACGGGCCTCTCTTCTGGTTCTTGCAAAGCCCATTCTGAACACTACGCTGTCCAGTCTGCTCTCCAGCATTACCATCAGATTCTCACCTGTCATGCCCTTCATTCTGTCGGCCTTTACATAATAGTTATGGAAAGGTTTCTCCAACACTCCGTAAATGAACTTAGCCTTCTGCTTTTCGCGCAACTGCAGGCCGTACTCACTTACTTTCTTGCCGGCTCTGGCATTGGTTCTGTTGGATTTCTTGTCATAGCCCAGATAGGAAGGCTCCAGACCTAAGGCTCTGCATCTCTTTAATACGGGTACACGATTAACTGCCATTTTTGTTTTTCTCCTTTAAATAATAGATGTTTACAGTACAGTAGCATGTATGCTACAAGCATGTATGCTACAAGCATGTATCCTACAAACATGTATGCCGCCACCGTACCTTCTTCCAACTGATACACATTTAAAACCGGTTCCACATTGAGACCGGCATGTGTCTAAAAATCTGTCTTCTCTGCGAGACGTCCTCTGGAGTGAACCAGACTTGTCACGAGAGTCTCAGAAGATCTTTATGCACTATACACGGCGTCTCTTGGGCGGACGGCATCCATTGTGGGGAACCGGAGTTACGTCACGAATGCTGGTCACTTCCAGGCCGCAGGCAGACAATGCTCTGATAGCAGCCTCACGTCCCGAACCGGGACCCTTTACAAACACGTCTACGGTCTTCAACCCATGCACCAAAGCAGCCTTTGTGGCTGTCTCTGCCGCCATCTGAGCGGCATACGGAGTAGATTTCCTTGAACCTCTAAAACCAAGACCACCGGCACTAGCCCAGCTCAGAGCATTGCCCTCAGCGTCAGTCAGCGTAACAATCGTATTGTTAAAGGAAGACTGAATATGTGCCTGTCCGCGTTCAACGTTTTTCTTGACACGTTTCTTTGTTACTTTCTTTGCAACTTTTGCCATTTTAAACTAACCTACTTTCCTAATAATCATTGTCCTATGATACCAAACTACTTTTTCTTGTTCGCAACGGTACGCTTGGGTCCTTTGCGCGTTCTTGCATTGTTCTTTGTGTTCTGACCGCGAACGGGCAGCCCCTTACGATGACGAATACCGCGATAGCATCCGATCTCCTGCAGTCTCTTGATATTCAGAGCGGTCTCTCTGCGGAGATCACCTTCAACCATAATACCCAGTTTTTCAATTGCCTCGCTGATCTTCTTTACTTCCTCGTCAGTTACGTCTCTTACACGAGTATCGGGATTCACTCCTGCCTCGGCTAAGATTTTGTTTGCGCTTACTCTGCCAATTCCATAGATGTAAGTCAAACCGATTTCGATTCGTTTTTCTCTAGGTAAGTCAACACCTGCGATACGAGCCATTTACGTTTCCTCCATTTTCTTTGCGTTTTCCTTGATTCTAACGCCGCGTACTCATTTGGTCTGTCAATGTACGCCTGTTACTAATTGATTGGGGCTTGCACCCAATCGGACGCCTTCCGTTACTAATCCGATCTTCCCCAGACAATTCTGTCCCTGATCCACCGCAATCTGACATATCTTCTGCCGCTTCTTGTTAAGCCCGCGCATTCCACATATCCCTCGCCGCAAACCGCAACGTCTGCTGCAATCCCATATGTCCCTTGCACCAAACCGCAACGTCCGCTGCAATCCCATATGTCCCTTGCACCAAACCGCAACGTCTGCTGCAATCCCATATGTCCCTTGCCTCAAACCGCAACGTCCGCTGCAATCCCATATGTCCCTTGCCTCAAACTGCAAAGTCCGCCGCATTTCCATATGTCCCTTGCCGCAACAGGACAAGATCAGTTTTAGTTGGGCTGCGTACTTAGCAGCCTTGCAAAAACCTCTTTGTCCAGGTAACCAAGAAGTAATCTCCGTAAGCTCTATCCCAGTTCTATGATAATCGGCCCTCTTTTAGGCGGACCGGTTCAGCCGCACATAATAACTGGACAAGAACTCACATACTTGATCAAAATCTGCGATCAAGCGGTGATTATCCCTGTCTCTGCTTGTGTTTCGGATTCTCACAAATAACTCTGATACGTCCTTTTCTCTTGATGATTTTGCACTTTTCGCAAATCGGTTTTACTGATGATCTAACCTTCACGTTAAACCCTCCTTTCAAAAAAGACCGTTTTACATTATAGCATGCACCCCTTGGTAATGCAAGTACTTTTTCCCGTAAAATTCATCTTTTTTCTTACTTATCTCTCCAGATAATACGCCCTTTGGACAGATCATAGGGTGACAGTTCCAAGGTCACTCTGTCGCCGGGCAGAATACGGATAAAATTTTGGCGCAACTTTCCGCTGATATGCGCCAGCACCCGGTGTCCGTTCTCCAGTTCTACCTGGAACATGGTATTGGGCAGTTTCTCTACCACGGTACCTTCGATTTCGATCACATCACTCTTCGACATACACACTCTCCTTTCCAGTCAAATACTGTTTTATGGCATATTTGATCTCATGATCAAATACTTCTTCCTTTTTCAGCAGGCGGTCCAAAATATCCTGGTCCACTGTCTTTCCGATGATCTGGATATGCCTGCGGTTCTTTTTCTTGGGACGTGCCATACCGCGCAGACATCCGTCGCTGAGGTAGACCCACGCGCCTTCCTCCCCCACGATGACATACAGGTTCCCCCGGTCATGCCCCGCCTTAGCCGTTGCGAAATATCCTGTCATATCAGTCCTCATACATGGCGCAGGCCCACCCGCGCCATTACCTATATAAATATCTCAATACAGAGTCAATATTTCCGGTTCGCCTTCCGTGATCAGGATCGTATTCTCATAATGCGCCGACAGGGAACCGTCCTCGGTCACCACGGTCCAGTCGTCGTCCAACCACACCACATCCGCCGCTCCCATATTGATCATGGGTTCCACAGCCAGAGTCATGCCGGCCCGAAGTTTGATCCCTCTGCGTTTCTGGGCAAAATTGGGGATCTGAGGGTCCTCGTGCAGCGCCGTGCCGATGCCGTGCCCCACCAGATCTCTCACGATGCCGTATCCGTAGGATGTGGCATATGCGTCGATGGCATTGGAAATATCAAAAAGATAATTGCCCGCTTTAGCCATCTTTATTCCTTCAAAGAAACATTGCCTGGTCACATCGATCAATTGCTGCGCCTGCGGGCTGATCTTTCCTACCGCATGCGTCCGTGCGGCATCGGAGTGATACCCCTTGTAGATCAGGCCCGCATCCAGGCTGACGATATCGCCCTCCTGTAGAATACGATGCTTGGTGGGGATTCCATGCACCACCTCGTCGTTGACTGACACGCAGATGGAAGCCGGGTATCTGTGGTAATTCTTAAAATTGGGGATACAGCCCATCTTACGGATCAGTGTGTCTCCCAGAATGTCTATATCCTTTGTGGACATCCCCGGCCGTATCGCCTCCTCCATCTCCTTGTGTACGATCGCCAGAAGTCTGCAGGACTCCCGCATCAATTCTATCTCTCTCTCAGACTTAATCGTCACTGCCATACCAGCTAACCTCTTTTCACGCAACTAAACACTTCTCAACCTAAAATGGAAACGATCGCCTCAAATACGTCTTTCATGTCCACAGTACCGTCCACCGTCTTAAGCACACCCTTGGCGGTGTAAAAATCGATCAGGGGCTGCGTCTGGTCGTGATATACTTTCAAGCGGTTCTGTACCGTTTCGGGCTTATCATCATCCCGCAGCACCAGAGGCTGACCGCAGTTATCGCATACGCCCTCCTGCTTGGGAGGAATATGCTCGATATGATAGGTGGCGCCACAGGAGAGACACGCTCTTCTCCCGGACATTCTCTTAATAATATTCTCATCCGGCACATCCACATTGACGGCATAATCAATCTTCTCACCCAACTCGGACAGAGCCTTATCCAACACCTCCGCCTGGGGTATGGTGCGGGGGAAACCATCCAGCACATAGCCGTTTTTGCAGTCCTCCTGCGCCACACGGTCCAGCAGTATCTTCACGGTCAGCTCATCCGGTACCAGCAGACCCTGATCCATATATTTCTTAGCCTCCATGCCCAGTTCCGTACCGTTCTTAATATTGGCGCGGAAAATATCTCCTGTGGATACATGGGGAATCTGGTACTTCTCCGCAATCATCTTGGCCTGTGTGCCCTTCCCTGCCCCGGGAGCGCCTAACATAATAATCTTCATATTCTCCTCCTTATATCCATGCCTTTCCGGCACAGACAAATACTAAAATACACTATAGCGGAGTTCTGACTCCATGTGCAAAATATTACATAGAATGTATATGTCTAAACTCCGGCATCCGCTACGCTGTTCAATCGAGCGTGAGCGGGTCCGTACAGGGACAATTACCTGTCCGAAACGTCCTTGGCAGCATTTTCTTTCATAACATTTCTATTTTACCTATTTCCCGCACCGTTTGCAACACTAATTTAACCATTTACGCAAAAAAGACGCCCCACGTGAAAAAAATCACATAAAAGCGTCCTTTGTGTGTATCAATCATTCAAAAATCCCTTGTAATTGCGAACCAGCATCTGAGATTCCACCTGTTTCATAGTCTCCAGAATCACGCTGACGATAATGATCAAACTTGTTCCGCCAAAGGAAATATGGGCGCCGAACAGACCGCCGAAAATAAACGGCAGCACAGCGATGATCACCAGACCCACAGCGCCGATAAAGATCAGATAGTTAAGCACTTTGGTCAGATAATCGCTGGTAGGCTTACCGGGTCTGATACCCGGAATAAATCCGCCCTGTCTCTTCATATTGTCCGCTACCATCAACGGATTGAAGGTAATGGATGTATAAAAATACGCAAAGAAGATGACCAGCAAAATATAGACCACCATACCTATGGTATAGATGGGCTGGGTACGGTTACACCAGTAATTCTGGTTCAGATACTTGAGCACCTCACCCCAGAACCCGGTCCCCTGATAACCCACAAAACTGCATATGATGATCGGCGTCTGCATAATGGATGAGGCAAAGATCACAGGGATAACGCCGGAAGTGTTGACCTTCAGCGGAATACTGGAGGTCTGCCCTCCAACCATCTTTCTTCCCTGCACTTTTTTGGCGTACTGAACGGGAATCTTGCGCACTCCCGCATTCAGTATAATGACCAGCACCACCATCAGCACTATGATGGCTATAATGACACATGCGGCCAGAACTGCTGTAGCCGGCGCTTTTCCAAATACAAACTGATCGAACAGATTGGCAAGATCCTGCGGAAGTCTGGAAACGATATTTATTACCAGAACAATGGAGATACCGTTGCCGATACCCTTCTCCGTGATCCTTTCACCCACCCACATCACAAATGCGCTGCCGGCGGTGAGAGCCGCAATACAGGTGATAATGTTGAGCACATTATACTGCACCAGCAAACCCTGTCTTCCAAATCCGATAGCCATTGCCGCGGCGTTGACCACGGCAAGCACAACTGTCACATATCTGGTGATGGATGCAATCTTTTTTCTGCCGTCTTCGCCGTCCCGCTGCATTTCCTCCAGCTTGGGAATCGCAATAGTCAGCAGCTGCATAATAATGGACGATGTGATATAGGGGCCGATATTCAATGCCAAAATAGACATATTCAGGAACGATCCGCCTGTTATTGCGTCAAAGAAACTAAATGCATCTCCCGTTTGCTGGGCAAACCATGAAGAGAAATAAGTTCTGTCCACGCCCGGCACAGGCAGCTGTGATCCCAGACGGATCACAACCAGCATTGCCAGCGTAAAAAATATCTTTGTTCTTATCTCCTTGATTTTAAATGCATTCTTTAAGGTTGTAAGCATTACATCACCTCAGCAGTTCCACCAAGTGCCTCAATCTTCTCCTTTGCGGATGCGCTGTACGCGTCTACTTTCACGTTGAGTTTCTTGGTAAGTTCTCCGTTTCCGAGTATCTTCACGCCATCTCTGGGGTTCTTGATCACTCCGGCTTCCATTAATGCCTTTACATCTACGGTGGCGCCATCCTCAAAGCGCTCTAACACGCTTACATTGATCGCCACGATCTCCTTGGTGTTTCTGTTCTTGAAACCTCTCTTGGGGATACGTCTGTACAAAGGCATCTGGCCGCCTTCAAAACCGATCCTGGGTGCTCCGGAACGGGCCTTCTGACCCTTGTGTCCCTTGCCGGCTGTCTTACCATTACCCGAACCATGTCCACGACCTCTTCTAAAATTATCGCTCTTTTTAGAGCCTTCCGCAGGTCTTAAATTGGATAATTCCATGTTGACACCTCCTTCTCCTTATGCTTCCACTTCTTCTACTTTTAACAAATGTCCAACCTGACGAATCTGGCCTCTGGTAGCCGCATTATCAGGAAGGATAACAGAATGATGCAGCTTTCTGAGTCCCATGGACTCCACTGTTTTTCTGTTCTTCGGCACAGCACCGATGGTGGACTTAACCAAAGTCACCTTTAACATCTTATCTGCCATGATTATTCTCCTTTCCCTGTCTGAGAAATCCTGATCTCTCTACATTTAAGCAAAAATCTCGTCCACGGACTTACCGCGGTTTCTCGCAACCTCTTCAGGAGATTTCAGCTGGCTCAGGCCGCTGATGGTTGCCAGAACTACGTTCTGCTTATTGTTGGAGCCCAGAGACTTGGTACGGATATTCTTGATGCCTGCCAGCTCGCAAACGATACGGGCGGGACCGCCGGCGATGATACCGGTACCTTCGGGAGCCCTCTTCAGCAGTACATTGGAGGAGCCGTACTTTCCGATGAAATCATGTGTAATGGAGTTGTTCTCATCCAAAGCGATGGTAACAAGGTGTTTCATAGCGTCTTCCTTGCCCTTGCGGATCGCTTCGGGAATTTCTACAGCCTTGCCCAGTCCGGCACCAACATGACCGTTGCCGTCGCCTACCACTACCAGCGCGGTAAAGCGCATGTTACGTCCGCCCTTTACAGTCTTGGCAACACGCTTGATCACCACAACTTTATCATTCAACTCTAACTGGCTTGCATCTATGATTGTCTGTTTCATGATATTTCCTTCCTTTCCTAGAATTCCAAGCCAGCTTCTCTGGCTGCGTCAGCTAATGCTGCGATCTTGCCCTGGTATATAAAGCCGCCTCTGTCAAAAACAACTTTTGTGATACCCTTTTCAACTGCCCTCTTGGCAATGACTGTTCCCAAGTATGCTGCTGCATCAACGTTATTGGTCTTTTCCAGCTCTGCCTTAACCGCTTTCTCAACAGTGGACGCAGATACCAATGTGTTACCAACAGTGTCGTCGATAATTTGAGCATACATATGATTATTACTTCTGAATACCGCAAGACGAGGTCTCTCAGCAGTGCCGCTGAAACGGTTGCGTATTCTCATGTGCTTTTTAACACGAACTTCCTGTCTGGATTCCTTACTAACCATTTTCATACTCTCCTTATCTGTTATTTCTTACCGGTCTTACCAACTTTACGTCTGATGGTTTCATCCGCATACTTGATGCCCTTGCCCTTGTAAGGCTCAGGTCTTCTCTTGTCTCTGATCTCGGCTGCGAATTGCCCAACTTTCTCTTTGTCGATACCCTTAACAATAATGATATTCTGTCCTTCAACGACAGTCTCGATACCTTCGGGGTCCTCCATCTCCACCGGATGGGAATAACCCAGAGACAGGGTCAGTTTCTTGCCGGCTTTGGCTGCTCTGTAGCCTACGCCGTTGACTTCCAGTTTCTTCTCGTAGCCCTGTGTAACGCCTACTACCATGTTGTTGATCAGAGTTCTGGTCAGACCGTGAAGAGACTTCATCTTCTTCAGATCGTTGGGCCTGCTGACAACCACCTCGGCACCCTCCAGCTTAATATCCATCTCTGCGGGTAATACTCTCTCCAGAGTACCCTTGGGACCTTTTACAGTCACTTTATTATTTTCTGCAATATCCACAGTCACACCTGCGGGTACTGCGATTGGCATTCTTCCTATACGTGACATGCCCGTACCTCCTGTTTTTATTCTATATAACCTGCTATATAGCTCAATATAGTTCGACATTACTTGATGAATGATTCTGCGAGCCATCCATCAGGACAAAACTAATTTTTCTTAAGCGACGTCTTTTGACGCTTTAGAAAAATGTTTTCGTCCAATGACGCCTCAGAAAATCTGTTTCGTCCACTACCAAACAAACGCCAATACTTCGCCGCCGACCTGCAGCTCTCTGGCCTTCTTGTCGGTTATTACGCCCTGGTTGGTGGAAATGATCGCAATGCCAAGTCCGCCAAGTACCTTGGGCAGCTCATCCTTGCCGGCGTACACGCGCAGGCCGGGTTTGGAGATTCTCTTGATACCGGAGATGATCTTCTCGTTCTTATCCGCACCATACTTTAAGGAGATGTGGATGGTCTTGAAACCGCCGTCTTCGATGATATCAAACTTCTTTATATAGCCCTCCTCTAAAAGGATGCTGGCAATCGCCAACTTCATCTTAGAAGCAGGAACATCAACTGTATCGTGTTTTGCAGTATTCGCATTACGGATTCTTGTAAGCATATCTGCAATAGGATCGCTCATCATGGTTTTTCCTCCTCCTTACCAACTTGCTTTCTTAACGCCGGGGATCTGACCCTTGTATGCTAACTCACGGAAGCAAACTCTGCAAATTCCGTATTTTTTCAGAACCGAATGTGGACGGCCACAAATCTTGCAACGGGTATAAGCCTGGGTGGAAAACTTAGGCTTGCGCTGCTGTTTGATCTTCATAGATGTCTTTGCCATGCGAATTTACCTCCTTATGATTTGGCGAAGGGCATATTGAACTGTGTCAGCAACTCGCGCGCCTCTTCGTCTGTCTTGGCAGTTGTCACAAAAATAATATCCATACCTCTGGTCTTGTCGATCTTATCGTACTCGATCTCAGGGAAGATGATCTGCTCCTTGATACCCAGAGCATAGTTACCTCTGCCGTCAAATGCGTTGGGATTCACGCCTCTGAAGTCACGCACACGGGGGAGAGCCAGGTTCACCAGGCGATCTAAAAACTCATACATCTTCTCACCCCGCAGAGTGGTCTTACATCCGATGTTCATACCCTCACGAATCTTGAAATTAGCCACGGAATTCTTCGCCTTGGTCAAAACCGCCTTCTGGCCGGTGATGGTCTCCATATCATGAACGGCGTTCTCCAGCACTTTCGCGTTGTCCTTGGCTTCGCCTACGCCCATGTTGATCACGATCTTATCCAGCTTGGGAACTTCCATCACGTTTTTATATCCAAACTTCTTTGTCATCGCAGCGACGACCTCGTTGTTATAGAAATCTTTCAATCTACTCACGTTTACTTTCCTCCTTCCTGGAATTAATCGATCACTTCGCCGGTCTTCTTGGCGAAACGAACTTTCTTATCCCCATCCATCTTAAAGCCGACTCTCGTCGCCTGTCCCTTGTGAACCAGCATCACGTTGGAGATATCCATAGGAGCTTCCTTCTGGATAATGCCGCCGTTAGGGTTGGCCTGGGTGGGCTTGGAATGCTTGGTCATCATGTTCAGACCTTCCACGAGAACCTTGCCGTTCTTGGGATCAACGGAGATTACCTTGCCCTCTTTATTCTTGATCTTTCTATTGCCGGCGATCACCTTGACCGTATCGCCTTTTTTAATCTTCATCGTTGCCATTGCCGCACCTCCTTACAATACTTCGGGAGCCAGGGAAACGATCTTCATAAACTGTTTCTCACGAAGCTCTCTCGCCACGGGCCCAAAGATACGAGTTCCTCTGGGAGTCTTGTCATCCTTGATGATCACTGCCGCGTTCTCATCAAACTTAATATAGGAGCCGTCCTTGCGACGGGCGCCTTTTACAGAACGGACTACCACTGCCTTGACAACGTCACCCTTCTTTACAACGCCGCCAGGTGTTGCATCTTTGACCGAGGCAACGATCACATCACCGATCTGTGCATATCTTCTTGTGGAGCCGCCCATAACACGAATGCAAAGAAGTTCTTTCGCACCGGTATTATCGGCAACCTTCAGTCTGGTTTCCTGCTGAATCATGTTAACTCTCCTTCCAAATATCTGTAAGACATATCTATCCGCACAATTATTTTGCTCTCTCTACGATCTCGACAAGTCTCCATCTCTTGTCCTTGGACAGGGGTCTTGTCTCCATCACTCTCACAGTATCACCGATGTTGCACTCATTGTTCTCGTCATGAGCTTTCAACTTGTAGGTGCTCTTCACAACCTTCTTGTAAAGGGGATGCTTTACACGGTTCTCAATTGCAACAACGATCGTCTTATCCATCTTATTACTGACAACCTTGCCAGTACGCTGTTTTCTCAAATTTCTTTCCACGACCCATTCTCCTTTCTTCGTCCGCTACCTATGCTCTGGCTTTCTGAGTGATCACAGTCTGGATACGGGCAATGTTCTTTCTGACTTCCTTGATCCGTGCTGTATTATCCAGCTGGTTGGTAGCGTTCTGGAATCTCAAATTGAAAAGCTCTTTCTTGGCGGCAACCAGCTCCTGATTCAGTTCCGCCTCGGACTTGGTCTGTAATTCTTCAACATACTTATTTGTCTTCATTATGATACACCGCCTTCCAGATCTGCTTTCGATACGATCTTACACTTGCAGGGAAGCTTGTGCATAGCAAGACGCAGTGCTTCGCGGGCATCTGACTCGGGAACGCCAGCGATCTCGAACATCACGCGTCCGGGCTTAACAACTGCCACCCAATATTCCAAAGTACCTTTACCGGAACCCATACGAGTCTCGGCAGGCTTTGCAGTTACAGGCTTATCCGGGAAAATCTTGATCCAGACCTTACCGGTACGCTTTGTATAACGGGTAAGTGCAATACGGGCCGCCTCGATCTGATTGGACTTGATCCAGCAGGGCTCTGTTGCTACCAGACCGTATTCACCATAGGTAAGGGTGTTTCCTCTGGACGCCTTACCGGCCATGGTGCCACGGAACTGTTTACGACGCTTTACTCTCTTCGGCATTAACATTATTTATCGCTCCCTTCCACCGGCTCTCCTTTTGTAGGAAGAATCTCGCCTTTATAAATCCAAACCTTGACACCAACCTTACCGTAAGTGGTATCCGCCTCAGCAAAACCGTAGTCGATGTCCGCTCTCAGAGTCTGCAGAGGAATCGTTCCCTCGCTGTAAAACTCGGTACGCGCGATATCAGCGCCGCCCAGACGTCCGGCACAGGCTGCCTTGATCCCCAGAGCGCCGGCCTTCATGGTTCTGCCCATGCAGGACTTCATGGCACGTCTGAAAGACACACGGTTCTCAAGCTGCTGCGCGATATTCTCGGCAACCAGCTGAGCATCCTTGTCAGGTCTCTTGATCTCCTTGATGTCAACCATAACCTTTTTGTCGGTGAGCTTAGCCAGCTCCTGCTTGGTGATCTCGATCTCAGCGCCGCCTTTACCGATCACCACGCCGGGCTTAGCGGTATAGATGACAACCTTCACTCTGTCAGATGCTCTCTCGATCTCAATCTTGGACACACCTGCGCTGTATAACTTCTTCTTCAAAAACTGTCTGATGTTGTAGTCCTCTACCAGATAATCGGAGAACTCTGCATCAGCGTACCACTTGGAATCCCAATCCTTAATAACGCCGACTCTCAGGCCGTGAGGATTAACTTTCTGTCCCATAATTCTTCCTCCTATTTCTCATCAAGCACGATGGTGATATGGCTCATTCTCTTCTCGATTCTGTTGGCGCTGCCCCGTGCTCTCGGTCTAACTCTCTTCATGATCGGTCCGTTGTTTGCATAGCACTCTGCAATATACAGGTTCTCGGTATTCATACCATTGTTGTTCTCCGCATTGGCGATAGCGGACTTCAGCAGTTTCTCAACCACGCCGGACGCGTATCTGGGATTGTATGCCAGAATACCCAGGGCAGTCTGCACATCCTTGCCTCTGATGGCGTCCAACACGAAACATGCCTTCTGGACAGGGATTCTTGCATAGGATAACTTTGCAGAGGGCCTTGTGTCCTTCTGAGCGTTTCTCTCTCTCTTAATCTGACTTCTATGTCCTTTAGCCATAGATAATATCCTCCTTTTCAAGCTAACGCATCTGCTACGGCGCTATTGCCGCAGTCAGACCAGTATCTGTTCCGCAGACGGCAGACCGGAATGCGTTCTCCGTGTCCCGCCGCCGCAGGGGTTGGCCCCCTCCCGGGCAGCCATGCGTTATTGACGCGCTTTACTTACCTGACCTTGGACTTTTTCTCATCCTTGCCATGGCCTCTGTACGTTCTCGTAGCAACGAACTCGCCCAGCTTATGGCCAACCATATCCTCAGTCACATATACAGGCACATGCTTTCTTCCATCGTGAACAGCAATGGTGTGTCCAACGAAAGAAGGGAAAATCGTGGAACGGCGGGACCATGTCTTGATAACAGACTTCTGTCCGGAAGCGTTCATCGCATCTACCTTCTTAAGCAAACTTTCATCAGCGAAAGGGCCTTTTTTCAGTGATCTAGCCATTTGTCTTTCCTCCTATTATAAGTTCCGTTACTTGATTGCCTTGCCGTCGCGTCTTCTCACGATCAGCTTATCAGATGCCTTCTTCTTACGGGTCTTCAGGCCCAGAGCAGGCTTACCCCAAGGAGTGCTGGGGCCGGGACGTCCGATTCCGTTCTTACCTTCACCACCGCCGTGAGGATGGTCGTTGGGGTTCATAACGGCACCGCGGACAGTGGGACGAATGCCCATGTGACGCTTACGTCCTGCCTTACCGATCTTGATCAGGCTGTGATCCACATTACCCACGATACCTACTGTCGCACGGCAGACCAGAGGAACCATTCTCATCTCTCCGGAGGGAAGACGCAAAGTCGCGTATTTGCCTTCCTTTGCCATCAGCTGTGCGCTGTTACCGGCGGAACGAACCAGCTGGCCGCCCTTGCCGGGATATAACTCAATGTTGTGTACCTGCGTACCTACAGGAATCTCGGACAGAGGCAGGCAGTTGCCCAGTCTCACCTCCGCCTCGGGACCGTTCATGACTTTCATGCCGTCCGTCAGTCCTTCGGGCGCAATAATATAGGACTTGGTACCGTCCGCATAGCAGATCAGCGCGATATTGGCCGTTCTGTTGGGATCGTACTCGATACCGATTACCGTTGCGGGAATACCGTCCTTATTTCTCTTAAAATCAATTATTCTGTACTGTCTTCTGACTCCACCGCCCTGATGTCTCACAGTGATCTTGCCCTGATTGTTACGTCCGGCGTTCTTTTTCAGAGAATAGCAGAGACTCTTTTCGGGAGTCTTCTTCGTAATCTCGGCGAAATCAGAACCGGTCATATTACGTCTGGAAGGTGTATAGGGATTGTATGTCTTAATTCCCATCTTTCTATCTCCTTTTCTTAATGATTCTTTGCGCAGCGCCATCCGCGCCGCATACCTTAATCCTATCAGGCTTTTAAGCCTTATCTTTTCATACGCCTGCAAGAATTGTCTTAGCAATTCTCGCCGGGATGGTTAGATGTTCTCAAGCTGCTACCTTAGTGCCTTAGAACCCCACTCTCTCCATCCCCTGCAAGAATTGCCTGGGCAATTCTTGCCGAGATGGTTAGATGTTCTTAGGCGTTGTATTTTAACGCCTTAGAACTTCTCCATCTCAAAGGCCCGCGAAGATCTCGATATCCTTGCTGTCCTGCGTGAGGGTAACGATCGCTTTCTTGGTCTTGGCAGTTCTGCCAACCACCATTCCGCGTCTCTTCTTCTTGCCATCATAGTTGATGGTATTGACACTCTTTACCTTGGTGCCCTCAAACATCTTCTCAACAGCTTCCTTGATCTGAGACTTGTTCGCCTCTGTATGAACCAGAAAAGTATATTTCTTCTCGCCCATACCGGCCATACTCTTCTCGGTGATAACCGGTTTGAGGATTACGTCATAGTATTTGATATCAGCCATTACGCGTACACCTCCTCAATCTTCGCCACGGCATCCTTGGTCAGTACCAAAGTGTTAGCCTTCATCACGTCATAGACATTGATGGCGTTTACTAAAGTGGTATTTACATCGGCCACGTTTCTGGCGGACATAACCACGTTCTCATCATTCTCAGCCAGAACCACCAGGCCCTTGCTCACTTTCAGGTTATTCATTACATTTACAAAGTTCTTGGTCTTGATCTCATCGAACTTCAGCTCATCCAAAACGATCAGCTTGGTATCCTGCACCTTGCTGGTCAGCGCGGACTTCAGCGCTGCTCTCTTCTCTTTCTTGTTCATCTTGAAAGAGTAGTCTCTGGGCACGGGTGCGAACACCATGCCGCCGCCCTTCCACTGAGGCGCTCTGGTAGAACCCTGTCTCGCATGACCGGTCCCCTTCTGTCTCCAGGGCTTTCTGCCGCCGCCGGATACCTCGGAACGGGTCTTTGCCTTCTGTGTACCCTGACGATTGTTTGCAAGCTGCTGTACAACTGCCATGTGTACCAAGTGCTCATTGATCTTTACACCAAACACCGCATCGTTTAATTCGATTGTACCAACTTCCTTGCCTTCCATATTATAAACAGATACGTTTGCCATCTGATTGGTCCTCCTTCCGTCTTAAACTATGCTTCAACCTTGACGGTCTCTTTGATGGTTACAAGCGCTTTCTTGGGTCCGGGAACAGCGCCCTTCACCAGCAGCAGATTCTTCTCTGCATCCACCTTAACGACCTCAAGATTCTGAACCGTTACTTTTACATGACCCATATGGCCGGGCATTCCCTTGCCCTTGAACACGCGGCTGGGAGAGGAACACGCACCGTTGGAACCCTGGTGGCGATGGAACTTGGAACCGTGTTTCATGGGTCCTCTGTGCTGGCCCAGTCTCTTGATTGCGCCCTGGAAACCTTTGCCCTTGGAAATGGCGGAGGCATCCACCTTATCGCCTGCGGCAAAGATATCAGCCTTGATCTCGCTGCCCAGAGTGTACTCCTCTGCATTGTCAAATTTAAACTCTCTTACATATCTCTTGGAGCTTACGCCAGCCTTTTTAAAGTGGCCCTGCGCCGCCTTGCTAACGCCGTGTCTGTGGATTATCTCTCTCTTGCCGGCAGCATCCTTGTTGACGATCCTGTCCTTCTTATCCACAAAACCAACCTGCACCGCGTTGTAACCGTCGTTCTCCACGGTCTTGATCTGTGTCACCACACAGGGACCGGCCTGAAGCACGGTGACGGGAACCAGCACGCCGTCTTCGTTGAAGATTTGAGTCATTCCGACTTTTGTTGCTAAGATTGCTTTCTTCATGTTTTCCTCCTAATTACTCTACAGCGGGACATGTAGTTGCTCCTCCGATGCAACTACGGCAGATTGCGCCTTATAGGCACAGCTGCATGGGTTTGCAGCGACTTGCCGTTTGCGCCTTGGGGGCGCAGCCGCATGGAAACTGCATCTTCGCGTTCATGTCCATACTAGTAGGGGATGGGGCTATGCCCCGTTTTTTGTTTGATTACTTGGTCTTCATCTTGATGTCGATGTACACACCGGCCGGCATTTCCAGTCTCTGCAGCGCATCAACTGTCTTCTGGGTCGGGGTAATGATATCGATCAGTCTCTTGTGAGTTCTCTGCTCGAACTGCTCTCTGGAGTCCTTGTACTTGTGTACCGCTCTCAGAATCGTAACCACTTCCTTCTTAGTAGGAAGGGGCACCGGGCCGCTCACCTGGGAACCGTTCTTCTTAACTGTTTCGATGATCTTTTTGGCAGACGCGTCAACAAGTTGATGATCGTACGCCTTGAGTGTGATTCTCATTACCTGACTTGCCATAAAAAAAGTCGCCTCCTTTTCGCACTTTTGGTTGTAAGTACGACAAGCGGTGACTGTACACTCTCCCGTGTGTGTCCTAAACCTTTGCGCAACGCTTTCTTCTCTCCGGCTTATTTCACAGCGAGGTAAAACCTGTTTACTACTCTCACGTCGTTTCTGTCCTAAGACAGACCATAAATCTGTACAGTGACTTGTCGTCAGTTTCCTAACTTGACATTCGCTCCACGGAAAACCTGTCCGCCATTGCTGACTGACAGCAACCTCACGTTTCACAGCTATCATGCCACAGCAATAAGTAGTATACATGGGAATTTCCAGCATTGCAAGGTTTTTTTTGAAAATATTGTATTTTTTTCAGTACAACGTGTGTTTTGGGGGAATGCATGACATAATTGCCGCTCCAGGGGCACCTGGGGCGGCAATTATCCCTCAGGATCACTTCACGGGAAAACCTGCCCGATCCATGTTTTAATTGTAAAATACTCCAAACTAGTGTATAGTAGACCCTGGGTTTTCAATTATACCGGAATATGCAATTTCCGCAATGACTTTTGGAACCCCTGACCGAAAAGCGTCAGCAAAATATAGTATATTTTATAGAAGAAAAGGAAAATGGACATGTGGATCGCGAATAACTGGAAAGACTACGAGGTGTTGGATACCTCCGACGGCGAAAAGCTGGAGCGATGGGGAAAATATATTCTGGTGCGGCCGGACCCTCAGGTGATATGGGGGACGCCCCACGATCACCCGGGATGGAAGAAAAAGAACGGGCATTACCACCGCAGCGCAAAAGGAGGCGGCGAATGGGAATTTTTTGATCTTCCTGACGAATGGACCGTGTCTTATCCACTGTCCTGCCTGGAAAATCAGGGAACAGAATCTGCCCGCAGGGACCGGCTTACTTTTCATCTGAAACCTTTCAGTTTCAAACACACGGGACTGTTCCCCGAGCAGGCCGCCAACTGGGACTGGTTTTCGGAGCTGATCTGCGGCGCTATGCGCTCCGACGATAAACACTCGGGAACCGGGCGTTTTAATAGGGAGCGCCCTGTAAAGGTCTTGAATCTTTTTGCCTACACGGGAGGGGCTACTCTGGCGGCAGCCGCCGCCGGTGCCCAAGTCACCCATGTGGATGCCTCCAAGGGCATGGTGAGTTGGGCACGGGAAAACGCGGTGTCCTCGGGTCTGGGAGACGCCCCTATACGCTGGCTGGTAGATGATTGCGTCAAATTTGTGGAGCGGGAGATCCGCAGGGGCAATAAGTATGACGGTATCATTATGGACCCCCCTTCCTACGGCAGAGGCCCCAAAGGCGAGATTTGGAAAATAGAGGAAAGCATCTGGCCTTTTCTCAATCTGACCCGTCAGCTCCTGTCCGAGGATGCGCTATTTTTCCTGATCAATTCTTACACTACCGGACTGCAACCCGCCGTGCTGTCTTACATGGCAAATACGGTGCTGACCTCCTCTTTAGGAGGCCGGGCGGAGGCAGAGGAGATCGGTCTGCCCGTCAGCGGTTCAGGATTGATCCTGCCCTGCGGAGCTTCCTGCCGGTGGACCGGCAAGTAACTTTCTACAATTGAGTAGGAGGTAGGTGATTATTTCACCTACCTCCTACTCAATTAAGAACTAAGCTTAATAGAAAGCCGCGGCAAATCCCGCTCCCATGGCAATCATGAATATCAGCAGATAAAAGGCCAGAATACAGCCCATAAAGATCAGCTGCGCTTTAAAGAAATTGGACTTGCTCTTCTTCTCACTGCTGCTGAAAGCCCACACAAATATCAATATGAAATTAGCGCAGGGAATCATCATCAGCAAAAACGTGATCAGCCATTCTTTCAGCGACACAGGCTCTTCCAGCTCACCGCTGCCCTGGTATGTCTGATAGCCCTGATACTGGGGCTGCTGATAGGAGCTCTGCTGATAAGAATTCTGGTAGTAAGGATTCTGATAGTAGGAATTCTGACCGCCATCCTGCGTTCCCTGTGCCTGTCCGTAAGCTCCCTGAGACTGCTGGGCACCGGACTGACCGTAAGAGTCCTGAGTCTGGGTGCCGTATTGACTATAGGGACTCTGAGACTGGGCGCCAGATTGACCGTAGGGGTCCTGGGACTGGGTGCCGCTCTGCAAATAGGGGCTGGTACCGCTATTCTGCTCATAAGGGTTCTGATTATTATAATCCATTTTGTCCTCCTCAAAAGTGCTTTTCTCTATCTTAACATAGGAAAGCCCGTTCGTCCACTATTGTTTAATCCCAGGCCTTAAGCGGAGCTCATTCAGGCCCTGTCCTGATATTTGTCCTTGACGATCAGAGGTATCTGGGACAGCATATTGTCAATGTCTTCAAACATAGCGCTCTTGGTTGTTCCCAGACGGCTGGCACTCTCAATGTGCTTAACCACCTCCTGATACTGCGTCTTTATATCGTCAAAGAAATTGTAGATGGTCTGCAATTCGCCTTTGGACTCCTGTATCACCCCTGAGATGGTGGTTTGCACCGATACCGCTCCCTCCGCAGTCTCCGTGATCCTGTTAAATGAGTCATAGGTGCTGTTCACGGTGTCAAAATTCTGGTTTAACGCCTGCTGAGACGCTATGATACTGCCGCTCAGCTGGTTCGTGCCATGCTCCACATCCTGAACTCCCGTATCCACTTCGCCTGCCAATCCCTTGATCTCATCCGCCAGTTCTTTCACTCTCTCCGCAACCACCGCAAACTCCTTGCCGTACTCGCCCGCTCTGGCCGCCTCTATAGATGCGTTGATGGCAAGGATGTTGGTCTGATCCGCTATGGATACGATCTTTCTCATACACTGCTGGATATTTTTAACGGAACCCTGCAGCTGTTCAAAAGTCTGTTCCATCTCCCGGTAGGTCTCCCCCACCTGCTCCGAGGTATTCCTGAGCTCTTCTATCTTGGCCTGGGTGTCGGACACCGTCTGGGTGATGGCCTCCCTCACATGGCCAAACTCTCCTGCAGCCTGGTCTATATTGTCAAATGACAGCCTAAAATTCTGAAGCTGCGTCTGAAAACTGTCTGCCTTGTTCAACACACCGGAGAACGAACTGCCCACCATTCCCAGCTCAAACAGAGATTCCACCTCTTTGTTGATCAGTTCCTTTTTATAGTCTTTTAGGCTGTTTGTCACATGCAGTACCGGATAGAGGCTTTCTTCCGTATGATATACCTGTCCGGATTTATTCCGGCGCTTTTTGGAAAACGACATATTTATTTCCTCCATTAAAGTTCCGCATATCCCCTACAGCCGCACAATGCCGGTGATCAACATCCGGACGCTCTGGCGTCCGTATTTTGATCAGTGCATCTTCCGGGGATACGCTGATGAAAGTTCCGCATATCCCCTACAGCCGCACAATGCCGGTGATCAACATCCGGACGCTCTGGCGTCCGTATTTTGATCAGTGCATCTTCCGGGGATACGCTGATGAAAGTTCCGCATATCCCCTACAGCCGCACAATGCCGGTGATCAACATCCGGACGCTCTGGCGTCCGTATTTTGATCAGTGCATCTTCCGGGGATACGCTGATAAAACGCTGATTTATTCAAACACCACGCAGGTCATGGACTGATTGACGAAACGATTGTTGTAATGTTCCCCATAGCCTACAAGACCCGCATGACTGCCAAGCTGCGACATATCCCGCAGGTAATCCTGCATATAGCCCTGCTCGCTAAATAACTTGTAGCGGAACAGGCAATTGACAGAGAACACCGCCGAACGTTTAGGGAAGTCCGCACATATCTTCTGGATCGTCTGTCTGGTGATGGCCCGGTAATCTCCCAATTCCAACAGGATCAGCACATCGGAATCGTTGACCTGACGGAAACAAGCTAGGGCGTTGCCCGCTACCTCCTTTATGGAAATGATGCAGATGTCGTCCCCGTTCAATTTTCCAAAGGGATTCTTGAATGTCTGGGTCAATATCTCCTGATCCGTCACATGGAGAATGCTCTGGTATACCTGCTTGGCAGGTCTTCCGTTAAGCGCCCCCAGTATGTAGTTGGCCCGGTCCGTCTGGGAAGCTATAAAACGATAATTTCCAAGAGGATGATAGATATTTTCCTTATAGGTCTTTACCCGTCCCCCCTGATTGCGCACCAGCCCATAGGCCACCGCGTCCTGATAGACTTTACCGTTGGCGGATACCCTGCCCGCGTCTCCGGTTCCGCCCACCAGCGAGATGCCCCGGGGACTCAGCACTGTGTTGATAGTAGTCAGTACACAGGCATCGTTTCCCGCGCAAAAATCAATACACACCGTATCCCGGTCAGAACCGCCCACCTTCCGCAGATCCTCCTCAAGACGGCTAATATATTTAACCGGCATGGTAGACACCTGCTCAAGTACATTGGCGGCGGCAACCACACCGTCCAAAAATGCCACGATGGCCACTCCCGATTCCACAACCCTGGTGTCATAGCCCATGCCGATACAGCCGATGCTGGGGACTCCCGGGTAAAGCTTTTCCAATGCCTTCACATGCTCTTCAAACTGGGCGTCATTGGATAACAGCATGATAAACTGAGGATTACTCAGTCCGTTTACGGCCTCTGCCAGGTCACCTCTCTGACTCATAGCAAAATACTGCCTCATAAAATGTATGCCTCCTTTCCGCATCTGACATAGCAGATAATCATACTTATTATACTAGAAAAGATTTCCTATCGTCAAGTATCCTTTATGCGGTCAATTTCCCTGTCAAAAAAGTGGATAAACCTTCCAGAGTATGATATGATAGATTATGGAGCATGATTCCAAATACACGGGTCTTTAACAGTTCTACAACACAAAAAGTACCTACAGGCCGCTTAGTGCC
>CAJTMX010000042.1 GCA_910577235.1 uncultured Acetatifactor sp. | reverse complement strand
AAAAAGATGCCGTTCTGCCCGTTCACCACCTTGAAGTCGTCCACCACCACGCCGCCGAAGTTGACGCTGGCAAAGCCGATCAGCTTGCCCTGGGGCTCGATGGGCCGCACCGACACCTCGATGGGGATGGCGGCCTCCTGCAAAACGGCCTCCGTCCGCATTTTTACGGCCTCGTCAATGGTGACGCCCTTTACCTCGGCCAGCTCCGCGATGGGGGCCTCGAACAGCCAGCGCCGCTCCTCGGCGGCAATCTGTTCCGGTGTAAGTATCACATCCTTGCTCATATCATTTTCCTCCTTTCCGGGCCAGGGCACCACGGCCCCTCCCTGGTAGTCATAGCCTGCCCCGCGTATCGCGGACAGGGTGTCTGCCGATACCTTTCCCTGCAGTTTCAGGTCGGTTTCGGCCATGAACGCCAGCACATCCCGCTGGTCAAATTCCTCCGGGAGCTTACCGTTCCACGCCCGGCGCATTTCCCCATCCGGGCCCAGCTTGTAACGCCTCGGCATATCCGGCCTCCTTTCCCGGCCTTTGGGACAGATTGTCCCGAAGTGCCTCTAAAATCAGAAATCAGTGTGCGCCGAAGATGCTGCGGGCGATTGTCCCGGTCTTTAGCAGCATGAAACAAAGGAGCACCGTGTAGCCCACGATCCCCCATATGGCGCCGATGGGGTCGCCCCCGGTGGCGATGCCCTGTACCAGCACCGCATAGATGCCCACGCAGACTAAAATCAGCATCCCCTGGAAAGCCACGGCAAAGAGGGACTTTAGGTAGTTCTGGCCCATGCCGCCCACCTCCCGGTTGGAAAGGGTGGCAACGGGGATGGGCGCAAGGCTGGTGAGCAGGTAGATCTCAATCATCCTGCCGTACACCAGCACGAAAATGACGATGCCCAGCGCCTGCATGGTAAGGCCGATGACTGAGGACTGGAGCCACAGCCCCAAAAGCGGGCCCAGGTCCATCCCCTCCAGCGTGGCCTCCAGGCTGTCCAGCATCCCCGGGGAAACCGCCGTGGAGCCCCGGATCAGCCCGGCGGAGCGGGAAATCACGCTCTGGGAGACATCAAAGACGGCCATCACGATATTGAACGTGTTGGAAAGAATCAGCACGGCGCACGCGGTCTTGAACATCCATTTATAGAGATTCGCCACGTCCACCTCGTGCATGTTGTTTTTTTCAAGGAGCATCTGGATAAGCTCGTAGGCGGCCACAAAGGTCAGCACCATCCCGGCGATAGGTAAAATCACCGTCTCGGAAAGCTGGCGGATTAAGGAGAATACCCCGGCGTTCCATGCCGCCGGGGTGGTTCCCACCTGCACCGCGATCTCTCCGACCTTTGCGTTGACGGTATCAAAGAGCCCCTCAAGGTTGCCCATGATGCCGCCGATTAACAGCTCCTTCAGCCAGTCCGCGAGCCAGTCGGTAAGAAAGTCCATAGGCCGCCGTCCTTAAAACAGGCCCGACAGCAGGGGGATCAGGGTCGTGCCGATGACGATGATGCCGCCGCCCGCCATGAGCTGTTTCATGCCCTGGCTTTTTGAGCCGGGGTTATCCGAGCCGTAGCCCTCCAGCAGGTTGACAACGCCCCATACGCCCAGGCCAGCGCCCAGCGCGATCACAAGGGTCTGCAAAGTGGTGATAGCGGATGAAAAGAATGCCATAGAGTCCTCCATTTCTCCGGGGTCGTTCCCCGGGCACAAGAAAAGCCGCCATGCTTGGCGGCAGGTGACACTTCGGGACAGAATGTCCCAAAGCTATACAAAAGCGTCCGGGTCGTCCAGATCGTCATAGTTGAGGATGTCCTCGTCCTCGCCTATGGCCGTTTCGTCCGGCACGTCCGCCTCGTATACGGTGTACTGCTCGTTTGGGTCGAGCGTTTTCATGCGGCGGCAGATAAGCTGCTCCAGCGAAAAGGCGTTTTTCTTTTTGTCCGCCTCCGCCGTGTATCGGTAGTTGGGGTGCTGTTTCAAATCGTACTTTCTGGAATAGAACGGCGGCAGGCCCCGCAGTTGCAGGATGCACCTGTCTCCGGGCATGGTGGCAAGCTCGGCGGGGGTCATGAGCTCCCGGCCCAGCCGCTGGGTGTTCTGGCTGTAGCTTTCGGACTGCCCACGGGAGCGGCCCTCGGTCTGCATGGAGATGGTCGCCTTGCCCAGCCAGTTTTCCGATATTTCCTTGATGGTGCTGGCCTCCCGGCCCCCGAGGAATACCACGCTGTCCATGTTGCCGAGTATCGTCTCGGCGTTCTTGTCGTAGATTGCCTTACATTGGGCCAACTGCTGGTAGAACAGCGTCAGGCTCACCTCCCGGGAGCGGATGACCGCCACCAGCTTTTCGAGGTTGGGCACTTGCCCGGTGTTGGCGGCCTCGTCCCACAGCACCCGCACATGATGGGGCAGGCGGCCCCCGTGTACGTTGTCCGCCCTTTCGCACAAGAGATTGAACATCTGCGAAAACGCCAGAGCTACAATAAAGTTGTAGGTGGTGTCGGTATCGCTGATGATGAAGAACGCCGCCGTCCGTCTGTCCCCCAGCTTGTCAAGCTCCATCTCGTCATAGCTCATAATCTCCCGGAGTTGCGGGATGTCAAATGGGGCCAGCCTTGCGCCACAGCTAATAAGTATGGAGCGGGCGGTCTTGCCGCTGGCCAGCTTGTACTTTTTGTACTGCTTGACCGCGAAACAGTCCGGCTTGCGCTTTTCCAGCCCGGCGAACATATAGTCCACCGCGTTCATAAAGTCGTCATCGTCCTCCTTGACCTCCATGCCGGAAATCATGTCAACGAGGGTGTTCATGTTCCTGTCCTCGGCGGGGCTCTCGAAAATGATATAGGCGATCAGGGCGCAGTATAGGAGCGTTTCTGATTTTGTCCAGAACGGGTCGCCCTCCTTGCCCTCGCCTTTGGTGTTGGCAATCAGGGTATTGACGAATTTCAGGATGTCGGTCTCGCTGCGGATATAGGCCAGCGGGTTATAGTGCATGGATTTTGAAAAGTCGATGCTGTTGAAAACCTTGATTTTGTAGCCCTTTTTCTTTTGCAGGAAATAGCCCGCCTGCTCCAGCACCCCGCCTTTGGGGTCTACCACCACATAGGAGCTGTGGGCCTGGAGCAGTTGTGGCGTGAGCCAGAACCGGGTCTTGCCGGAGCCGGAAGAACCTACCACACAGCAGTTTAAGTTCCGGGCGTTGGCGGGGACGGCGGGCCGGGTGTTGGTGGTAAGAAATTCCGTCCCGGTGAGGATGATGTTGTTTTCAAACTTGGGATCGGTGAAAGGCTTGATGTCTTTTTCCGTCCCCCAGCGGGCCGAACCGTACTCTTCATCCCGGCGGTATTTTTTCGATTTTTTGCTCTTTTGGTAGATAACCAGCCGGATCAGGACGGCCCCCGCGATGCCAATGAGCCAGTCAAAGGGATTGAGCCCCGGCGCAAAGTTTCCAAAGGCTGGGGCCAGTGTCTCCATCATCCCCACCAGCTTATGCGCAGGGTCTGCCCCCGCCGCCAGCCGGTAGGCCGTCCCCGCTTTCAGGCAGGCCCACCCGATGAACAGGTAGGGGATGTTTGGGAGCACATATTTTTTGAGTTTATCTGTCCTCATGGGCGGCCTCCTTTGTGCGCTCTTTCTTGCGGGCAGGCTGGCGCAGGATCTCGGCGGCGGCCCGTCTGAGCTGTTCCCGTATGGGTACGCGGTCAGTCTTTGCCCTGTCCAGCACCCGGCGGGAGTATTCCGAGAAACAAGCGGTGATGGCGTCCGCCTGCCCGGACTTGAAGAACAGCAGGTACTTGTCCGGCCCGGTCTTGTAAAAGGCATAGTCCACGCCCCATTTCCGGGCCACCCGGTCAAAGTCCTTCGGGGCCCCGGTAAGCTCGATGCTGCTGGTGGCCTCGCCGTGGGCCATGAGCTTTTTCACGCTCTGCCTGCCGTGGGGCGTCTGGCGGGCCCGGCGCTCCTTTTGGATCTTCCGGCCAGCCGCCCGGAGCGCACTGGCCAGCACACGGGCCGTCAGCTTTCCCGTCCGTATGGACAGCGCGATAGTGCGCTGGGAAACATCTTCGTCAATCAATCAGAACCGCCTCCTTTCGTGGTTTGGTAATTTCTCCGGCCTTTGGGACAAAATGTCCCGAAGTCACCGCCCCTCCCGGCCCGTTTCCGGGTGGGCTCGGTCAGCCTCCAGGGAAGAACGGTCAATTACTTCCTGATAGGTGGCCATCTGCTCCCGGATGGAGAGACGGGGGAGGGCAAAAACCCTGTGTTCTTTGGGGATGTCCTCTGTCCCGTGGTAAAATTCCTTGAAGTCATTGCTGGTCTGGACAATATAGCCGCCGGGGGCAAGGTGGCCGCCCTCGTTGATGGATATGTCCCGCCCGTATGCCTCATAGTCAAAGTAGTCTTTCAGCCCGTCGGGAATCGGTAAGTCCTCTGCATAGTAGCGGCCCAAATCTTCCTCGCTTTCAATCTCCGGGTAAAATTCAAAACAGTCCAGATTTTCCACAAGGTTGATGATGTCCGCTACGCTGGAGGTATGCGCCCCGATATGGAGCGCGGCCTCAAATTTTGCGAGGTCATCCGGGGGCATTTCCGAGAGCAGGCAGGCCAGGTGGTTTAACTCGTCCAGATTTTCATACTCGCCCAGGTAGTCGTAGAGCCCCAGCACATCGCCGTCAAAGCTGGTGATGAAAAATTCCTCATAGCGTATGCCGTCCACGCCGATATTCTTTAACAGCGCCTCCATCGCCTGGGGGCTGGTGGGGAATCTCAGCGTCTCCCCCACCAGCTCGCCCTCGTTATATTTCCCCAGGTTGGTGATGTACGCCTCGAACAGCGCGGCCACTTCAGCGCAGGCCCTGGCCCTTGACGGTCAGGATGCCCTCAAGGGTGGTGGCGGTGATGCCCAGCCGCTGGGCCACGGCGATGTCGTTCTTCATGGACTCGGTGACGGTATGCCCGCACACCACCAGCACCCGGGAGCGGCGGAGCAGGTCGCGGCCAATGTCGATGCTGCTCTTGTGCTCCTCGGGAACCGCGTCATTGAGGAAAAGGGGCAGAAACAGCGCGGGGCAGATAGGGGCAAAGCCCGCATCGTAAACCGCCCGGCAGTACTGCGCGGCAAGCTCCGCATTTTCCGTGTCGCCGCCATACCAAGCGGCGGTGATGTAAGCAAGGGGTCGTTTCATAGTCGTTTACCTCCGATATTTTAATAGTTGTCGTTCAACCCAATCCCCCCGCCCTTTCCCATTCATGGGAAAGGGGGCGGCTCTGGAGGATATATCCCCCGCCGCGCCGGGAGGGGTGGCACAGCCGGGGCGGGCCGTCAAGGGCAAGCCGCCGCAGGCGGCGGGCGTTCCGCCCCTTGACCGCCCACTCCCGGCTGTGCTCAGTAGCAGGCGGCGACGGGGGATATACCACCAGAGCCCCTCTCTAAAAGAACGCCATGCAAGGCGCGGGGGAGGGGCGCGGGAAAAAGAAAAACCTCGGGACAAAATGTCTCAAGGCTTACTTTTCCCGGTCGGTCTTTTTCTCCGGGGCGGTGCGCTCCGGGGGCTGTTTCTCTTTCCATTCGGCCAGCAGGGACATAATCTGGTCTTTCATTTCCCGGGGCGTGGCGTCCTTGCCGAAATACTTGTTCAGTTCAGCGGCGGAAATAATCACTTTGTCTACCTCCTTTTTCTCACGGCTCAAAATGCCGTCAATCACATCGCCGTTCAGTTTCCCGTCCTTATCCAGCTTGCGGAGCTCCTGGGCCTGGGAGAGCGAGGGGGATGCCTGCTCGCCCTCAATGGAAACGGCGATAAACCTCTGGTTTTTGGGCTTGATGAACGAGATTTCCACGGCGGGGGTGAAAGACAGCTTTTTCTCGTTCACCATAGACTGGAGCTCCGGCACAAGCTCGGTCAGCCGGATATACCGCTGTACCTGCTTGTAGTTCATGCCGTTCCGTTCCCCCACGATTTCCGTGGAGCGTTTTCCAACGTCCCCGGCGGCCACGCCCTCCATCTTCGTCCCTTGATGGCTGATGGCCTCCACCTGCATTTTCAGCGACTGGGCCTTTTCCATCGGCAAAATCTTTTCCCGGTGGCGCAGGTTGTCGTCCGTCATCGCAAGGATGGCCTCGTCATCCGTCATGTTGCGGACGATACAGGGCATATTTGCAAACCCGGCCAGCTCACTGGCCCGCTGGCGGCGGTGGCCCGCGATGATTTCATAGCCGCCGCCCTCCCGGGGACGCACCAGCGCGGGCTGGTGTACGCCGTTGTCCTTGACGGACTCCACAAGCCCTTTCATTTCCGCATCGTCCCGCACCCCAAAGGGATGGTCTTTGAACGGGAACAGCTCCGAGAGGTTGAGGTAAACAATCTCTTCCTTTTCGGCGCGGGTCGCGTCACGGGGCTGGGGCGGCACTTCCGGCGCAGGCGGGGGAGCGGCGGGAGCCTCTTCCTTGCCCTTTACCGTGGCGGCCTTTCCGCCCTTGCCTTGGGACATTTTGTCTCGAGGTTGGGACGGGGGCTTGTCCGTGGCCGCCTTGTCAGCCTTGGCCGGGCGGCCACGGCGGGCCCCCGTCCCTCCCGGTTCACCGGGCCCCGCTTTTTCTTCCTTGGGCTTGCGGCCCCGCCTGCCCTTGGGCTTATCCGGCTCGGGCGTTTTTTCCTTGGCGGCCTTGTCCTTTTTGGCGGGCCCCTTTTCCCCGGTGGCCTTTTCCTCCGGGGCCGGGGTGGGCGGCTGTTCCGGTTCGGGCGGCTCGTTCTTTTCCACCTCCGCACGTTCCGCCGCCCGCCGCTCCGCCATCAGCTTTTCAATCTGGTCAGCGGAGACATTCACCGCGCCGGGGGCCCCAGCCGGGGCATCCTGGGCGGGTGGTTCGCCGCCAGTCTGCTCGGGGGCGTTCTCCGGGGCCGGGGGCTCCGGGGTGGGAGCGTCCTGGGCAGGAGCACCCGCCGGGCCGGCATCGAACAAGCTGGGCTGGGGATTTTCCTCCGGGCTCACGTTTAATTTTTCGTCTGCCATTCGTTACCTCCTTTTTTAATTTCGTGAATGTTGCACAAATCTTGCGCTAAAAGTTTGTTACTATTTTTTCGCCTCCCTCCCGGCTATCCACGCAAAAAAGCCGCCCGTTTTTTCATGCCGGACGGCTTTCTGCGTAATGTGATAGCTCAAATAATATTTTTTTGTGGGTGTAGGCTCCGAAAAGCCTTGATATTACAGTGTTCCTATTAAAACTCATTCATATGCTTGCTCCGAAACTTATCATTTAGCAAATACGGAAAGGAAGGGAAAAGAATGGATTGGGAACTGGAAATCAAGGACAGCGGCTATCTGCTCGAAAAAGGGAAGCCGACAGAGGAAATCGTCTGCTACAAAATCGGCAGCACATACTATGAAGTGTCTACCTCTTGCGGCGGCTCAGAACGGCTCCGCGACAAGATGATACGGCTTATAAAATCGGAAACCGTCAAACCGCCCAATGACAAACAGGGATAAGTACATTATAATAAGGTTAGCACTACTGTTTGTCGGGCGTTCATTACAGGAGGAATGAACACATGACAGCAAATACATATAAGCCCGGACAGATAACAGCATTATACGCCCGTCTTTCGCAGGAAGATACGTTAGAGGGCGACAGCAACAGCATTGTAAACCAGAAAGCAGTCCTTTCCAAATATGCGGCGGACAATGGCTTTTCCAATCCCGTTTTCTTCATTGACGACGGTGTATCGGGCGTGACGTTCGACAGACCTCAATTTAACCGCATGATTGCGGAGATTGAAGCCGGAAACGTGGCGACGGTCATTGTCAAGGATATGTCAAGGTTAGGGCGCGATTATCTGAAAGTCGGCTACTATACGGAAATCTTTTTTGTAGAGCGTGATGTTAGATATATCGCAATCAATGACGGGGTTGACAGCGCAAAAGGCGACAACGATTTTACCCCGTTCCGCAACTTGTTTAACGATTTTTACGCCAAAGACACAAGCAAAAAGGTGCGGGCAATCAAGCGGGCGCAAGGACAGGCAGGGGAACATCTGACAAAGCCGCCTTACGGCTACATGGTAAGCCCTACCGACAAGAAGCAATGGATTGTGGACGAAGAAACCGCCGCTGTGGTGAAACGGATTTTTGATTTATGTATCGGCGGGAAAGGCCCTATGCAGATAGCAAAAATTCTCAAGGAAGATAAAATACCGACTGCCAAAGCCTACTATGCCGAGAAAAAGGGGAAAGCACTTCCCGAAAATCTCTATGACTGGAGGGATAGTACCATTGTCGGTATTTTGGAACGTATGGACTACTGCGGGCATACGGTGAACTTCAAAAACTACTCCAAATCCCACAAGCTGAAAAAACGGATTCCCACCACAAAGGAACAGCAGGTGGTTTTCCTTAATACCCATGAAGTGATTGTGGAGGACGCAGTTTTTGAACGGGTACGGGAACTAAGAGCAAACAAACGCGCCCCACAAAAGCGGACAGACAGGGATTGTTTTCCGGCTTGGTATATTGTGCAGACTGTGGAAGCAAATTACACTTCGCCACTTGCAAAAGTTTTAGCGGTTCACAAGACCATTACCGCTGTGCAAAGTACAAAAGCAATATGGGAAGCTGTACGGCTCACTTTATCCGCGAGGAAGTGTTGAAGCAGATAGTGTGGAGCAGAATATTTGACGTGACCTCCCTTTTCTTTGATGACATCATGGCTTTCCATGAAATGATGTATCAGCAACGCTCTGCCGAAACAGAAAAGGAAATGAAGCGCAGGAAGCGGGAATGAGATATTTGAATATCTAAATACCTTTGAAGAAAAAAATAACCATATGCAGTTAGGTCTGTTTACTAAATCGTACGATATCTGATGAGTTACGGTATGGTTTCTGCTTTGGAGTAAAAGCGGCCATACCGTAACTTTGTTTTGACAGGGGCTGGAAGAATAGATTTTTATCCGAGAACAGGAATTTCAATCTGTACAATATAATCTTCTATCCGGTCAATGACATTTTCATTCATGCCCATCTCATAGGAAAATCCATGGAGCGTCAAGTTGTGCTTTTCTGCGAATGCGAAAATTTCTTCGTATCGCTTTGGCATTCTGTCCAGGTTACCCTTGTGGAAAGCTCTCAGATATTTGCCTCCGGGCGACAGGTGCAGACCCTTCTGGTATGTGAGCAGGGGAATCTCTATGAACAGTCTGGAATAATCATCAAAATTACCGTTAAGGAGGCTGGAAACGGAGATCATAGAGCCATAGATAGCATGATGCAGACGTCCAAGATGGTATCTTTCCGTTTCAGCTGTGATAAGCTCAACTTCTTCTTCAAAAGTAGTGTCTTTTGTGATATCTACGGTAATTAGGCAGCGTTCTTTTTTCTCTATTACACTAATCGTAGAAAGGTCCATTGTCAGCAGGGCATCCATATTCCGGCGGTGTGTGCAGAGGGTTTCCCGGATGGCCTGCAGATGGGTGATTTTAAGGTCAAGGTCAGTTATTTTTTCCTCCAGAAGGTTTTTCAGGTTTTCGGCGGAGCGGTTCTTCATGAAATCCTGTATGACTGGGACGGGGACTTCCAGCTCCCGGAGCAGGAGAATGGTTTCCAGCAAGAGGCTCTGGTGGTAATTATAACAGCGGTATCCATTTTCCGGGTTGATAGAAGCAGGCTTAAGAAGGCCTATTTCATCATACCACATCAGTGTTTTTTTGTTTATGCCATGAAGGGCGGCGAATTGCCCTATGGTAAGGGACTGGTTTTTCTGGCTCACTTTTCTGTCTCCTGTTAAAATCATAAAATTTTCCGGATTGCTATTGACCGTACTGCTACTGTACGGTCTATGATACTGCATACAGGAAGAAAATACAAGGTGACTGGAGGAAAACTGATGGAAAACTTAAATGCTTACGGAAAGTCTGTAACTCTGAAAAATATTGTAAAATTTGCCGTACCCACTATTGCCATGACGGTGTTCATGTCTTTTTATACCATGGTTGACGGTCTGTTCGTGTCCAACCTGATCGGCACCAATGCCCTTTCAGCCATCAATCTGACTGCGCCAGTCATACAGCTTGTCACAGCCATTTCTACCATGCTTGCCACGGGAGGAAGCGCTGTCATTATGAAAAAGATGGGGGAAGGAAAGCGTAAGGAGGCGAAAGAGGACTTTACCTTTCTGATTCTGGTGAATGTGCTGGTTGGGGCGTTCATGTGCGTGGCCGGGTATATGGCAATAGGCCGGATATTCGCAGGGATGAATCTCTCGGCAGATGTGGAAAGGTATTGTGTGGAATATTTAAGCCGTTATCTGCTGTTTACGATTCCGATTCTGTTAATGAATAACTTTACCCTGTATATGATAGCCAGTGAGAAAGCAGCCTTATCCCTGATCTGTTCTGTGGCGGGCGGTGTTTTAAATATGGTACTTGATTATGTATTAATTGCTGTATTTGATATGGGAATCAGCGGTGCGGCGATTGCAACAGGACTTGGATATTCTGTGACAGCGGTTGTGGGTCTGTTTGTTTTCAGCCGGAAAAAGAGTCTGCTACATTTCAGAAAACCGGTATTTCGCTTTAAAGTCCTTGCAAATGCCGCCACAAATGGGTGTTCCGAGATGGCGACGGCGCTTGTCACCGGGATCATTACTATGATGTTCAACTGGACGATGCTTCATTACGTCGGGGAAGACGGTGTGGCGGCAGTTACCATCATCATGTATGTGCTGATGTTTGCAAGCTCTCTGTATACAGGATATTCTTATGGGGTTGCGCCCATGCTGAGTTTTTATCATGGGGAACAGAACCATGGAAAACTGAAAAAGCTGGTTGGAATCAGCATGAAAGTGATTACAGGAATCTCTGTGCTTACGGTTGCAGCTTCTTTTCTGTTGACAAGGCCGCTGGTATCTGTCTTCGCCCGACCGGATAATCCGGTGTATAATCTGGCAATAACAGGAAACAGGATATGCACGGCTGCATTGTTTTTTATCGGATTTAATATTTTTGCCAGCGGGATGTTTACTGCATTGTCTAATGGGATTGTTTCGGCCATCCTTGCATTTTCCAGGTCCTTTGTGTTTATGCTGATTACCATGATAATACTTCCTCTGGTTTTTGGTGTGAATGGTATCTGGCTGGCAACGCCTGTGGCGGAACTGATGGCGCTTGCCTTGTCTGCCTTTATGTTTTTGAAATATAGAAAGAAATATGGATATTAGGGCCGCAATGGAGCTGATCCTGGGCCAGGAAACCGTGACAGTTACCACGGGCTTCGTGGTGATGGCATTTCTTCTTACGATATGTGGGTTCCTGGTCTGCCATGCGGATTTTAAGCCTTCCCTTCTGTATGCAACCTTGACAACTGAAATCATGCTGCCCTGCTATGGGATTGTGAAATCTCTGATAGGTCTTTTATACACATGGATGCCGATATGGAAAAATATATCCATGTGTCCGGGCGTATCCAGCGAGAGTTCCTTATGATGGAAATAGAAAACAGTTTCCATGGGAAAGACGCGTTCAAAAAAGGGATAGGTTTGTCGAAGGTAAAGAAGGTGGCTGAAAAATATGGCTGCGCCATGAGTATAGAGACACAGGAGAATAGATTTGTCCTCCATGTGCTGTTGATCCTTTCACAGCATCCAGAAGATATCCTGCGACAAATGGATTAACACGTTACTGTCTACAGCCGAAAAAAGAAAAAGGAAACTGTCTTTATGGGCGGCTCAAAGCGACTATAGAGAAGCCGCAAAAAAGATTGTGGCAGGAAGAATTCAAAGGCGGGACAATTATGCATACGAAAACAATGGAAGGCCTTGCAGGGGCAAGTATGAATATGAAGTTACTGAATACGCCCTTCCGCGTCTATAAAGACGCAGAGCGTAGAGGCGATACAGCCGTTATGGAGCGGGCAATGGGATATGTCGGCGAATTTGCAGTTGTGCTGTTATGTATCATCAATACTGCCATTTATGTTTTTAAGAAAAAAAGAGGGCGGGAAGGAAAAGGTGAAAAGGAATGACAGAGGCTGTTAATAAATTTATTCCGTTTTTTGTAGGATTACTTCTTTTGCTGCGAGGTTTGCTTTGGATTGTCGATGGAAAAAATGGAAACAAGAGAAGCTATTTTTTTGGCATAGCAGCCATTGTGGTAGGAATCATCATGTTCGTAACCGTGTTTTTTTAGGTTCTGTAAAGCGGAACATAGATTCGGAAAGCTATAATTTTGCAATCATTAGAGAAGAGGACGGCAATGAGTAAATACAGCACTTTGCGGGAATGCGTGCAGAAAAGCGGAAAAGAATCTTCTCAGTTGACTTTTGAGGAGATTCAGAAGATCGCGGGGGCGCCAATTGACCACTCTTTCCTAAAATATAAGAAAGAGCTTGCAGAATATGGCTGATGCTTGTACCCGCGACAGTAAAGCCAAAGGGAAAAAGGGGCTTGTAATCCTGTCTTCCAAAAAGAAAATGTGATTTCTCTCTGACCCGAAGTATATGGGCTATAAGGGATTTCAGACAGCGGATACGGCGGAGCCTTATTTTGAGTTGATGTACCTGCCCTTTGAAGGGGGCGCACCTCTTCCCTGTTTCAGGGACAGCGTGGGCAGGCATGAAGATATGCCGGAGGGATTTGTGCTGTATTACACAAATCAATGCCCATTTACGGCAAATTATGGGAAAAGAGTGTATATCCGTGCTTTTGGGCGGATAAATGCTCTTTTATTTTTGCGACCAAAGCCCGCATAGATCATTTTATCAGAGCGCCTCCGGTCCTTCAGTTCACAGGGTAACGTGGAGTAAAGACTGGAGGTCCTTGCCCATTTTGGATATGGGGACAGCCTGGAATGTATACCAGAGATAGACAGCATACAACTAGCTGAGTATATTAACCGCTTAAAGGAGCGTGAACGCAGGATATTGTTCGCGCGGGGATTCGGGGAACTGGATTTCAGGGAGCTCGGGGAAAAAGATTGGAATGGAGCCAAAGCAGGCGGGAATGGCATATTACCATATCATCCGCAAGCCGCGCAAAGGAATGGGGGTAAGGAGGGATGAATTTTGAATGCTGCTTGAGAGGGCAAAGGCAGGTGATAAGGAAACAAGGGAAGAAATCTTCCGGATGTACCGTCCTCTGCTGATTAAAAATTCGATGTACCGGAACGTGTTTGACGAGGATCTGTATCAGGAGCCGTCGGCCACACTGTTAAACTGTATCCGGAAATTTCAGATATAGTGCAGACCTTCAGCCAAAACTGGCAGGAAATATGTTGTAATCTGGCAGTATTCTGTGACACGGACTTTTACGGAATGGAGGTTTGTCATGGCAACAAAGAAGTTCGGATATGTGCGCGTATCCACCCGTGAACAGAACTCAGAGAGGCAGATCCACATTCTGCGGGAAGAGGAGGGCATCGACGAGCGTGACATATATGTGGAGAAAGAATCTGGAAGAGTAAACGAACAGATATGTTGGCGGTATAAACAATAGATGGAGTAAGGCGAAAATCAAGATAAAATGGGCAGTATACATGAAAGTTATGATGTATGCTGCCCTTATTTGGCAATATTCTGTCTTAAAAACCAACTACAAAATATATAAGTATCAACTGGAATAAGCTCACAATTTGTGATAGAATATTAGAAAATAATGGTGGAAAATGATGTGTGAAAATGGGGGGAATTATGCAGGTAGTAATCTGTGATGATATACAAAAGGATATGGAGACCATTCGGGCAGCTATAGATACTTATTCAACGGCACATCCAGAATACTGTTTTGAAATTGACGAATACAGTGCGGCGTTAGATCTTCTACATATGGTGGAAAAAGGAAAAACATACAATATTGCTCTTCTTGATATTTGTATGCCGGGTATACTCGGTACAGATGTAGCAGAGGAAATGCTTGCCAAAAGCCCGGAAATGGACGTTATTTTTCTGACAACCAGCAATGAATATGCAGTAGCGGCATTTGCAATGAACGCTACCCATTACCTGCTCAAGCCGTTTACGCAGGAGCAGTTTGATGCGGCGATTGACCGCGCCGTAAAGAATATAGAGCAATATGATTATCTTTCCCTTGATTGTGTGGATGGCATATACCGGGTGTGCATCAGTGAGATTGCATCCATAGAGTCACAGAACCACTATTTACGGATAAATTTATCTTCTGGTAAAGTGCTGCGGCTGCGCATGAAGCTGTCACAGATGTTTGAAGAAGTACAAAAGTATCCGGAGTTTATCAGGGTGGGAGTTTCTTATGTTGTAAATCTTGATTTTGTGCGGAGCATTTCCGGAAACAGCATAGAAATACAGGGGGGCGTGAAAATACCCGTTCCGAGAAGATGTGTTGAGGAAGTACAGAAGGCGTATATGGAGTTCTGCAGGAAGGAGGCGAGAAAATGAGTGTACCTCATCGGATTCCGGGATTGTTTCTTATGGCATTGTGCCATGTGGTTGTCATTTACCATATGCTGGAACGCAGGTATAGCAGAGGGAAATTTGTGCTTTTAAGCTGCCTGTATGTGACCAGCTTTGTCTGTATGGGCGCATATACATATATGGTAAGTGGCATAACTGCGACGTTCTCATATCTGGGGGTTGCGGTATGCCTGTTCCTTTTTTTCTGTATTGTCTCAAAAGAGTGTCTTCCCAAGAAAAGCTTTTTGTTCCTTACTTATTTTGGCCTGTTTTCCATCATAGACAACAGCCTGAAACTTATGGTAACGCTGCTTTTGCCGCACCTGCCCGCCCTGGCGGGGTATTATCTGGTAAATGTGCTGCGCACTGCAGCGCTGTTATTGATTCTGGCGTTGTATAAAAGATTTGCGGCACCGGTGATGCAGTCCCTTGCGGATATCAAGAAAGGCAGATGGTGGAATCTGGCGCTGATTGCCCTGCTGTTCTATCTGCTGCAGGCGGCTATCACCATTTTGCTGTATGTAGAAAATACCATATCAGATACCTATCTGCTTTTCATATTTATCACGATCAGCCTTGTCATGTGTGCGGTATATGCCGTTGTGTTCAGCAACATCAGTTACATGAAAAAGGATGCGGAGACGGAACTGATCCGTCAGAATGCGGTACATTTTTCCAGCCGCCTGTCTGTCTTACAAAATGCAGAGGAAGCTAACCGCAGGCTCCGGCACGATATGCGGCACCATATAGAAACGATTGCAGAATATGCAAAGTCAGAAGATCATTCGGCTATCCTTGCCTATATTGGTGAATACAGAAGTGAAATATCGGATGCGGCAGTGAAAGAATATTCTCTAAACAGGACAATTAACAGTATTCTTACCGTTTATGGGGGCAAAGCGGCGGAAAACGGCATTGATTTTTCAGTCCAGTGCAATACAGCGAAAGATCTGAAGATGCGGGAAATCGACATAATCGCTCTTTTGGGGAATCTGCTTGAAAATGCCCTGCATGGATGCCTGGAGTCCGGAAAAGAAAAATTAAGTATTGAAATTCATATCCGGCAACAGGACAGCCGATTGATTATTTTGTGCAACAACACTTGCCCGGATCACCTGATACTGTCCGACAGTCTGCCCGCAGGAAAAAGTATCGGCATTTCCAGTATCCTTTCCGTCTGCCGGAAATACCATGGGAATCTGGACTATAAGATAGAAAATGAAACCTGTTCTGTCTGTGCGGTCTTGAATTTATGAATCTATCAATATGTCAATATGTTTATGAAAGTTTTTTGACCAATTCTGCCTAAAAACCGACCAATTCTGCCAAAACCACTTTTTTAAGTGGTTTTTTGTTATAGTGATAGTGATGAAACAAGATAAGACGGTTTGTAGGCGATGTAAATGGCTTTGTACTAATGACTTGTGGTGAACCATACAAACTATACCCGTAAAAGTGCAAAGTATACCAAAACACACCCGGTTGTCCAAAGTCAATTCAGCTATCATAAGCCGTTATTTTTGCGTAAAATCTTTTGCCATAAATACCGGCTTTTATGCTCTCTGCCGTATTAGGAGATGGGAACGTTTATACCTTGATGATTCCGATGTACCAATACAGACAGAAAATGTAAAACCCAGAAAATCCATTAAGGAGTTTCTGACAAAATGGTTTCATGGAGACTTATAAAAAATAAAGGAGGAAGAAAATGGGGAATACGGAAAACATGGAAAACACAGAAAATGTGGATCTGGAAGCTCTGACTGCCAAGGGGGGCGAGCCGGAGGATACAGAAGAAGATATTGCCCGCAGGGAGGAAGCTCTGAAGGAACTGGAAGAATATTACGACCTGATTTTCAGTGGCAAATATAATGTGCGGGTGCTTGATCCAAACCGGAAAGTGAAGACGGAAGAATTGGTTGTGAAACCGGACGATGAAGCAATTCTAAAAACACACTTCGAGTTAAAGGCTCTGCAAAATAATGGAAATATCTCGCCGCTTAGTTGGAACAGCAGCGGCAATGTTGCGAGTCTTCATATAGAAGCAGACGTATGGGATAGGATTGGCGTGAGCTGCTGTGCAACAGGAACCAAAGAGACCCCTTATTTTGTGAATTCATACTCCGAGCATATACTGGATTCCTCGGATACCCACGGAAACAAGAATTTTAAGGCTGTCATGGTTAAGGCGGACTATCAGGTTGTCGTACCCGCCTACTCGGAGGTTACACTGAATGTAACAATGAACATCCATGTCTTCAAAAGGGGCGGGGAGACATCTTCCACCTGGCTTGGCTCATTCATTTCCGATAAGGATACATGGACAACAATCGTTGCCGGCAATGGCAACTGGGCGGATGACAACGGCATCATCAAGTCGAATAATCCTGGGGATTGCACTTTCGGTGAGGGATGCAGCAAAAAGGTAAACCTGCGCCTGAGTCTTACGAACTATAACTGCGGTATGCAGAAAAATACTACGAATAAGGCAAGGCTGTGGAAGTTTACGCTATACATCATGGGGAACATTGAAAAGTCATCCACAATCAACCAGCGTCTGCTGTTGTTTGACCGTATTGAGGATAAGTTCAGCGCCGGGATCACAGGGACAAGTGAGATTACCTATGATCCTAACGGCGGCGTTATGGAAGGCAAAGAAACAACGCAGAAAATTTCATACAATGGGGAAGATTGTATGGAAATCACATTGTATAAGGCAAAACGTACAGGCTACACGTTGGCAGGCTGGAAGGATGATGTATCAGGATTGCTTTATCCGGCTGGAGGCGCTTATCTGGAAAAGCGTGGGATGAAGCTTACGGCACAGTGGATACCGGATAAAGTTGACTGCCGCATTGAGCATTACCAGCAGGGGATAGACGGCAATTATTCCGATACGCCAACGGAATACGAAATACTGAAAACTCCGGCAGGAAAGACTTTTGTACCGAACAGGAAAAAATATGAGGGGTTCATTACTCCTGATGCCAGTGAGGTAATACCGGACACAAACGGAACGACAGTAGTGAAATACAATTATAAAAGGAGACCATACCAACTGGTATTTTGCGCAAACGGCGGGATGTTCAGTGGCGAGAACGGAGAAGAAGATGATTTCATTGTAAAGCAAGTCCGCTATGGTGAAAAACTGGTATATCCGAAACTGAAACAGAGATATCATTACAGCTTTGAGGGGTGGACGGAAAATCTTTCCACCATGCCTGACCATGATGTAACAATCCGTGCGATTTGGCAAGAAAATGACTGACTGGAAAGGAGAAAGAGATGGAAGATAAAAAAGATATAATTGTTGAAGCAGATGAAATACAGTCGAATTCTTCATATGTGGAACCGCTTGCAAAAAGGACTTTTACCTTGAAAGCATTCCAGAGCAGTTACCAGCCGGCAACCCTCGCATGGGACAGCGTGGGAGATAAGGCAAACTATAATACGAATGGCGCTATAACTTTAGACCAATGGGTTCGTCAGGGGATATACCTCTGCGCAACAGATCAGTATGGCAGTGCGGGGTATTATATTACGGATTACGATGGTTTTTATGATCTGCCGGCTTATGGAAGTAAGTTTTTCAAAGCAGTGATGTGCAAAATAGACTTAAAGGTAATGGTGCCGCCTTTTTCTACATTTTTGGCGATTATAGATATTGAAAGGACGGTTTATAAAGTAGGTGACGGCGATTCATCGGCATGGCTGGGCATGGCCTCCGGGGAATGGAACGAATGTAATACAATCAGCGAGAATAACTGCGAAACTAATGATGAATGGGTCGGCGTTCCGATTGAGAAGGGGTATTATTCATATATGGGTAGATCTTATAAAATTGATGAGACGCGCCCATGTGTATATAAGACTTGGTCAATCGATAATAGGTATTCGGAAAAAGAAGCGAGAGCCTCATTAAATCCCATGCACCTGATGAATATGATGGAGTTTCCCCAAAAGCATGCCACTTATATGGGATATGTCGACAAATATCACTGCTCCAGAGAGGAAATTTCAATCAACTGGAAGGCTTATTTGTGGTACGATGATGGTGATTATTATTTGGATGTTTTTGATGAAAAGAGTGCAACAAGGATTGAGCTGGAGAGCCGGGAACGCACCGGATATATTATGAAAGGCTGGCTGGACCCCCTTATCAATGTGCTTTATCCGGCAGGAGGCGCTTATAGACAGAGAAGGGGAGCAGAGCTGCAGGCACAATGGGTAGAGGATGTGGTGCCATATACAGTCGCACATTATCATGCCGACAGAATGGGAAAATATTCGTGCAGGAGAGAAACACTTTATTATATGGCAGGCGGGATGGTGTGCCCGCAGCCTGAGCAGGACGTTGCATATAAAACTCCTGAGCCGATCACGGCATGTGTCGCAGCAGATGGCTCGACCTTGATCGAATATTATTATGAGATTGCGGAATATCCGGTGCAGTACTGTGCAAACGGAGGTCACTTTGAGAATGGAAGTGATTATCGGGAGGTAATGCTTCCTTATGGTACGTCGATTGATTCACTTAATGTTAAACCTATGAGAACCGGTTACAGGTTTGTACAATGGAATCCGTATCCGGATTGTATTTCTTACCACCCATTCACTACAAGGGCAGAATGGAAAGCATACGAATATTCAGTGCAATATGACAAAAATGATGATAATGCCACGGGGGAAATGAAGCCGCAGGAGTTTGTTTACGACCAGCCGCAGCAACTGGACAAGAATACATATGAATGTAAGCATACCGTGTCTTTTGCCGTGGGGGATCGGAAAGGGGATAATGCCTATTTCCAGTCCCAGACAGCAGAGTGTCATTTTATGGGATGGGCAGAAACAGCAGCAGGCGAAAAGGTGTACGATGATGGAGCGACTGTCTGCAATCTTACAAGTGAACGTGACGGCGTAAAGACTCTTTATGCGGTGTGGAAATCTGCCGGTATCCTGCTCCCGCAACTGCAAATCTACCATGAGGGTTTCTGTTTTGACGCTTGGTATCTGGATGAAGATTTTAAGGAAAAAGCAGGGGAACCGGGCAGCATGTATATACCGACCAGGAGTGAGACTCTGTATGGGAAAGTGGTCTGCACAGGAGTGGAAAACCCCAGATGGGAGCAGGGAGGAGAACCTGTTGACGAACGTACAATCGCAGCTCAGTGGAATGAGATGAAAGAGGCAACAGCTTACCGTGTTAGACTGGAGAGTGCGCAAGAGGGTGCGGATAAGGAAATTTACCCATTCTATGAAGAAGATTTTATAGGGGATGACATTATGCTGATTGATGATGGCATGGTAGAGGTTAAAGACTGTAGGCTGGATTTAACAAAAACATTCAAGCGGTTTACAGCGGGCGGAACCTTTGAATTCAGTGTGGAGCCGGTAATACCGAATTTCCCGCAGGAGAATATACATAGAAATGCAAGTTCCAGTATTACGATACTTGCAAGACCGAATGATGAAGACTTGAAATGGGACGGTATAAACGCAGTATGGAAGAAGATTGAAGGTGCGGAGTATTATTTGGTATGGTTGATTGATGAGCAGAACGAAAGTATTACGGAATATGGGATTGAATATAAGGATTTGGGTCTAACAGCAGGTGGTGCTGACAACAAGGCAATTCGAGTTGAAGCTGGTGTAGACACTGAAGAAAGTGCAGAAATAGGAAATGTAGCGGAGGATAATGGTTTTAACGTAAAATTTGAGTTACTTGCATATAGTGATACCTGTTATACGCCACAGTATGTAAAACCTGAAAGTAATTACAGGAGGTAATGTTTTGGAGAAAAAAGGCAGAGGGAAAAAACATCGTATTTGTGCCGCTTTTCTCTGCGTCTGTATGCTGTTTTCACTACCGGGAATATCTGATATATTCCCGGTAGTGGCAGCGGCAGAGCAGGATGAAAGTTTTCAAAAAGAAAACATTATTATGGCATTTGATCCTCTACCAGAGGATATAAAAGAACAGACTGTATTCATAGGGACAGACTTAGATGAACTGGAATTTCCCAAAGAATTAACGGTCTGCTTGGCGCGGGAATCTTCCGAACAGGAAACGGGAGAAAGAGAACAGGAAAATATCGGGGAAACCGATAAAATAGAAGGAAATTCTGATACAGAAACCGAAGGCGAACTGAATATTCAGTCTGAAGAAACCGAGGTATCAGAAGAAACAACTGTGGCAGCTAATGAGGAAACGGATGCTGAGGACGAAGACAACGAGAAGGAAAGCGTATCTTTTGAGGAACAGGAAGAAAGTAATTCCGGGCTGTCGTCCGAAGAATCAGAAGAAAACGATACTGCCGGTGAAACCCATACCGTTACCATGCCGGAATATTATGCGGAAAATGTTATTTCTGTACAGACGTTAGAGAATACACAGACCGAAAATCAGGAAGAAACCGTTATGATAGACGGCGTGACATGGCAGTCTGAGCCGGAGTATAACGGAAGTGCGGAGGGAACATATGTCTTTACCGCAGTTCTGCCGGATGGCTATGCGCTGGCGGAGGGTGTCAGTTTACCTCAAATTACGGTAACGGTAAAAGAAAACGAAAGTGGCACAGACACTGTTATACAGACGTTGCTTGACAGGATAACGGCATTGCCGGATGCGGAAGAATACCTTGCCACAGAGCCGGATATGGAAGAAGATGAGGAGGCTTATACAGAATGGGAAGAAAAGCTACATGAGTATGCAGAGGAAGCGCTTGCCATTTGGGAGGAATACGAGGCGCTGACAGAGGAACAGCAGGCACAGATGCCGGAGGAAGAACTGGCAAAACTGACGGTATGGGTAGAGATTGCCGGGAACCTTTCAAATATTGAGGATGTGGTAGTGGTATCGCAGAAAGAAACTCATTCACATGATGGGAATACATATGTGGAATTGCAGCCAAACAATTTAACTTTGACGAATGGAACATACTATCTTTCTAATGATTTAGATATGAATACGATTACCATTGAGGGAGATGTGACTTTATGCCTGAATGGTCGGTCATTGACACATTCAGGCGATACAGGGAGTGTAATCGTAGTGAATAGCGGTACATTTACCCTTTGTGATTGTAAAGATAATGCTGGCCGTATTACGGGAGGAAAAGGGGAAGAAGATTATGGCGGTGGAATTTTTGTATGTAGCAACGCTCGGTTTATTATGCTTGGGGGAACAATATGTGGAAACGCAGCGAAATACGGAGGTGGCATTTCCATAGGTGTTGGTAATAATAATGCTGCAAACACTTCTTTTACTATGAGTGGAGGAGTAATTGAAGGTAATGCTGCAGAGAGTCAGGGTGGTGGTGTATTTTGTGGTGCAACGTGTGAAATGACAATAACAAACGGAGTTATTAAGAATAATACTGCTGAAAGCAGGGGCGGTGGTATATTTTCAGGAACTACATCTAAAGTGAATCTGTTAGCAAATGCCGAGTTGGATAAGGTTCTCGTATTCGGAAATAAAGTGGGGAGTAATGGTAATGGAGGAGGATATGCAGGCTTAGGACTGGGAAATGCAGCTTCCACAGTAAAAATAGAAGGTAATGTAAACATTACCGGGAATAAAAAGAATAACGATGAAAATAATATTGCTTTGTTGAATAGGCAAGTCATTCTGCTTACGAAAAAGTTAACAGGTTCTTTTGGTGTGACGGCATGGCTTGAACCGTATAGCAGCAGTAATCAAGATGTTAACAAACCCTATATATCCACGGTACAAGGCGCTGATGGCTATGAAGTTTCTCCACAGGATTTTGCTCATATTAACAGTGACAATACGCTGTATTCCGTTTTGATGATAGAAGGCAATATAGTGAATGCTGCTAATGGTGAAAAGGGTAAAGTCCTTGTGCTTGGAAATGAAAGTACCGGAAACCTTTCAGACATGGCTTTGTCTATAAAGGACGGTTCCAGCGGGGACGAAATCAAATTAAGTCCCGATTTTGCCGAAACAACGTATGAATACGCAGTTACAGTGCCTAATAGCGTCAAAGTCGTAAGTATAGAGGCAACGCCTAAAAATGCTGGTGCAGATGTGGCGATGACGATCCAGAATGCTGACAATGCAACAGATATAACAGTAGCGGCAGACAATATACCGCTTGCTGAAGGGGAAAATGCGATTAAGGTTAAAGTGACTGAAGGCGATGCCTCGAAGGTTTATATCATCATTATTACCAGGGAAGAGGTAAAAGGCAATCCTGTCACCATAACTTCCTATAAGGACGGTGTGGAGTGGACAGGAGCGCCATCTGGCTATAGACTTACTTCTGATGATGGAAAGACATTCCTTCCAGGCCTTGTTGCGCCTGACGGTACATATAAAATTTACATTGGCGATATTGATACCGGCGTGGAAGTAACCGTGGCGGGAGCAGAAGTTACCGCCAGAGTGGATTACTATACCGTCACATTCTATGACGGAAATACGGAACTGCCAGCTCCGTCACAGCAGATCGTCCTAAAGGGTACTGCGGCATCTGCGCCGGCAGATAATCCCACAAAGACAGGCTACACCTTCAGCAAGTGGGTTACGGCAGACGGCAGCAGTATGGAATATGACTTTGCTAATGAGACAGTCACAGAAAAAACCTCAGTTTATGCGGGCTGGACGCCTGTCACCTACACGATCACATATGATCTGGCAGGAGGCACACTTCCGGCAGGGAAAACGAATCCCGCAGATTATACCATAGAGACGACGGAATTTACCCTGCAGAACCCTGAACGCACCGGATATACCTTTGCCGGATGGAGCGGTACGGGACTGGCTGCTAACAGTACAATCGTTACCATATCAAAAGGGAGCACCGGAAACAGAGAGTATACCGCCAACTGGACTGCAAAAACATATGGCATTACGCTGAACGGCAACGGTGGTACCGGAGATGACCTTACAGGCTATACCTATGGACAGGGGGCAGTGATGCCTGCGAACTGGACGAAAACAGGTTATGCCTTTGCGGGCTGGTACAATAATAAGGATTGCACGGGGACTCCGGTAACGGAAGTTTCAGCCACGGACACCGGGGATAAAACATTCTGGGCGAAGTGGACACCCCAGACCTATCAGGTGATATTTGATTACCACGGCGCGGATGGCGGAGATACCACCGCAAGCAAAAATGTGACTTATAACAGTAAATATGGCACGTTTCCCACACCGTCCAGAACCGGCTACACCTTCAAGGGCTGGTACACCGCCGAAGCAGGCGGCAGTGAAGTTAATGCGGACACGGTTGTAAGAGAAACGTCCGCCCATACCCTTCATGCCCGCTGGAAGGATGAGACACCACCCGACAAACCAGTACTGCAAAACGGCGTAACCCTGCCTGCAGGCTGGACAAAAGATCAGACCACAATTCCACTGAAGCTGTATGACGGCGTAGGCGTGACAGAACTGTGGGTAAGCATTGACGGAAAAGACTATATAAAAGTAGACGGTTTCTCAGGCGGCACAGGCAGTATGACGTATGATTATACCCCTGTTCTGGAGGGAGAGAGTGAGCCGGGGAAGGGGCATACTTATCAGTTCAAGGCAGTAGATGCGGCAGGCAATTTTTCTGAGAGCGACACATTTACGGTAAAACTGGATCAGACACCGCCCGTGTTCGGTACTATCACTTACGAAAACAAAGTGACAACTCTTTGGAACTGGATCATCGGCAAAAAGAGTATGGTAATCCATGTGCCTGTTACGGATACAGGCAGCGGCGTGACGGAGATCCGTTACACCTTGACGCCCAAAGATGCAGCCGGAAATCTTGATACGAGTCAGGCGGTGGAAAAGACGGCAGCAGTTAGAGACGGCGAGGCAAAGATTACCTTTGATAAGGATTTCCGGGGAATCATTGCGATCAGTTGTACGGATGTGGCGGGCAATCCCGCAGCCGATGTGACGATTGACACGGCAGGTAAAGGCGGTGTGATCGTGGAAGACCATGCGCCGGATATTACGATACTGGCTGACCGCAATCCAGCCGATCTGCAGCAGACACAACAGAACGGTGTGGCAGTCTCGGAAGAATATTATGACTCTGCGCCGGCATTGCTTGTAACGGTCAAGGACGATGCGGGCAATGCAATCACGGCAGGGATTGCCACCGTGACTTATCAGGTCGAGGGCAGCGAAGACGAAACGGTTACTGTTGATGGAAGTGCATTGCAGGAACAGGTTTCCTTTACTATCCCTGCGGCGCAGATATCCACGGGTGTTACGGAGATAAAGGTCACAACCACCGACAATGCAGGAAATACAGCAGAAAAAATCATTACCCTCAAAGTGAAAGGACCGGAAAAAGAGCCTGCGGCGAAGATTGATTACCGGCAGGAAAAGCTGACAGGGCTTGTGCCGGGTGGGGAATACCTGATAGACGGAGAAACCTGTACGGCGGATCAGGAAGGACATATTCAGATAAAGGAAGGCTGGATTGACAGCAATCTTAATATTATTAAAAAAGGCAACGGTAGTGAGACCAGTGACAGCACGGCACAGAACCTTTCTGTCCCGGCAAGACCTGCGGCACCGAATGCCCCGGAGCTGAATACCCGCACGGAAAACAGCATTACCTTAAAGACCATTACCGGCGCACAGTACCGCCGCACGGATGGGACGGGGAACTGGCAGGACAGCACCGCATTTGAAGGGCTGAATCCTAAAACTGCTTATTCCTTCAGGGCGTACTATCCGGCAACGGATACCGGCTTTGCATCCAGGGAGAGCGGAGAGACGAGGATTGGCACCGTGCCGACGCCGCCTACGCCGGATCAACTGGGGATTGACTATGAGGCGGAAACCCTTGCGCCCACAAGCGATATTGAGGCTTTCAGCGATCAGGGCTGTACCACACCTGTCACGGCAGGCAGTGTGGAAGACTATATGGGACAGACGATCTATTTCCGATATCCCGTTTCCGGTATTTTCCCGGAGAGCCGGACAACGGCAGTAACGATTCCGGAACGACCGGCAACGCCTGTGCCCGGAGCAGCTGACGCTTCCTATCCGGGAGCAATGAATGGAGCGATTACCGGTTTATCTGACGGTACGGTTTATGAGTACAGGAAACAGAATGACGATGGCACATGGGAGGATAACTGGACATCTGCTGCGGTGGCGGACGGGCAGATTGGCGGTCTGGGGAAAGGAACCTATGAAGTGCGCGTCAAGGCGGTGGATACTGTCAGTTTCCGCAGTGAAGCAGCCGCCGTCAGCATCAGTGAAAAACCGGCTGCCAAGCTGGATACACCGGACATAAGGATAAATTATACGGAGGAAACGCTGACGGGATTTAAGCCGGGCGAGGAATATATCATAAGCGGTAAGCCGGCAGCGGTAAGTGCGGACGGAACCATAAAGATTGATGAAAGCCAGCTTGGAACCACCCTGTCCATTATGTGCAAAGGCAACGGGCAGGATAAGCTCGACAGTGATGTACAGAGCCTGCCGATTCCCACAAGACCGGCAAAACCCACACCCACAGGCGTAGATGTGAGTACGGCAGGCGGAACCGGAAAGCTGACCGGGCTGACAGCAAATGTCACCTATGAGGTTTCCACAGATGGCGGAAAGACATGGGTGAGCGGGACTGCAAACGGAAGCGGCGAGATTATAGGGCTTGAACCCGGAACCTATACCGTGCGTGTAAAAGTAGGTGCCTCCAATTTTGCCAGTGAACCAAGCGAGCCGGCAGTGATAGGTGCCTATCAGATTAAAGTAACCTTTATGGTAGACGGGCAGAAATACATAGAAGTATCCGTGGATTATGGTATGTCCTTAACGGACATCCCGCCCGTACCGGTGAAGGAAAATGCGGTAGGCGCATGGTGTATTGACGAACAGGGGACAACGCCCGCCGTATTCACAAACATCACGGCGGACATGACCGTCTATGCGGTCTATACCACAGCCTACACCGTCACCTTACAGACAGGCACAGGCTATACCCTGTCTGCGGAGGCAGGTAGCCAAAGCCCCGTGAAGGAGGGCGGCAGCTTCACCTTCCGCTTCACGCTGGGTAACGGCTACCAGAAAACTGCTGATTTTGCAGTCACGGTAAATGGCGCGAAGGTGGAATTAACAAATGATACCTATACCATTACGGACATAAGGGCAGATCAGACAGTAGCAGTGGCGGGTGTCAAGAAGAAAGCGAATAACCCTCCGAGTGGCGGTGGAGATAATAATGGCGATGATGGAGGCGGTTCAGAACCGACGCCAACGCCGCCGCCCACACAACCACCGACCGAAACAACGACACCAATGCCGACACCGCAGCCTACACCAACGCTGGGAACTACGCCCCCGGTGACAGAGAACGAGCCGGAGGGAAGAAAACCGGAAACCACGCCGGAACCGGAAAACAATGAAACACAGCCGCCATCAGAACCTTCACAGACGCAGACACCGGATACAACGCCGGAAAGTCAGACTTACGCAGTAGGAAAAGGCGCGGTGATCGTTACCCTGAACAATGTAGATGAAACAGTCTGCACGGCAAGGGTGGCGGATGCTGTCGCCGTAGCGCATGCGGTCCTTTCCGAAGAAGAATTGGCAGTGGCAGAACAGGGACAGACCATTGAGATCCGTATAGATGTGGAACACCTTGAAGCCGTGCCGCAAGAAGATGCGGAGGTAATCGTGACGGGCATTGAAGACTGCCAGGAGCAGATTCCCGGTCTTGTCATGGGCATGTATGTTGACATATCCATGTATATGCGGATTGGCAGTGGGGACTGGAACGCAATCCATGCGACCAATGAGCCGGTAGTGATCATCCTTGATATACCTGACGAGCTTGCGGGGCTTACCGCGGATTTCTATATCATGCGGGCGCACGAAGGCGAATACCTGCTTATGGAAGATCTGGACGAGGCACCGGAAACAATCACCATACAGACGGAAGCCTTCTCCACTTACGCAATCCTGTACCAGATGCAGGAGGGCGGTGAGAAGAAACCGGCGGCAAAATGCAGCTTGTGCCATATCTGCCCGACATTCTTGGGTATATGCTATTTTATATGGCTGGCGATAATCATTGCACTGGCGCTGGTGATATATCTCATCATTCGGCGCAAGCACAAGGAAGAAGAAAGCGAAGAACAGTAAAACATCCGGCAGCAAATTAGAGAATAGTTTGCTGCCGGATATTAAGATCAGTAACTAAAATGTAAAGGGAGGAATCACATGCCATTTTCTTTGTATCGCCGCATTATGCTCCAATCCCTGCAAAATTAAGTATGATGCTAGAAAAAACGGAGGAGATTACTTTTTTATATTGGTGGAAAGATAATGGGTATAAATCAGAAGTATATGGAATACCGGCAGGAATTATTTCGCATGGTGGTGCTTCTGATTGGGCATTAAAGAGTTATAAGGCAATGGTAAATGACACAATAGCAAATGCTTTAGATACCATTCAATGTAAAACCGTTCCGTATAATTCCGAATGGAATACAGGAATATCATTACCAGTACAAAGTGTCCTGGAAGAAGAACACATTTTTCCTATTCAAAAATATGATTGGAATTTGCTTACACAGAAATTAAGAGAATATATTGAACTTGTTTTAAAAGAAGTATAGGATTTATTGTGTGAATAGCAAAATCAGAAGCTGCTTAAGGAGAATTAATGGGAATTATTATATGTGGTTTAAATGGTACGGGAAAGAGCACACTTGGGAAAACTCTTGCAGAGAAGTTACATTATCATTTTATAGATATTGAAAACTTGTATTTTCCTAAAACAAACCCTAATTACATATATGTTTCTCCACGTACCCGTGAAGATGTAGCGAAGCGTTTGGTGTCTGAGATAAGAACACATGAAAACTTTATTCTTGCTTCTGTTAAAGGAGATTATGGGGAAGATATATATTCATTTTTCCAATGCGCCATATTGCTTGATGTTCCCAAAGATATTAGGATGCAACGAGTGAAAGAGCGTTCCTTTCAGAAATTTGGCAATAGAATGTTATCAGGCGGGGATTTATTTGAGCAGGAAGAAAGATTTTTCCGTTTTGTTGAATCCCGAGATGAGAACACTGTTGAGGAATGGATAAAATCTTTGAAATGCCCGGTTATACGGATTGATGGAACAAAGCACATTGATGAAAATACAAACGTTATTATTGAACTTATTAATAATAAAAATTTGTTTGCATAAGAAATGGGGAATGGAAAATGACTTGTAGAATAAGAAAATGGAAATTATCGTGACGGCCGCCATACCCTATATTTTGTGGACAATAGAGAATAAAAGTGATATAATTTGTGCTGGACACTTCTAACAACTCTCCTTTACAGGCCGCCGGATTAATTAGCAAATTGGATTATGGAAGAAATCATATGATTGGTATATGGAGAATGCTCTGATGGTATACAAATATTGTGAAAATAGGAATTTTGAAGATTTGGCAAGTGGAAAAGTAATAGTTCATAGAGCAGGATATCCTAATTTTCCGGTAAGGCTTGCACAAGAAATATTTAGTAGATGTTTACATCATTTAGATAACCCGGATAGTGTATGCATTTATGATCCTTGCTGTGGCGGCGGTTATCTGCTAACGGTACTTGGCTTTTTAAATTTTGAAAGAATAAATACAATAGTGGCCTCTGACATAAGTGATGATGCTATACAGCTTACCAATGAGAATTTATTGTTGCTTGATAAAAACGGACTCAAAAAAAGAATAAGCCAAATAAATGATTTATTATCATTGCACAACAAAAGCTCACATATCGAAGCATTAAACAGTGCAACCAATTTATTGGACATATTGGCAAATTCAACACATGAAATAGAGCGCAAAGCGTTTAAAACAGATATTTTATCAAATTTTCCATTAGATAATCTCAATTTTAAAGCAGATATTATATTTACAGATGTTCCATATGGAAATCTTGTTGAATGGCAGAATGGAAATAAAGATAATATCAATCTATTGGACCAGCTGTTACCTGTAACTAAAGAAAAAACTGTAGTTGCCATATGCTCAGACAAGTCACAAAAGTTTCATTCCGATAATTTCCAAAGGATAGAAAAACAAGTAATAGGTAAACGCTTATTTCAAATATTTAGATTAGTGAATCCCAGATTAACCTGACAGTAAACAGTCTACAAATGTGACGTTAGGTCGAAAGAGTGTTTTAAAATTCAAAAGCTCCTTTAACGATAAGAAAGACATGGTGCTAGCACCATATAAGTGACCGGAATGTTATTTTAATTTGTCGCCGCTATGTACACGCCGACAGGGAGAATAATGTTTCAAAGCAGCCGTTTGATTACCTATTTCCATAGGGAAAAACAAGGATTGCAAAAAATCCCAGCAGAATTTATAATTATATCAGTCAAGCAACTGGAGATAAGCCATGGATGCGAACAGTTTCCTGCGGGAACCGTGCAGCAGCGAACGAACAAATTGATAACAGGAGAAGGAGAACACTATCAATGAAACAGGACATGATCGTTATTTTGGATTTAGGCAGTACACAGAACACGGTAATTGCCCGTGAGATTCGTGATATGGGCGTGTACAGCGAGATTCATCCCCATGACATTACAGCGGAGGCGCTTAAGGCACTTCCCAATGTGAAGGGCATTATTCTCAACGGCGGTGAGAATAGGGTAGTTGACGGGCAGGAGGTACAGATCAGATCAGAACTGTACGAGCTGGGATTCCCGATGTTATCGGTTGATTATCCCCAGGCCGCATGCGAAACGCAGTTGAAGACATTGCCTGATAAAGATACTTTAGAAAAGTTTCTGTTTGAGGATTGCAAGGCTGATAAGAACTGGAACATGAAAAATTTCATTGAAGATCAGATTGAACTGATCCGCAGCCAGGTGGGTGATAAGAAAGTGCTTTTGGCGCTGTCCGGCGGCGTGGACTCTTCCGTGGTGGCGGCCATGCTGATCAGGGCCATCGGCCAGCAGCTGGTATGCGTACATGTAAATCACGGCTTAATGCGTAAAAACGAGTCCGAGAGCGTGGTAAAAGTATTCCGCGATGAACTTCACGCCAACCTGATCTATGTGGACGCGTCTGAGCGTTTTCTGGGCAAACTGGAAAACGTAGCCGACCCGGAGAAAAAAAGAAAGATTATCGGCGGCGAGTTTATCCGTGTTTTTGAGGAAGAGGCCAGAAAACTGGAAGGAATCGATTTCCTGGGGCAGGGAACCATCTATCCCGATATCATCGAGAGTGGGACTAAGACGGCGAAAATGGTGAAATCCCATCACAATGTAGGCGGACTCCCGGAAGATCTGAAGTTTGAGTTGGTGGAGCCGTTGAAACAGCTGTTCAAAGACGAAGTGCGTGCCTGCGGCGTGGAGCTGGGGCTGCCGCATGACATGGTATACCGTCAGCCCTTTCCGGGACCGGGGCTTGGCGTGAGATGTCTGGGCGCGATCACCAGAGACAGACTGGAGGCAGTTCGGGAATCCGATGCCATCCTGCGGGAGGAGTTTGCCCGGGCCGGTCTGGACAAGAAGGTGTGGCAGTACTTTACTGTGGTACCGGATTTCAAGTCCGTGGGTATGAAGAACAATGCCAGGGTGTTTGAATATATGGTGATCATTCGGGCCATCAACACAGTGGACGCCATGACCGCTACGATCGAGAAGGTGGACTGGGACGTGCTGGAGCGAGTGACGGGCAGGATATTGGCAGAGGTAGAAAATGTGAACCGTGTATGCTATGATATGAGCCCTAAGCCGCCTGCCACTATAGAATTTGAATAGGGGATATTGTTCTTACAGAACCAATCTTCCTCTCTTTTTCCTTTCGGAGAGAGGAGGAAGGAGGTTTTTTCAGAGAGATTCTTTGGGGGATTCGAGAGTCTTTCGGAGGGGTAGCCCAATCCTTTTCAGTGGAAAAAAATTTGGGGGAGGAAATGGGGAAGATACAGATATGCCAATTGAAGAAGTGGGGAATTGGCAGGATTGCAATTGGCATAGAGACGATGCCACAGGGGAAATCGTACTTTGCACTAGGGCAATCGTATGCATAAAAAGAAAAGTTATTTAATATGTTATATTCGGGTCTTGTTGGGTATGCCAGCAAGACTCTTTTAAGATGGCAGTGGCCTTTTTTTCTTAGATTTATTCTTTGTGGCTGAAAATTTGCAGAATCAATTTAGTCGGAAACATTAAGTTTTCAACATAAGGAATAGGGGGTGAAAAAATATGAATAATCCCAGTGCGATAAGAATCTTGAAACATAGTGCTTGTTATACAAATTAAGCTATGTTATAATCTCTTCGGGGCAATAGGAAATATGCCTGAATGAAAATATGCAATTTAAGTATAATGTGTTGCATATTTCAAATATACAAAGAAAGGAATGATTAGGATGAAGAAATCGGAATATAACCAGAATAAATTGAACAGGAGGGCGACTATACTTTAACCCTCCTGCACTATAATTGGAGGAAAAATGTATAACGAAAAGGATATAATAGCTCAATGGAATGCTGACATGTACGACTTGAATGAAACCTATACGGATGATGTAGAACTTGCTCTCATGCTTATGGGTACAACGCCAAAAAAAGTTTTGGAAATTGCCTGTGGCAGCGGGCGTTTCACGGTTCCTGTGGCAAGAGCGGGACACGATGTAACGGGACTTGATTCTGATGAGTATATGTTGGATAGGATCGCACAAAAAATCACGAATGAAAAAATCAAATGGCATAAGGCCGATGTGATTTATGAGGATTGGGGTACTGGATTTGATGTGGTAACTTTAGGCGCTAATTTCTTATTCAATATTATATCTGATATGAATTATGAACAAGCCCAAAAATTGATGATTCAGAAGTCTGCGGATGCGTTAGTTGTTGGTGGTCACATTTTTGTGGATTATGCATACTCACAATATCCGGAGAAATGGTTTTATAATCCCAATCCGATTATTGTATGGGAAGGTACAGACAGTCATGGAAACTTTGGAAAAATGGCGTTGCTTGATAATGTTTATGACACAGAGAGCAGAATGTTCAGATTTATCCGTAGGTTTGACATGATACTTGCGGATGGAAGTACTTTAGTGCAGGAAATTCCATCTGAGAAACACTTTGCATCACTTGAGCAAATACATAAGTGGTTAGATGAAGCAGGATTTGTTGTGGAGCAAGAGTGCGGCGATTATCAAGGGCATCCGATAAGTGAAA
>CAJTMX010000041.1:12896-32860 GCA_910577235.1 uncultured Acetatifactor sp. | reverse complement strand
ATATACTGGAGTTCAGCGAAATGGATTTGTGAAGAAACTGTCAAAGACCCGTGTGAAAGCCTTTGCCCCCGTACACAGGTCTGGTCTTTCCTTAGTATAACTGTTTTTCCCCTGGATTACAATGGCTTTGGGCGCACTAACAAAAGACTCTAACTAAAGGCATATAAAGCAGATAAGCCGTCGTCCTGACATAGATTTTGACTTTTTAAAACTCTTCTGCTAAAATGTGTATGTAATAGTTGTCTGATCAAGAATAGGAGGGAATCATCTTTTATGAGAAGATATGTTATGTTTGCGTAGCACTGGCTATCGCAAGAGAAAATGAATTGTCATAGCCATTGCTATTCCTAAAGATAATATATATTTTAGGAGGCAGACATGGGCTATAGAAACGCGGGAGATATCCTGCCGGAAGAGATTATTGCGCTGATACAGCAGTATGTGGATGGGGAGAATATCTACATTCCCAGGCGCTCGGAAAACCGCCAGAAATGGGGTTCTCAGACCAGAATCACTCAGGAACTTTCCCATCGGAATAAACTGATCTATGAGGATTACGCCATGGGAATGACCACTTCGGAGTTGGCGGACAAGTATTGCCTGTCCCACAAGAGCATACAGCGCATCGTCAGAATTATGAGAAAATGAGTGTAATTGTGGTATTCTGTTAGCAGTACAAATCGGGATTCATAGTAGGAGGTTTTTATGGGATTTTGGATTTTTATGCTACTTATGGATATGATAATTCCACTTACAATGATTGGCTTTGGAAGATACTTTATAAAAAATACTCCAAAAGAAATAAATGCGGTATTTGGATACCGGACATCCATGTCTATGAAAAACAAGGATACATGGGAGTTTGCCAATAAATATTGCGGTAAAATATGGTATGTGTGCGGATTGATCATATTGCCAATTACAGCAATATTGTTGGCTTTGGTAATTGGAAAAAGCATGGATTATGTGGGAACAGTGGGAGGGATTATCTGTGGCGCACAACTCATTCCTTTTATCGGATCTATTTTTCCAACAGAAATTGCACTAAAAAAGATATTTGATAAAAATGGAAAACGAGTGTCCTACAAAATGGAAAACGAGTGTCCTAAAAGAGCATTGACAAAATAAAGAAGTTGTGATAAAGTACCGTCAATAACATAAGAAAAGCAATGACGGAAAAAGTAGTTTAGTCGGAAACATCCAGAGAGAATGGCATTTGGTGAAAGCTGTTTATGTGGAGATTAGACGAAAACCATTCCCGAGCTGTAATGCCGAAATGAGTAAGTGTTACCGTACGCCTGCGTTAAAGGATAGGATTTGATAGAATCTGAAGTGAAAAGTTAAGGTGGAACCGTGCTAAGCGCACCCTTAAGACTATATGATTATGGTCTTATGGGTGCTTTTCTTATGTTGTTGCCAAATAGTTAAAGCTGAAAAAAGGAAAGGAGCAACAAATTATGAAGGTTCTACGAAAAAACGGAGAAATTGTAGAAGTAAACTTTGAACAACAGGAGGGAAAAAAGGCATTTTGGCATACGAGTGCACATGTGCTTGCACAGGCTGTAAAACGCTTATATCCGCAAACGAAGTGCGCCATCGGTCCGGCTATCGAAAACGGATTTTATTATGATTTTGAATTTGATTTCTCATTTTCAGAAGAGCACTTAAAGGCAATCGAAACGGAGATGAGAAAAATTGTAAAGGAATCCCTCTCCTTGCAAGTCTATGAGAAGTCAAAAGAAGAGGCTCTTAGCTTTATGGATAACGCGGGTGAAAAATATAAAATCGAGCTGATTCAGAGGCTGAATGATGCAGAGCAAATCAGTTTCTATAAGCAGGGAGAATATGAGGAATTTTGCGCGGGACCGCATATTTCTAATGTGTGTCAGATTAAAGCGATCAAACTATTGTCAGTGGCAGGAGCCTATTGGAGAGGCAACGAAAAAAATAAAATGCTTACGAGAATCTATGGTATATCTTTTCCAAAAGCGGCACAGTTAGAGGAATATCTGCACATGGTTGAAGAAGCAAAAGCAAGAGACCACAGAAAATTGGGTAAGGAACTTGGAATATTTACGATTTTTGACCAAGGACCGGGATTACCGGTTTTCCTGCCAAAGGGAATGATATTGAAAAACCTGCTGATTGATTATTGGAGGAAAATCCATCGCAGAGAAGGATATGTTGAAATTTCTACGCCCATTATGTTGGAAAGAAGTCTTTGGGAAACATCCGGTCATTGGGATTTTTATAGGGATGCCATGTACTCTCTTAAGGTTGAAGATGATGATTATGCAATCAAACCAATGAGTTGTCCGGGTGGAATGCTGGTGTATAAGCTGGAACCAAGGTCATATAAGGAGCTCCCTATGCGAATGGGAGAATTAGGGCTTGTGCATCGTAATGAAAAGTCCGGGACATTACACGGTCTCATGAGAGTACGTTCATTTACGCAGGATGACGCTCACATTTTTATGAGAGAGGACCAGGTAACGGATGAGATACAAGGTGTTATGCGTCTTATTGATGAAGTTTACCAAAAGTTTGGTTTTTCATATGAAATTGAATTGTCAACGAGACCGGAGCATTCCATCGGAAGTGATGGGGATTGGCAGCTTGCTACGGAAGCTTTAGAAAAAGCAGTGCAGGGAATGGGTAAGTCTTATACAGTAAATGAGGGAGACGGTGCATTCTATGGGCCGAAACTTGATTTTCATATAAAAGATTCCATAGGCAGAACGTGGCAATGCGGAACGATTCAGCTTGATTTCCAGCTTCCGCAGAGATTTGATATAGACTATATCGGAGCAGATGGGGAGAAACATCGCCCGATTATGCTGCATAGAGTCGTATTTGGCTCGATAGAGCGTTTCATTGGTATTTTACTGGAACATTACGCGGGGAAATTTCCTGCGTGGATTGCACCTGTACAAGTTAAGGTTCTTCCGGTTTCAGATAAATATAATGATTATGCCAAGAGGGTTGAAGGGGCCTTGAAAGAAAATGATGTCCGGGTAGAAGTGGATGTCAGAAACGAGAAACTTGGATACAAGATTCGTGAAGCGCGCATGGATAAGGTGCCGTATATGATTATTGTGGGTGAAAACGAGAAAACCAATATGTCTGTATCCGTAAGACAAAGAGACGCAGAGCTTGATAAACAGGACATGGGAGAAATGAGTCTTGAACAAGCAGTCTATTTAGTAAAGAGAGTTGAGTAGAACGAAAGCAACAATAGTTTTATTTGCAGAAAAAGATGCGAGACCACCAATTCCCTGAGACACCGGCTCATATTTTTTTAGAAACAATTCTAAGGTTGCTATCGCAGAATATTTCAGATAGACTGACAATATGCACAAACCGGATTTTATGTACGGATAAAGCAGGAGGACGAGATGATACCGAAAGACATCAATCAAAAGATATCCCGGCGCCTTTGGAACCTGCCCGACAAGGGAGAGTTGGAAAGCCACAGGGAGGAAACCTTTATCGATGATATTATTCAAAAAAGCCATATCGAGAAGGAACTGCTGGCAAGTCTGGACGGAGTACGAACCGTATTTGACGGCGGGGCCGGATGCGGGCGTTTTTCCATATTGCTGGCTAAAAAGGGATGCCGGGTGACACATTTTGATATCTCCCAGCCCATGCTGGACAAGGCGCAGGAGCTGGCCCGGGCCGCGGGGGTGGAGCAAAACATTACTTTTGTACAGGGCGCTCTGGAGGATCTGTCGGCATATTACGACGGGGCTTTCGATCTGGTCATGTCCTTTGACGCTCCCATTTCCTATACCTGGCCCCATCAGGAGACAGTGATCGGAGAGCTGGTCCGCATAGCGGGAAAAAAAGTTATGTTCAGCGTTTCCTCCCGGCTGGGATATCTGCCCTACCTTGCCAATCCGATCCAGAAGAATCAGTTCATACTGGATAGCCACTGCCCTGATCCCTGGGTGCAACAGCTCATTGCGGGCAGACAGAACGCTATAGATCGTTTTGTGTTGGATAAACATGCCATGGATAATTTTATGGAAAGCGGTCTGATGGGCGGGGAGGAGGAAGTCGCCGAGTATGAAAAAGGCGGTACGCCCTGGTGCATCACCTACACTTTTCTTCCGGATGAGTTGAAAGCGCTGTTGGAAAAACAGGGGGTGCAAAACATACAGATGGCGGGGCCCGGCGCGTACGCCAGGACCATTCCGGGTGAAATACTGGCAAAGATCATGCGGGAGCCCCAAAGCAGAAAAGATTTTCTGGAGATATGTTATAAATTTGACTCCTCCCCCTATGTCTGCGACATGGGCAAAGACAATTTATTTGTAAAAGGAGACATAGTAAGCTAACATACCCTCTGAGTCGGGCAGAAAGGAGTATTATGTCAGATACATTTTACGCTTATCATGTAGTAACGGACAAACCAGTGAAACTGGGGCAGCATAAGAATATCTGGTGAGCGGCGGCATAGAGATCGTGGAGGTCACTGAGGAGTTTTAAGATCAGCAAATGGGCAACTATAGCAAGCGTAGAGTTCATTGAAGAATTGAAAATCGAAGGAATAGACAGACATGGAGATCATAAAGAATTATCGGGACAATGCCGACCTGCGGCGCAGCTTTAACGAACTGGCAGGAAGGACTTTCGGCTTAAACTTTGAAGATTGGTTTCAAAACGGATTCTGGGAGGATGCCTACAATCCCTACTCTTTGGTAGAAAACAGGCAGGTGGTCGCCAATGTATCAGTAAATATCACCGATATGCTGTTTGACGGTTGCGTAAAGCACTTTCTGCAGCTGGGTACTGTAATGACAGAGGAAACATGCCGTCACCGGGGCTACATCCGGGCGATTATGGAGCGGATTGACGCCGACTATAGCGGAAAGACGGACGGCGTCTACCTCTTTGCCAATGACAGTGTGCTGGATTTCTACCCCAGATTTGGTTTTAAAAAAAGCCGGGAATACCAATACCGCCTGTCCCTACAGGGCACAGGGCCGTGCAGGTTTGCCCCCGTGGCCATGGACTGCGCCGCTGCCTGGGCGCGGCTGGAGCAGGCGGCAGAACGCAGTATATTCCGTGGCCGTCTGGATCTGACAGGCAACCGGGGACTCCTGTTTTTCTATGTGACCAAATTTATGCGGGATAGCGTGTACCACCACGCTCCCAGCTCCACCTATGTGGTTGCGGACCGGCGGGGAACGGAGCTGTTTCTGCACAATGTTTTTTCCGGCACATTGACGGAGTTGACAGACGTACTGGATCTGTTTGGAGGAGAGATCAGACAGGTTACTTTGGGGTTCACCCCTCTCCACAACGCGGGTTATCAGGTGGCTGAACTACAGGAGGAAGATTCCACCTTTTTCATAAAGGGCACAGGTATGGAGATCATAGAACGGGAAAAATTACGTATCCCTTCTCTGGCCCATGCATAAAAACAATAACAAAGGAGAGAAAAAATGTTCATAGAGACAAAAAGACTGACCCTTCGCAGCTTAGCACCCGGGGACGCAGAGTCCTATATAGAGATGGCCTCCGATGGCAGTCTGCGGGATATTTTCGGGGATTGTACAAATAGTAGGGAATGGATGGATTCCTGGATAGAGGAATCACTGTCTCTGGAACGCAGGGACGACCCCCTGGGGGAATATCTGGCCTATGCCGTCACGGAAAAGCAAAGCGGTGCTGTGCTGGGCAGTGTGGGCTGCTCCTATTATAAGGATCTGAAACAGGTGGGTATAACTTTCTTTATCGGCAGCGCATACCGGGGGAACGGTTACGCCTCTGAGGCAGTGAACGCATATGCCAGGTATTTTTTTACCCATTACATTCATCGCTCTTTCCGCCAGCTGATCGCTACAGTGCGGGAGGACAATGACGCCTCCTGGAAAACGCTGGAAAATGCAGGATTTATTCTGACAGAGTCAAAGCTCTATAGGGATATCTATGATGAAACGGAGTTACCGTACCGTTTTTATGTACTGCATGACCACGGTCTGGACAGGGTTCTTTCCCGTTGGGGACTGCAGGATGACAGCGTCACGCAGATATATGATACTGCCTGGCAGATAGGCAGCGGTCATGTGCTGAAAATATACAGCGACCAGGGGCAGCTTGAGCGCAACCTGAACATGTTGCGCCTTTTATATGAACAGAACATTCCTGTGGCTCGTATCATACCCACTCATGACAACATACAATATGTATCCTGTGACGGCGCTTTTTATTTTCTGTCTGAAAAACTTCCGGGCAGCCAGATCACGGAGATAGACCGCTCTATGGCCCGCTCCATGGGTGAGATCATTGCCCGTCTGCACACTGCTTTTCAGAGATGCGAGCCCTTGCAAACCATATGGGATAACAGTCTTTTGGACGAGATGAACGGATGGGTACTGGACAGTATGGAAAAAAGCGGATGGAAATGTATTTCCAGGGAAGATTATCTGCAAACCGTCTCGCAACTCACCGCCGTGTATCATGAGCTGCCGGTACAGTTGATCCACAGGGATATCCATTTTGGCAACTTTCTGTTTGAGGACGGCAATTTTTCCGGCTATATCGACTTTGATCTGAGCCAGCGGAATATACGGATCTTTGACCTGTGTTACTTTATGCTGGGACTCTTGTGCGAGGAGGAAAGCTTTAATATCACGGAGGAAACCTGGTTCAATATTTTGGGGGATGTCTTTGACGGTTATGAAAGTATACAACAACTCACAGCTACGGAAAAAAAGGCCGTTCCCCATGTGATGGAATGTATTGAACTTCTCTTTACCGCCTGGTTTGAAGACCAAAGCGACCACAGCTGCGCCCAAAATTCCGTAAATCTCTATCAGTTTGCGCGAAGGAACGAAAACAAAATATGGAAAATTCTACGGCTGTCCTGATATATGCGACAGCCATATCTCTTCTATGGCACATTTTATAAATCTCTGATCCCCATTTATAACAACTTATCCAAATCGTTTGTCTTTTGGCTCATTTTTCTGTAAAAACTATTAAGTAAGTCTATTATAGATATCCCCAAACAGGGCATGCTAATATATGAAATAAATGTAGATACGGGAATATTACAATGGGCAGATGGAGGTTAGGTTATGGGCGCATTTGTAGAATTTCAGAATGTAGGCAAAATATACCGGACAGGGGAAGTATCCATTCAGGCTCTTCATGATGTGAATTTTCAGATACGGCAAGGGGAATTTTGTGTAATCGTGGGAGCGTCCGGGGCAGGTAAAACCACTATACTGAATATTCTGGGCGGCATGGACACCCTGACGGAGGGCAAAGTGTTTCTGGATGGGAATGAGATTTCCGGCTACGGAAAAAGGGAACTTACCAAGTACAGACGGTATGATGTGGGATTTGTGTTTCAATTCTACAATCTGGTACCCAATCTTACGGCACAGGAGAATGTGGAGCTTGCCGCGCAGATCTGCACGGACCCGCTTGACGCGGCCCGGGTACTTACGGAGGTGGGCCTTGCGGACAGGACAAAGAACTTTCCGGCCCAGTTGTCCGGCGGCGAACAGCAGAGAGTGGCCATCGCCCGCGCCCTGGCCAAAAACCCCAAGCTGCTGCTGTGCGATGAGCCTACGGGAGCGCTGGACTACAACACGGGTAAAGCGGTGTTAAAACTGTTACAGGATACATGCAGGGACAAGGGCAAGACCGTCATCGTCATTACGCACAACCAGGCGCTGACCGCCATGGCCGACAGGATCATAACCGTCAAGAGCGGCACTGTCGTCAATATGGCGACAAATGAACATATTGTACGTGTTGAAGATATCGAATGGTAATCGGCGTCATAGCTGCCGCAGACAGTACCCACTATATGGGAACAAGGGCAGAAAATTGTTAGGAAATGGGGAAATTACATGAAATCCATGATAAAAAAGACTACATTGCGGGAAATTCGCCAGAGCCTGGGGCGCTATCTGGCTATCTTTGCTATCGTGGCGCTGGGAGTGGGTTTTTTTGCCGGACTGAAGATCACAAAGACCGTCATGGTGGAGTCCGCCGATGATTATCTGCGGGAATACCAGCTATTTGACTATCGGCTGCTGTCCACCCTGGGCTTTGATGAAGAGGATGTACAGGCCCTGAGGCAAAAGGAACATATCCGTTCCGTGGAAGGCGCGGTGGAGGCGGACATCCTCTACCTGAATGAAACAGGCAACGAAAGCGTGCTCAAGGCTCACACGCTGATGGAACGGATTAACGGACTCAAACTCCTGGCAGGAAGAATGCCTCAGTCTCCCTCCGAATGTATTGTGGATTCCAACCGCTATGACGAGACAGCCCTGGGCAGTACGATTCTACTCTCGGAAAATAACAGCCCGCAAGATATGGAAAAGTTTGCTTACCGTGAATACACCATTGTGGGCGTTGCCCAGGCGTCCGCATATATCCAGTTTGAGCGGGGAAACAGTTCTCTTGGTAACGGCCGTGTGGACGGCTTTATGTACCTGCTGCCCCAAGGTTTTGCCACGGAATATTTTACGGATATCTATGTAAAATTTGATACGGACGAGAGAATCTATTCCCCGGAGTATGACGCTTACATGGCGGAGCGAAAACCCCAATGGGAGCAGTACTGCCGGGAGCAGGGCGAGAGAAGATACCTGGCTCTGGCGGGAGCGGCGGGATCAAAGCTCAAAGAGGCGAACATTGCCGCCATCAGAAAGCCCGGCACCTATGTGCTGGGCAGAGATACCAATGTGGGATACACTCTTTTTGAAAATGATTCCGGCATTGTAGAGGGAATCGCCAATGTGTTTCCTGTGTTTTTCTTTCTGGTGGCGGCGCTGGTCTGTATGACTACCATGAACCGCATGGTGGAGGAACAGCGTACTCAGATCGGCGTATTGAAAGCTCTGGGATACGGAAACGACAGCATCATGGGAAAATATCTGTTCTATTCCGGCAGCGCCGCCTTGGGAGGCTGCGTTGCGGGATACTTTCTGGGAATCTTTATCTTCCCTCTGGTAATATGGCAGGCATACGGCATGATGTACAGATTGGGTGATATTGTGTTTGTGTTTGACTGGGGGGCCGCCCTTCTTTGCCTCACAGCCTCACTGCTTTGTTCCATGGGCACCACCTGGATATCCTGCCGTCACGAGCTGAGAGCTCCGGCGGCAGGTCTGATGCGCCCAAAGGCCCCCAAGGCAGGCAAGCGCATCCTGCTGGAGCGCATGGGATTGATCTGGAACCGGCTGAAATTTCTGCACAAAGTATCTATACGCAATATTTTCAGGTACAAAAAAAGGCTGTTTATGATGGTCATGGGTATCGGCGGCTGCACGGCCCTTCTGGTGACAGGTTTCGGCGTACGGGATTCCGTCGCCGACATTGCCGAACGGCAATATGAGGAGATACAGATATACCAACTGAACGTGACTCTGGAGGATCAGACCGGGGAGGGAAAAATCCTTTCCGGGGAATTGTCGGATATGTTGGACTCCTATGGCAGTACCTACACTTACGCCTTTGAAACCGCGCTGAATCTGCAAAGCGCGGGGGAGTTAAAATCCGTCAATTTGATCGTGGCGGATAACCAGGCGCAGTTCGGGGAATTTATCGATCTGCATACTTCCGCCGGAGAAAAGATCCCCTATCCCGGTCCCGGCCAGATCGTGATCTGCAACAAGCTGGCAGAACAATTCCGCTTGGAGACCGGGGATACCGTGCGTCTTCTGGGCGAAGATCGAAAAGAGCTCTCCGCGGTTATAAGCGGTATCTGCGAAAACTATATCTTCAATTACGCATATATGGACAGAGAGACCTATGAAAAGGCCATGGGCGGCGTAACTTTCCAAAACCTTTATGTGAATCTGCCGGAAGATACAGATGTATACGAAGTCAGCGCCGCTGTAATGAAAGCGGAGAACGTGGCCTCCGTACAAGTAAACGCGGATATGCTGGTACGTTTTTCCAGCATGATGAGCAGTATGAACTATATTGTTTTGCTGGTCATCGGCTGCGCCGGGGCACTGGCCTTTATCGTACTTTACAACTTGAACAATATCAATATAACCGAGCGCATCCGGGAGATCGCCACCATCAAGGTACTGGGATTCTACCGGAACGAGACCTCCTCCTATGTGTTTCGGGAAAACACAGTGCTCACGGCCATAGGCTGCGGGCTGGGACTTTTGCTGGGAAAACTGCTGCATATCTACGTGATGCAAGAGGTGGACATCGACATGATCTCCTTTGACGTGCATGTAACGGTACTCAGCTATCTCCTCAGCGTGGCGCTCACTTTTGCTTTTACCTGGGCTGTCAACCGGATCATGGCAGGTAAACTGGACCGGATCAATATGGCGGAGTCCTTAAAATCCGTGGATTGATCCAACCTCCCGCCACAGGGCCTACCGGACAGATCGGCAGGACTACGGTCGAGTCAGAGGCTTTATCATAATCAGACAGGGATTGTCCTCATCCCACATCTCGGTGAGCGTGATCAAAGGCTCAAAGCCCACGCTCTCATAAAAAAGCCGGGTTTTTTCATAAGGCTTGTAATGTACTTTTTCACTCAATGTCTCCACCATGGCATACTTGCAGCCCTTTTCCAGAAAAAACAGTTCGGCCTGACTATACAGGGCCTTGCCCACGCCCATACGGTGGCACTGTGGACGCACACCGCAGACATAGATATCTCCGGTGTGACCGTAGTGTATCCTCACGGAAAAGAACCCCAGACATTTCCCTTCCCCGTCCAGAGCCGCCCAAAAAGGAAGGTCACATACACCTTTCACATATTCCTCCAGAGACTCCCTATTGCCGAACCAATCCGGCAGACTCTCCAGAACCGCTCTTGCATAAAGGGATTTTTGCTCTACCTGGCTGATCTCCACTATATGATATTCTGTTTGTATTTCCATGCTTATACCCCTTTTCAGCCCCCGGGTTTCCAAGTTATCCTCTCCTAGCGCCTTCTATGCCATGGGGTTTATCATTGTTTTCTATGAACAGTATTCCCAGTGTACCCGGGCCGCAGTGACTGGATATCACGCCCCCTGCCCGTGTCTCCAAGATCTCGTCGAAGATATGCAGCTGACACAGATACTCCCGCACCATATCCACCGTCTCCGGACTACAGCCGGAATGGGTGATGAACACCCGCTCCGTTCTTGCCTTTCTCATGACGGGTTCCAAGTCCCTGGCATAGGCCGCCAAAGCTTTTTCCAAGCTGCCCCGGTACTTTTTGGCGCTGTGCATCCTGCCGTTTTCCACCACGATCTGGGGATGCAGATGTAAGGTACTGCCCAGCATAGCCGCCAGTCCGCTGCATCTGCCGCCCCGGTGCAGATACACCAGCGTATCCACCACAAAGCTTGCCCTCACCTGCGGTTTCAGCTCCGCCATTCTGTCCCCTATCTCCCTGGCACTGCGGCCCGCCTGGGCCATGATGGCCGCCTCCACCACCAGCAGGCCGATTCCCGTGGAAAGGTTCTCCGAGTCTATCACCGTCACCCGCTGGGCGATTCCCGCCTCCTCCGCCGCCAGCTGCATCACATTGCCGGAAGTAGACATTTGCCCTGAAATAGAGAAACAGACGATCTCCTCATATTTCGCGCCCACTTCCCGAAACAGCTCCGACGCGCTCTCCAAGGAGGGGGCGGAAGTTCTGGGAGTAGCGCCATGTTCGTCCGACCAGCGGTATATCTCCTCCGGCCGTATATCCCGGCCGTCCTCATACTCGTCTTCTCCCAACAGAATGTGGAGAGGCAGTATGGCCACCTGATATTTTTCCAGCAAATCCTGAGATAAGTCACAGGTACTGTCCGCTATGATTCCTACCATAATACATTTCCTCCTGATTTATGAGGTCCGTTAGAACCTCCGTTTCGCCTGTTAGACTGTATTCCAGCTGGCAGTCAAAAGGTTCCTTATCCACATGCTCCTGCTGGTACTCCCGCGCCTCCACACATCCCATAGCACGGTAAAATGCCTGACTTTCCACTGCGGAATGCGCGGATATATAAAGCTTTTGCGCCCCGTTTTTTGCGGCCCACTCCGCGGCCGCCATAAAGAGGGATCTTCCGATTCCCTGCCCGCGCATATCCTGGGACACATGGATACTGGACAGGTCCATATAGTTATGCTCCCTGCCAAACAGTCCGGGTTCCACAGATACAAAACCCTTTAAGGCATTATCTAAAAACGCTGCCAGAACATAACCGCCTGTGGCAACCGTTTTTCTTAAACAGGATATCAGAGTCTGATAATCCGCCTCCGACCAGTCGTCCACAAAGGGATCACTCTTCACCATCCAGATTCCGTCCACTTTCCGCCAACAGTCTGTGACATTCTGACGCCGTATGAACTGCCGGAACAAGGCCCTGTTGATCTCATTTTCCGCAAGTTGTCTGTACTCTGTCATTTCTCTTTCCCTACGGTTTACCTAAAATAAGAAACCGTATTTCCTTCCTCAAGCTTTTCCCTGCGATCCCCGTCAAAAGCTCCTAATATATCCAAAAACCGTCGGAATACTCTCCTTTATCGATGTATTCCGTCTCTTCCTTCCGGGCATTCTCCCACTCCTCAATAAGCTGCCGGATGCTCTGCTGCCTGCTGTCTCTCTTTTTACACACGGATTTCCGCACCACTCGATATAGTTTCCTGCTGAGCGTCCAGGAATCCAGACGGCGCTCATATCCTCCGAACAGGGCAAAAGCGAAAGCCCCTGCCATATAGACATTGCTGATCTCGTCTATTTCCGCTCCCCTTATAAACTCCTCGGGAGACATAAAGCGGGAGCTGCCCCACATCCGCCCCACAGGGTTTCGATAGGGCTTTTTGCAGAATAAATCTATATCGCAGAAAAGCGTATTCCCCTCTTCCGTATACATGACACTCCCGTCATAGAAATCTACCGCCACATAGCCCTTCCTGTGAACATGCTCCAGAAAATCCAGCAGGTCCCGAAAGATCCGCATTCTGGTCTCCGTGGGCAGATTCATAAACCTGCGGTGTTCCTCCGGGTACATCCTTCCCATACTAATGCCCTGGGCCCATTTAAAGATCATGGCATAGCCGCCGCCCATCTCCCGGGTCTCCAACAACTCAATCAGGCGGGGGTGGGCCAAAGTGCGGTACAGCGGCGGTGTGGCCTTGAGCCGTTGGACAGCGTCCTGTGGCGTACCCTTATAGGCCTCTGTTGGAGCGCCGGCATACTTGACAAAATACCGGGGCGCCTCACCGCACCCCTGGCTTTTCCCCCGTATTCCGAAACAGATATTTCCCGAATCCTGATCGTCAAACACTTTGAACACGGTTCCGTATTCGTGGAGAAAGTCAAAGTCATAACCGGATTTCATCTTGTAGGGTATGCCGTCTATATTTTGCAGATAATATCCCTTAAAATACCAGGAGGGTATGGGATTCTTCATATTGTTATACCAGCCCAGCACTTCCTCTGCCTGTTCTAACGCCTTCCCGACCTCCCCGTCGCCAAAGGGAATCGCCTCGGAAACGGAGGCAAGGATGCTGCTGCTGATATACAGAGCCTGCAACCTCCAAAATTCTGTAGGCACCTCCCCATCAAAATATCCGTTTATCACTCCGGAGGCGAAGATGGGGGAGATTCGCGCGCTCTTAACGATACCGCAAAATTCCTCCCATGGATCGGCAAATTCATAGCGGTTAAATCCTATTATGACAAGTTTGTCATCTTCTAACATCATGTTGCCGATATGATAGTCCCCATGTATAAAAAGCTGCGGCCTGTCTCTCAGCAGACCGCAATTGGCATTAATACATGAGATAAACTCCTCCGCTCCGTCAAACTCAACGGAGCACTCCCTATACTCCCTGATCCTGCGGCGGGCCTTGGCGTTGAAACGGCATTCCCAATCCATCTGGTCCGCAGGCGCGGGGACAGAATGCAGGGTTTTTAGGATTTTTCCCGCTTCCAATCCATATGCGTACTGACATGCATCGGAAAGCCAGGGAATCACGTCCTGAGCGTCTCTTCCCTCTATCCAGGTCTGCAGATTGTACACGCCATCGGCACAGTGTCCGCTTTCCACCGGTTTGCACATGGGTACGCCCAGAGCCGCCAGATGCTGCTGCATACGAGATATATCGGCCTGTTTTTTGCGCCAGATCTCCCGTACAGAATATTCTCCTATGCCTCCGGAAAAGTTCTCCGGCGTGATCCGCAGCAAATATTTCGTACCGCAAGCCGTATCGATCCTGTACTTTTTATCGCCGGACCATCCCTTGTCTATATACGTGATTTCCGTGGCAGCATATGTCTCTGTCAGCCACTCTGTCACGGCCGGCGACACTGCCGACCACTTTTCGTCATAATCTGTCATCGCTGCCGTTTCCTGCCTTTGTCCAATCATATTGATCTCCGTGCCCGTCCCGGGTTACGCCTGTTCCTTCAGTTCCGCCTTCCGCCTGTCATACTCGTCCGTTATCAGCTTAAAGGTTTCTTCATCGCCCACTTCCGTGTCCGGATGATATGTTTTACACAGAGCGCGGTACCTCTTATCCAGCTTTTCCTCTGTGTCACAGCCCGCGAAGAATCCTCCTCCCGCCGCCGCGGTGGCCTTCTGTTCCTCCGCTATCTTGGCCGCCTGTTTTTCTATGGTCTGTTTTAATTCCTCCAGTCTGTCGATCAGCGGCATGAGCTTTTCATATTCATCTATCGGAACATTCCCGTTGTACTTGGTGATCCCGTCCACCACCTCCTGTAGTGTGGGGAAATACTCTCCCCAGCTGGAACGAAGGATATAGTTGTCGCTCTTATCCACAAGGGGAGAGATGGTCTGGGAGAATTCCGTAATCTCCGTAATATGCTGCTGGAGAATATCCTGATACCGATAACACTTTTGCATCCGTTTTTCATCCGCGGCGCTTGCCCCCTGAGCCGTATTATGGATATTGCCCCCGCCGATCTCTTCCGTCCTCTCCAGAATACTACTGAGGTACTTCTCGTAATCCCCAGTGGACAGCTCCATCTCTTTGCCCCACTCGCTCCACTCTAAACCCAGGGACACCAGGATAATCACAATAGCGGTCATAAATGCCAGATACATCGTGATGCCATAGATGATAGGGAGCGGAGAGAACAGCTTAATATAGCTAAGCAAACCGATGCCGAACCGGCTCTGTATGTATTGGTTACACATAAACAGGGAACCGATCACGATAACTGCGCTGGCCAGCACAAAAATCTTGACTGCGTGGGTAACAAACAAAATAATGCCACGGTTGATGACCCTGAGCAGCGTATAAAAGAGACAGCACAGTCCGTTTACAATTCCGCTGCCCTCCTGACTGACAGCGGCATAATCCGTCTTACAGGCATGGTACAGCGACGCATATCCTCCGTAGATCAGCTCATAAATACCGTTCAGCAGCGAAATGACCAGAGATACCACCGCCATGATGACTGCGGACACAAGACTCAGTATCCATATGGCTATAGCGGTAAAAATACCTCCTATGATCAATATAACGATGACCATGAAAATACCGTTCAGCCACCCGGACGGATTTTTAAATATCTCAAAAATCATGGCGATTCCGAACAGAATAAAGACTGCTCCTATGATCGTGACCGTTTTCTCCAGAGCCTTTGCCGCCAGCTTGGCCGCCGTTGCCAGCAGCAGGAGGGGCAGCGCAATAATCGCAAATATGTTAATTTTAACTATCTTAAGAATCTTTTTCATGGATTTGCTCTCTCCCCCTTTCGGCTATTCGTATACGGCAAACTCATATATGATATTACAGATATAGTCCGCATCCGGGGTACATTCCAATGTGATCTTGTCGCCGGAGGATTGGTCATAATAAACCATACCCGCTCTATCCATACCCGTACCGATGAGAAGAGAACCCGTCATGGAATCCGGCGTGCCATATATCCCCTCCTGCGCGTGGGCGATGTCCTTCAGCGACATTCCCACTCTCGCGCCCTGGGGCAGGATGATCCCTGTTCCCGAAGTCTGCACTTTTATCAGTTCGCAGTCAGTCCAGGGAGCGGCCTCCGGCGTCTGATTCTGTACAGTGATCCATACACCGGAATTGTGCAGAGTGACCTGCTCATAACCCCTCACCTCTCTGTCATACTCAAACTCTATGTAGTCCGTGATATCCTGCAGGTCTATCACCTGACCCTGCCACTGCGCCATGCGGGAAAACTTATCCTGCTGCATGATCTCCCGGACAGGCTGGGAGTTCCAGACACTGTCAGAAAAATCTTCATAATTCTCAATATATACCGTCAGTTCATTTACCCCGTCCTTACTCACGTCCAGCTGGTCCTGTCTGGAGGCTATATCCATCAGCAAAAAATAGGGGGAGCTGGAACAGTAATATACCTTATATACACCGGGATTCAGTGAAGCCTCCTGCTTAAACCCATTTTCTTCATCCAGCAAAAATTTGTACTGTCTTTCCGTAGTTATGTTTTGCAGGGTAACTTCTATCCCCAGCAGATCCTTCTCATTATCCCCCAGCATCTTGAATTCCTGAGGAATATTCTCCAAACTTACAACAACGGCGCACTCTCCCTCATCCAGATTTCCCTTTTTGGCACAACCGACCAAAGATAATGCCAAGACGCAGACAAGCGTAGCCGCGCGTCCCAGATTCCTTTTCACTCTCATTGGTCTCCCTCCTCAATCCGTACTCTCCAGTCCATATCTGAAGCTTTTTCTCCATATTGAGTAAAATCAGATCCCACAGTATTACTCAATATTATATTTATTGTAACACAGGACTTATAAAATGTCATTCCTTTTTGACGTTTGTCTGCCGATATGCTGCCATTATGCCCTATCCTGCAGATGCCGCGGCATGATCACACCGTTGTGCTTTGCTCGTCTCCACTTTGCTGAATATACCTAAAAGCATACCCTCTGTCCCATTTACTTGAATTTAACTGTTGTTATCTATATTATTAGCTAATTACTTGACTAAAATCATACAATCAAACATTTTAGGCAGTAACATTACAAATAAATATTGACTAAATTATCTGTAGAGAGTATAGTGTAATATATAAAATTTATATGAATTTTTAATTGGGGGAGATTTCTCTTGTGAAAAAAAGAGAAAAGAAAAATGATGAAAGGAGTGATTTCGGCAATATCGCCAAACTATATTTAACTTATTGCCAATTAAAATTCAGTTAACATTTTAGTTAACCAAGAGAAGGAGGGTACTATGGCAAGACGAAAAGGTATTCTGTTCAGATCCATTGCCATTATAGCAATGACGATGTTCTTTGTTTTGGGCGGATGCGGACAGAAACCGGAGAATGTGCCGGCGGAAGGCAGTGACATATCTCTGGAGACGGAAGAAAGCGAAGTCGTAACTCCGGAGGAAACTCCCGCACCGGAGCCGCCGGAACAAGAAAAAGAAGAAACTCCTGCATCCACAGAGGAAGTTGTGGCATTGACCTCGGATTCCTATCTGAGCGAGCTTTCTCAGGGCGATAGTCTGGAATTTAAATTTTCCGATTACAATTCCGACTATAAAGTGGGAAACAGGGTCACGCTCAGCATAACCATGGAGAGTTTGGGTATGTTTAACGGCTGTGTGGGAGCCAGCGTGGGATCGAGCTATGAGTGGCAACAGGAAGAGTTTGAGTTTGAAGCCGGATGCCACACAGCCACCTGGACCGTAACGCCCAGCGTGGACAGCGCCCAGTTGAATCTGTGGTTTGCGGACAGCGCGCCTGTGGGTGTTATATCCATTGAGGTAGCCGTGGAGGAAGTGGAGCCCGCGGTTATCGGCAAACTGGCCACCTTTACGGAACAGGATTCTATGGAATTCGCACTGTCAGATTATAACTCCCAGTACAAGGTAGGCGACCTGGTCAAGATCTCTGTGGTACTGGAGAGCGACGGTGATTTTAACGGTTCCATCGGCGCCAGTATAGGTAAAGATTATGTCTGGAATCAGAAAGAATTTAAATATGACGAAGGCGGCAAATATACGCTTTCATGGACTGTGAAGCCCAGTTCGGATTACTCCAATATCGGTATCTGGTGGGTGGGCGGTACTTCGGTAGGTATTCATTCCATCACCGTCACGGTTCTTGAGGAAGAGATCGGCATTCATGGCGATTATATCACCATGTTTACGGACGAGGGTAATTTTGAGTTTATACCTTCTGTTATTAACCCTTCCTTTAAATTCGGCGATAAGATCCGGATCACTGCCACTCTGGAGAGCGACGGCGAATTTACCGGCAGCATGGGCACCAGTGTGGGCGACAACTATGAGTGGACACAGACAGAGTACGAATCCGATACGGGTATCTCCACCTGGGTACTGGATATCTCCCCTGTTATTGATTCTGTGCAGTTGGGAATCTGGTATATAGGCGGTACAGCCGTAGGCGTCGTGGATATTGATATAGAGATACTAAAATGGGGTTATCAGCATGTTGATATCAAGGGGCTTATCTATACATCCACCCAGAAGAACGATGTATATACCTTTAAGCCTTCCGATTATTGCGACTTTGAGGACGGAGATATTATCACCATCCAGGTTGGACTGGATTCCAATGAAGTTTACAATGGCTGTGTCAGCGTCAACGATGTAAACGGCACAAACAGAAGCAGCAATTACAGCAGCAACGGAGGCAGCGTTACCTGCGAGCTTGTAGTAGAAGCAAGTACCAAGGAAGAGGCCAAGATCGAATTCTGGTGGATGAATACCAAGGTAGCATTGAATTCCATCACCGTGACAAAGGGCGGAACCATCGTGGATACCAACGATGACGACACATTTTATCCCAACGATATGAAAAAATTCAGAACGGCTGCAAATTACTGCGATTACAAGCAGGGCGATACCATCAATGTGGCAGTGACCTTGTCCGGAGACGGTTACTTTAAGGGTTCTGTAGGTATGTCCGGCACCTCATGGATACAGAGTGACTTTGAATCCGCAGACGGAAGTCCCGTGACATGTACGATCAAGGTACCCGGCGCCGTCTCGGAAACCAACGACATTCAGATCGGTGTATGGTGGTCCGAGGGCAGCTTTGTACATATAGACAACATTACCGTGACCAAGGAAGAAAAGGACCCCAGCGGCGATGATGACAAGCCGGGCGAAGAGGATAAGATCGATACCTCCGACTGGCAGCTGGCATTCAATGGCTTTAGCGCGGACTGGAACGGATGGAACAGCGTCAACGGCAGTGCCGGCACTTTGGAGTTCTCCGCAAAGATCCGGGATATCATGGATGCCAATAACTTTACTGATATCAGCGAATTCGGCGGATTTTTATTCCAGATCTGGCACGTGGACAGCAGATATAACGGAAGATCCTATGCATATAAGCTGGATATCAACGGCACTACCTTTAAAGAGGGAACCAAGATCATCGATTGCAGCGAGTACAACAGTACGGACGTAGTCCAGATCTTAATGAGCGATTATTCATTCTCCCCTGAGGATGAGATCTCCTGTGTGATCACTGTATCTGACGCGGCAGAACCCGGGGAACCCAGTGACGGTCTTTACACCTTTACCTATGATGAATGGAAACCTCTTAAAGACAACAATGAGTCGTATGCTTTTAATTTCCTTCCCCGCGATTACGGTAATTTTGAGACAGGCGATACCATTATCATCACTGTGACCTTTGACCAAACGTCCGATTATTTTGATGGTATAGTGGGGGCAAGCAACAATGATAGCGTTAACAACTGGATACAGTCCGCTCAATTGGACAATTCCAGCACACAATGGGTCTTGGAAGTTCCCAACGCCAGCAAAGACAATGGTGCCCAGGTTCAGATGTGGTGGATGAACAACAATGTGACCGCTACGATTACCGATATCACGGTCACTAAGAAGGAGGACAGCGTAACAACACCTGTTCACACCTTTACATACGATGAATGGAAACCTCTTAAAGACAACAATAAGTCGTATGCTTTTAATTTCCTTCCCCGCGATTACGGTAATTTTGAGACAGGCGA
>CAJTMX010000041.1:0-12796 GCA_910577235.1 uncultured Acetatifactor sp. | reverse complement strand
AGGTTCAGATGTGGTGGATGAACAACAATGTGACCGCTACGATTACCGATATCACAGTTGCAAAAAAGGATACCACCAGAATTGCAAAGATGTCCATAGCAAACCAAGCAGATAGCGAGGATGGCAAACATCTGACACCGGTTCCTGACAGCCCTGAACCGGATGAGGGAACCGATAACATTCCCACTGTTTCCGGCGGCAATGCGGGGGTTCCGGAAACTGACAATACCGGCACTGTCTCCGGTAACGACCCGGCAATGACAGGTAATTGACAGTTTTACAGGTACAATTAAAATTGTCCCCGCTGACATGCGTCAGCGGGGACTTTTATATATTATGTATCTTGATGCTTTCCGGCCTCTTAGGTTCGCTGCCCGGAATATCGCATTTACAGCGTCGCGTCCACGGCCGCGCCTTTCAGATCTTCGGCCATCAGTTTCATCCGGTTCATAATATCCTTGAGTTCCTGCTGGAAGTCGGCTCTTCCGTCCTTCATCAGTATCATCTCTTCCGCAGGCAGAGCATCCAGCAACTCCTCGGCGCGTTCCTCGTTCTGTTTGGCTTTCTCCCGGGCTGCCTCGGCCCGGCTCTGTATCTGGGCTTTTTCCTCCCGGACCGCCTCCAGCTTTTCTTCCTCTTCCTCTTTCTTTTCTTTGTTTTCCTGGGCCTGTTCCACTTTGTCCTGCATCTCTTCGTCCACGTGGTCCATGCCCTCGTCCTTGATCATTCCGATGACCTCTTCGCGGGCGGCGTCCATAATAGCCTCTGCCTCTTCCTGAGCCCTGATCATGGGATTTCTGCGCAGATCCAAACGGCCACTTTGTACCGCCTTATTGGCTGCGCTGTAACTCTTGATCTCATTCGTATTATCATCAATAATCTGTTTATAGGGGGCCGCCAGATCGTCAATATCCTTGCATCGGCCATAATATTCCATTAGGCCCTGATCTTTCAACTCCTGAAAACGTACTTTTTCCTCATCCGTGAGCTTATCGGGATCTTCACTGCCCGCATTCAAAATCTTCCAGTCCTCATCGGAAAGACCTTCCTCATCCAGCCCATAAACCTTACCGATCTCCTGTTTCTGGATTTCCAGATCGTTCAGCGCCCGTTTTGCCTCCAGATTTTCGGCCCGGAGTTCCTTTATCTTCGCCTCCCGCAGTGCAACCTCCGTATCCAGCTTACGGTCTGCGGCAAAAGCGTCCGACACCACCTTTAAGGCCTGTTTCTGCGCCTGTTGTTTTTTCTGGGCAATGGGATCTATATTGTTATTTAACGAACCCGCAAAAAAAGAAGCTGTGTTGCCCTGTTCCTGGCTCAGACCGAGCAACTGCCTGCGACCGCTCTGAGTATCCTCCCCCATAAAAATACTGACATTGTTTACTTTCATAAGAAATCCCTTTCCCTTCCTCCCTGTTGCCAACTCCTTTTGGCAAAATTTGCAGTCTCTGTATTCTTTATCGGATTACGCATGTAAATTATTTAGGTCTGCTCAACTTTTTTTGCATTTTCTCCCAGGCTGAGTGCGCCCCGCAGCAACAGCAGCACCAGAGACAACTTTGCCAGGAAATCGATCCAGCCAAAGACGCCGCTGATGATGCTCATATTTACCAGGCCCTCCGCGCCCTCCATCCTGCTGGTAAAGTAATTGTTGAAAAATGCGCCTATACGGTTGAGCAATCCGCCTACAGTCAGCATTACGCCGCTATATACCACAAAGAGTAAGTCCAGTCTCTGACTGTTTTGCATACTTTCCGACATGGACAAGATACCCAGCACTACACAGGGAACTCCCACCAATGCCAGATCCAGCACATTCTGTATGGGATATACATTGGTCAGTTCTATCCCGTAACCCTCCCCATAGCCCATGGCAAGCTTAATGCTGTCCTGGAAAACCAGCAAAAGCGCAATGCCTGCTGCCAGGTAAGCCGCTCCCGCAACGGTAGCTGTAATAGATAAAACCTTTTTCATACCGCACCTCCCGCTTTCATTCTAACACAGGTATACATATTGCACAAGCAACTGATTCCGCAGAGAATTAAACCATGTCGCAGACTATTTTGACTTTTATGTGGAAAACCCTTATAATATGGTCAATAATCTATAGAAAAGACAGAAAAGGAAAATGCCATGATCATCCAGGAGATTCGCACCATCGACGAACTGTTGCAGTTTATGAACGGCTTATATGCAAAACACGGCTCCCGGCTGTGGTACCGGGGCGAGGAAAATGCCGCCCTGACTTTGATCCCCTCCATCCAGCGCAGTAAGAGGCGTCTGGAAGTGGAACGGTATATTACCAACGATTTCTATATCCGGGCCCGGCAGATACTGGACAATCCGCCCCGAAAACACAATTATGCCGCATGGGTATCCCTTATGCAGCATTACGGTCTGCCCACCAGGATGCTGGACTGGAGCGAGTCGCCTCTTATCGCCGCCTTTTTCGCCACGGAGACTTACCGCTCCACCCCTGAGATCGATGCCGGGGTATGGGTGCTGGCTCCCGATCTGCTCAATGAAAAGGAGGGCTTTGGCCGCTGCATCTATCCCATTGACGCGGATACCACCCAGGAGATGCTGCTGCCTGCCTTTAAGCACAATCACCACAATCCTGAGCTGGTGGACCGCATCCTGGCCTGCAGTTCCACGGAGAACGATCTGCGGATGTATTCCCAGCATTCCAATTTTACCGTGCACAATTCTTTGCAGCGGCTGGAGGAGATCTGTGGCGAGGATATGTTGTACAAGATCATCATTCCCGCAGACAGGAAAAAGTACTTTATAGACAGCCTGCGGGTGTTCGGTATCACCGAGAGCGCGGTTTACCCCGATCTGGACCACATATCCAGCGATCTGCGGGACTCCTACGGTATCTGAGGCATCCCCGGCTTTCAGACGGTCTGCCGCCGGTACCGCCCAACCGCTCTCAGGCTTTTTTGTACCGTAGCATCTTGATTACAGCTTGCCCATCATGCCCTCTTGCCCGAGAAGGTGTTACCCCAAAGGTCATAAATCCCCGGGCAGGTTTTCAGGGTCCAGATAAACCTTGGAGCCGGTGGCCCCTCTCTGTCCCTGGTATTTGCCCTGATAGGGATGCAGCGCGGGGTTGTCCATCCGGGCAAATACCAGCTGTCCCACTCTTCTTCCGGATTTCAGCTCTATAGCGCAGCGGTTGGCATTGAACAGTTCCAGAGTGATCTCCCCTCTGAAACCGGGGTCCACCCAGCCCGCATTCTGGATAAACAGGCCCATCCTGCCCAGAGAACTGCGCCCTTCCACAAAGGCAGTGATATTGTCCGGCAGCTCAAAATATTCCATCGTGGTAGCCAGCACAAACTGTCCCGGCAACAGGATATAGGTGTCCGTCTCAATAGTCTTGTACCGGACTTCACTGTCCAGCGTGATGACGCCCGTGGGGGTGTCCTCCACGATGCCGAAGGTATTCCCCAGCCGTACGTCCACACTGGCGGGCTGTATCTGGCTTTCCTCCAGGGGAGAGATGACAAGAGCCTTTTCCTCCAGCATCTTTAACATAGTTTTGTCTGATAAGATCATGGATATTTCCTCGCTTATTGTAATTATTGTAACGTCTCCTGTTCAAAATGACGGCCATGCCTATTGCCAGTATACCATATATCATCAAAATAGAAAACTACGCGGTCTCTCAAAAAAGCAGCCCACCGCAACAAAATCGCGGTAAGCTGCTATTTATAGCATGTGACCTGCACATATATTACCGTTGGCCGGGAGAAATGAGTGTCCTTACTTCCGTATTTCCTCCAACATCTGGGCCGGGTTCTCAGCCGCCTTGACATTGCCCAGAGCTTTGACGATAATGCCCTCCTCATCAATTAGGTAGGTGGTGCGCACTACGCCCATGCTGGCCTTCCCGCAGTTTATTTTTTCCTGCCATACATCGTAGGCCTGGATGCAGGACAATTCGGGGTCGGACAATAATGTGAACGGCAGATTGTATTTCTCCTCAAACTTCTTGTGGGAAGACACGCTGTCCCTGCTCACTCCCAGCACCACCGCGCCCTGTTCCCGAAACTGCGGGTACAGCTGTCCAAAGCTGCAGGCCTGTTTGGTACAGCCGGGCGTGTTGTCCTTGGGATAAAAATACAGGATCACTTTGTTGCCCCGGTACTGCTCCAGCGTATGCACGGTCCCGTTCTGGTCCGGCAGTGTGAATGCCGGAGCCTTTGTTCCTACTTTTAACATGAGAATTCCTCCTTTTAGAATTGATCTGAACCTTGTTTTATTTATGCCGTAAAAGCGCTTTCTTATACTCCGTCCCCATTTCGGCATGGCGTTCGGAATCGGGTGTATGGATTCCGTTATACGTTTGTTATCTCCGGCTTTTCCAGGATTCTCTTTGCCAACCGGCAATTCTCTTCGTCCAACTTAAGGGCATTTTCAAGCAGCGCTATCTGTTCTCTGCGCAGCTTTGGCGTGGATACGCCAGTCCCGGAAGTACCGTCATCCCAGAGCACAGGGGAAGAGGAATGGTTCACTTTATTCCGAAAGGCGGACACCTGATCACAGACGGTCTGACAATTATCCGCTATTTTTTCCAGATGTTCCCGGCTCTCACCACAGACCAGCTGTAGATTCCCCCGCAGGTAGGAGGCCGCCGCCCGCCGCGCGTCCTCAAGGTTAAGCAGCATACTGTCGTTGACGTCCAATCTCCTGCTTACATTGTCCCTGTCGAATTCCGGCTGAAAATCCGAGTCCCGGGAAAGGCTTTCCATCCATGTCTCATAGGCGTCTTTGCCCTGGCAGTAGCAGTCTCTGGGCGGGGCATAGAAGGACTCTGTCAGCACCCTGAGGGATGTGCTCAGGATGGAAAGGGGCGAAGGCGCCTCCCCTTTATCACCGAAATGCGCGATGAGAAAAGGCCAGAAATCGCTGAACAGATATCCCTTGTTATCCTGGCAGATGATCCGCCGCTCCTTAGCGCTTTGGGCGTCTTCCCGCTCCATGGCAGAGAAAGTCTCTTTGTCAAAATAGGTGCGGCATAGGAACTTGTCACCGTTTTCGGTATATCCTGTGATAACGCCCCATTCCGGCGCCACCCGCAGATTGATGGCCAGCACAGGTCTGCCGTTCCGAATATCCTCCATGATCGCAAGGCGCTCCTTTTTTCTATCCTGCTTTTCCACTCTCTCTGCAAAACGGAAGGAATAGCCCAGATTTTTGTATAAGGGCGCAGCATAGTCATAGGCTACAAGGGCGTCGGTACAGCTCCAATCCCACACCGGGGTAAAGCATACCCGATAACATGCGCCGCTCATACCCATGATCTGATCATAGGTATATGCCTCTCCCATATATTTGAGAGCCACATATAGAGCGCCCGCCCAAGGGCAGTCCATTCCTTTTCCCCAGGATAGTTTTTCCACATTTTCCAGAATACATTTTGAACGGTCCCCTGGCGTCAGGTTTGTGCGGTGATCCGTGTAATAAATCTCCTGGCCCTCCGCACAGCTAACGGTATGAATCCCCTGGTTGTTTAAATAGATCAGTGTCAAATATTCCGTATCGCCACTGGCGGTATTGCTGGGGAAATTTTCATGGTTCACCGCTATGCTGTCCCATTTGAAGTATTCATAATGTTCCATCTTGCGCATGACGGAGGAATGCCCCTTCTCGTTTCCGTAATACGCGCCGATCACCTGAAAGTCCGTGTCACCTCCAAAGTATGTGCTATCCTTATCCAAAACAAGCTTTTCATTTTGCGGCGCAAATGTATAAAAAATTCCTCTTGACGTCTGATATTTTACCGTCAAGACCTTTACCCTGTCGCTTTCAAGACAGACGCCGGTAAAGGGCGCGTTTACATAGATATTGAGCGCATTGTCCCGCACCAGATTATTGATAAAATGTGTTACCGGAATATGCGTCTCCCCGTCCGTATAGACCGCTTCGAGGATAAAGAGTTCCCGCGGGTACAACAAATTGTCAATGCTACAGTCCAGCGCCTCCGCCAAATCGGGAAGGATGGACGTCTCCGGCAGGCACTTGGCGTTTTCCCATTTGGACACAGCCTGAGGACTCACCTGTAGCCGCTCCGCAAGTTGCTCCCCCGTGTATCCCCGTTCTTTTCGCAGAGACGCAATCTTTCTTCCAACCTTTTCCATATCAATCATAATGTGTTTCCCTCCTGCATAGTTTCAGCGCTGTACCTATAGTTTAGACCGCTTAAACGGCATTTGCAACATATGTTGCTTTAAGAACTGTTATTAAAAATCAACCTGCGGTTTAATCCCACCGCCTTTTTACCTTGGGAGGTGCACTTCGGTTTTTTCATATGGAAGGTCACAGCGGTTGTTCGAGGATTATTTCGTCTGTAAAATACCGGAGCCTTTATGCCCAATCAGAAATGCTTTTCCGGAATGCAGCTATAATGCAGATGAGGGATTTATGATAAAAAAATATTCAAGAGGAGGCTCTCCCGTTCTTCAGCGGTGAGAAAGGACTTTTCCGCATATGTCAAAGCGATTGTTTGACCGGTATAAAACCGCCGTTGTGGCCATGATCACAGCACAGATTCCGGCTTTCAGATAGGCGGCGTATTCTCCGGGGACTGCCCCCACAGCCACCGCGCATAGGATTGCCAGAATAAATCCGCCCATTCCCCCTAACATGGCCGATGCGCTCTGTTTGACTATTCGCACTTCGCTTTCCCACACCAGTACAGGGAAACGCAGATTGACCGCAATGCCGTACACACAAGAAAACAGAATGATCACGGCAGGAATAAGCAACAGCCACAAAAGCTCCCCGGCTCCCGGCTTAAGGGCAACAATAAGAAACAGCTCCGACAAAAGATAAAATGGCAAAAGGAGCAGCAGATTCATTAGGATCTTCCCGTCCAGGATATTTTTTGTTGTAAGTGGCAGACTTTTGAGAATCCACCAGTTTTTACCCTCCATGGAGATCGAGGTGGCCGTGGTAGTCATCATACAGAATACGCCTGAAATCAAAAACGGAACAATACTATCCATGTCAATGGGCAAAGGCAAAAGACCCTCCATAAAGTCCGTTCCCGAAAACAGCAGCGCTGCTGACAAAACACATCCCATAACGGGCCCAATAATAGTATTGGTCACATAGATACTTGAAGAAAAGTACCGCCGCAGCTCTCGTTTGCACAGGGAGCGCAGGAGGGAATCCGCTTTAAGTTTTCCCATCCGGTAATCGTGTTTTGCAAAATTGCCCTGCAGGCTCTGGCTGATCTTTTGGAAGGAAAAAGCCACCGTTGCCGCCACTGCCCCAAATACTGCCAGAGACAGGCTCACGCACACCAATGCTCCCGGAATATCCCCGCGGATCATAGCCATACCAAGCCATACTGCCGGCGGATATACCTTTTCCAGCAGCGCCATAATAGATGCAGACAAATCTTTCAGCATTTCGGGATTTATATCGCCTTCCACCGCCCACAGCCGGGAGGAGCCGTACAGAATACCCAACACTGCCAGGATGGACAGTCCTGCCGATAGCAGACTTTTGTGCCGCATACGGGAAGAAATGCCGGTGATCAGCGTACCCATTAGAATAGAGGCCGCCATGGGAATCAGCGGGATGATCCATGTCCCCAGCAACACTGTCAGATAAAAACCCGTGCCCGGACGGATATTCCAGATGTATACCCCAATTCCGGGCAACAGCACTGCCAGCGCCATCAGCAGATCTTCCACATACATTTTCAGCAGGCGGCTGACAGCTATTGCCCCCGTCCGCAGCGGCAGCGCGCACAGGATATCGTATCCTTCCCTCTGGAAGATGATATTCCCCGCTTTGAGCATACCGAAAAAAAAGATCAGCAGGCCCGAAACGGTAATGAGATACGCGGGAACGGCATCTTCTAACCCCAGGTAGATTAGTCCATAGGACAGACCGCCTACATAACAGATTAGTATGACCAGCAATATGATCCAGAGCGCCATCAGGCCCATATTTTTCTGTTTGGACTTTTTATCCTTTGAAAACCGCAACACGTTCAGCCCATACAAGTTGCATAGCTCCAGCTTTGTCAGTATCCTAATCTGTGTCAGCATGCCCTGCCACCTCCATAAAAATAGATTCCAGGGACTGTCCCTGTTTTACGACCTCCTCCATATCCCCGGACGTCACCAGGGTTCCGTCCTTTATGATCGCCACTTTGTTGCACAGTTTTTCCGCAACGTCCAGTACATGAGTGGAAAAAAATATTGCGCCGCCCTCCGCGCAGATACTGTGCATAATAGTTTTTAAGATAACCGCCGCCTTCGGGTCAAGCCCTACAAAGGGTTCGTCCAGAATCAAAAGCTTTGGCTGATGCACCAAAGCGGAGAGCAGCGCCAGCTTTTGTTTCATACCGTGGGAATAGGTGGAGATCAGATCCCCCAAAGAGGCTGTGATCTCAAACCCGTCTCCGTACTTTTTGATCCTCTCTTCCCGTTCCCGGGCATTAACGCCGAATATATCGGCAATAAAGTTCAGGTACTGGATACCGGTCAGATACTCGTATAGATCGGGATTGTCAGGAATATAGGCAAATTGTCGCTTACATCCAAGGGGGTTTTTCCGTATATCGTATCCGCAGATCTGTACGGTTCCGGCATCGAAGTCCTGAATGCCCGCCACACATTTTAATGTGGTAGTCTTGCCAGCGCCGTTATGTCCGATAAAAGCATATATATCCCCCGGCGCTATATGCAAGCTCAGATTGGTGACCCCTTTACTGCTCCCCCTATAATGCTTGGTTAAATGTTCAATCTTTAACATACTAAACTCCTTCCGTCAATCTACAGACAAGACGCTGAAAACTATCCTTTTCCTTTATGCCGTCAAAGGCCGGATGTGACAGAGATTCCCGCAAACTCTGCCGGATAAAGCTTTTATCCCTGAGAGCCATACTTCCCAGAGGCAAGCGGTCGATCCATTCATCCAACCGATCAAAGTACCCGTCTCCGTGGAGCGTGATCTGCTCTGTCTCTAATAATCTGTTCACACATTTTTCAAGACAATGAAGAGTCTCCATGGCTTTTTCTTCTCTTCCGTTTACGGCGTATACAATTGATGACTGAAATAGGAACTGAGCGGCTACATTCGGATGAAGCGTCTCCAGATCATACAGCTCCATGATTCCTGTAATACGCCGGATCGTTTCCTCACACCTGGCCATATCATATTCATTTAGAGCCAACGCCAACACCGCGTCACCGATCAAATCCAACAGATCCAGATACTGTTTTATCTGAGCATAACTTCTGGCCTTTTCCGTGTCTCCGGCCAACTGGTATGCCTGCAACAGCAAGGTACTGTTTTGTCCTGTAAGGCGGCTGGGATCAGCATAAGGCTCCAGCATATCGATCGTTTCCGCCGCCCTCCCCAGCCGAAGATATAATCCTGCTCTCAAAACCACCGCATCGCTGCAAATACCTACATCACTGCAATTTTCCGTTATCCGGTCACACCATCCCACCGCCTCCTGAAGGAGCGATCTGCTCTCCTCTTCCGTTTTCGCCAGCATATGGTGATTCCAGATCAGGATGCCGAGCTGGAGCAGCAACGGATAACAGGCATAGTATTTATGGGCAAGCGCTCTGGTCTTCTCAAGAGCGTCCTCAAAGAGAAGAGTTGCAAAATCCTGGGACAACTTCGCATACTGACACCGGATTTGCTCACCGGAAAGATGAGCCTCATATCCAATCAGCTCGTCCACCGTGACATCAAAAAAAGCGGCTAACCTGGGAAGCAGCATAATATCCGGTGTGTTGATCCCTTTTTCCCACTTGGATACGGATGCCTTGGTGACACCCATAAAGTCTGCCAGTTCTTCCTGTGTCAGTCTTCTATCATGCCGAAGGCGGACTATGTTATCTGATATATTCAGTTTGTTCATTTTTATACCCCTTTATGTCTCAGCATACCTGCCTGTAGTATTGCGCTGATCGGTGTTCTTGCAAACATGTTTACATTAAGTATTATAGCAGGAAAAAAAGACGTAGTTCAATCGGCCGTCACGATATTTTTGTATATAAAATCAACTGTTGGGAAACTTACTTTGCAAGTGTACCTGGCACATTGCCCGCAAAAATAAGAAACGGGATGTGGCAAACGCTACATCCCCAAATCTCCTATATCAATCACTCCATATAAACGGAAAATAAAATGGTAAATCCTCTCTCACGTGGCTGTCTGCCGCCTCTCCCTGACAGTAAGCTGCAAAAACTCTTCCCCCGGCAACGGCTTGGAGAAATAATATCCCTGTATGTACTCTATTCCCAACGCCTCTATGGCCTGGGCCTGTTCCTGGGTCTCAATACCTTCCGATACGATCTCCAATTTCATGTCATGGATCATATGCATGGCGGCCTCCATGACAAATCTCGCCTTCTGGTTGGCAAAATACGCCTGACTCATGTCCCGGTCAAATTTTACGATGGATACCGGCATATCCACTATGTAATTGAGGTTACTCTCCCCGTTGCCAAAATCGTCCAGAGCGAACTTTACCCCATAATCCATCAGCACCCGCATATTTTCCAGAAGAGTATCTTTGATCCGTATGGCGGCGGACTCCGTGATCTCCAGACTGATACAGGATGGATCTATCTGATATCTCTCCATAATACCGATGTAGTTTTCCGCCAGCTTTGGGTCCTCGCACTGTCTCACAGAGAGATTGACTTCCACATACTCGATGCCGTATTGCTCCCGCAGCCTGTTTTCCTTGATAAAAGCGCAGGTCTTCTCAAACACGCTCTCTCCGATCCGGGAAATAAGACCGTTTCTCTCCGCCACAGGGATGAATCTGCCCGGCGGCATAATACTGCCGTCCTGATTCCGAATACGGGCCAACGCCTCGGCAGACACAAACTTGTGCTGTTTTGTGGAATAAATAGGCTGATAGAAAACCTCGATCCTGTTTTCCTCTATGGCGGCGCGAATCACAGTCTCCATCTTTTCTCTGTCTTTATAGTGCTGTATTTTCTTCTCATCCAGAATAATTTGATCTTCTGCAGGATTCCTTCTCTTTCCGACTCTGAAGTGCCGCAGCATCAGGAAAAGCTCCTCCACATTACCAAGCGCCAAAGAGTCCGGCAATATGACAAAATACGGGGATATACCCAAGCCGTCCGCATACTCCCTGATATCCTGATATACCGTCCACATGTATCTCTCATCATCCGTGATGAATACCAGCTCACGCTCCAGCGTCTTGAAAACTTTGACCTCCTTGATCTTATCCCCGTGGCAGGCTACATTTTTCAGCACTTTGTCCATCTGCTCGGAGCTGCCGTCATTTTCAAGGTTGGCTTTGTCTTTAAAGGCCATCAATATGGCGCTGAATCTCTGTTGTCTCTCATATAGCTGTTTTGTATACTCTCCCAGCGCATGGGCATTATACGCGCCGGTCTCCCTGTCCAGATTGGCCTCCGGATTTTCCAGCTCAAAAAACAGAATGATCATACCCAGCACAGAGGCAAAGCCCACCAGCAACAGATTCGCGTTCAAAAACTGGGTTACGGCGGCAATGATCCAGATGCACATCCACATAAGGATCGCTTTTCTTCTCCTGGGATTCATATCCCTCCCCTTTATGCCCACCTGAAACACTGTGATCATGACAAAAAGGAGAGCAAAAAAGTAGGTTGCCGTACAGCTTGGTCCATAAGTATAAACTACATTTCCCTCCAGAAAATAATGAATCATACAGTAACTAAGCATGGCATTGGGGACGTCGCTTTTGTTGATACCGTAACACCACACGTCGCCGATGTACTGCCCTTCAAAATATATACTCCTGCCCATGCTGGAAGAACCGGGAAGAATTGCCTTGTCATATGCTGCCATAGCCTGCTCCAATGTTGTGATGGCAGACGGGAGCATCCTGCGGATCTCCTCATTCTGAGTCTTATAAAAATATATTTCCACGTTCTCTCTGGTTCTGTCAAAAAGCTCTATTTTAGGACTTTCCATAACCCTACACCCTCCCCGGTCTGCTGTCTGTTGTAATAATAACGGTATAACCGATGCTCTTATTGTTAGCCTACGCCCGCTGCCGCAGCAGACCGAATATGGCAAACCGGGACATGGACTTTTTGTATACCAGCATGGATAGCCCATATTGCAGCGCATTTCCTGCCAGCGCGAAACACAGACCCAAAATCACGGATATGGGCATGGGGATATTAAATAAGTTCTGCGACAGCGCTGTACCCTTGCCGATCAAACCGGACAAATAATAATAACCCATCATGCTGACTGCCAGGATTACCCAAGACAACACAAAGTATTTGTAAGCCAAACCCATATACATATTCAGCAACATCAGCATGATCCCACAAAGCAGTACTGTGCGGGAACCGTGGCCTGCCTTCTCAGGTGCCACATATGCCCGCACCGCCTCGGCACATATGATCACCAGATACACGGCCATTCCGCTGCACAGTGTCAGAACTGTAGGCAGGGACGTCATCAGGGATCTTCTGTACGGAGAGGACTGCACCAACTCGGAACTACACACAGAATAGATAAGCTGTGCGGGATACGTGGCTATTATCAACAGTAAGAACGCCCCCAGGCCTGCTGTGACATAAAACACTTCATACACCAGGGCCATTATAAATAGAAACCCCATGCAGAGTATATTTATTTTCAGATTATAAGATAATTTCATACATTTTACGGCAAACCGCCAGCTATTTATAAGTTTCATATACCTTTCTCCCCATTTTTATGTGGTAGTGTCAAATACTACCTGTTTTTTATTGCTAAAACCTTGATTTATGGGAGT
>CAJTMX010000040.1 GCA_910577235.1 uncultured Acetatifactor sp. | reverse complement strand
TATATATACTGGAGTTCAGCGAAATGGATTTGTGAAGAAACTGTCAAAGACCCGACTTTACAATTACCGAAAGAAAATCAACAAAAAATACCTTAAGAAAATCAATATTCATATTGACAACTAAAATATATACTGTTAAAATTACACAAAATAAAGGAAAGACAAGCCCATGATTAAATTTTCAATTACCATGAACAAAATGAACCAGCAACAGCAGCTTATTGTCAAAATAGACAACGGGCTTTTTGAGCTGTGTTCATAACAAGTGTCTTATCCTAGTTAATCTGAACCAAACGGTCGAAAGCTCGATACGAGTTTTTGACCGTTTTTATTTTATAATATTTCCATCTGTTTGGGATTTGAAAAGGAGGTATACTATGCCGGAACAGTCAGAGCTTCCCCGACCAAAAGGGAAACATGTAATAGCTAAAATAAATTAGACAATTGCGAAACTCTTTGAAACAAGTGACGGGACTGGTCAATATATACAAAAACGGGCTCCGATGCGGTGGCAAGTCGCCCTTATTTTGTATATATTGCCCACTCCCTGCTCCGCAAAAGGGAGTTTCGCAATTACCTGGCTAAAATAAATAGAAGAAAGGAACAAAACAATATGATATGTAAGCGGTTAACTTCAAATGAACGCCCCACATTTCCTAAGCGGGCAATAATTACGGCAGGTATGCCTTATGGAAATAAAAATTTACATTTTGGACATGTAGGTGGTATGTTTATACATGCAGATATTTTTGCGCGATTTTTAAGAGATCGAATCGGAAAAGACAATGTTATCTTTCTTTCAGGAACAGATTGTTATGGTTCTCCCATCATGGAAAGCTATCGCAAGCTGCAGGAAACAGGGTATGAAGGTACTTTGGAAGATTATGTACGTGTTAACCATGAGAATCAGAAGAAAACCTTGGAAAACTATGGTATCGGTTTAGATTTCTTTGGAGCATCGGCGCTGGGAGAAGCAGGTTCGATTCACAAACAGGTATCAGCGAAAGTGTTTCATACTTTATACAAAAATGGATATATTAAGAAAATGTCCATGCCTCAGTTTTATGATGAAGAAAAAAAGATGTTTTTAAACGGAAGACAGGTAACAGGGAAATGCCCTATACCGGGATGCACTTCGGAAAAAGCATATGCCGATGAGTGTTCGTTGGGACATCAGTTTTTGCCTTCGGAGCTTATCAATCCCGTCAGCAGCTTATCAAATAAAAAACCTGTCCTCAGAGATGTGGAAAACTGGTATTTCGATTTAGAATATTGTATCCATATGGTTAAGGAATATAATGAATTCTTGCGGAAAAATACAAATACGCGTAAGTATCAGCTGGAAACGGTAGAAGAATTTTTGAAAAAACCCTTAATATATGTACCAAGAAAGTATATAGTTGACCTGGCAGAATTGTCAGCAAAGCTGCCCCCTCATAAATTAACCAATGAGGAAAAGAAACCGTCTGTTGCGTTTGAATTTGATAATCTGGATGACCGTGACAAGGCTAAAAATGTATTAGAGGCCAGTAACATTCATTATACTTCCGGAAAGACGCTGGTTCCCTTTCGGCTGTCCGGTAATGTAGAATGGGGTATACCATTCCCGGAGTGTGAAGAATTGAAAGACCTCACCTTTTGGGTATGGCCGGAATCGCTATGGGCGCCGATTTCCTTTACTTTAGCATATTTGAGTGAGCAAGGAAAAGAAGCTGACTTATCCAGGTGGTGGTATGATGAGGAATCTAAAGTTTATCAGTTTATTGGAGAAGACAACATTTATTTCTATGCCATCGCCCAGACTGGGTTATTTACAGGTTTACAGGTTCCCAGAGGGGAAGTGCCGGATGTGGAGAAAGTACACTTAACTCATATCATAGCCAATCGACATCTGTTGTATATGGATACAAAAGCCAGCAGCAGTTCCGAATTAAAGCCTCCTATGGCAGATGAACTGCTTAATCATTACACTAAGGATCAGTTAAGAATGCATTTTATGAGTTTGGGCCTGTCCTCCAAAAGTGTAGGTTTTAAGCCGCAGGTATTTATGAAAGAGGAAGACAGGGTCGGTGTAGATATGGTTCTGAAAGATGGTAATTTGATAACCAATGTGTTTAACCGGCTAATTCGGACCTGTTTCTATGCTATTCAGAATAATTGTGACGGGAAAATCCCTGAGGGCGATGTGAGTGAACAAATAAGACTTATGACAGAGAAAACTGTTCTTGATTATGAGCGTTATATGTATAATCATGAGTTTCATCGTATCTCTTATGTTTTAGACGACTTTATCCGATCAATAAATAAGCATTGGGTAAACAATGTAAAGATTGCAGATGCCACCAATAATGCGGAATACAGAAAACAGCTTATTATCGACTGTTTTTATGCTTGTAAGGTTATGGCAATACTAATTCATCCAATTGCACCGGAAGGATGTGAAATGTTTAGAGAATATCTAAATTTGGGTGAAGAATTGTGGGATTGGAGTAATATATTTGAGCCGGTTTCTTTTTATATTGCAGATGTGGAGAGTCATAAACTGAAGTATCTGGAACCGAGAGTAGATTTCTTTAAAAAACATGATTGTCAACTGATGGAAATGTAAGCTTTGTCCTTTTAAAGTGGAACCCCCCGGGAGTCGCTTTCCCGGGGGTTACTCTGTAGACAATTCTAAGGAGCTTTCTCAATGGGAATCCATATTTCAACGATCGATCCCGTCTCATCTCCGTTAAAACGTTCATCATAATATTCAATGCAGTAATGGGATTTGTGATCATAGAGTCTTTCCAAATAGCCTTCGCTATTTGTTGCTAACCACTGCTGCATGGCGTTATTTTCGCTCTCATATCCGTTGGACACATATACGTCAAAAGCAGCGTATTTTGACGCAGGCAGTTCAAAAATGGTATATGCGGGGTCTATATTGTCTTTGTCAGAGACAGAATAGCCCACATATACGGTACATTTATCTTCTTCATATACCCTGATCTCATACCCGCTGGAGGACAAAGTGTTCTCAAGCGGCTTTTCGCCGCATAGTTTTTCAAAAGCTTTCCACACATCCTCCGTTTTGCTGCCGTCACCGCAGGTTCCGGCAATAATAATTTTACCGCGTTTAATGATATTTGGATTCAAAAAAATCCCTCCTTTCAATCTGTTGGTAAATTTCATGATTAATTCGTCCACCGTTAAAATAACGGGCTGATATCCCTGAGTCCTGTATTGGCTGGGAGAAATCCCCTGCGATACCTTAAACGTTCTTGAAAAAGCCGGCGATGAATGGAAACCGCAGTCTAATGCAATATCTAAAATAGACTTATCAGTGTCGCAAAGCAGTCTGCATGCGTAAAGAATCCGTCTATCCCGTATGTAAGCCGCCAAAGGTTTCCCGACCACTATAGAAAACAGTCTATGGAAATAAAAAGGGGAGAGAAAAAATTGCTCCGACAATATCTCAAGAGTTATGGTTTGATCCAAATGACCGTCGATATATTTTAAGGCTTCGCTTATCTGGGTAAAAAGTTTCAATCCGGCCTCCTCACCGCACAACAATAGTCAAAAATTCAGTGTTTTGTAGGTGTTACGCAGCAAATTCTTATTATGTACGTTTAACTGCATTTGTGGTTACCACAATAGGAAATATAACACATCTATACGAATTTGTCTTAACAATTCTTGCTTATGTTTGTGTTCCTTTTATCCTGCCTTTTATGTTTGTAATAAGATATGGCGTATGGTATAATAAATTCAATTAGAACACCTAACTTGTCTGCTTTCGCCACGCACTGATAATGGTGAATCTATTTGGCTTACTATAATGATGATGTTCTGATACAGGACCCCGCCGGGAATGATTGGGGAAGGAAAAGATCTGATTATATACCTGTGTTAACGAAAAATCATGACCTAAGCAATAATGCAGATGCTGGACTTGTCTGCCAGCGCTATACGGAAAAGGAGCAAGTTATGAGAATATATCTGATGCGCCATGGGGAAACCGACTGGAATCTGCAGAGACGCCTGCAAGGACAGAAAGACATACCAATGAACGAAAACGGAATCCGGCAGATGCGTGAATTGGCCGCCCGTATGCGGGACCGGGGGTTTTCCTTTGACAGGATCGTATCCAGTCCGCTGCGCAGGGCTTTGGATAGCGCGGAAATAGTCGCCGCCCAGACGGGGTATTGCATAGAGGAAATAGTGCAGGAACCGCTTTTGATAGAGCGCGATTTCGGTAAGGCTGAGGGCGTTTCCTATCAGGAGAGGCACAGCCGGAACGATGAGGAATGGGGAATGGAGAGCATGGAGGATCTCTCCGAGAGAGCTCTGTCAGGAATAAAACGGCACCTTGAGGCTGACAAGGGGAGTGGCATATTATTTGTGGCACACGGCGCGGTGCTGAAAGCAGCGGTAGCGGCGCTGACTGCGGGCAAGATAAAATATGATAACGATACGCAATTTAAACAAGGCAATATATCGTTGCTGGAATACAGAGAGGGGCAGGTGACGGAAATACATTTTAACCTGCTGGACGCTACAGATTGATCCGATGGATTTATTTTTTCGCTGACTGCACCATTTCAGTCCGGCTAGATTAAGTGTCCCCCCTGCCCGGGTGGGAAAGTTTTCCCGCTAACATGCTTACCGGTTCCCAAAGAGTCCTTCCGATGATGCCGGGGGCTATGCCTGATGATGCCGGCCTGGAGGCTTGTCCGTAATAAGCCCATAAGATTGCACAGTATTGCCTTGTGTGTTTAGCTGCCATCTTCCTCACTTTTCTCTACAGTTACAGTAAAATTCCCATTTTATGCGGTGTTTTGGGGCTGTCATTTGGCTAAATTCATGCTATAATGAGTAAAATGCTCCTCGCTTAACTCTACTGAACTGAATGTGTGCTATGGCACACCGCGTCAAGGTATAACGGATAAAATATCACACTTCACGAAGGAGTATCAAATCACAGTGTAATCAATATAGAATGAACGCAGCGCTGCGGAGAGAGCCGCAGTATGCAGGAAGGAGAGGAATTTGAATCCAAAATTGAGAGAAAAGACCCTGGAATCTCTATCGGCGGTTCTTCCGATCACCGGGATCGTGTTACTCATCAGTATATTTCTGATTCCCATGGAACTTGGAACTCTGGTCATGTTTGTGGTGGGCGCGATCATGCTGATTCTGGGAATGGGCTTTTTCCAGTTGGGGGCCGAGATGGCCATGACGCCCATAGGAGAGGGTATCGGCGTCCAGATATCCAAGACGCGCAGGATCATAATGGTGTTGGCCATCGGTTTCGTCATGGGCGCGCTTATCACCATCTCCGAACCGGATCTGCAGGTCCTTGCCCAACAGGTGCCTTCGGTGCCCAACCGGGTGCTGATCCTCACCGTGGCGGTGGGCGTGGGAATCTTTCTGGCTCTGGCCATCATTAGGATCAAGTTTCAGATCGACCTGTCCAAGATGTTGATCGTATTGTATCTGTTGCTGATCCTGGCTTCTTTCTTTGTCCCGGGGGAGTTCCTTGCGGTGGCTTTTGACTCCGGCGGTGTCACTACCGGCCCCATGACCGTGCCGTTTATTATGGCTATGGGCGTGGGTCTGGCATCCCGGCGCACCGACAAAAACTCCTCCAGCGACAGTTTCGGTCTGGTGGCATTGTCCAGTGTGGGTCCTATACTGGCAGTGCTGATCCTGGGCTGCTTTTACAGGCCCACGGAGGCGGTATACTCATTGGGGGAGATGGCCTCTGTGGCGACCACCCGGGATGTGGTCAGAGTGTTTGGCGTCAGCCTGCCGGCCTACGCCCGGGAAGTGCTTGTATCCCTGCTGCCCATTGCCGCAGTGTTTGTGGTCTTCCAGCTGATCACCCGCCGCTATCACAGGAGACAGTTAAAGCGAATCGCCGTGGGTCTGGTATATACCTATATCGGCCTGGTGCTGTTCCTGTGCGGCGTGAATGTGGGATTCGCGCCGGTGGGTTCCTTTTTGGGGCAGGAGCTGGCATCCCTCCTTTTCAAGTGGATACTTGTCCCCATCGGAATGCTCATCGGTTACTACATAGTGAAGGCGGAGCCTGCGATCCAGGTACTCAATCACCAGGTGGAAAACGTCACCGACGGCGCCGTGTCCGTCAAGGCAATGAACCGCTGCATGTCTCTGGGCGTAGCTATCAGCGTAGGCCTGGCTATGATGCGGGTGCTGACCGGGCTTCCTATCCAGTGGATACTGATTCCCGGATACCTGATCGCCCTGGTATTGTCCCGCTTTGTTCCCAAGATTTTTGTTGGTATCGCCTTTGACTCCGGCGGTGTTGCCAGCGGTCCCATGACCTCGACTTTCCTGTTGCCCCTGAGTATCGGAACCTGTCAGGCTCTGGGCGGAAATCTGATGACTGACGCTTTCGGAGTGGTGGCGCTGGTGGCTTTGACGCCGCTTATTGCCATACAGATCATGGGTATTGTGTATCAGGTCAAGACCAATGCCATGCGCAGGAGGGCGCTGCAAAATGCCGCGTATCTGGATGACTGCGACGATATCATAGACCTGGAGGAGGGAGGAACTTATGGAAAAACATGATAATACCCCGTCCTTTCAGCTGCTGGTGCTGATCACCAATCCCAAGCTGGCTGAAAAGGCCACCAGAATATTCCGCAGGAGTACTCTGCCCGTTCAGTACAGGCTAAACGCCGAAGGGACAGCCTCCAGTGAGATTATGGATATGCTGGGCCTGGGCAGTATAGACAAATGCATCCTGATGAGCACCGTTCCAAAGGCTCTGGGAGACTCCATGCTGTCCAGGCTGCGCGCCGAACTCCATTTGGGCACCATCAACAGCGGCATTGCGTTTACTTTATCCCTCACCGGACTGAACAAACAGCTCATGCGCATGTTAACGAAGATAGACGAGGAAAACACATCTCACAGTATAAGGAAGGTTGGGAATAGTATGTCCGATACACAATATGCACTGATAGTCGCCACGGTAAATATAGGTTTCAGCGGGGACGTCATGGATGCGGCCAGAGCGGCCGGAGCCAGCGGCGGAACCGTGATACACAGCCGCTGGATCGGTAATCAGGAGGCAGCCGTCTCCTGGGGACTGAGTATGCAGGAGGAAAAAGAGATCGTGCTGATCCTGTCCGACACGGAGAAAAAGGTGGAGATCATGAGTGCGATCAGTGAGAAATGCGGCATGCGCAGCGAGGCCAAGGGAATCGTGCTCTCGCTGCCTATCGATGCGGTAATGGGGCTGTAAAAGCCAGGGGAATCTCCGGAGAAATCAGCAAACAGTATCCTTTGCAGTGGAGACGTTTTCTTTTCTCGAAAAATGCAGGCAGTTTTCCGGGCAGGCGCTGACGCATCTGCCGCAGCGTATACATTCCGGTGAGCGGGATATCTCGCGGACGGAGAGTGCCACGGGACAGGCCCGTTCACAGGCTCCGCAGGAGACACATTTTTCTTCCTTCCAATGTATCTGCACCAGGCTGAAACGGTTGAACAGGCCATAGATCGCTCCCAACGGGCACAGATACTGGCAAAAAGGGCGGTAGACCTTCACGGAGAGCAGCAGTATAAAGAGCAGGACCGCCAGTTTCCACAAAAACAGTCCTCCCGCCTGTCCCCGCAGCAGTTCGTTGGCAGCCATCAGAGGCAGTGCGCCAAACAATGTGCCCGAGGGGCAGATATATTTGCAGAATGCGGGAACTTTCGCGAATCCTCCAAACAAAAACAGGGAGCCAAGGACCACAAAAATTACCAGAGCGAGATACTTCCCATACTTTAGGATATGGTGCAGGGGCAGCCGTTTCTTCTTATGAAATAAAGGAATCTTATGCAAAAGATCCTGCGCCAGTCCAAAGGGGCACAGCCATCCGCAGACAAAGCGTCCCAAAAGGCTCCCGAATAAAAAGAAAAACCCCAGAGCCGCAAAGGGCATACGATATCCCTGCCGGTTCAATAGGGCCTGGAGCGCTCCCAAGGGACAGGACCCCAGCGCTCCGGGGCAGGAGTAACAGTTCAGCCCCGGAACGCAGGCGTATTTCAGATTACCCTGATATATTTTCCCGTGCAGATACCCATAGGTGTATCCGTTTGTGAGAACGGTAAAAATGAGTTGTACCGCAAGCCGCAGTCTATTCATACTTTTTCACCCAATCCCAATGCATTCCATACAGATCATTACCGCTTTTCTCCATATATCGGCCAATTCGCCGGAGGCGATCCCCATGCCCAGAAATACGATTCCGGTCAGCGTTCCTCCGATCCACCAGAATCGGTCACTCTTTTTCCAAAAGCGCATTGACTCTCTCCTCCCATGCGGATTTTTCCATGGAACCGATCACCGTGTCCAGGATCGTTCCGTTTTCGTCTATGAAAAATGTGGTGGGAACTGCCGCCACATCGGTGAGAAGCGCGTCGTACAGGGACTTGTTCAGGAGCAGATGGGGGTAGTCGGCCCCGGTCTTCTCAATCAGCTCCTCCACCAGCTCCATGGTCTTAGGCTCCGTGCCCTCAGGTATATCGCTGATAATACCCAGAATCTGGAATTCCTCGGAATCATATTCTTCTGCCAGTTCGCCCAGTCCGGGCATCTCGCGCAGACAGGGATTGCAATAAGTGGCCCACACATTGACCATTGTGAGTTTTGATCTCGAGAAAATGTCGCCGGATACGGAGTTTCCCTCTGTATCCGTAGCCTCAAAGCTGAGCGGCTGTGCCTCTTCCCCGGAAGACTGCGCGGTGCCGGAAGGATCAGAGGAATTTCTCGAAAACTCCGTCTTTGTGCAGCCTGCAAGTAAAATAACCGCCGCCAACAGCGGTAAAAATAGCGCGCATTTTTTGCTCATATTTACTCCGTTCCCGCATATAGCGTACTGTCCCGCGATATTGCGTAGATTCATTTTTTAACGCCCGTTTTGGACATGCTCCTTCCGAGCGTTTTGATCTGTAAGCATACTATAGTTAATAGGCGGGATAATGTCAAGGCATTGCCGGGAAAATTGTTGTTGCATTTCCCCAAAGCTTATGCTATGATGTTAAAAATCTTTAAAAGAACGGATTCCCGAAACGGAAAACAGGGGGAGAGAAATGCTGGATCGGATATTTGAGATTCTCATAAGCAGGGACGACGATAGATAGCGCTTGTAGCTGTGGAAACATAGGTACAAGCGCTGAATGTGTTGTACCTATGCGGAGAAGAACAGATCGAGCCGGAGAGCAGACTTTCCATATCGGCGGCGCGCCGTGCCGCCTGTGACAGGACAGAGAGATCAGTACCGCATTGGTAAGAGATTACGGATGCAGGGCTGGTCTTTTTATATGCTCAAATTCAAATATCCTTTATAATCCATGTTAGGTAATTGCGAAACTCCCTTTTGTGGAGCAGGGAGTGGGCAATATATACAAAATAAGGGCGACTTGCCACCGCATCGGAGCCCGTTTTTGCATATATTGACCAGTCCCGTCACTTGTTTCAAAGAGTTTCGCAATTGCCTAAATAATCCATATCAATGAAAGGGGGTGATCCCATGGGACATTGCGACGATGTCCGTATGGATGCATTCCATACCTTTGCCTTACAGAGAACGTAAATCAATACCCCTTTGGGGATTACCGAAAAGGAGATCAAAATGAAACAACATATACAAGAAAACGAGAAAAACCCGGCGGCTCCCACGCAGGTATCCGGTTTTTCTCTTGAAGAGATCGGACAGCAGGCGGGGAAGGAGATATTGCTCCACGGCAGCATATATAAACTGCGGCGTATGAGCGGCTTTGCCTTTGTGCTGCTGCGCACCGGCCGGCATGTGATCCAGTGTGTGTACAGCCCGGAATTTTCCCGTTTTGGGATGGAGGAGCTTACGGAGGAGAGCTGCGTACGGGTCCGTGCGCTGGTTGCGCCGGAGGAGCGCTCCCGGCTGGGCTGGGAACTGCGGCTGCTGGAACTGGAAACCTTGTCTGTGCCCACAGAGCTTATGCCCATTGTGATCAACCACAAGAAGGTAGACACTTCCATTGAGAATCTGTTGGACTACCGGATGCTGACTCTGCGCAACGAAAAGCAGCGGGCTATATTCAAGATTCAGGAAGGAATCTGCAGGGGCTTTAGGGGCTTTTTGCAGGAGAGGAATTTTACGGAGATCCATTCCCCCAAGCTGGTGGAGGCCGGAGCGGAGGGCGGCGCCAATATCTTTTCTCTGGATTATTTTGGAAAACAGGCGTATCTTGCCCAAAGTCCGCAGTTTTATAAGCAGATGATGGTGGGAGTGTTCGAGCGCGTATATGAGATCGGGCCGGTGTTCCGGGCGGAAAAACATGACACCTCCCGGCACCTGAACGAATATACCGGTGTGGACTTTGAGATGGGCTATATCGAGAGTTTTCAGGAGATCATGGAGACAGAAGAGGCAATGTTACAGGCGGCGCTGGCCGGCCTGGGGGAGCTGTGCGGACAGGAGCTTGATATGCTGCAGGTCTCCATGCCGCGGTTTTCCATGCCTGCGTCTTCCGGTGAGGGCTTGGAAGATGCCCGGACCTGGGGGGTGGAGATACCGCCCGGGCGGGAGGACATGCCCATGGGGCGCATCCCGAGGATTCGCTTTGACCGTGCCAAGGCTCTGGTGGCGGAATACTATCACAGGCCCATGGGGGATAAGGAGGATCTTGAGCCGGAGGAGGAAGACCTGTTGTGTCAGTATATCAGGGGACACTATGGCAGCGCATTTGTGTTTGTGACCCATTATCCCACGGCAAAACGTCCCTTTTATGCCATGGAAGACCCGGATGATCCGGCTCGGACTCTGAGCTTTGACCTGCTCTTTCGCGGGGTGGAGATCACCACCGGAGGCCAGCGGATTCACGACTATGAGCAGCAACTGGAAAAACTCCGGCGGCGGGGCATGGACCCGGAAGGATTTGCCGGTTACCTGCTGATGCACCGCCACGGCATGCCGCCCCATGGGGGCATGGGGCTGGGACTGGAGCGTTTTACCGCCCGGTTGCTGGGCTATGATAATGTGCGTCAGGCCTGTCTGTTCCCCAGGGATATACACAGGCTGACACCGTAAGCTATATGGGGGCCGGCGGTTTTTGCGCCAGTGCCCCCATAGGGTATACACAAATGAGCGAAATTGTGATACAATCAGTATACAAACAGGAATCATAATGGTGCGGAATCTATTGTACAAGGAGAACGCCATGATCAAAATACTGATAGCCGAAGATGAAGAACCTATAGCAAACCTGATCCGCATGAACCTGACCCGCGCCGGATACAACTGCACATGGGCGGCGGACGGAACGGAGGCGGCGGATCTGATGCAACAGCGCCCTTTTGACCTGGCGCTGCTGGATATCATGCTGCCGGGCTGCAACGGCTACGAACTGCTCCAATATGCCCAGTCCATGGGGCTGCCCGTGATCTTTCTCACGGCGCTGGGAACCACGGAGAACAAGGTAAAAGGGCTGAAAATGGGAGCGGACGACTATCTGGCCAAACCCTTTGCCATCCCCGAACTGCTGGCCCGGGTGGAGACCGTGTTGCGCCGTTATCACAAGTCGGAGGGCACGCTAAAAGTCTTTGACATTACTATAGATACCGCCTCCCGGCTGGTGCTGCAGGACGGGCGGCAGATTGCGCTGACGATGAAAGAATTCGATCTGCTCCTGCTGCTGGCCCGGAACCGGAATATCGCTCTGTACCGCGAGACAATATATGAATCCGTGTGGGGCGGAGAGTACGAGGGGCAGAGCCGCACCATTGATCTGCACGTTCAGCGTCTGAAGAAAAAACTGGGATGGAATGAAGAGATCACGGCCGTCTATAAGGTGGGTTATCGTCTCGCAGGCGAATAGGCTGAGGAAAATAACGCATGAAATTTACGGGGAAACTTTTTTTGTGGATCATGGTTCTGATCACTGTGGCCTTTATTGCCTTTGGCATGTGGATGCTGGATTCCAGTTTTAATCGGATGCTGGAGCAGGAGCGGCATCAGGCCAGCCAGGAAATACAGATGTTTCAATATTTTCTGGAAGTGGGCTACATGTCCGGAGAGGAGTACGGGGAGGTCTATGCCTTGCAGAAAGCCATAGACAGTATGACGATCAATGTGGACCGAACGGGGAGCAGCTGTATCATATTGGACGGGGACGGAGTCTGCCATAGCGGGCAGCAGGAGTTGGAGCAGCTGAAACTGATCGTGGATGTACAGAAGATGATGGACATCCGCAACGAAACAGGGGAAAACAGCTATATCTGGCAGATATGTATGGGAAACCAGGGGCATGAGCTGGCCAGCATGTGTATCAGTATGCTGGGAAATACGCCATATTATCTGCTGGTCAGCCGCGATATCCAGAGTATTTATGACACCCGGGCAGACATGGTCCGCCAGTATCAGATAATGCTGTTTGTTCTGCTGGCCGTGGCGGCAGTCTGCGCCTGGGTGCTGGCCCGTTATCTGACCAGACCCATCCGCAAGCTGGGATGGGTGACGAAACGGATCGCGGCCGGGGATCTGACGCGGCGTTCGGACTACCGCCAGCCGGACGAGGTAGGGGAACTGGCGGAAAGTTTTAACCTGATGGCTGACCGTCTGGTGGAGCAGATGAGGGAAAAGGAATTGGAGGCCAAGCGTCAGGAGGATTTTACAGCTGCCTTTGCCCATGAGCTGAAAACGCCGTTGACCTCCATTATCGGGTACGCTCAGATGCTGGATACCATGGAACTGAATCAGGAGGATCACCGCACCGCCAGCCATTATATTTACACCCAGGGTATAAGGCTGGAGCAGCTTTCCCACAAACTGCTGGAATTGGTGAGCATGGAAAAACAGGATTTTACCGTAAAACCCATCAAGGCCACAGCAGTGGGAGGAAATCTGTGGACTACCATGCGCCCCATCTGGGAGGGACGCCAGATACAGGGCAGTATCCGCATGGAGCAGGCTACTCTGTGGGGAGATATGGAATTGCTGCTGTCCCTGCTGTACAATCTGTTGGACAATGCCACCAAGGCGGTGGGGGAGAAGGGACAGATCAGTCTGGAGGGACGACGCCTACGGGAGAAGATGCCCGCGGGATTTCTGGAGGACTTTCAGGACAGCCAGTGGGATTCCGAACAGGAGGAAACGCGTCAGAAAAAATGGTACGGAATCCGTATATGCGATAACGGACGGGGGATTCCCCAGGAGGAGATCAAACGTATAACGGAGCCGTTCTATATGGTGGACAAATCCCGTTCCCGCAAAGAAGGAGGCGCGGGGCTGGGCATGTCGCTGTGCCAGCGTATTCTACAGCTCCACAGAGGCAGCTGGAAGATGCGCAGTACATTGGGAGAGGGCACGGAAATATTGATCCGTCTGCCCATGGACCCGCCGGAGTAATATGCCGCACAACCCACCGGCGCTGTGGCGTGTGGGCAGAATATACCGCTTTATATCGGGGGAAGAGTAAAGATGAAAAGATATGCGGGAATAGGGATGGCTGTGCTGCTGATCCTGGCGGCGCTGTTTGTGCCCAAAGGATGGTTTGCGCTGCGGGATGCCGCCTCGTCCAACAATTTTCAGGAAGGGTCACTGGCTCCTCTGGTGGTGGCGGAGCTGGACCGGAGTTATGAACGCAGGGTTTACGAGAGGATACGAAACTATCTGGGAGCCCAGGCTACCGGGGATGTGATCTGTAGCTCCAAAGAGATAGACACAGAAAACGAAAACCTGGAGGAGGAGCTGTATCAGGCGATGAACTGCGTACTGGTGAGCGCATTGCAGGATAGGGGATACATGATGTTGGGTGAAAAACTGGGGGGAGCGCCTGTGGGGATAGAGAGCTGCACCCAATACGTTCTGATCCGGGAATCCGACGGACAGATCCTGCTGGTAGCCAATGATATTCTGCTGAGCAAGGGAGAAGGTATTTACGCGGAACTACTCATCGACGGAGTGGACGGAACCGTTTATTATCTGAGCAGCGATGAGTATGGTGACATACGCAAAACCCAGGCCCTGCTGCATGACGGTGACATCGAGCTGTGGTACTGGCTGGCGAACGATAATTATGCCATATTGTCGGAGGTTTACGAGTCCGCCCATGACGATATGGAAGAGACCGAGGATGTAACTCTGAACGTACAAGAAAACGTTGCCAGCACGGTTATCAATTATCTGGATAACGCATACTCCGATGCCTGGATATATGAGGACGAGAGCGCGCTGACTTTTTGCTACCGTCTGCTTTTCGGGCAAAATATGACCAGCTGGAGTCTGGAGATCGACGATATAGAGGAAAGTAATTACATACGGCTCCGGGTAGGTTTTCAGGCTATAGTCAGCGCCATCCCGGAGATGGCCCAGAGGATAGAGTTGTCGAGATACGATGATTTTTTTGAATGAGGATAGCGGGGGTACAAGTGCCATGCAGAGGATAATGGTGGTGGATGACGCGGAGATAAACCGCGAGTTGCTGCATAATATACTGAAAGACAGCTATATTATCGACATGGCCGGAGACGGGGAAGAGGCTTTGCAGAAACTGCACAGGCATGAGAACGATACGGCGGCGTTGCTGCTGGATCTGCATATGCCCAAGATGGACGGCTATTCCGTTATCGCGGAGATGAAAAAAGACGGTCTGCAGAACAGGATTCCGGTGCTGGTGATAAGCGGCGAGCGCTCCGTGGAAGTGGAGGACAAGTGCTTTAAGATGGGTGTCTCCGACTTTATCCGCAAGCCCTTTGACGCTTCCATTGTCAGAAACAGAGTGAAAAATGCGGTGGAACTTTTTGCCTGCAAAAACCAGCTGCAACAAAAGGTCGAGGAACAGACGGAGACACTGAAAAAGCAGTATCAGATCATCCAGATGCAGTCGGAGAAACTAAAGGAGGCAAAACCCTTTGGAAAATTGATGATGCAGTACCGATGCGCCATTATGGAGGTGGAGACAAAACTCAAAGTGCTGAATGACGAATTCACTCAGACTTACAACAGGAATCCCTTTGAATCTATTCAGAGCAGGCTGAAAACACCCGAGAGCATCTATGAGAAAATGCGCCGTAAAGGCTATCCCGTCACGGTGAAGAATATAGAGAGATATCTCAGCGATGTGGCCGGGGTCAGGGTAATATGCTCCTTTCCTGACGATATATACCGGCTGGCTCAGCTTTTTGTACGCCAGGATGATATCATCCTGCTCAAGGAAAAGGACTATATCAAGCATCCCAAGGACAACGGATATAGGAGCCTGCACCTGATCTTAAATATTCCCATATTTTTGTCCAAAGGAAAAAAGTACATGAAAGTGGAACTGCAGTTCCGCACTATCGCCATGGACTTTTGGGCCAGCCTGGAACACAAGCTGAAGTACAAGAAAGATATGGAAAACGCGGAGGAGATCGTGGCGCAGCTGAAAGCCTGCGCCGAATCCATCGAGGCGTTGGATTACCAGATGCAGGAGATCAGAGACAAGATTGACAAGCCTAAGAAGTAAAACGCCCATAAAAAGCGGAACTTCCCGGCGCACCGCCACAGGGCGGGACGCCGGGAAGAATTTATTTTTCCAGAATCATCAGTACGCCTTCCGGTCCCAACGGATTTGCCGGTGCATTCAGGGTTCCCTGATCAATGCATTCCTCCACTACGTCATGGAAAAAACGGTTGCAGGCGATACAGTTGTTATAGTAGACATATTCCGACATGAGATGCGGGGGGATATGCTTTTTCATAAACTCCGCCAATTCTGCTGCCAGATTGCGGGCCAGTTCTCCGGTGCGCTCCACCAGCCCATCGGCTATACTCCAGAGTGCTTGGTCAGAGTCATTATCCAAGACCACAATGGCGGGCTTTAAGAACTCCCCGTCCTTTTGCAGATAGCCGCATTGTATAGCCTTGGCGGCAATTTCCTGCTCCTCCTCATTCAGTTCGGACAGGGGCAGGCCGTTCACACTACGGATGGTGAGTAGCAGCATCGGGTCCTGAGAAACATTGTGCCCGCATGTAAAATGTTTCTGCAGACGGTTTCCATACAGATTGCTTAAAGATATCTTGGAGTAGCCTCCGGTGTGCCATGCCCCTATGCCGTCACAGCCGTAAAAGTAGCTGACTTCTTCAAAGGCTTCTATGGCTACGGTTGTGTACGGCCTTTTGGCCGGCTCCGTGTGGGAAAAAATTTTCCCCAATTCATCTTCAACTTTTCTCTGAAATGCCCAGATCGCTCTGGCGGTCAGGAGCCAGAGTATCAGGCGGCTGTCTGCGGAAAGGCCGGGCCAATGTAAGGTCCGGATTTTTTCCTTTTCAGTTTCTGCCGTTTCAGTTAGGTGCCGGCGGAAAGCGGGAGCCTGTTTTCTATATATTTCATTGGCGGCCAGATACTCTTTTTTATCCACGATCAGCACATTGGAGATATATTTTCCGGCTCCCGTGCTGCGCAGCATACCGTAGCTGCCATTTACACCCCTGCATTGGATCTCCAGCTCCTGCTCGATATAGGGCATGGGCACGTTCAGCTCCCGAGCCAGTTCTTCGGCAGACTTGGCAGTTGACCTGCACATATATATCAGGTTTTGAGACAGAATGCGTTCCGCTTTATCTCTGGGGTCCCCCTCCTGGGGATTGCCTGTCCCGATAAAGCACAGGGATATCGGCTGTAGTGTTCGGTTTATATTCGGATTATGTTGTTCCATCTTGTGAACCTCCTTGTTATGTTCGGCAGTTGCCTTTTTAATGGTCTTGCGGGCCAAAAACAGTCTCTGTTTCACAGTGTTTATATTAAGACCCAGACTGGCGGCGATATCGGCGATCTTGCGCTCCTCCAGATAGTACATGATCATAACGCTGCGATAGCTCCGGGATAAGAAGGACATTTCCCGAAACACTTCCCTTAGCTGTTTTTCCCGATCCTCCCGTTCAAACCGCTCCTCCAACATGGTATCTATGGGATTGCCTGTCATACTGCGCATTTGCTCCGGGAAAGCTTCCCCTGCGGGATACTCCTGAGAACCCGCATTCTCCATAGACACGAACCTGTCGTTCTCCCGCTTTCTCCGCTCACAGTGATCCGCATAGACACGATGTGCCACAGTCCAGGCGAACGCGGGGAAGTGTTGAATCTCCGTATTTCGCCGCAGAGCTTTCAGTATAGCCAGGATCATGTCCGAACACAGATCCTGTGCCTCGTGGAAAGTGCTGCAATGGCGGTACGCGTATGCGTACAGTTTGTCCAGAAACCGCGGGTCGGCCAGCAGTTTGATCGCCTCATCACTTTTCATATGTTTTTCGCTCCATTCATGAATGTTACACTTATATAGTCGGCGGAAATGGGGAAGGGTTATACTGAATATGAAAAAATTTTTAGATAAAAAAGAGCATGGTGTAACGGGGTTTTGTAATATAGACATAAAGGCAAACCATAATTACCTGAACTTCGTTGACAGTCCAAACAAAATGCAGTAACATATCGATATCGGTTAAAGCTGAAAATTATCCGATTGCGAAAGGGGAAAAATGGGGAAAATGATGAAAAGAGTTGTGGTGGTATTAGTTCAGTGTCAAACGCCTGGATGTCCGATAAACCATGAGTCTGATCATAAGGATTACAAAGTAGTAGCACATAGGCACGTTCCGGCAAATTGATAAAGACTGTTTGGAGATATTAGAATGAGACATCAGAAGAGATGCAGGTTATTCTGTATTATTTTATCCGTATTGATCATTTCGCTAATCTCCTGTGGACTCCGGGATAACCCGGAGTCCGTTTCAATTGGCGAAAACCAGGAGGGGGTTGTGCCGGTGGCGGAGTTTTATGATATGAGGCTGTGAACAGCATTGGATTATTTTTGGAAATATACTTTCAGCGAGGATTGGCTATACTGTACTGCTCGTAAGCGCAGCGGCCCGGAGCCGGCCCAGGACCTAATACATCGCAATGTTTGGGTCGTATATAGAAATGGGATATATGACGCTTTTGCCCCCCGGATCTATATTGAGCGTGAAGGGGGAATTCCGCTTGCACTGTTTGCGGACAGGGAAAATAATTTTTTCATATTCTGCAAGGACGACAACGGGGTATTCTCTCTGGAAAAATATGATGTACATTGCGAAACGATGGGAGCCAAGTATCTGGAAAGGCAATGAAGGCCACCCGCAGCCCGGCATGAGGTAAATGCCCCTTATTTCCGCATTCTTACAATAGGTAAAAATGCTTTAGCCGCAGTGGGAAACTCTTATGTACCCATGCCGATTGTGGGCAGCATTATTTTAGGGCTTTTCTCCGGCATCCTGATTTTGCTGGCGCGGGTATATGGTTTAGGGGAAATTTTATGGTATAATTAGTGGGTGCTTTTATTTTGGAATAGAGAGGTGCCTATATGCATACGAAAAAATTTTATGCTGGAGAAATTGATGGATCATTAGAGGACTATCAAGAAATAACATTTTTTTTTGATTCAAATTGTAAAGGGCCTAATGATAAAGTAAACAAATCGGATTTCCTCTACCAAATCGCTACTATTGAAGATTTCTATTTCATTTTACAGAATGACAAAAAAGTGCTGGAGCATGGCGGGAACTATTTGTTTCAGGTGAATACAGATAAAAATCTGGAAGTAATGTTACAAAGCTATCAGTTGTTTTCCTTTATGATTTTTTTCAAGAATTCAAGAGATCGTTTATATGGAAAAATGCAAAATTTTAATCGAGAAATATGTAATCAGTCGGAGAAACATATTTCCGAAAATATTTCGGAATTTACAAGAATGAATTGTCATGGTAAATTTATTCGTGGGGCGTTGGTAAATCTGGGCTATAGTATTTTGAAAAGCGATATAGAGTATAGTGATGAATTGGCATTGGCGTTTGAAATCTATCAGACAGCGATTTTGATAAATGACGACGTTATTGACCGTGCAAGTTTGAGGAGAAATCAGCCAACTATTCCGGTTCATTATATGAACGACTGGGAAACTAAGGGTATACAGATAAAAAGAAATGCTTATAATGTGGCTAATTCAATGGCCATTTGCGCAGGTGGCCTTGGGATGTGTTATGCAAATCAAAAGGTGGCAGAAACATATAACGGGTCAGACAACCTTGGGACTTTGTTAAAATATTTTAATCAAGTAATAATAAACACTATTCAAGGCGAAATTATTGATGTGATCTTACCGTTTGAAGAGCAGAATTTCTGCTCAAATGAAGATGATCTAGTAGATTCCATTACGGAAATATATCGTTTGAAAACAGCGTGGTATACGGTGATAGGCCCGCTATGCCTGGGTATGATTCTGGCTGGTGGGGCAGATGAAGATATTAAAAAAATAGAGAATTTCGCAGAGAGTCTGGGAATAGCATTTCAAATAAAAGATGACATACTTGGAATCTATGCAGATGAAGATAATATAGGGAAGAACGTTGGCTCTGATATAACGGAGTTTAAGCAAACTTTATTATATGCATACATACGGAATCAGAAAGAATATTTTAGTAATCTTCTTCAATATTATGGAAAAGAAAATTTATCTTATGAGGATGTAAAAGCAATTAGAGATCTGTTCTCCAAGTCAGGTGCTTTAGCGTATGCGGAACATGAAATGAATAGGTATTTTGAATTGGCAATAAAGGGCTTGAAATCTATGAAATTTATACCAGAAGAAAAAGAAACGATATTATTCGGTTTGATCTGGTATCTAAAACTGAGAAAGATTTAACCTTTCATCATGTGGAGTACTTAGGCAATTGCGAAACTCTTTGAAACAAGTGACGGGACTGGTCAATATATACAAAAACGGGCTCCGATGCGGTGGCAAGTCGCCCTTATTTTGTATATATTGCCCACTCCCTGCTCCACAAAAGGGAGTTTCGCAATTACCTATGTGGAGTACTTACCGAAAGAATATGTGCACCGTGAAAAGTGCTATAATTGTTCGGGACATTACTTAGTGCAGCTATGGGGGAAAGAGGAAATATGATCGACACACACGGACACTATGACGACAAGGCATTTGACGAAGACCGGGAGGAAGTTCTGAACGATCTGGCGGCCCACGGCGTATGCCGGGTCATAAACAGCGGCTCCAGCCTGGAGTCCTGTGAGCGGACTATAGCGCTGACGGAGAAATATTCCTTTGTATATGGTTCTCTGGGTATTCATCCCTGCGATACGGCGGAGCTGACCGAGGTGGACATGGACTGGCTGACTCGGCAGAGCAGATTGGATAAATGCGTTGCAATCGGCGAGATCGGTCTGGACTATTATTGGGATGAGCCGGAACGGGAAGTGCAGAGAAAATGGTTTGTGCGGCAGCTGCGGCTGGCTCAGGAGGTGGGGCTGCCGGTGGTGATCCACTCCAGAGACGCGGCTCAGGACACAGTGGAATTGATGCAGACGGAGCATGCGGAGAAGAGCGGCGGCGTCATCCATTGCTATTCCTACAGCCGTGAACTGGCCCGCTGCTTTTTGGATATGGGTTTCTATATAGGAGTGGGCGGCGTGGTGACTTTTAAAAACGGCAGAAAGTTAAAGGAGACGGTGGAGTATCTTCCCATGGACCGGATACTGTTGGAGACGGACTGCCCCTACTTAAGCCCTGTGCCCAACCGGGGCAAGCGCAACGACTCCCGCAACCTTAGATATGTAGTGTCTCAGATTGCGCAGATCAAGGGACTTACAGAGGCAGAGGTGGAGAGGATCACTACGGAGAACGCGCTGCGCCTGTATCCTAAATTGCAGGTATAAGTCCCCCTGTGTGAGAACCTATGGAAATGACCGTAGGTTCTTTTTATGTAAAAATCCTTGACAAATATATCGCACTGCGATACTATTGAATATATCGAAGTGCGATGTATCGAGGTGAGATGTATGATATAAAGCATGATTGCGGGCGGAGGGGTGAACGTGGAAGAACATATCAAAAAAGTATATGTCCCAATGACTGAAACCGGATTTTATATCCTGTATTGTCTGCAGGAACCTATGCACGGCTACAATATCGTACAGCGTGTGTTGGAACTGACGGACGGGGAAATACGCATCAGCCCCGGCACGATGTACGGGAGCCTGTCTAAGATGGAGAGAGACGGGATCATCGCCTTCGTCCGGGAAGAGGAAAAACGAAAGATTTACCGGATCACGGAGCTGGGCAGACAGGTGCTGGAGCTGGAGATCCGGCGTATCCGGCGGCTGTATCGTACAGTGGAGGGCATCGGGCTGCAGGAGGAGCCTGCGGCGGGCATAGAATTAAGATGCGCACAGCCTTAACGCTTAAGCGCATGTGTGAAATGTAGACGGGAGGTGCGGGAAACACATGAGTAATACATTGACAAAAATAAGAATGTTCACAATAGCTGATTTTAAGGAGGAGGAGCAATGGCTGCGGGAGATGCACCGTATGGGCTGGAAACTTTTTAGCATGAGCCCTCCCTGCATATTTCAATTCGAGAGATGTGAACCCGAGGACGTAGTGTATCAACTGGATTTTCGCAACAGGCGGGACGGAGACGGTTCGTCATATCGGCAGATATTCCGCGACTGCGGCTGGGAGTATGTGGACAGTTGCTTGAGCTTTCACTATTTCCGTAAACCGGTGACGGAGATGGAGGGAGAGGAAGAGATCTTCAGCGACAACACTTCCCGCGCCGAACTGCTGGGACGAATATGGAAATGTCGGATGATGCCCATATTTGTTATTTTTTTCGGATGCCTTTTGCCGCAGATACACAGTAGCATATCGGGGGAGGTCCCCCTGGACGCGTTTTTTGTATTATTTTGCGTGCTGTTTTTTTTGTATTTTCGATTGATTATTCATGTAGGTGTGAAATTCTACAGGATGAGGCGCAGCCTGGAATGATGTGGCAATCAGGAGTTGCGGAAAAAGTGCACGAAAATACTGTAGTTAGTGCGGCATTATAGGTTTACAAGACGGGAACGCGCATCTATAATAAGGTTTGGATAAACGATCAAGATGCATACCGCAAGATCGTGATATGCAGGAAAGAGGTAAATATGTCATTAGAGGTAAAGGAACTGACCAAAAAATACGGAGAAAAAACAGTGGTAGACGCTCTCTCGTTTTCGCTGGAAACTCCCGGAGTTTATGCTCTTTTAGGGACAAACGGAGCAGGAAAGACCACATCTATCCGTATGATCCTGGGGATGCTGGCCTGTGACGGCGGGCAGGTGCTGTGGCAGGGTAAGCCGCTGGACGCCATGCATATGAATGTGGGCTACCTGGCGGAGGAGAGAGGTCTGTATCCCAAATACGAGCTGATGGATCAGCTTTTGTATTTCGCGAAACTGAAAGGGGTGTCCAGAGAGACAGCCAAAAAGAGGATAGCCTACTGGGCCAAGCGCCTGGAAGTGGAGGAGTATCTTTATCCGCCAAAGACAAAAGGTAAAAAACCGGAGAAACCCAAGACCGCCGATCAGCTTTCCAAGGGCAATCAGCAGAAGATCCAGCTGATGGCGGCGCTGCTTTCGGAGCCGGAACTGCTGATCCTGGATGAGCCTCTCAGCGGATTGGACCCTGTGAATACGGACCTGTTCAAAGGGATCATCAGGGAGGAGATGGAGAAGGGAAAATATCTGATCATGTCTTCTCACCAGATGGCGACCATAGAGGAATTCTGCGAGGACATAACGATCCTGAACCGCGGTAAAACCGTACTGCAAGGGAATCTGAACCAGATTAAGCGCAGCTATGGGCGTGTCAATATGTTTGTCAAATGTGACAGGCCTTTTGAGGATATCATTGCCCGGCACGAACTGCCGGTGATCAATGACACGCCTGATGACAAACAACTGAGAGTGACCGGCGAGGCCCAGGCCCTTGCCTTTTTGCAGGATCTGTTAAAAGAGCAACGCCAGGTTGTAAAGTTTGAACTGCGGGAACCTTCGCTTCATGAGATATTTGTGGAGAAAGTGGGAGGCGCCCAGGAGGAAGAGCCATCCGATGCCGCTGCCCTGCAAAATGCGGAGAACGGAGGCAGCCATGAAGAGAAGTGATTACGCGGGATGGAAAGAAGTGTTTTCTTTCTCGCTGAGACAGGAGTTGAAACAGAAGTCTTTTAGAGGACTTTTGATCGTGATGTGCGTGTTGATCCTGGTGTTTGTACCGGTGAGCACCTGGCTGGGACAGCGGGGTGAAGAACAGGAGAAGGACACGGAGGTGAGTCTTCTTACAATCTATGACGAGACCGGTCTGAATATTGATTATACCCATGCCCTGGAGGGGGAGCGTTACGCAACCATGCAGGTGGTCCGGGTTCCCGGTGAAGGATTTGAGGAACATGTAAAGGCTCTGGAGGAAAGTGAGGACAGCACGGAGCTGATCGTTCATATTGCCTACGAGGAGGCGGGGTATTTTAACCTGACTTTTGTCAAAGCGGCCACAGCGGATCTGAAGGATAAGGACTGTGATAAGCTTACCCAGGATTTTACGGACTTTTTTCAGGATGCCCGCATAAGCGCGGTGGATGTCAGCCCGGAGCAGATGGAATTTATCAATCAGCCGGTGGAGACCCGTATAGAACATACCACTCCGGAGGGAGAGATAGCCCCGGAGGAGGAGGGAGAGGGTATCTCCATGACAGAGTACTATGTGCTGCTGGGGGGAATCGTAGTCGTTATGCTGATCGTCAATATGGGCGGAGGACAGATCGCCTTTTCCATTGTCACAGAGAAGAGCACCAGGGTTGTGGAATATCTGATGATCAACGTGCGTCCTATGGCGCTGATCCTGGGTAAGATCCTGGCGGCGCTGTCTACGGTTATGATTCAGTTCGCGACCTATGGTATCTGCTATCTTATTTCATGCGGAATCAGCGGTGTGCTGTTTGGCAGCGGCGGTGCCGGGGCAGAGCAGGCACCGGCATTGGAGGCGCTGTTTACCGGTGTCAATGTGGGTACAGTTCTGCTGGCGGTGGTGATGATCCTGGCGGGCGTGTTCTTTTACAGTATCGTGGCGGGGCTGGCAGGCGCTTCCGTCAGCAAGATGGAAGAGATGGCGGAGGGGTTGAAACTTTACCAGATGTTTCTGGTGATTGGCTCCTATATAGGAATCTTTCTGTGTATCATGCAGATGCTGGGAAAGGTAAGCCAAACCGTGGTAGACATTTGCTGTATTATACCGTTGTCCGCGCCATTTGTAATGCCGGCCAATCTGCTGTTGGGCAAATTGAGCATGTCGGTAGCCCTGATCAGTCTGGCGGTGGTGATCCTGAGCACGGCAGGGCTGTTTTCCTTCACGGCCAAGGTTTATGAGTCCATGATCTTTTATAACGGCAATGTGCTGAAACTGAAGGATATCTTACAGATAGCCAAGAACCGCAGACTGGCGGCTAACGCCGTAAAACGTTCGGGAGAGGAGGAGAAACATCATGAATAAAGGACTGTTCAGCGGATGGCGGGATGTATTCTCTTTTACACTGAAACAGGCTGCGGGAAAAAAATACCGCAATACTACGTTGGGGGTGGCCCTGGGAATGCTGGTGATCGGTCTGGCGATCAGTACGATCATGGCGTTTGTCCAGAAGGAGGAAGACGATAAGCGCTCTCCGATTCAGCAGGTTTATGTGGCGGACCGCAGTGAACTGGAGGTATTGTACCTGGACGGATTTATGGAGCAGTACCGTGATACCTTTCCGGAGGTTACCTTTGTGACGGCCTCGCAGCCGGTGGAAGAGCTGGCCCTGACGCTGGGAGAGCAGGAGCCCCGCGCGGTGATCCTGGAGATTGAACGCCATGGTCCTGCGGCGCAGCAGGGGTATCTGGTGACGGCTATCCTGCCCTACGGCAGCGAGATCAAAAAGGGAGAGGCAGAGGATCTTTGTCAGGCTTTTGTGGGTACGATGCAGCAGAGCACACTATTATCTTCCGGTATCGCTATGGATAAGCTGGTGATCGCCATGAGCGGCATACAGACCAGCCAGCTGGACGCGGGAGAGAAGGAGCGCAGCGTGGGAGAGCGTGTGGTGTCCATGGTCGTCCCCATGATCATCATGTTTTTAATATATCTGCTGACATTGCTGTACGGGATGAGTGTGGGAAATGCGGTCAGCGTGGAGAAGTCGTCCAAGCTGATGGAGATGATTCTGACCCTTACCAGGCCTTATGGTCTGATATTCGGCAAAGTTCTGGCGATTACGGTCACAGCCATTGTCCAGATCCTGCTGTGGATCGGCAGTCTGGTGGGCGGATTTTTCCTGGGACATGGAATCGCGGGCGCAGTGATCTATCCTGAATACCACAATGTGCTGTTGGAGATATTTGCGCTGCTGCACGGGCAGACAGAGGGCAGCGCCTTTGCTCCCGGCGCCATGGTGTTGGCGGCGTTTACCATATGCCTGGCGTTTTTGTTCTACTGTATGCTGGCCGGACTGATTGCCTCTTTTGCCAACAAGGCGGAGGAGCTGGGACAGATCATGGCTTGTTATCAGATGGTCGTGATAGCGGGATTTTTTGGCGCGTATCTGCTGCCGCCGCTGTGTGAAAGCGATTGGATCAACACGGTGCTGCGGATCGTGCCGGTCACCAGTGCTTTCCTGCTGCCGGGCGATATTCTGGTGGGCAATATATCCGCAGCGCAGGGATTGCTCTATGTGGCGATTCTGATCGTGTTTACCGCGATATTGGTGGTGTGCACCGGCAGGGTCTACAGAGGGCAGTTGTTCTACCGCGGCAAGAGCCTGAAGGAGCGTCTGCGCGGCGGAAAAGCTAAAAGCTTTTAAATCGGGAATTGCGGGGGTAAAAGATGGATTCCAAGAAAACTAATATAATATGGGCAATAAGTTTGATTGCAATAAGTATTACAACGGTTATGCTGGTGGGAGCTAATATTGCCCGGATAGAGCTGCCTGATATTGCGGTAAGAGTATTAGGGGCGATAGATTTAGTTTCACTTTCTGCTTTTGCATTTTCTACTGTAATAAGAGCTAAAAACAAAAAATAGGAGCACTTCCCGTAAAGGGAAAAATAAAAGAGGTATCCGCGCAAACAGCTGCAGATGCCTCTTATTATATTATTGTCAGGCCGCAAAAGTAATAACGCCATAAATAGGGCCGGGCAAATGGCGAAAAATGTAAACGCTTGATGCATATGCGGAGTTGTGTTATAATTTTTCTCATAGTGACAGAGGATCTATATGCGTGCCAGATAGCGCCGGAGGTATACCAATGAAAAATAAGAATTTTTTGCAGAGCGTTGTGTGCGCGTTCCGGGGAATCGCCGGCGGCTTTCGGGAAGAGCGCAATTTTAAGATTTATGCCTGTATAGCGGCAGTGGTTCTGGCACTTAACATTTTAACATCATCGGGCCTTTATGATTACATACTCTTTCTGGCACTCTCCTGCGGTGTGTTCGCGGCGGAATATGTCAACACGGCGGTGGAACGGCTCTGCGACAGCTTTTGCGCGGAAGAGAACAGGGACGTCAGGTTTGCCAAAGATGTTTCGGCTGCCGCGGTGCTGATCATGGGAATCGCCTTCTTCGGAGCCGAGGGCGCGGTTCTGTTCTCCAACTTTTTGAGGATGCTGTAACACGTATGATACTTATAAAAATGTATGTGACTATGTTTCCTGTGATCCTGGCAGGAATACTGAATATGCTGTTTGTGAAAACTTCGCTCTATCAGCGTCTCAAATGCCCTATGGACGGCGGCCTGAGGCTTAAGGACGGCAGGCGTCTGTTCGGCGACAACAAGACCTGGGCGGGTTTTATGGGTATGATACTGGCGGGGGCGCTGTCTCAGTTGTTATGGGGGCTGGTCTGCCGGGCCATGCCGGATATGTGCTATATCTACCATACATATGAGAATACGCCCCTGTTCAATATGCTGGCGGGAGGGGCCATGGGACTGACCTATATGCTGTTTGAACTGCCCAACAGCTTTGTCAAGAGACGGCTTGATATTCCCTGTGGCAAGACCGTGGGGGGACTTAAGGGAGGCTTTTTCTTTGTAGCCGATCAGGTGGATTCCCTGTTTGGGGTGGGAATCGTCTTTGCTCTTTTGTATCCCATGCCCCTCTGGCAATATTTTCTGTATATTCTGCTGGGCGCGGTGACGCATATTGCGGTGAACGGACTGCTCTACAAGGCGAAGATCCGCAGGAATCTGTAAAAGAGCGGCAGTGGGAGAGGGACAAATGTTTATAGGAAAGTACAATAGATCCGTTATTCTGACATACATAGGAGTGGGAATTGCCTTTCTGGGCGTTGCCCTTGTCCTGGCCGGACACACGGCTTTGGCCATGATATGCCTTATCCTGGCGGGTATCTGCGATCTGTTTGACGGAGTCATCGCCCGGCGCTGTAAGAGAGATGAGGTTGCCAAAGAATTTGGCATACAGATAGACTCTCTGGCGGACGTTATAGATTTTTTGACACTGCCGTCAGTTCTGGGGCTGTATCTGACAAGCGGAGTGAGAGTGTTTCGCTACCCGATACTTTTGCTATATATACTCTGTGGGATCATCCGGCTGGCCTGGTTTAACACTTCGGCGGCAACAGAGGGAGTGAGGAGCCATTACGACGGCCTTCCTGTGACTTATTCCGCTCTGATCCTGCCGGTGTTGTGGGTGATATTGAAATATGTGGGATCAGTTCTGACCATGACGGTTGTGTCGGGAATATGGGCCGCAGCTTATATTGTCATGGGTCTTTTGTTTATACTCAATGTTAAGGTGCCAAAGCCCCGTGGAATCTGGTATGGGGTTTTAGGCATACTTGCGGTGGGAGTAACCGTGCTGATCCTGCTGTAAACAAATATTGATTATTTGACTTGAACTGAGATATCGAGTACGCCTGCTTGCATTGATCTGAACGATTAATCTAAACCATATTTAATGTATTTATTGAATTTGAACAGCAGCTTGGAGACGCATCCACATGGGAACTTACATAAAGATATATGACAGAGCGGCAGGTATCTTTCGGCGAGAAAAGCAATATGGTGAAAAGAGTCTGGAATTCCTGTACCATACAGTGCCGGGAAGGATTCTGCTGAAATTGTTTTTTTGCCGCAGGATTTATTCAAAACTAAACGGCACATGGATGAAAAGTTCTCTTTCCGCCGGGAAGATAGGGCCTTTTATCCGGGAGTACGACATCGACCTGTCTGATTGTGAGAGGCATGAACCTGCGGACTTTAAGAGCTTTGACGATTTTTTTACCCGAAAATATCATTGGCGCTGTGAGGCAGGAACGCGGGAGTTGATAGCTCCCTGCCGGGGCAGACTGTTGTCCTGCGGCATAGAAAAGGGGCTTGCGTTTCATATAAAAGGCGGTGTCTACACCTTGCCGGAATTGGTCGATAACCGGTTTGAACTGTCCCGGTACGAAGGAGGCGTTTGTCTGGTATACCGGCTGGCTCCCGAGGACTGCCACAGATATTTTTTCTGCGATGAAGGGCGGATACTTCGCACGGAGGAGATAAAGGGTGTTTTGCACACGGTGCGCCCCCTGTCGGAGAGATACCGGGTTTTTTCCAGAAACCACAGGATCTGTACTCTGATGCGCACAGAGCATTTCGGGGATGTGCTGCAGATAGAGGTGGGCGCGCTGCAGATCGGCAAGATCAACAACCATCCGGTTACGGAGTTTGCCAGGATGGACGAAAAAGGGTATTTCAGCTATGGCGGCTCCACGATTATACAGCTGTATTGCCCGGGCGTAGTCTCGGTGGATAGGGATATTCAAAAATATTCCCGGCAGGGCGTGGAGGTATTGGTAAACCCCGGAGAAAGGATCGCGACATGTTAAAGAGACTTCATATCTACTTCAAGGAGATGTATCCGATCATTCCCCGGCTGGCGCTGGGGCTTATCGTGTTCGGGGAGATCTATTTTATTGTTCTGCTCAACAACGGTGTGACGGGGTTTCGGATTGGGATTCAGGAGCTGATCGGCGGATTTACGGTGTTCAGTTTCCTGCTGTGGCTGCGAATTGCCGACGATTTCAAGGACTATGAGCTGGATTGCCGGCTGTTTGCCCACAGGCCCCTGCCCTCGGGGAGAGTTAAGAAGAGGGATCTGGCGATTTTTGTGACGATTCTGATCACGGTGACAGTGATACTGAACGCGGCATTTATGAACAATTTCCGGTTCTTTTTGTTTCTGTACGTCTATGGGACACTGATGTCCCTGTGGTTTTTCCACAAGAAAAAGATACAGAAGAGTCTGCCTCTGGCTTTGGTCACTCACAATCCCGTACAGATGATCATGAATGTGTATATCATTTCCTTTACCTGTATTAAATACGGACTGGGCGCGTTTACGCTGACCAATTTTCTGGCGGCGTGGACATTATATTTTCCCGCGCTGATATGGGAGATCTCCAGAAAGATCCGGGCACCCCGGGACGAGACGGAGTATGTCACCTACTCCAAGCTGTTCGGATATCAAAAGTCCACCATGTTTGTGCTTATACTTACCTGGGTGGATATTCTCACCAATGTGCTGCTGGTGTGGAATCTGAACAGGATCTCCGTGGCGGCGCTGCTGCTCAACACCGGGTGGATGACATGGAAGTTTGCGCAGTTTATGAGGGACCCCACCGGATTTAAGATTGTGGATAAGGTGGAGCGGTATACCTATATTCAGGAATCCATGATGCTGGTTACGATAGCGCTGTTCATCCTGTTCGGAAAGGTCTGACTAATGATTGTCACGGAGCAAAACTACAGGAACTTCAATGTGGGAGCCAAGGCGGAAAACCTGTTTTTTCTGCGGGAAAGCGGTGTAAACGTGCCGCCGTTTTTCTGCTTTTTCGGAGAGGATATCCCGGAGGCGGCAGAGTACGCGGAGTGTTTTTTCGAGGGCGGCGAGAAGGTAGCCCTGCGCTCCAGCGCCTCGGCGGAGGACGGCACAAGGACTTCCTTTGCGGGGCAGTTTTGTACCTGTCTGCACTTGGACCCGGAGGACATTTCCCGGGCGGCCCGTCAGGTCTGCGCAGTGCCTGCGGGCCAAGGATTCCGGGAATATTGCAGAGTAAATGGGATAGATACGGGAGGGATACGGGTCTGTGTCATCGCCCAGAAAATGATCGAACCGGAGCTTTCCGGCGTGATCTTCACCGCCAATCCCCAGGGGATACTCAGCGAATCGGTAGTGGCGGTGGGCAGAGGATGCGGGGAGAATGTGGTGGGGGACAAGACAGATGTCACCGCTTATTACTGTAACCGTCCGGACGGCCTGTATTACAGCGAGCAAAGCGGAGACTCCCCGCTGCTCTCCCGGGAGATGCTTTTGAAACTGCTTGAGCAGGCCGATAAGATCAGGGAGATCTTATGCCGGAGGGACGGCGGCGACGGGCATTGGGATATCGAGTATGCCGTCAGGGACGGACAGATCTATATTCTTCAGGCGCGTCCTGTCACCACGCTGGGGCCGGCGGACAGGGCGGTCATACTGGATAAAAGCAACATCGTGGAGAGCTACCCCGGGATCACGCTGCCGCTCACCCAGAGCTTTATCCGGGAGGCTTATTACCGCGTCTTCCGCAGGGTGCTGCTGCGGCTGACCCATGAGCCGGGGACGGTGGCGGCGCTGGAAGATATCCTGCGCAATATGGTGGACGCGGTCAACGGGCGGGTGTATTACAGGATCAGCAACTGGTATGATGTGATCCTGCTGCTGCCCTTTTCCCGCAGGATCATTCCCGTATGGCAGGAAATGCTGGGTGTGAAAAATAAGACTGTGACCGCTCACTCGGACAGAAAGGCCGGGTTTGTCACCCACACGAAAGTAGCCCTCTCCTTTGCCTGGCTGCTCCTGGCCTGTCCCAGGCTGATGAAACGGCTGGACAGAGATTTTCAGGATATGGTGAGTACTTTTGAAACGGTGGATCTGGAACGGGCAGACAATGGGCAGATACTGGCGCATTACAGGAATCTGCTGGAAATGGTAACGGATAAATGGGACCTGACGCTGGTCAACGACATGTATGCGTTTTTGTTTACCGGCCTGTTGAAATCCCGGCTGAGATCCAAGGAGAAAGCGGGAAAGATCCGGAACGCGGAGGAGACGGCTAACCGCTGCATCTCGGGGATCAACGGTATAGAGAGCATGAAACCCGTTCTCGCCCTGGCGGATATGGCGGCATTGGCAGCAGGACAGGGAGCCATCCCACAGCTACAGTCGATCCAAAACAGGGAGGATTTTGACAGATATGTCGCTGGCGGAGGGGAACTGTCGGAAAAGATGACAGACTATATCCGGCGCTATGGGGACAGGAACGCGGAGGAACTGAAACTGGAGAGCAGGACTTTTCGCACGGACCCCTGGCTGCTGGCCCAAAAGATCGTCCGGTATGCGGCACAGGGGACAGAGGTGTGGGAGCACAACAATGCCGATTTTCTCCGGCTGAGAGGGATTGACAGATTGTTTGCCCGAAAGGCGGCGCTGGGCATAGGAAACCGGGAGAAGTCCCGCTTAAGCCGCAGCCGTCTCTATGGCATGATGCGTTCCATGATGGGGAAAGTGGGTGAAAATCTTGCCCGGACGGGAGTTCTGGCCGGGGCGGAGGACATATTTTACCTCGCTTATGAGGAGGTGGAACAGGCGGTGAAGGACGGCGCGGGTATGCAGGGGCTGGTGGAGGAGCGCCGGGAGCGGTACAGGCGATTTGAAAAGCTGCCTGCTTACACCAGACTGGTCTTTGCGGACAAAGTCACGGACAAATCTCCCCGCGGCACAAGAGGAATGGAGACGGCAGTCTGGGAGGGCGACTTGGAGGGTATTCCCTGTTCCGGCGGCAGAGCCAGGGGACGGGTGCTGCTGGTGGAGAATCCCGGTTTGCAGACGGACACAGCCGGAAAGATTCTGGTGGCTAAGATGACGGACCCCGGCTGGGTGTTCCTGCTGGCGGAGGCGGTGGGCATCGTGGCGGAGAGAGGTTCCCTGCTCTCCCACACCGCGATCATCTCCCGGGAGCTGGGCAAACCGGCGGTGGTGGGTGTGGAGAACGCCACCCGGCTGCTGCGGGACGGGGATCTGGTGGAGATCGACGGCACCACAGGCCGGATTACATTGGTGGAGCGCAATATCGTAAGTTCCGCTTACGATATGCAGGAAAGAGGAAACTTTGAAGAGTATCTGTGAGTACATAGAGGAAGACGGAGAAAAATGGGCGGAGCGGCCCTATATAAGCGTTAAGGAGGGAGACGGCTTTGTATCCCGGACTTTCGGGCAGGTGACGAGGGATGTGCAGAGCCTTGCCAAGGCCTTGACAGCCAGAGGAATCCGGGGCAATGTGATGCTGTACTCCCAAAACAGCTATCCCTGGACGGTGGCTGATCTGGCGATCATGGGCTATGTGGGGGTGTGCGTACCCATTGACCGGGAGTGGACGGCTTACGACATCGGTCATGTTCTATCGGTACTGGATGTGTCGGCTATTCTCTATGAGAGAGAAAAAACGCAGGTTATAGGAGAAGTGGAGAAAAGATTTCCCGGAATATGCTGCCTGTGCCTGGAAGACGGTTTTGAAGAATTGATAGCGGAGGGCGGCGGTTTAGCCGAAATGCCGGAGGGAAGAAGAGACAGGGAGGAGACGGCCATGATCCTGTTCACCTCCGGTACGACCAACCGTCCCAAAGCCATTCCGCTGACCCAGGCAAATCTGTTGTACAACTGGGATGCGCTGAATCGCCGGACACCCATGTCCGCCGCCGATGTGTCCTATATTTTTCTGCCTCTGCATCATGTCTATGCGGGAGTGGCCAATTTCCTGTATACGATCATCTCGGGTATGCAGGTATACCTTTGTTCCGACCGGAACAGGATCGTGGAGGAGATGCTGGAGATACGTCCCACCGTCGTCTGCACCGTACCGCTGCTTTTGGCACGGATGTATGAGGCGCTTAACCCGCAGGTCATGGATATGCTGCGAAATATCCGTTTTCTGTACTGTGGTGGCAGCTTTACAGACCCGAAGATGAAGAGGTTTTTTACAGACAGCGGCGTGACGCTATTGGAGGCGTACGGCACTACGGAAACCTCCTCCGTGATCGCGCTGGCCAAGCCGGGGGACGACAATCTGGAATGCAGCGGCGTGGTCTTAGACGGTCTGGATGTGCGGATCATCCATCCCGACAGCGAAGGAGTGGGGGAGATCATAGTGGGAGGCGGCAGCGTATCGGCGGGATATCTGGACCGGAATGACAGGTACAGCGAATTTGACGGCGACGGCTATTACCACACGGGGGATCTGGGCTGTCTGGACGGGGAGGGCAGGTTATATTTAAAGGGAAGAAAGAAGAGGATGATCCTTACCGCAAACGGTAAAAACGTCTATGTGGATGAGCTGGAAGAGCTGATCCTGGAGAATCCCGGCATCTACTCAGCCGCGGTATTTGAGGAGGGGCATCACCCGGCGGCGCGGGTCTACACGGATCTTCCGGCGCGGGAAGTATATAGCTACATGGAGAAGGTCAATGCCAGTCTGCCGAAATTTAAGCGTATTAAAAATATTTATATAAAGTCAGAGACAGAGGGAGGACGCATAAAATGAGTTTGAACGCAGTCATTTTTGGAGCCCGCAGCAAGGAGCATATTCAGGATTTTTTGGCTTTGCCCGGCCGTATTTACGGCAGCGGGGAATTGATGCAGAGTGTGAAGGAGGAGAAGGCGATCCTGAAGGGCACTCATGTGCTGAGTCATTATTTTACGGCTACGCCCATTCTGATCTATGAGGACGGCAGGGCTGTGAGCAGAGGGATCGTCACGGTCTATCCGGGGGATGAGACGGCATATCTGGGATTTTTTGAGAGCGAGGACAACAGTGCCGCCGCCGGATTGCTGTTCCACACGGCTTTCGGGCTGGCCAGGGATATGGGAATGAAGGCCCTGGTCGGACCGGTGGACTGCTCCTTCTGGATCAGATACCGGCTGAAGACCAATCAGTTTCGCAGTCCCTACACTGGAGAACCCTATAACAAGGACTACTACCTGAAACTCTGGGAGGAGAATGGTTTTCAGGTGTGGGAACAGTATGGTTCCAACCATTATACGACGGTGGAGAATGACCAGGGCTGCGAAAAATATATGGAACGGCTGAACCAGAAACTGGAACAGGGGTATGAGATCAGGAGTCCTCTGCCGAAAGAGTTTCATAAGACGCTGCGGGAAGTGTACGGGCTGCTGATCGAACTGTACAGTACATTTCCCGTATATAAGAGGATCACGGAGAAGGAGTTTCGTACACTGTTTAAAAATCTGAGATTTATTCTCAACTACAGTATGGTAAAGATGGCATATTATCAGGGGAAGGCGGTGGGTTTTTTTATCTCCGTTCCTAACTTCGGCAATGGGGTCTATGGCAAACTCCATCTGTGGGATATGCCCGGCATTCTTGCGCAAAAAAAGAAACCTGACAGCTATGTCATGCTGTATATGGGCGTGGACCCCGGGCATAAGGGGCTGGGAAAAGCTTTTGCCGAGGCGATCCGCCGAGAGCTGAAAGCCCAGCAGGTGCCCTCCGTGGGCGCGCTGATCCGTAGCGGCAACGGCAATAAGGATTATGTGGGGCAACTGATAGATTTTGAGTATGAGTATGCGCTTTTGGAGAGGAGAATTTGATTTGCTTTTAAATCCAGGGATATGTTATACTCCTGTCTTTGACAGTAATGAAATGATAAAACTGCAGAAACCCCAGAGTTTTCAT
>CAJTMX010000039.1 GCA_910577235.1 uncultured Acetatifactor sp. | reverse complement strand
AGAAGAAGCTGGATCAGTTACAGCGGCTGGCGGCACAGTCCCGCCCTGGGCCGGAAAAAACGAACAGAAAGGTAAGGTGAATCTATGCCAAGTTTAAGTGAAATCCTTAACTCCAAGGCTGAGAGCAAGCAGCAGCGCACCGAGAACCGCAGGGCCGAACGTAATCAGTTGTCCCAAACACGGGACGGGGCGCTGATGGCCATTACAGCCAACCCCGATCTCTACACACGCTTCCTTATTTTGCAGGCGGACAACATCGGCCTGAGCGCCGGGAATATCGCCCTGACCCTATCGCAGATGGCAGACCCCACCAAGATCGGCACCACCGATTTTTGGCATAAACAGGGCCGGTATGTGATGGACGAGGAAATGAGCAAGGGGGCGGCGGTTTTCGTCCCGTCCCGCAACCCCAATTTCCGGGGCTACCTTATGGGTAACTACTACGATGTAAGCCAGACCACCGGCAGACCCATGAGAGAACCTGAGCCGCTGACCGAGGGCAGCGAGAGACTGAACGCGGCGTTTGCCGCCCTGTTGGATACCGCCCCTGTGGGCTTCATCGAAAACACGGGGCTGGAAGTGCCCGTGCGCTACAATGAGCGCGAATGTATTCTGGAAATCAACACGGGGTACAGCACCCTGGAAGTGTTCGCCGCCCTCGCCACCGAGATCAGCTTTGCCCGCCTCCATGACCGGGGCATGAACCGGGACTATGACCGGGGCGCGTTCCAGTTGAACGCCGAGAGCGTCGGCTTCATGGTGTGCCGCCGTTTCGGGGTGGACTGCCCCGTGCCGGACGCGGCGGGCGTACAGCAGTTTTACAGCTACTATTCGCCGGATGACCGCGGAAAGTCCCTGGACTTCATGCGGCAGACCGCCCGGAATATGGGCGACACCGTGGAGCGTGGCATCCAGCCCCGCCAGCAGGAGCATACCGCCAGCCGGGGCAGCAATAACCGGCAATACGGCAGGCGGTAATCAGTCGGCACGATCCGGGGTATGCCCCCAGCCCCGCGGATTTTACACCACCGGCCTTTGTCCGTCAAGGCCAAGGCAAGCCGCGCCGCCCGCTGGGGCGGTCGGCGCGGGCCTTGACTGCCAAAGTCCGCCGGTGCTTTTAGTAATCAAGGGGGGGGCATACCCCAAAAACCGGCTTGCGCCGGTTTTTGCTACTATGGGGAGACGGGTGCGTTTCCCGGAAAGTCCGGCGGTTATCGCTGGCGGGGGTGGCGGGCGCGTCCGCGCCCCGGAACCGGCAAAAATGCGTTTCACGGTGAGACGCATTTTTTATTTCACCGAGAAAGGAGGGGACCAGCCGTATCAACATAGCGTATCACATGGACTGCACAGATATTTTGTGGGAGCTGCCGGAAAACGCCTTTGACCTCGCTGTTGTCGATCCCCCATACGGCCTCAACATTCGGGGCGATATGGGGCGGCGCAAGGGCAAGCCCCGCAAATACAAACCCGTATTCTGGGACGCCAAGCCGCCTCCCCCGGAGTATTTCCGGGAGCTGCGGCGCGTGTCCAGGCACCAAATCATATGGGGGGCCAACCACTTCATCAGTATGCTCCCCGCCGCCGACAGCCACTGCTGGCTGTGCTGGGACAAGAAGTATTCCCCGGAAGTCTCCTTTGCGTCCTTTGAATTGGCCTGGACGAATTTTGACCTGACCTGCAAACGGATCGCCCTGTCCCCGGTACAGCCGGGCCGCATCCACCCCACGCAAAAGCCCATCGCACTCTATGCCTGGATATACGCCCTGTTCGCCAAACCGGGCGACAAAATCCTGGACACCCATTTAGGCAGCGGGAGCAGCCGGATCGCCGCCTATGACGCAGGGCTGGACTTCACCGGCTATGAGATTGACGGCGACTATTTTGAAGCGCAGGAACGGCGCTTTGCCGCCTATGTACGAGAATACCCACATTAAGAAACGAGGAGGTTTTTCCATGAAGAAACACCACAGGCTGTTTTCCCTGGCCTCCGCGCTCCTGCTGGCCCTGGCCGCTTTGCCCTGCACGGCGCTGGCGGCGGAGACAGAGGGAACGGAACCGGCCCAGGGAGCGCCGCCCCCTGCGGTCCTTTACCCCGCAGAGGTACGGGCGAGCGAGGAAAACGGCATGATCCGGCTGGAAAAGGTTTATTACCTCTCCACCCGTGACGACCCCGCCGCCATTCCCACCGGGGACTTTGACCGGGAGGGCCGTCACTACACGCTGCTGGACGTTCTGAAGAACGACCTGAGCGAGACGGACGCCAAGGACTACATCGAGGTTGTCACGCTGGACAGCAGCACCAAGGATATGGCCGAGATTATCAAGATGCTGGAGCCGGAGCGTGAGATCGCCACCGAGGACGGCTACACCGGCATTTTGAAGCCCGACTACACCAAAATCACCGTGGAGGCCGCTGGCTATAAGAATAACAGCTGGACAGTCTCTGCCAAGCGCACTTATCCAAACCTGTCCGACGCAGACGCCTCCCTCATCCCCAAGACCATCACGGACAGCGGACGGACGCTGACGCTGGCGGGCGTAGACTGGCAGGAGGCGGGGGAGTTTTACAACGCCATCGCCAGCTACACCGGCACCGCCAGCGGGCGCAGCGTCACCGGGTACACCGTCTCCGTGGAGTACAGCGGCGAAGTCACCAAGACCAGCCGGGACACGGTGATTTATACCGCCGTGTTTTCTGCGGAAAATGCGTCTCACGGTGAGACGCATTTAGACCCGGACCCCACCGCCATCCCGGAGGGCGGCGAACCCCAGCAGACCCAGCCCCCGGAACCGGCCCAGGACAGCGGCGGGAGCGTCGCCGGGAAAATCGTAGTCACAGCTCTGGCCGGGATCGCCGCCCTCGCCATCATTGGTTACGGCGGCTGGCGGGGCTACAAATTTATCCGAGATAAGAAACGGGGGTATGTCTAAATGAAAAAGTATCTTTCCACCCTGCTGGCCGTCTGCCTTGTGCTGACGGCGCTTTCCATGCCCGCCTCCGCGTTGGAATACACCTTTGACAACCCGCCCACCGGGGATTTTGGCACGCCTACCAGTACGGAGGACATCATCCAGACCGGGGCCGAACCCGCCAACAAGGACAGGAGCAAGAGCAGCGCCCTCATTCCTCCCGGTTTTGGGACGCCTACCAGTTACCTGCCCAATTCCGGGGAGTACCTGACCCCGAACCTTGCGGCGGACGGCCCCCTGAGCGGGAACTACACCCTCACCGTGACGGGCGGCACGAACGGCGGCACACCGGCCCTCCCCGGCGCGGTTGACACGTCCGCGCCCACCAGTCCGGCCTATCCCACCACCAGCGGTCCTGTCACCGCATTTACCGACGTGACCGCCGACCTCTACTACCGCAACGGCAGTTTGGGCACACTGGAAATCCCGTCCATCGGCTTGAGTGTCAATATCTATCAGGGCACGGACAGCGCCGCTTTGAAAAAGGGGGCGGGCCACTTCACCAACACCAGCATCTGGAATGGAAATGTTGCGTTGGCTGGGCACAACCGGGGGATAAATAATCATTTTGGCAAAATCCATACACTTGACACGGGCAACACCATCACCCTCACCACGGCCCTGGGAACCCGGACCTACACTGTTACCAGTGTTGCAAAGGTTGACGTGATGGACAACACCATGCTGGAGGCCACCAGCGACAACTGCATCACCCTTTTTACCTGTGTGATGAACCAGCCCAGCTACCGCTGGTGCGTCCGGGCAGTCGAGGCTTGACACGCCATTTTTGGACAATTTCTTCCGAATGTAGTATAATAATGTTAGGAAATCCCAACAAAAAACTACATTACAGGAGGAAAGCGACCATGAAAAAAGCAAGATTGACCACCCGGCTCACCGCCGCCATGCTGACACTCTCCCTGCTCACTATTCCGGCCATAGCCGCAGATCCCCCGGCAAGTGCTGTCCGGGTAAACAGCTACAAGGGCAATACCCTGGCAGTCGGAGAACGGAGCGGCCTCATGATTGGCCCCAGCGGGGCGGAGTACACCGTTACCTCCAGCGACCCGGACACAGTAGCGGTGGAGCAGGTCATGGGCTTTTGGGTAGCTGTCGCCAAGGCGGAGGGGAGCGCAGAGATCACCGCCGCCAACCGTGCTGGAGAGAGCGGAACCCTGACGCTCACCGTTGGCTCCGGCACTCCAGCGGCCCCCTCCGTCGTGGATGGCCCCAGCCCCACGGAGGAACCGGATGTACGGCAGGAACTGGTACGGCTTATCAATCAGACCCGCAAGGCCAACGGCGTGGCGGAGCTTCCGGTCAGCGAGGCCCTGATGACCGCCGCCCAAGCCCTCTCGGATCAGCGGTACACCTGGCATCACACAAAAGAGGAATGTGAGGCCGTGATCGCCAGCGGCTACCCCTACGGTTTCGGCATAAACCTGACGGTATTCACCGGCGTCGCTACGGAGGACGCCGCCCAGCACGCCCACGACAACTGGCTTAAATCTCCCGGCCACTTTGAAACGATGATAAAGCCGGACTGTGACAGTATCGGCGTGGGCGTGACCGAGAGCGGCGGCGTGACCTACTGCTTTATGATTGTCGGCAGGCCGAACACCCACAATCCCTACGAACCCTAAAAGTACAGACGGAAAAGGCCCCCCGGCTGGAGGGCCTTTTTCTGTGCCCGGAAATGCGTCTCACCGTGAGACGCATTTCTCCGCAGCCGCCTTGTTCCGCAGGGCGGTTATTTTATTCCCCTAAAAATAGAGATCGGGAACACCCAAACACACGCATGAAAGGAGGACGGTATTTCCCGATATTTTAGGGGGGGTATAGCCTCTTTTCATGCCAACACATGATGAGGAGGCTATATGAAAAAACGAATTACCGCATTGCTTCTGGCAGTCGTCTCCATTCTCAGTATGCTGACGGCTCCCGCCAGCGCCGCCGCGCCGGATACCATCAAAATGGATGACTGCGCTTACAGCGGAACCAAGTACGATTCCCCGGCCCTGGGTGAGTGCTATATGCACCAGATGCACTTTGCCCTCAACGGAAAAAGTACCATGGGCTTCTGTGCCGAGAAGGGCAAGGGCATGGGCTGGTCACTGAAAGGCCACACCTGGGGAAATCCCAAGCCCATCTCCGATCCCACAGTCAAAACGATGATGGCCTACTTCTATGCCCATTCCACCGGCGTCTTTACCGATCAGGCCAAAGCCCTCGGCGTGGACGACGTGTGGGATAGCAACTACACCTGGACCATGAACTCCTGGACCCAGGCTGTCGTCTGGCGCTACAAGGCCGGTCTGCTGTCTGACCCCGTGGTGGCCTGCGCCGAGGAACTGCTGTGCGTTTACAACAATCTGGAGCATACCAGCTATACCAGCATTGACGATACCATGGACGGCAGATCGTTCCGCGACCGCGCCCAATATATTCTGGATTTGGGCGCACAGGGCGTATGGGGTGAGTGCAGCGTCTACGAGTATGCCTACACCGGCCCCGGCTCCAACTATCACCCCGCAAATGACGTGCAGGCCGTTATGGTGGGCGAGCTGAACATCACCCGCCAAAAATATGAGCTTACCGTCAAAAAGGTGGACAGTACCAACCCCAACAAGGGCCTCGCCGGGGCGCGATTCTTAGTGAGTTCGGAAAATGGCGCCTTCTCCAAAGAGATTGTGACGGGGCAGGACGGGACATATACCCTGACCGCTCTGGATGCGGGCACTTATGCCGTAACCGAACTGGAGGCCCCGGAGGGCTACGAGATCGACAACGCGGGGCCGCAGTATGTTGTCCTGCCCAGCAATGGCAACAACACTGTGACCGTCACCTTTGCGGACACCCCCACCATTACCGGCGAGGGCAGCATCCGCAAGGTGGACGCGGACGATCCCACCAAGGGGCTGGCCGGAGCGGTTATTAAAATTGAGGGCGTGGACAACGATTTTACCGGCACATATGTCACCGGAACCGGCGGCTACCTGACCGACGTACCCTGGAAGGATATGCCCCTCGGCAGCTACACCGCCGAGGAAGTCACGCCCCCGGAGGGCTACACCAAAAGCCCCGATGTGAATAAGACCAAGCAGACCTTCCGCTGGGACGGCAAGACCGACATCGCCCTTGTCTTTGAAAATGACGCCAAAGTGAAAGTCAAGCTGATTAAGCTGGACGACAGCGATAACCCCCTCCCCGGCGCGGTGTTCAACATCATCAAGGACGGCCAGATCATCGGCACGGAGGCCACCAAAGCGGACGGCTCCATCACCGTGACCGACGTTACCGAGGGGATGTACGCCTTTGTGGAGGTGAGCGCCCCGGCCCCCTATGCCACACTGACTGAGCCGGTTATCGCCCATGTGGATCAGGCGACTATCAACGGCGGCGGCACTGTCACCGTGACGGCGGCGGATAAGAAGCTGCCCAGCCTGTCCATCCTCAAGCGGGACGCGCAGACCAAGGAGGTCATTCCCGGAACCGTCTTTGAGGTCAAGGGCATCCACTACGGCTATCACAACGACGTGACCACCGGGCCGGACGGAAAGGCCGTCCTGACCAATATCCCCGTGGACAGTTATGAAATCATTGAGAAGTCCGTCCCGGACCCCTATGTGGTGGGGGATGAACCCATGCAGACCATCTACCTCGGCCCCGGCGAGGAACGGGAGCTGATTTTCGATAATTTGAAGCAGCCCCTTCTGACCATCGCCAAACTTGATGCTGATACAAATGATATTATCCCCGGCACTGTGTTCACCATCGAGGCCATTGACGGCGACTATCGCAACGATGTGACCACCGGCGCGGACGGAACGGTTTCCCTGCGGCTGGCCCCCGGCTCCTATAAAATCACGGAGAAGTCCGTCCCCGCGCCCTACTACCTCCCCAGCAAAAACGCCGACCGGGAGCAGACGGTCAGCCTGAACCCCGGCGATGAGAAAACCCTCACGTTCAAGGACCACAAGGCCCCGGAGCTGACCATCTTCAAGGAGGACAGTGTGGCGGGCGCTCCTATTGAGGGGGCCAAGTTCCACGTCACCTACACCAGCAACGGCGAGGCGGCGGACGCTCCCGGCTCCATTGACTACGGGTATATTTTCACCGACGCCAACGGTCAGATCAAGGTGCATGAGCAGGGGAAGAAGATGTACCCCGGCGAGTACACCGTGACCGAAGTGGCCCCCGCCCCCGGCTTTCAGATGAAGGAACCCACCACCCAGCGCGTTATCATCCACGGCGGTGAAAGCAAGACCCTGACTTTCCAGAATGAGCCGCTGAATGGAATTATTGTGGAGAAATACGACAGTGTGACCCATGAGGCCCTGCCGGGATGCACCTTCCAGCTCCGCTACCTGGGCGGGACTTCCGGCACAGGCGGCACCGTGATCGGTCAGAAAGTGACCGGGAAGAACGGCACCGCCATTTGGACAGGGCTGAAAAGCGGCACCTATGTGGTGGAGGAAGTAGACCCGGCTGACGGGTATTCCATCATCAACGCCTCCGAGACGGTGTTTCTGGCCGACAGCGGGGAGCAGAGCGTTGTCACCGTCCGCTTTGACAACGCCCCGGACGGGATTTTGCTTATCAGAAAGGTATGCTCCGTCAATCCCAGCATTACGCTCCAGGATGCCGAGTTCAAAATCATGTATGCAGATGGTACTCTGATCGGTGACAGCAACGGCGTTTACCGCACCGACGAGAATGGCGAAATCCGCATTAGCGGGCTAAAACCCGGCAAGAGCGTGGTAGTTACGGAAACCCGCGCCCCTGCCGGTTTTATCATCGACAGCCAGAGCCAGACCGTGCAGATCAAGGAGGGCCGCACCGTTACCCTCACCTTTAAGAACCAGCCGAAAGGCAGTCTGATTATCCAGAAGCGGGACAGTCTCACAGGCCAGCCCCTCCCCGGCGCGGAGTTTCGGTTGGCTACCGCCGCAGGGTGTGAAGTGGGGCTGGACGGCGTAATTGGCGACAGCACCCTGACGCAGAACGGCTTGTTTATCACTGACAGCAACGGCGAAATCCGCGTTACCAACCTCGCGCCTGGGGCCTATGTACTGACTGAAACAAAGGCTCCAGCGGGCTATGTCATGGACAGCCCCAGCACCAACGTGGTCATTGGGGCCAACGGCGATACGCAGACCGTTATCATAACCAACACCCCCAAGGGCGGGCTGATCGTGGAGAAGTACGACAGTGTGACGAAGCTGCCCCTCTCCGGCGCTCAGTTCAAAATCACCAACGCCAACGGGGAGCTGACCCCGGACAACGAGGGCCTCACCAGCAGCAACGGCCTGTACACCACCGACCGCGGCGGCCAGATCGTGCTGTCCAAGCTGCTCCCCGGAACCTATGTGGTATCCGAGGTCAAGGCCCCGGACAATTATCAGGCGGATCCCACCCCGCAGACCGTTGTGGTCAACGCCGGGGATACGCAGACCCTCCGTTTCTACGATGACCCTCTCTGTACCCTCACTATTTTGAAGCGGGACGCTGTGACCAAGAAGCCGCTGAAAGGGGCGGAGTTCCTGGTTCGGGACAGCGAGGGCAGGGCTATCGGCCCCAACAATGGCCGGTATATCACCGGGACGGACGGTACTGTGACCGTCTCCGGGCTGGCCCCCAACGCCACTATCGTGGTGTCCGAGAGCAAGGCCCCCACCGGCTATATCAAGGACGAAACCCCGAAAAATATCGTTGTCCGTACCGGCATTGCCAACAGCCTGATTTTTGACAACGAGCCTGCTACCACCCTGATTATCCGAAAGTTCATTGAGGGCACGGAGAACGAGCCTTTGAGCGGCGTTTGCTTTAAGGTGGTAGACGGTTCTGGGGCCGCTGTTGGCCCGGACGACGGCTGCTATTACACCGACAAGGCGGGGGAGATCGTTCTGGACGGTATCGAACCCGGCACAACCGTTATCGCCAGGGAAATCAAGACCGTGGAGGGCTATGTCCTCGACGGCACGCCCCAGGACATTTTGATTAAGGCCGGGGAAGTCCAGCAGTTGACGTTCTGGAATAAAAAGGCCGGTACGCTGGTCATTCAGAAAAAGGACAGTGTTTCCGGCAATCTGATCGCCGGGGCGCAGTTCCAGCTCACCTACGCCTCCGGCGGCTATGTGGACAACGACAACGGCCACCTCTCCAGCAACGGCCTGTACACCACGGACGATAAGGGAGAAATCCGCGTTTCCGGCGTGACCGGCACTATCGTCGCCAAGGAGGTCAAGGCGGCTCCCGGCTATGTGATCGACCAGTCTACCCAGACGCAGACCGTCACCGTCAACCCGGAGGACACACAGACCCTTGTGTTTCTCAATGAGCCTCTTTGCAGTTTGACCCTGACCAAGCTGGACTCCATGACCGGGAAGCCGGTTCCCGGCACGGAATTTACCGTGAAGGACGGCAACGGGACCGTGCTGGGCCGCTACACCACCGGCAAGGACGGGACTGTGACCGTATCCGGCCTCGTTCCCGGCAGTACCGTTGTGGTCAGCGAGAGCAAGGTCCCCAGCGGCTATGTGCTGAACACCACCCCGCAGACCATCATCGTCCGCAACGGCTCCAACAGTGTCACCAGCGGCACGGGCGGCAGTTCGGGCGGCGGCAATACCGGGAACAATGGCGGGACTGGCGGCAACGATTTGACGTTTGAGAACGACCCCAAGACCCGGCTGGTCATTGAGAAGTATGTCACCGGGACCACGGACCCGCTGAAAGGGGTAACTTTCCTGGTAACGGAGTCCAATGGTCAGGTAGTAGGCAGCTCCAACGGCGAGTATATCACCGACGAGAATGGCCGCATTGTGATTGAGGGCCTGGAACCCGGCGTGACCATTACCGCCAAGGAAATCAAGACATTGGAGGGCTACGTCCTCGACACTACGCCCAAGTCCATCAAAATCAAGGTGGGCGAGGCGCAGACCCTCCGCTTTTACAATCAGAAGCAGGGCTGCATCGTGGTGAAGAAGCTGGACAAGCAGACCGGGGAACCGCTGGCCGGGGTGGAGTTCCAGATCACCTACTCGGACGGCTCCTACCTGGACGACGACTACGGCCACCTGTCCAGCAAGGGCCTGTATAAGACCGACGCCAACGGCGAAATCCGCATTTCCGGCGTGGTGGGTACGCTGGTCATCACAGAGACGAAGCCCCTGCCCGGTTACGTTATGGACGAGGGCAGCAGGACGCAGACCGTCAAGGTGAACCCCACCGACACGCAGACCATCACCGTGTATAACACCAAAATCGGGGGCCTCACCATCATCAAAAAGGACGAGGAAACCGGGGAGCGCATTAAGGGAGTTCAGTTTGAAATCCGCAAGCTCAACGGGGAAATTGTCGGCACCTATACCACCGACCAAAACGGCGTTATTTCCCTGCCCGAAGCGGAAAAGGGATGGTATCAGGTGACGGAGCTGAAAGCGGCCAAGGGCTATCAGTTGGACGATACCCCCCACCAAATCGAAGTAAAGGACGGCGGCACGGCTACACTGGAGATCACCAACCGGCAGACCGGGAGCGCCCTCATTCATAAGGTGGACAGTCTCACCGGCGAGGGCATCTACGGCGTGACGTTTCTGCTCTCCGACGCCAAGGGGAATCCCGTGGGCACCTATCAGAGCGACAACGAGGGCTATGTGTATATCGACCAGGGCCTCGCGGACGGTAAGTACACCATCCGGGAGATTGAATGTGCGGACGGCTATATTCTGGACACCCAGCCTAAAACGATTTACGTTCAGTACGGCGGCTGTACCACCATTACCTGGCCCAACACCGCCGTCCGGGGACAAATCCAGATTGTGAAGAAGTCCGCCGACTACAACCCCACCAATGGCCTGCCCGCCGGTACGCTGCTGGAGGGGGCCACCTTTGAGATTTACAACGAGCGCAACGGGAACAAGGTGGACACCATTGTAACCGGGGCCAACGGCCTCGCGTCCTCCAAGGCCCTCCCCCTGGGCCGCTACACCATCCGGGAGACAAAGGCCCCGGCCAACTACGGCGCGTCCTCGGAAACCTATACCGCCGTGCTGGAGTACAGCGGCCAGATTGTCAAGCTGGAAATCACCAATAAGAGCCTGTCAACCGGCGTTTCCATTGAAAAGACCGGCCCCAAGGAGGCCACCAGCGGCCAGCCTGTCCGCTATGTGTTCTCCCGGATCGGCAACACCAGCAACGTCATGCTCCAGTCGTTCTACTGGCGCGACACCCTGCCCGCCGCCGTCCGGCTGGATAAGGTTGTCACCGGCACCTACAATTTCCCCGGAACCTATAAGATTGTCTATAAGGTGAACAACACCGGGGACTACCGCACCCTGGCCGACAGTCTCAGCACCAGCCGGAATTACACACTGGCGGCGTCCCCCACAGCCCTGGGCCTTGCGGCCAATGAGCGCGTCACCGAAATCATGTTCGTGTTCGGGCAGGTCCCCGGAGGCTTTAGCCAGGTGGAAGCCCCCATGCTCCACTGTAAGGCCGTGTCCGGCCTGACCCCCGGCAGCAGCTTTGTAAACGTGGCCGACGTGGGCGGAACCCATGACGGCGTATGGGTGCAGGCCGTGTCCCGCTGGGTGACGACTGTGTACGGCAAGCCCACGCCCCTGCCCAAAACCGGCTATTGAGAACCCTACCGGGAAATGCGTCTCACCGTGAGACGCATTTCCCCCCTGCATGAAAGGAGGAAGTATGTCCGAGAAAAAGTATATCCGCTTTATCAACAGCGACTATGAAACGCTGTTCCATATCCCGGACGGCGGGCGCATCCGAATCACCTACCCCGACAGGGAACCGGCTGAACGGGTATGCCGGTTTATCGACGAGTACCACACGGCAGTTGGGAATTGTCACTACCACATCTGCGAGTTTGCCGAGCGCATGGAGCAGATCGGCGCGAAGTATGAGCCGCTGGACTACATCCGGGAACCTGAGTTTTACCCCAAGTATTATCTTGCGGCAAGTGAAAATGGCCCCGGCCCTGCCTACCATATCATCGACACAAGGCAGGAATACGGTTTTGCGTTCGCACCCAAGGGAGCCGCGAGGGGCCAGAAGTATTGCATTTTCAGACGGCGGGTGGATGAAAGCGGCCATTATCGCGTTAGCTGCGTTGTCCAATGGAGCGACAATCTGAAAGACATCGCTCCCCAGGACTGGGGCTTTGACATGAAGAAGATCAAGGCCGTAACGCAGAAGCCGAAAAAGCGGACTGGCCCCAGGCGGTGAGCGGAGGCGATGCGCCGACGTCCAGCCCAAACGCGAGAGCGCCCCATAGCTGTGGCGCGGCTTTTCTCAGCACCAATTCTGAGCGGAAATGCGTCTCACCGTGAGACGTATTTCCGCTCTCTTATAAGGAGGCGAACACCATAGACGATTTTAAGGCAGTACCCAGCAGTCTGGACATCAGCAAATATCTGAAAGAATTTCTGATCATGTGCGACCCCGTAAAATACCCGCCGGGGGATGACGCTAAAATTGTACGGCGCTTGAACGATACCCTGCAAGGACGGGGGGAGCAGACGGTTCAGGAAATGCTGGCTGAAATAGACACGGTATGCGGACGGTTGGGAATCTACAATTCGGAATGGCTGGCATTTCAACAGAAAATTGAAGATTTCCAGCATCAGAAATCACTGTTAGACCAGCCCTATACCAAAAGCAGCAGCAAGCAGTACAAATATCGGAGCTATGACCCGCCCATTGGCCGCAAGTTAAAAATCGTCAATCAGCGGCTTTATGACTGCGCGGCAAAGGCGGGCTTTCCCCCGAACTTTTTCCGGGAAACTTACTTTGACCAGGTGACATTCTACTGCATACCCGACCACACGGATTTTAACTTTTCCTATTTCAGCAACTGCACCTTTGCCGTGTGCCGGATCAGGGAGGCCACCTTTGACGGGGCAACTCTGTCCAGTTCTGAATTTCATAGCTGCGTTATGCAGTACGCCACATTCTTTAATGCGTCCATCGACCACACCCATTTTCACGACAGTACCCTGCGAAATGTTTCATTCCAAGAGGCCCGCCTCAAATCCTGCAATACCGTTGACTGTGAATTGGATGGCGTCGGCTTTTTGAACGCGACATTGGACGGCTGTTTTTTTGGACGTGTCGCCGCCCGCAGCATCCGGGGCCTGCACACCGCCACCATCACCCAGGGCGGCGCGACGGACTACGAGGTGAAGCGTAACCGGGAATCCATTTTTGCCGCCCTCCGGCCTGAGCAGGGGCTGCGGCTGGAGTTTCCGGCGAAAAGGCGGGGTGGGCGGTGAAAAATCAATCGGACAACAGCTATTCCAAGTGGCTCTTCCTCGCCCTGCCCGTGCTGTGGATCGGCGCGGGGCTGGCCTCCGGCTATGAGGACGGCATGACGGCATTTGAAGTGCTGGGTAAGTTTTCCGAGTGGGCCGACCACCCGTTTCTGCTCCGCTGGACGCCCTATACTCTTAAATTCATGCTGGGGGCGCTGGTGGTGTATGCCTTTGCTGTGGTGCTGTACATTTCCGGTAAGCAGAACCGCCGCCCCGGAGAGGAACACGGCAGCGCCCGCTGGGGAAATCCCCGCCAGCTTGACCGCAAGTATCGGGACAAAGACCCCAAGCGCAACGCCATCCTCACGCAGAACCTGCGGATGAGCTTAAACAGCCGCCAGCACTTCCGCAACCTCCTGCAAATCGTGGTGGGCGGCTCCGGCGCGGGCAAGACCCGCTACATCGTGAAGCCCAACATTTACGAGGCCAACGCATCGTATATAGCGACTGACCCGAAAGGGGAACTTGCCCGCGACTCCATCCCCCTGCTGCTCCGGGAGGGGTACACGATCAAGGTTTTCGACCTCGTTGACCCGGATCGCTCCGACTGCTACAACCCGTTCCACTACATCCGCAACGACGCCGATGTGCTGAAGCTGATCGCCAATTTCATTCGCAACACCACCCCGAAAAACGCACATTCCAATGACCCGTTTTGGGAGAAAAGCGAGACGGCCCTGGACAGCGCCCTCATGCTCTATCTGCTCCACGAGGCCCCGCCGGAGGATCAGAACATGGAGATGATGCTCACCATGCTGGAGTACGGCGCGGCCAAGGAGGGGGACGGCGACCATGTTTCAGCCCTTGACCTGCTCTTTCAGGCGTTGGAGGAAGAAAACCCCAACCACATCGCCGTGCGGCAATACAAAGTGTTCAAGCAGGCCCCCAGCGAAACAGCCATGAGCATCTTGATCAGCGCCGCCGTGCGCCTCGCTCCCTTTTCCCTGCCGGAGATACAGCGCATCACCAGCCGGGACGAGATGGAGCTGGGCAAGCTGGGGGAACGGAAACAGGCCATTTTCTGCATTATCCCGGACAGCAACGATGTGAGCCTCAATTTCCTTGTTGGTATGCTCTATTCCCAGGCGTTCCAGGAGCTTTACTTTCAAGCCGACAAGGTACACGGCGGCAGTCTGCCCATTCCCGTCCGGCTCATGTTCGACGAATTTGCCAATGTGTCACTGCCGGACGGCTACGCCCGACTTCAGGCCACCATGCGCTCCCGCAACGTGATGGCCACCATTATACTGCAAAACATTTCCCAGCTCAAGGCCCTTTTCAAAGATGACTGGGAGGGTATCATCGGCAACGCGGATGCCTTTATCTATTTGGGCGGGAACGAGCAGAGTACGCACAAATATGTTTCGGAGCTGCTGGGCAAGGAGACGATCCAGACCCAAACCAGCAGCCAGAGCAAGGGGCGCAACGGATCGTACAGCCAGAATTTTCAACAGGCCGGGCGCGAATTACTCACACCCGACGAAGTACGGATGCTGGACAACAAAAAGGCCATCGTCCTCATTCGCGGCGAGGCCCCGGTCATTGACGATAAGTACGATCTGATGAAGCACCCCGCTATCAAGTTCACGGCTGACGGGGGCGCGGCCGCTTATATACACAGTCCAGTTTGCCTTTACGACGTGGGCGACCTGGACTTTTCCTTTACGTCGCTGGACGATGTGGAAATCATCGAATGAAAAAAGGAGGAAATTCTACTATGAAAAAGCACATTTCCAACACGACTCTCACCACCCAGAGCAAGGTCCGCCGGTACATGGCCGTCTGGACGGCGCTGGTGCTGTCCCTGTGCCTGTTCACCGTCCCGGCTTCCGCCGCAGGCGGCGACCCGCTGGATATTGTCAACAACCTGTCCGACTTTATCTTCTCCATTATCAAGGCCCTGGGCGTCATTATCCTGGGCTGGGGCATCGTGCAGGTGGGTATGTCCATCCAGTCCCACGACGCCAGCCAGCGCACCCAGGGCTTCCTGTGTCTGTTCGGCGGGCTTATGATCGCCTTTGCTAAGGAAATTTTGACCGCCATTGGCGCGGTGTGACCGGCCCCGTCAACCCTACGCCGGGGAAATGCGTCTCACCGTGAGACGCATTTCCCCCAACGAAAGAGGTGATTTTATTTGAGTGACAACTGGATCGTCAGCAATTTGGAGAGCGCCCTGGCAGGCTGGAACGACAAGCTGGCGGAAATGTGGGCGCTTCTGACCCAATCCCCGGAGACGTTCAAGGGCGGCACCATTTGGGGCCTGATCCTAAACGTCCACAATGCCCTTGTGGGCATCGGCTACGGCCTGTTGGTGCTGTTTTTCGCTATGGCTATTTTTCAGAGCGCCGCCAGCTTCCGGGACTTCCAGAGGCCGGAGTATGTTCTGCGCCACCTGATCCGCTTTATCCTCGCCAAAACCGCCGTGGGCCGGTGTATGGAGATTATGACCGCAATTTTCAATATCTGCGGCGGCATCACCCAAACCGTGATGAGCGGGCTGGGCGGCTCCATTACCACGGCGGCATCGCTGCCCGGCGAGATCGTGACCGCGATAGAGGGGGTGGGCCTGTTGGAGAGCATCCCCCTGTGGCTGGTGTCCCTGTTGGGCACCCTCTTTATAACCGTCATGTCCTTTATTCTGCTGCTCACCGTCTACGGGCGGTTTTTCCGGCTCTATATGTTCACCGCCCTGGCCCCCTTGCCCCTGGCGTCCTTTGCCGGACAAACCACGTCATCCAGCGGCAGGGCGTTTATGAAAAGCTACATTGGCGTGTGTATGGAGGGTGCGGTGATCGTGCTGGCCTGTCTCATTTACTCGGCGTTCCTGTCCAGCAGTGCCCCCGCCGTGGACAGCAGCTTGCCCGCCGTCACAATGGCGTGGCAGTACATCGGACAGCTCATTTTCAATATGCTTATCCTGACCGGCCTTGTCCGGGGGGCCAGCCGGATCGTAAAGGAGATGTTCGGCTTATAGGAAAATACAGTGTGATTTATGCCGACCCGCCCTGGCGTTATCAGAACTGGAAAGGGCAGGGCGTGGCCGAGCGGCACTACCCCACTATGACGTTGGAGGACATCAAGGCCCTGCCCGTGACGGGGCTGGCCGGAAAAGACTGTGTTCTGTTTCTGTGGGCCACCTGTCCCATGCTCCCGGAGGCATTGGAAGTCGTCCGGGCGTGGGGCTTCACCTTTAAGACCGTTGCTTTCACCTGGATCAAGCTGGCCCCCAAAGCGGACAGCATCTATTGGGGCCTGGGCTATTGGACGCGCTCCAATGCCGAGATTTGTCTGCTTGCCACCAGGGGCCAGCCCAGGCGGCAGGCTAAGAATGTCCATCAGGTGATCATTTCCCATGTGGAGGAACACAGCAAAAAGCCGGACGAGGCCCGGCGGCGCATTGTGGCCCTTATGGGCAACGTGCCCCGCGTGGAGCTGTTCGCCCGTTACCCGGCCCCCGGCTGGGACGTGTGGGGGAACGAAGTGCCCAGCAGTATCCAATGGCATAACAGCACATAGGGGACGGCGGTTTATTCGCTGTTCCTTTATTTTATCCGCGAAAGGAGAATCCCATGGAAATTAAAATCCCCAAAGAAGTACGCCAGCACAAGGAAACCATCTTTTTCGGCCTGTCAGCGCGGCAGTTTTTCTGCGCCGCTGTCGCCGTGGGGCTGGCCGTGGGCGTGTACCTGGGCCTCGGCCCCATGATCGGAAAGGAGACGGCAAGCTGGGTGTGCATCCTCGCTGCCGCCCCCATCGCCCTGGCGGGCTTTTTCAACTACAACGGCATGACGCTGGAGCAGTTTGCCTGGGCTTTTATCAAGTCCGAAATTCTCTGCGCCGGGGACCGCCGCTTTGTTTCCCGGAACTTTCACTATGAGCTGCTGAAGCGGAAAGGAGGGCAGGACTTTGATTAAATCTCTTGTCTTTGCCAACAAGAGCGAACGGGAGAAATTCACCGTCCCCCGGAGCGTCCAGGCAACGATCCCCGTCAAGTGCGTGTACCCGGACGGCATCTGGCTTGTGGGGAACCGGCACAGCAAGAGCTGGCGGCTCACCGACGTGAACTACGCCGCCGCCTCCGACGAGGAGCGGCGGGGCATTTTCCTGGCCTACGGCGGCGTCCTTAACTCCCTGCCCACCGATGCCGCCACCAAGATCACCATTATCAACCGCCGTCTGAACCCCGTGGACTTTGAGCGCAGTATTTTAATGGAGGAACGCTGGGACGGGCTGGACGAGTACCGGCAGGAGGCCAACGCCATTTTGAAGCGCCGCGCTGCCGAGAGCAACAATCTTGTGCAGGAGAAGTATATCACCCTGTCCATCCCCCAGCGGAAGATCGAGGAAACCCGTTCCTATTTCCGGCGGGTGGACGGCAACCTGACCAAAAGCCTGGGGCGGCTGGACAGCACGGCGCGGGAGGTTGCCAACCATGACCGGCTCCGCATCCTCCATGATTTTTTCCGGCCCGGAGAGGAGCAGTATTTCACCTTCGACCAAACTGCGGCTATCCGGCATGGGGTAGACTTCAAAGACCTGGTTTGCCCGGACGGTATTTCCTTTAAGGCCGGACACTTTGAGATGGGCGGCAAGTATGGGCGCGTCCTCTTTCTCAAGGAGTACGCCAGCTATATTGAGGACGATATGATCTCCGACCTGTCCGATTTTGACCGCAGCCTCATGCTGTCCATTGACATCCTGCCCATTCCCACGGATGAGGCTGTGAAAGAAATTCAAAGCCGGATTTTAGGAATTGAGAGCGACATCACCCGCTGGCAGCAGCGGCAGAACGACCGGAATAATTTTACCGCCGCCATTCCCTACGAGTTGGAACAGCTCCGGGCCGAGACAAAGGAATTTTTGTCCGACCTTACCGAGCGCGACCAGCGCATGATTTTTGCCGTGGTGACGCTGGTGCATATTGCGGACACGCTGGAGCAGTTGGACGCGGACACGGAAACCCTGCTGTCCATTGGCCGGGAACACCTATGCCAGTTTTCCGTTTTGCGCTACCAGCAGGAGGACGGGCTGAACACCGTCCTGCCCTACGGCCTCCGGCGCGTCAAGGCCCTGCGGACGCTGACCACCGAGAGCGCCGCCGTCCTCATGCCCTACCGGGTGCAGGAGATACAAGACCCCGGCGGGCTGTCCTACGGCATTAACGCCATTTCCCGCAACCTTCTGATTTGTGACCGCAAGCGGCTCATTTCACCCCACGGCTTTTATTTGGGCGTCTCCGGCTCCGGCAAGAGTATGGGTATGAAAGACGCCATTACCGAGGTTGTGCTGGGCACCGGTGACGATGTGATCATCATTGACGCCGAACGCGAATACGGCCCGCTGGCCAAGGCTCTGGGCGGCGAGATTATCGAAATCTCCCCCCACAGCCAGCACCATATTTCCCCCCTTGACCTTGCCAGCGGCTACGCCGACGACGAAAACCCCGTTGCCATGAAGTCTGAGATCATCACCAGCATTTTGGAGCAGCAGATGGGCGCGGGGCGCATGAGCGCCAGCCATAAATCCATCATTGACCGCTGTACCACCAATATCTATCAAAACTACTTCCAAGGAAAGGGCAAGGTGCGGATGCCCCTGCTCACCGACTGGCGGGAGGAAGTGCTGAAGCAGGCCGACCCGGAGGCGCGGGAGATTGCCCTCGCCGCCGAGCTGATCACCGAGGGCAGCTTGAATGTGTTCGCCCACCCCACCAACGTCAACATGGATAACCGGCTGGTTGTCCTTGACCTCTACGAGATGGGGGAGCAGCTGCGGCCCACGGCCCTGGTGGTGACGCTGGAAGCCATCCAGAACCGGGTGATGGAGAACCGCAAGCGGGGCAAGTTTACATGGGTATTCATTGACGAGTGCTACCTGTACTTTAAGTACCACTATTCCGGCGAATTTCTCTACCGGGCGTGGAAACGCTTCCGCAAGTACGCCGGGATCATGACGGCGGCGACGCAGAACGTGGAGGAATGTCTGAAGTCCGAGACAGCGCGGCTCATGCTGGCCAACAGCGAATTTCTGCTTTTATTCAACCAGTCCGCCACCGACCGGGCGGAGCTGTCCAAGCTCCTGCACATTTCCGATACGCAGATGGGCTACATCACCAACGCCGACCCCGGACACGGCCTGCTGCGGTTTGGCGGGGCGCTGGTGCCCTTTGCCAACACCATCCCCCGCGATTCCGGCCTCTACCGCTTGATGTCCACAACGCCCGGAGAAAACTGAACCACTGCCGGGAAATGCGTCTCACGGTGAGACGCATTTCCCCGTTTTGAAAGGAGGCGAATACCTTGCCCGAAGTGCGGGAGCGAAAAAACAGCGATAAAATCAAGGGGAAAAGTGACAAGAAAAGCGGCTCTGTGAAAAAGGACGTGCGCCGCCAGATGACGGCTAAATATGTGAAAGAGCTGACCCAGCGGCAGCGGAACCGGGGTACGAGCGGCAGTACGGATACGGCCCCGGAAGTCCAGGCGGCGGAGCAGGTGGAGGAAATGATCTACACCACCGCCGACAGCCTCCGGGATCGCACCGCCACAGCCGTTTCAAAATCCATTTCCCGCCATAAGCGGAAGCAGCAGAAGAAACAGGAACACAGGGAGCAGCCACCCGGCGAAGCGCCCCCAGCTGGTACGGAGGCCCCGCCGCCCCCGGCAGGGGGACATCCACGGGAGCAGCCACAAGAGCATCCACGGGAGAGGCCCACCGGCGATATGCGGACGCGCCCCCCGGAGGATAGCCGCCGCCCCGCCCCCATGCGGGAGCGCCGGCCTGATACCGTCCGTGAGCGGCCAGCGGCCTCCCGCCCCGGCCCGGATCGTGCCCCGGCAGGGCCGACCCCGAAAGAGCGGATGCGGCATACTGCCATTAAGGAGAAGCGGAACCGGCAGACGGACATCCGGCGCAGGCCCGCCGGTCCCCCAGGCCAGCGGCAGACCAGCCCACCGGGACGAAAACCTGCAGCGGCCCAGCCGAAGCCCCAGGAGCGCATGAGGCAAAAGGCCAAGGCAGAGGCACAGACCCGGCGGGCAAAGGCGGGACGCGTTCCCACCCCGCCCCGCCCGGAACGCCAGCCAGCGCCCAGGCACATCGCGGGGAGTACCCCTGCCTCTCCCGGCAATCAATCTATCAATCCAATCAAAGAGCGCCCCCGGCGCTCTTTTGCTCCGAAAGAGAAGCCCACTGGCGGCTCTTTTATCCCCAAGACCCGGCAGACTGCTGCGGCGTCCAAGTCTACCGCGAAAGCGGCGTCTGCAGCGGCGAAGAAGAAAACGGCGGCGCGGCCTTTAGAGCTGGCAAAACGGCGCGTTCAGCGCAACGCCCAGCGCAAGCTGCTCCAACAGTCTGGAAGCAGGGCCAAGACCGCGCTGGATCTGTCCCGGAAAGCCGCCGTTGTGACGGCCAAGGCCGTGTCCTCCCTGATCAGCGCCATCGCCGGACTTTTGGGCGGTGCGTTCCTGATCCCGATTATCTGCCTGATTGTTTTAGTTGCGGCGATTATCGCCTCACCATTCGGCATCCTCTTTGCCAATGAACCGACGCCGGGGGCCATGCCCCTCAATGTGGCCGTGGGGCAGCTCAACATGGAGCTGGCCAACACACTGGAGACGATGCAGACCGGCGACTACGACAGCATCGACATCCAGGGCCAAGGCCCGGACTGGCGGGAGGTTGTCGCCGTGTTCGCCGCGAGGACGGCGGGGGCCGACGACGGAACAGACGTTGCCGCCCTGACCCCTGACCGGGTGGACCGGCTGAAGGCCGTCTTTTGGGATATGTGCGCTATTACATCAGAAGTGGAGACGATCCCCCACCCGGACAGCGACCCGGACGATGACACAGACGATAGCTGGACAGAGCGTATTCTGCATATCACCATTACGGCCAAAACCGCCGAGGATATGCGGACAGAGTATGCCTTTACCGAGTATCAGAACCGGGCACTGACGGAGCTGCTGGCCGAGCTTGCCACAATGAATCTGCTGCTTACCGACCTGTCTGCGTCCCAGGAGCAGGCCCGGAACATCCTGCGGAACCTCCCCGACGGTCTTTCCCCGGAACGGCGGGCCGTGGTGGAGACTGCCTGTAAGCTGGTGGGGAAAGTCAATTATTTTTGGGGCGGCAAAAGCCGGGTGATCGGCTGGGACAGCCGCTGGGGGACCATTCAGAAGGTATGGGCAGACGGCAGCAGCACAACCGGAACCTACCGGCCCTACGGCCTCGACTGCTCCGGTTTTGTGGATTGGGTATTTTACAATATCTCCGATGGGGCCTACACCATAGGCCACGGCGGGGGCGCTCACGCTCAGCATACTTACTGCACAGCAATTACCTGGACTGAGGCGCAACCGGGCGATTTGGTATTCTACCCGGAGGACACCCACGTTGGCATCGTGGGCGGCTGGGACGAGAGCGGCAATATCCTGATTATCCACTGCGCCAGCGGCTATAATAATGTAGTTGTTACAAAGCAGGAGGGCTTTACCACCATAGGCAGACCATTGTATTACTCTGAATAAAAGAACGTCTCACGGCGCGGCGCGTTTCCTGTTGGGAAATGCGTCTCACCGTGAGACGTATTTTTCTGCTGAATGGCTAACGGTAATACCTGCGACCCCGTTCATCCAACTCGGCCAGGGCCTCAAAGAGCTGATCCTGCAATTCCTTTTTGGACAGGCTTTTCACATAGGAGCGCAGCGCCTCATAGTGATCTTCCATGCGCTGTTCTTCCTCCCGTTCGTATTCCTCTACTTCTTCCATGTACTGCTCCGCTTCCTCCGGGAACGCGGCAAAGAACAGGGCGACCATGTGCTTACAAATCACCCGCCGCCCGTCCGCATGGGGACAGTTGCATTTGGACTGCCGGGGATGGGCGATATTGATTTTCACCTGATAGGGGGCGGAGCCGCTCCCGGCCACCTGTCCCGTGTACTCGTCCTCGCCCGTTTGGGAAAAGGAAAGCACCTTTTTCCCCTCGTAGTATTCATATCCCCGCCATGCGGACGCACCGCTGGCTAACGTGCGGATGCTCATAGTAGCCCCCCTGATAGCTGGTACGTTCATAATACCACAGGGCCGCGCCCCAAACAAGGGATTTGACAAAATGCGTCTCACCGTGAGACGCATTTCTTACGGCCACCATTATTTCATATTGTCGATCATATTCAAAACAAGCTGTTTCTGTTCAGCGGTCAGCAACGCCCATTTATCCAGCAGTACCTGCTGTTCCTTGGTCAGTGGCACAAGCTCCCCCTCCGCAAAAAACTCGCCCAGTGTCATACCAAACGCCTTGCAGATTGTTTCCAGTGTTGAGATCGTTGGCTCCGAATCCTTGCGGAAAACGTGTGACAGTGTAGACTGTGCCAAGCCGGACTCTTTGCATAGGCGATATACGCTCCAACCCCGCTGTTCCATGAGCTGTTCGATCCGTCCAAGTACATCCATAGTCTATCACCTCTTTTGAAACTATTCTACATTCGTTTTAGGCCGTAAAATAGAACGAAAGAAGGCTTTAATTTACTTCGATAATAGGCTATAATAGGATGTGCAATCAGGGATGAAAAATCAGCGGAAAGGGAGCGAAAAATGGAAATAGCAAAAAAACGGATGCAGACCTGCTGCTTTACGGGCCACCGGGAGCTGCCGCCAGAGGAACAGGCGGAGATTGCCAACAGGCTGGAGTGTGTCATATCGGCCCAATACCAAAAGGGCATCCGATACTACGGTGCCGGGGGCGCCCTGGGTTTTGATGCCCTCGCCGCCCGGACGGTGATCCGTCTACGTGAGAGCTACCCCGATATGAAGCTGATCCTTGTTCTGCCGTGTCTGACGCAGACCAGGGGATGGAGGCCGGAGGATGTGGCGGAGTATGAGCGCATCAAGGCCCAAGCAGATAAAGTCGTCTACACAGCCCAGCAGTACACCAGGGGCTGTATGCACAGGCGCAACCGTCATTTGGTAGACAACAGCGGGGTATGCGTCTGCTATCTCAACAGGGACAGCGGCGGGACGGCCTATACCGTCAGATACGCAAAAGAAAAGGGGCTTGAGATCGTGAACCTTGTCCAAGGTGAGAAATGCGTCTCACCGTGAGACGCATTTCTGACAAACAAAAACGCTGCTGGCCTCCTCAAAAGAGAAATAAAGGCCCAAAACACATACGCTTGCGCCCTAATACTCCACATATTATAATGATTTTATTGCAAAGAAAACTTCTTTGGGAATTTCAAAAAAATTTTGTTGTAGCGTGTAGTATTTTCCAAAAAATCCATAGTAGATAGTTGAGGGACAGAAAGGGGGGATACACCGATGGATGACAGCGCCATCATAGAACTGTTCTTCGCCCGGTCAGAGCAGGCAATCCGGGAGCTGGACGGCAAATACGGCAAGACCTGCCACCGTTTGTCTTACAATATCCTATACAACAGCCAAGACGCGGAGGAGTGCGTGAACGATGCCTATCTGGGCGCTTGGAACGCTATTCCACCGGCCCGGCCCAATCCGCTGTTGGCATTTCTGTGCCGAATCGTCCGCAATCTTTCCCTCATGCGGTATCATGCGGACAGGGCGGCCAAGCGTGGCGGCGGTAGCTACACCGTGGCGCTGGAAGAACTGGAGGGCTGTCTGGCCTCGCCCCAGACTGTGGAGGGGAACATGGAGGAACAGGAGCTTATTCGGCTGATCGAGGACTTTCTGGATACTCTATCCCCGGAGAATCGCGTTCTGCTTATGCGGCGGTACTGGTTTTCTGACAGCTATGGGGAGATCGCGGCGCGGACAGGCTTATCGGAAAAGAATGTATCCGTCCGGCTGACCCGTATCCGAAAACAACTGCGGAACTATTTTGAAGAAAGAGGGGTTGTACGATGAACGCAGAACAGTTTTCCAGCGCGCTGGGAAAAGTCAACGACAAGTACATCATGGAAGCAATCACCTATGAGCGCAAAAAGAAAAGCGGCTGGCTGAAATGGGGCGCTATGGCGGCGTGTTTTGGCCTGATTGTCACAGTAGCTATGGCAGCATTACCGGGCCTTTTGAAAGGGCCGGGTGGAGTTGCGCCGCCTCCTAATCCCAATCTTGGGCCTGGGGTTAGCGATACAGTTCCCCAAAAAACAATTAACGTGGTGGATTTGTCTCAGAGTAATCCTGGAGAATTTGCAGGTGATATGTATCGACCGAAAGGGTTCAATGATAATATCGGTTCTGCCCTTGCTTTGAAAATAAGCATAACTGACGATATTAACTACAAGTATTCTGTGCTTGTTCGTACTCCTCTCGAATCAACGCTTGAACAGGTGCTAAATAACGCAAACAAAAGCCTGAATGTGACAATCAATGCCACTGATGCAATTTCTGTCAATATCTCCGGCGCCTTTGATGCCTACAACGGATACTATTACTTCTTGACAGCGGAACAGATTTTCGCCCTTGCAGAAAATGGAGCAAGGTGTTTTTACGTTGGTTCTGGTCAAGGAGATTATGAGGATATAAATTGGGATACCAAAGACGGTATCAGCACCTTTTGCGAATTGAACGGGGATATGTATATATTGGCAGGCGAAAGTATAGAGGCCCATCCCGATATTGGTGTCCTTCCTGACAAGGGCAGCGCCCCCACCGAATACCCCGACACCATCATTGTCCCAGGCTTCGACCTGGACGAACCCAGTGAACCTAATACACCTTAATGCTATAATATGTACGCACCGTATCGCCTTTGCCCTATTGAGAAATGCGTCTCACGGTGAGACACATTTCTTGATGGAGAAAAATTATTTTGAAATTTTTCAAAAATCTTGTCCCCAAACTTTTCTTTTCCAGGTTTATATATACAGTAGTATTTTTACGGGGAAGTATTGTCAAAATCACGGCCCACCCTATATGAAGCGGAATACGAGGTAACACCCCATGTTAATATACTTGCAAATGTTGGACACGCCGGAGGAACGGGCGAAGTTTGAAAAGCTATATTACAGCCACCGGCGGACTATGCTGCATATCGCCATGAAGATTTTGAAAGATCACCAACTGGCCGAGGACGCGGTACAGGAGGCTTTTCTGCGGCTGGTGAAAAATTTTTCAAAAATCGGACAGGTGAATTGTCCCCGAACGAGGCTATTTACGGTTATTATAGTTAGAAACATTTCGCTCACCATGCTTGCGGAGCGAAAGAAAGAGAATGTCCTTGAACGCCCAGAGGCCATGATCCCGATAGAATATGATTTGGAGGAGGATGTACTGGAACGAATTGCATACGAGGAAGTGTTAAGCGCCATCCGGGAGCTGCCGGTCATTTACAGGGATATTCTGTATCTTCAATACGTGGAGGAATACAAGCTGACAGAGATTTCCAAGCTGCTGGGCATTGAGGCGGAAACAGTGAAAAAGCGCGCCCAGCGGGGGCGGAAGAAGCTGCTGGAACAACTGACAAAGGAGCATGAAAATGACGACGCTTAAAGCGGCTTTGCAAGAGGCGTATTTCATGGAATTAGAGGAAATACCCTCCGAGGAAATATTGAGCGAGGATGAAGCCCTGACTTTTTCACCGGCCTTTGAGCGCAAAATGAAAAAGCTGATCCGCCGGGCCGACCACCCTATTCGGTATCGGATCGCCCAGGCTGCGGCCTGCCTCCTGCTGGCGGTGCTGTTGAGCGGCTGTACCGTCCTGGCAGTCAGCCCGGAGGCGCGGGCGGCTTTTGTGGGATGGGTGCGGGAATTGTCGGAGGGGTGGTTTGTGTACCGTTATACTGGCAAAGATCAAACTGCCCCGAAGAATATTGTGTACTGTCCGACCTGGGTGCCAGACGGGTATAAACTCATAACAGAGCCAAAGGACAGAGCACACATAATTGCTATTTATGAAAATCCAGAGGAAGATATAATTCTTTTTAACTGCTATATGAATACAGAATCAATGAATCTTCAAATAGGAGAGGATACCCAACTTATAGATGCTTATGTGAGCAATATTCCTGCTGACCTATACATCGACAATACAAGTGGAGCTGTGAATCATTTAGTATGGGAAGATGAAAATAAGCAGAGAATTTTCTGGATTACATCAACTCTTGACGGTGAAACAATAGTTAAAATTGCCGAGAGTGTGGAGACGCAGGAGGCCCCAAAAGAACTGGCTGAATACCGGCCCACATGGATTCCAGAGGGCTATAACGAGCTGAAAAAATCTATATCGGATAATCATGTAAGTATTATTTACGAAAATGATGAAGGGTATTTACTCTCATTCACTTATACCAGGAATCGAGAATCCGTAAGTGTGTACTCTGAATATCAGGGAACCGATGTGCAAACTGTCATAGTTGGCGATAATGCCGCTGATTTGTATTTGGATCAACGGGAGGGCAACACAAATACGTTAATATGGAGCGATGAAGAAAAAAGTGCAATTTTTGTAATATCCGCTCACTGTTCAAGTGATGAACTTATTAAAATAGCCGAGAGCGTGGAGGCGGTGCAATAGGAGCATTGTATTACAGATATTTGCGGCCCCGGTTGGGCCGATTAAATTAGGAGCAGAAACGAGGCAGATAAAATGAATGTAACAAACTTCGCAAATCTTTTTCACCAAAACAGCATCTTTCAGCAGACTAAACCGCTGGGGCAGAAACTTGTTCAGCCGCCGATCAATGACACGCTGCACCGGCTGTCCGAAAATCTGCTGAACGCGAAAAATCAGGCAAAGGATATGAAAACCCGGTTTGATACGTTGGAGCTGTCGGCGGAGGCCACGGAGGGCAAGAAAAATTCCCCTCTGGAGGAAATGCCGGAGGGCCTACTGCACTTCTACTTAAACCAGTGTAAAGTGGGCGCGTATTTGAGCCAGCAGCATGAAACGTCTTTGATGGAATACCGGGATCAGCTCTCCGCTTTCGACCAAACCATTCAAGAATATCAGGAAATGCTGGACGGCAGCAAGGCTTTGCCGGAGCAGATGAAGCTGGAGGACGTTTCCAAGCTGCTGGACGCAACCAGGGCGGCGCGTGAGCAATTTATGCAGCAGGGCGCGGCGGAGTTGAACCGGGTATCGGATCACAACCCCACTCAGGAGGGCTACATGGGCAAGGCTTACAGCATGGCCGCAGAGTGGGCGGGGAACGGCGAGAATGATACCCATTGGCAGATCGACACCTCCGCAGACGATATTTACGGTGAAATTGACCGCGCTCTTTCCTCCGCACATGGTATAACGTCCACGTTCCAAAAGGGGGCCTCCAGCATCCTGGCCGAGTTAAAGCGGCGGGACTGCGTAGAGGAGGGGGAAGAAATTCACTTTGAAGATTGGGAGACAGCGGACACCGGCGCTGTTCAACGGGAATCGCTGTTCCAGTCCATTTATGACGATATTTGGAACACGTTCAAAAAGAGCATTGACAGCGCGGAATAGAAAGGAGATCGTATAGTATGCAAATTGGCGGAGTAAATAGTCTTCGGGAGGCCGCCAGGTGGGGAGAAACACCTATCATCAAGAAAAAGGCGGTTGAAGCGTCTAAAAATGCTATGACGGATGATTTTGTTAAGAAACTCCAGGAGTTAGCGCGGCGAGATGCTCAAAAAGGTGTTGGTATGAGCCAAGAGGCAATAGACCTCCGTTTTGCACAGATGGGCAAGTATGTTTCTCCTGACCGTTCTGCTCCGATTGCACAGATGACGCAGGAACTGCAAAAGGCGGAGAAGGCGCATAAAGGAGAAGACCCCACTTTGGAATTTCTCGACAGGATGTTAGCACAGCTCAAAGGCAAAGGAAGGCCGGAGCGTATTGTGAAATCTTTCAGCGGGCTGGCTGGCGGCTGTTCCGGTGATCTTCATAGTACCCCCGAAAATCAGGTTGCTACGGTATATTCGCCTGATGGGGAAGCAATGGCGCAATATAATACAAGCGGCGGCGGTTGGATGAATTTACCTACCAGGGCGGAAAATCAGTTTCTTAGGGATTCCACTGATGTTTATAAGCAAGCCTGGGATGCTGCGCGTGCGGAGATTAAGAATGCAGCGCAGAAACAACCGGTGGCTTGCGAAGGGGAAACTGTGACTTTCGATGTTCGGGCCTGAGAGTATAACCATTACAGAATGAGGTGGAATTATGATTACGGGTTTTCAAAAGGTAAGTTCTCAGAATATAAATTTGGCGATGACGGGGCTGCAAAATGCGAAGTCAAATTATCCAGCCGCACGCTATGGGCGGAGTGCAGACACTTACATTTCGGGTGATGGAGAATACAAAGTAAAGCCGGAAACGTCAAAATTGACGGATGAAATGGCGGCTTCTTTGGCAAAGAAATATGATGTCAAAAACATGACCCGCGACGAGTACGGCAGCTTACTGAAAGAACTGCGGAATGCTGGCGTTATTTCTTCCCAGGATTTTAGTGTCGGCTTTGGCGGTGCGGTTCCCTATAATGGGCCGTCCGGGTTAACGATTGGAGCGTCTAAGGACTCTGGACTGGAAGCATGGCCGTTTGGGAAAGAGAAAGGCGACTTTACAAAGCTCCTCCGGGCTTGTGCTCAGTATTGTAAAGATTTTTCGTATTCACAAGACAAAGATGGAAAAGGAAAGGAAATTTGCAATTCTATGTCTGGCTCATATCAGCGGCTTTTGGAGGCGTTTGAACAGATTGGTAAGTGTCGGGACAAGGGAGAATAAAATTCTCTCAACAAGGAGGGCAGTATCGTGAATATTTCCGGTGTATCGGCGGCAACAAGTTATGCTATGACCGTCAGAGGTGGGAAAAATTCTAAAATCCAGGACACCGAAAAAAGCGCACCCCCTGGATGTTTAAGCGTAACATAGTCTTTGGGGTGAAAGTATGACAACATTAAAACTATATTGTTTGGAAATTGCAACAATATGTTTTCCGGCGGTAATCGTCTTTCTTTGCTTTAAGCCATATAGAATAAAGGCTTTGACTGCCATGAAGTTGAAGTCCTCCCAACAGCGCGAAATAGCTCTAATTCTTTTTGTCGTTTCCATCTTTGGAATTTTAGCTTTGACGCTGTGGCCGCCATATATTTGGGAGGATACAAGTGGGATGTGGGGACATCTCCGTATATTGATTGAGCGACCCACATGGCATTCCGGGCTGAGTTTGGTTCCGTTTACTGTTTTCAAAGACTACCTGGAAGATTTGTTTAAGGGGCCGGTATTCTTTATTGTAACATTGATTAACTTTTTTGGGAATTTAGCAATATTCATCCCTATTGGCTTATTCCCTGTGCTGTTGTTCCGAGGTGCCACTTGGAAAAGGTCTGCAATCATTGGCTTTGGAATGTCCTCATTTATTGAAATAGCGCAGTATTTTATCATGCGAAACACTGCTGTTGACGATATAATTTTGAATACTGCTGGGGCAATGTGCGGCTACCTTATTTACCTGTTTATCCGAAAGCGTTTTCCAAGGTTTTCCGCTGGATTCTTGTGCCATGAGCAGTGAATAAGGGCTTCCACAATCTTTTATGGATAGTAGGCGCATTGAAAATATGACTAAAAACCGAAAGCTCCTTATCATATCCGTACTTTTATGTTTTGTGATGATTTTAGCGTGTATTTTCTTTTTACAAAATAATTCGAGCAACAAACTACTATATTCCCAAGAATATGTGGTAGGACAAGGCAACATAAAGGGAAATGTTAATATTGAATCTTTCCTCGAACGTAGTGAGTATTTTGATATTGGTGCAAACAGCTATGGATATGCGGTCTTTAAGGAGCCAAATACAGCCTTTGCAGTATTTGTTGAGTTGTATTCTGATGGAATAGAATTAGTACAAAAAGAATTTAATTTAGGGCCGCTAACAGAAACAAATTATGACGGGTACAAACAATGTGCTTTTTTGATGGCAGGAGACAGTGAGGCAGAAAAACAAGCAAGATTTATTCCTGAATTTTTAGATATATATGAAAATAGCTTTACTCTGTCTTAACAGGCGCATGGAGGCCCGCGCAGAAATGCAATCTTCTCAACCGGCTCCGTCTATTGAGACATCGGTAGATATTCGAGCTTAATGAGCAGGATTGAGGGGGGGGCACTAATATGAAAAAAATCATTGCTTTTATTCTTGTGCTACCTCTGGCACTAAGCCTTTGTGCGTGTTCCAGAGCAAGCCAGATACCATCTCTCGCAGAGATTGCAGAGAACGGTGCGGAGTGGGGCGGTGAGCAAATCCAGCAGGTGCAAGGCTGTACGCTGGCAGACCTGGAAAAAGCGTGGGGCAAGGCTGACGGCGAACTGCCTGGAGAGTACGCCTACTTCTGGAAGGTGGATGATACCACCTTGGTAAATGTGTATTACCACAAAAATGCGGAGATTGAGCGTATCACTGTCAGAGATTTGCAAGATGGAGACAGTACAGATGGAACCGGGACAACTTTCATTGAACAGCCAAACTATCATATTGAAAATATTGTTGACCGGACAAAATCTGAGGGGCTTCCCTATGATATGGCAGAGGAAAAGTTTTTTGAAGATAGCGACAACGAATACTATTTCAGTGGGATATATAGCCATTATGTTATTGTTCACTATGAGGATGGCAGTCAAGAAGATGTAGTAATTGCTCTGAACGCTGGGAGGGCTACAATCTCTGATTTAGATAAGTTTGAAGTGAGTTATATTGTTAAGCCTTTATCGCCAGTAATCCCGCAAAAATGAAATCTTCTCAACCGGCCCCATCTATTGAGACATCGGTAAATATTCGCGCTTAATACAAGGCTGTGCAATAGGATTTGGAACACGTTCAAACAGAGTATTGGCAACGACGCAGAGTAAACTCCGTTTTCTATCAATTTAGTCCCCTTTACTTTTTGTGTTGTTTGCCAGAGACTTTGACAATTTGACATACCACAGGTTGAACCAGAAATTGACCACGATATAATTTAGAGCAACAAATCGCGATTTGATGCGGAGGTGAAATGATGGTGAAGAAGAAAAAGGCATTCATTATAGGCGTTGTTGTTTTAGTGGTAATTGTTTTTGCGCTTAACCTGAACGTCTTTGTGGTGAAGAAATTCATTAAAACATACACTTATGCTGAACTTGAAAATCGAGGTTACACCGCACAGGATGTTAGTGAGATAATAATAAAGCACTCTTATTTAAATCGAATTCTTAGCTATAACGAATGGATAATTTCTGTAGAGTTTAAGAAAGAGCCTGATGTTCTTTTTCGGTTCACATATCGAAATGATAAAATTATTTTTGAGGGAGTAAGTTCCGAGCCGATGCTTGATAAAGAAGAGATTTTGGATTATTCGGAAAGGTTCAAAAACGGAACTCTATTGTTAGAATAAATTTCGATTTTTGGACAGTTATTCATAGCTATATTTTTAATTAGGAGGATTTCATTATGTCTATGCCAACCATTTTGCCTTCGGGCCAGCTCCACCCAGATGCGCTTAAAGGCCCCTTTGTCAAACATATCAGCAGCACCCCCGCCGCCACGGGCGAACGTGGCGAAAAAGTGACCGGCGATGCCATGGCGGAACGCTGGAAAGAGGAGGAGAAACGGGCCAATGAATATTGGCGGGAGCACCGGGATGAGGCCATCGACCTGACACCCCAGCTTGGCGGCAAGCGGGTGGATTCCTATGATGGCAAAACCATTGTGGAGAATAAGGGTATGGGGTTTATTATCGAGACGATCCAGCCCGGTGTTTTTACTGCTGAGGACGCGAACAAGTCAGCTGCATCCGGCGGAGCTACCCACGGTTTCTTCTACCGCGAGACGGATTTCCTGTTCAGCGCCGCTCAGGAGTACACCGCCCTTGGCGGAAACGAGGTATTCCGCCACCGTAATATTAACGATGTGAATTTTGTCCGGGACACGCTGGACTTCTTCACCGACGGGGATTACACCCAGGCGGACGTGAACCGTATGCAGGATCAGATGACGGCGGTGGTTCGGGAACTGGCCCAGCAGATAAAGGACGGCGGATCGCCGGATTTGAGCAAGGTAAAGACCACCCTGACTGTGGGCGGCGGAGAGGTTTCTATTTCCCAGCTTCTTGAGATGCAGAAAACAGGGCGGGAGTTGTCGGAGTCCTTTAGCGGGATGACCTCCGGCTCCCTGACCGGCCATAACATTGAGGCGTTTGCAGAAATGGGAATTGCAAAATCCCTGGGTAACTACTATGGCAGCGAAAAAGGAGCGATTGGGCAGATGTTCTCCAAAGGCATCGACCGGCTGTATGAAAGGGGTATGGCACAGCTTGAAAAGGCGGACGCCTGGGTGAAAACAGTATCTTACGCTGCCGGAACCTCCAGCAATCGGGATGCGGTGAAAACCGAACGGAATATTGCTGACTTGTTCTCCAAGCTGAATACTGGAAATAAGAGCGGCCTTGTCCAAAGTTTTTCTTCTACACTGACACAGGCAAGAGCGCTGGTACAGCAATATTGCAGTCAGTACAACCTGCCGACCTCCCATGTGGGGCTGGCCGGAGCTACGGTGGGGATCGAAAAGTTTTTCCAGGCGTGGATGGAAAAACTTTAAGCAAGTGGAGATCCGCATAATCTCATTTAAGAGCGGGACGGTTCTTGCCGTCCCGCTCTTTGCATAACACATTACTCGAAATTTGTCGAAGAAATACGTCTCACCGTGAGACGCATTTTCAAAAAATGTCGCTTTATATAACCTTTTCGGAAGTTTTGGGTGTTCCTGCGGATAATGAGCAAAATCCGATTTTCACGGATATTAAGGAGTAGAGGGACAAATTAGGAGTTTTGCTTATGAAAAGATTTGAACGATTTAACGAAATGATATTTGAATCTTACTGCATGAAATCTGTCCTCAACGCCATCAAAAAGGAACGAAATCGGAAAGACGCGCGGGGAGAAGTGGAGCAGTCCCTGTCCACACTGACAGATGCGATATTGTACGCCTTGTCAACAGAGGATGATGAGATGATTCAGGTAGAGAAGCCGCATCAAATTTTTTGCGTTCATGGAGGAAACATCCCTATTTATGATCCAAAGCTGTCCTGTGCTTTGTCCCACTTGATGCCCGCAGACCGGGAAATCGTGTTGCTTTACTTTTTCAGAGAGCTGACAGACGAAAAAATTGCGCCGCTGGTACATATGAGCCGCCCAACCGTCTCCCGACGGCGAAAAGCCGCTACACGGCGGCTGCGTGAATTGATGGAGGACACATCATGAAATTAGTCCCTTTTGCCGTTATCCAAGAAGCCAAAAAATTTGACACCGAGGCTGTCGAATTTGTGTTTCGGCATTTTGCGGGCTTTATCGCAAGCAAATGCCAGAGGCACTACACGGACGAATACGGAAAAGAACGCTCCTATGTGGATGATGACCTCCGCTATCAGGCAGAAATCGCACTGTTCAGAGCTATCGCCGGTTTCCAATTCAGAGAGCCGCCCGATGATTTTATGCCATAACATTTCCGTTTGGCAGGAGTGCGCCGTGTGCGGCAGGACGCATCCCTGCGGGCCGGAAATGGCCTATACCACTACAACTGAATAGGGCAATCAGATACATTCTGTATGCGCGGAGCCGGGCGGCGGGTACGCAGGGAGACTCCCCCGTGAAAGGAGGCAGGACATCGGGAGGACGGAGCGAACAAGGCCAGCGCCGCAAAGCAGCTATGGCACAGCAGCGGGCCACGAACCGCATACAGGCATGATGATACTTGCGTCGGCTATGCGTCACAGCGTAGGACGCCCCGCCACGGGAATGGGGGGAGGCACGAAAAATCCTATGGAGCGGCTTTGCCAGCCGCCGTCTGAACCTGCCTTTGCTTTATATCGTGAACAACTGAATACAGCACCGCCCGACGGTGCGAAATTTGTCGATAATGCGTCTCACCGTGAGACGCATTTTTCATTGGAAATACGTCTCACGGTGGGACACATTTCACAAAGGAGTGTGCTTGACAAATGGCAAATGCAATCCGAACGGCACAGCCGGGAATAAAGACGGAGATTAAGATCGGCAATACGACCTACATAGTAGGCGGGTATTTTGCCCCCCAGGGTGTCACCGTTTCAGAAAAAATAAAGCGTTTACTTGACAAGGAAACCAAGCGGAAAAAGCAGTAAAAACTTGTCGAAAATTTGACGTTTTCCTTGACATTTAGTATAATATAAGTGTCACAAGGACAAGAAATGGTGACTGCCGGATTGGAGGCTATGATGAACAGGCAGTACAATAACCAGGGCAAAAAATGGACAGCCCTTTATGTCCGGCTCTCCCGCGACGACGAGAACGAGGGGGACAGCAACAGCATCCAGCACCAAATCGAAATCCTCACCAAATACTGCAAAGACCATGATATTTCCCGTTATCAGATTTATAAAGACGACGGATTTTCGGGTACAAATTTCAAGCGCCCCGGATTCTTAGATATGATAGGGGATATTGAGGCTGGGCTGGTCAATATGGTGATTGTCAAAGATATGTCCCGGTTTGGCCGCAACTATCTGGAGGTGGGGCTATATACGGAAATCCGCTTCCCTGAGATGGGCGTCCGCTTTATCGCCGTCAATGACGGAGTAGACAGCGACGATCAGATGGGTAACGACTTTACCCCGTTCCGAAATATCATAAATGAGTGGTACGCCAAGGACACCTCGAAGAAGATACGGGCGGTAT
>CAJTMX010000038.1 GCA_910577235.1 uncultured Acetatifactor sp. | reverse complement strand
TATCTTAATTATACCATACAAAAGGTCATTTTTGTTTAGTTTGTCAACAGATCCATTTGTATTATCTGTATCATTATTGTAGCAAGGCAAAGATAGAAGGGGACAAGGTTATCGAAACAAAACCTTCACTACGTATGATTGCATGCGTGAAAGAAATTCAGAGAGAAATGTAGAAGTGGATTGCCAAAATGGGTATTGGTATAGAGACGAATCCGTCATCAAACTATCTGATTGATTCCTTCAAACGTTATGATAAACATCCAATATTTGATTTCTATAACATAGGCCTTACTAGTTCTCAAGAGGATTTGGATAATTGCCCTCAGTTGCCAGTATGCATCAACACGGATGACCAAGGAATTTTTTCTACATATCTGGAAAATGAATATGCATTGTTGGCATTAGCATTGGAAAAAGCAAAGAGTGAGGACGGGAGAAACAAGTATAATCGAACTATGATATATAGATGGATTGATAATGTAAGAAAACAGGGATTGAATTTAAGTTTTTCTGAGAATTTGGACACGCTATATCACAGATGAAGGTTGCGGCCACAAGATGACTGCCGCCTCCTACAAGTACGACACAACGAAAACCTGATAAGGATCTGTTTGACCTACGACTCGGAGATCTGCAGACAGTATGACGAGGCCGACTTTTTAACTATCCCTTCTTCGTCTATAGTTTTAATACGCCTCAAACTCGTAACACCGGGATACTCTCCATCATGCCTCCTGCCACAAATACCATTTTCTGGAAATTATCCTCCCACCTCTAGTCTGGTTAAAAATCCGAGGCGGTATGTGGAATATCCTGTTGCTATGTCCAGTCTCTGATGATAGCACCTGGAATAGTATTCATTGACAGTGGAGATTTGCGGTGGATCGTCAGCAAAACAAGAAGACATTTTTACAGCCTCAAGTGCAAAGATCCCGCAACGGGAAGCATCTTCCGGCAGGGCCATTCTGGTAGTCAGACTCAGAATATTATACGGATAACGTATGACCTCCGAAAGGTGAGAAACAGGAAACACGTTATGGATGGCGAGGCAACAGAGCATCCTATACATGTCTGGATGAAAGGATATTTGAGTATTCCAGAATAGGAGAAGACTTCAACTGCGAAAATGGGAAACTGATCGGCGGCATAGCCGTTTGCAGGGGATGCCGGAAAAATAGAGTGCTATCTGGGCGGCACAATCACTACTTGTTTGACGTGCGTATCTCCTCATGCTAGACTTATTTCATCACCGATGACACCAATTCCGCACTGCCGCACCGGACGGCAGGCGGCCCAAAGAGAGGAGAAAAGTGATGAATATAGGTGAGGTAATTAAGCGCAGACGTCAAAAGAGAGATATCACACAGGCGGAACTGGCGGAAATGCTGGGCGTCACACCCCAGGCAGTGTCCAGATGGGAGATGGGGGTCTCCTATCCGGATATAGCCATGGTGCCCGGGATAGCCCAGGCCCTGTGGGTAAGCGCGGACGAACTGCTGGGCATCTCTCCGCAGCATGCGGCTCCGCTGGGCGGAGTACTAAACCAGAGCCAGGCGGACAGCATTTTTGACTATATTCCCGCCGCTGTGTCGGGAGAGGGAAAAAGGGTGCTGATCGTTGACGACTCGGATTTTATGAGAATGATGCTGGAGGATATATTGTCCAAGCACGGTCACAGCGTTTTACAGGCGGAAAATGGCAAGGAGTGTCTGCATATGTTGAAGACCGAGACGGTGGACCTCTGTGTGCTTGATATCGGAATGCCGGTCATGGACGGACTGGAAACCCTGAAAAAAATCAGAGAGGAATATCCGGAGCTAAAGGTGATCATGCTGTCGGCACTGTCGTCGGAAAACAACGTGAAACTCGCGTTGCAGCTTGGAGCGGCAGCTTTTGTTGTAAAACCTTTTTGCGCGGAGTGCCTGATAGAACGGATCGGGTAAGCCATTTATTTCCACGGGCGCGGGGAATTCCCCGCCGCCCGCTATTTTTTTCCCGTAAAGCATGAAAGCGCCGCTCACCTATTGCAATGCCGTCCATCTTCCTATATAATAGACTAACAGTATTAGCAAGGAAAGGACACAAAAATAATGGACGAGATGTTAAAGCAGAGACTGGCGGAGAACGGCGCGGATGTGGAAGGTACCCTGCACCGGTTTATGGGAAACGAGGCCCTCTTTTTGAAGTTTCTTTTAAAATTTAAGGATGACATGAACTACCGCGGGCTGCTGGACAGTCTGGACGGGGAAAAATATGAGGAGGCGTTCAAATACGCCCACACCCTCAAAGGCGTGAGCGCCAATCTGGGGCTGGACCCTATCGGCAGGCCTGCGTCGGCTCTCACGGAACTTCTCCGGGGCAAGACTGTGGCAGAGGTAGATCAGGAACAGGTGGCGGCGCAGAGGGCCGAGCTGGAAGAAACATACGAGCTTTTCGTAAAGTTGATCGAAGGCTGACCGCCCTGCATGACCGAAGGCTGAGAAACACACGGATTATTGACAATTCTCAGCGGATATGTTAAGATTGATTCTGAAACATGTGTGACGGCGTATGTACCGTTTACGGAAAGTAAAAAATGGAAGATTTATGAATTTGCGGGGATTGAATGACATGGAAGAGCAGAAGATCGTTATCGTGGAGGAAGAGGTGAACAAAGTCATGACAGAGAGACAGAAGATTCTGATCGTGGACGATGAGGAAGTGAACAGAGCCATATTGGAGAATCTGTTCAATGACCAATATGACATAGTCCAGGCTGCCAACGGCAAAGAGGCCATCGGGCAGATCGAGGCAAATGAAGACCTCGTACTGATCCTTCTGGATATCGTGATGCCTGAAATGGATGGTTTCGGCGTGCTGGAGTATATGAAATCCAAAGATATGATACAGCATCTTCCGGTGATACTGATCACCAGCGAGACTGTCAGAAACAGCGAGGACAGAGCGTATGCCTACGGCATAGCGGATGTTATCCACAAGCCGTTTTATCCGGATATCGTAAAACGCAGGGCGGGCAATATCGTGGAGCTGTATCAGAATAAACACAATATGGAAGTGCGTCTGAAGGAGCAGGAGATAGAGATTCTTGCCCAGCAGAAGAAGATACAGGACAACAATGAATTCATGATCGACGCTCTCAGCTCCGTGGTAGAGTTCAGAAGTTCGGAGACAGGGGAGCATATCCGCCGTATCAAGTATTTTACCAGAATACTGCTGAAATACATGGAGAAGTATTTCCCCAAGTACGGCCTGACCAAATCACAGATAGACGCCATAGCCAGGGCTTCCGCGCTTCATGACATAGGAAAGATCGGCATACCGGACGCCATACTGTTAAAGCCCGCGCGGTTGACGCCGGAGGAGTTCGAGGTGATCAAGAAACACTCCGTCATCGGCTGTGAGATTCTTGAAAAGTTCCGCAAGAGTCAGTCGGACGAATTCTACCGCTACTGCTATGAGATCTGCCGCTGGCACCATGAGAGATGGGACGGAAACGGATATCCCGATCATCTGGTGGGAGATCAGATCCCCATCAGCGCCCAGATCGTATCCATTGTGGACGTGTATGACGCGCTGGTGAGCGAGAGAGTGTACAAGGGCGTGTACGGCAATTCGCTGGCGTACCAGATGATCCTCAGCGGAGAGTGCGGCCAGTTCTCCCCGGATGTACTGGAGTGTTTCCAGCTTGCCAAGGAAGATTTCTTCAATATAGTAGAAGTTATTAAGATGTTTGACTTTGCGAATTAACAGAGGTGAGTTTTTATGTGTCGGCAGAATTCGGATATGTTTTCTTTTGAGAATGTATTGGAGATCGTACTGGCATTTGATGACCATGGACTGATTACATATGACAATGCCGCGGCCAGAGAAAAGCTGGGGTATGACCAGGGGCTGAAGGGCGTATTTATCGGCAGTGTCTTTCCGGGAGCGTTTCATGGACAGCAGGGCGGCTGGGAGGCGGTCTATCCTTTTGGTACGGAGATTCGCCGCGTGACGGCGTACCGCAAAAATCAGACCTGTTTCCCTGCCGACATGCGGGTGCTGCGCCGGGAACAGGAGGGCGATTACCTGTGTATGGCTAACGATGTGCTGGAGAAGGAATTCTTGAGCCACGAGCTTGAGCAGGTTAAGCAGGAGGCCCAGGACGCCATGCGGGTCAAGTCGGAGTTTGTGGCCAATGTAACCCATGAACTGCGCACTCCTGTAAACGGTATATCGGGGCAGATCAGAGAGCTGATGCCCATGGAGACGGAAAAGGAAAAGCTCCGCAAACTGCAGTTGATCGAGCGCTGCTGCGGAGAGATGAATAAGATTATTAACAATATTCTGGATTTCTCCAAGCTGGAGGCGGGGAAATTTACATTGGAACAGCGGCGCTTTTCTCTGCGTGGCATGACAGACTATGTGATGGCCAGTCACAAGGGGCGTATTACAGAGAAAGGGCTGGATTTTTTTGTTACCGTTTCCCCGGGTGTGCCGGAGTATGTGGTGGGAGACGAACTTCGGATCGTACAGATCCTGAACAATCTGCTGTCCAATGCCCAGAAATTTACCAGCGTGGGCAAGATCACGCTGGAGGTCATAAAAACCGCCCAGACGGGGGATTCCATAGAGCTCTTCTTCCTGGTGGGCGACACGGGGATCGGTATAGATCTGAAAGATCAGGAAAAGCTGTTTCAAAGCTTTTCGCAGGTTGACGCTTCCACATCCCGCAAGTACGGCGGAACAGGGCTGGGATTGTCCATCTGCCGTCAGCTGGTGGAACTCATGGACGGCAGTATCAATGTGGAGAGTGTGAAGGGAAAGGGGACCACGTTCTCGTTTTCGGTCTGGGTGGGAAGAGACCCGGAGGCCGAGGCAGAGACAGGCGAAGATACATCGGTGTCGCCCAAACCCAGGCTATCGTTCTGGGGCGACGCGCCGCCCGAGCAGCAGGATGCCGCCCGCTACGGGACGGACCCCAACCGTGAGGCCCTGCGGAAGAATCTTTCCAAACTGATCCTGTCTGTGGAGATGGAGAACTGGGAGAAAGCGGAGATGTTTATGGAGTCGATCCGTCAGCTCACCGCAGACGCTCCCTCAGAGGTAAGCCGCGCGGTACTGAGACTCAAGATGGCTGTTCAGAAGGAAAATTATGAAAAGATTTCCGCCGGAACAGATGCCTTGCAGGCTCTGATAGAGACGAATGAGGGGGACGGTGTATGAAAAATTCTGCAAACGGCGTTGTTCTGATCGTGGACGATGTGGAAACCAACAGAGTGATCCTGGGCGAGATCATCGGGGCCATAGGCTGCAAGACTGTACTGGCTGAGAACGGTATAGACGCGTTGGAACAGATAGCCAAGGAGCCGCCTCATCTGGTGCTGACGGATATTTCCATGCCGGAGATGGACGGCTATGAGTTGTGCAGGGTTCTGAAGACGAATGCTGAGACTAGGGAGATTCCCATTATATTTATCTCGGCTTTTGACAATCCCAAGGATATCGTAAAGGGATTTGAACTGGGCGGCGGCGATTATATCACCAAGCCTTTTATCCCTGAACTTGTGCAGGCCAGGGTCAATGTTCACCTGAAACTGTATGAGGCAACGGTGGGAATACGGGAGGCGAACAGGCGGCTGCAGGTTTCCGTCAACGAACAGCTGCGGCAGATGGAGCAGGAGCGTAAGAGTGTGCTGTACGCGCTGGCCAGAGTGGCGGCGGAGAACTCCTGGCACAGCGGCGATTATATAGAAAGAATGCGGCACAATTGCCGTATTCTGGCCCAGAGTATGCAGTTGTCCCCTCTGTTTGAGGACCAGATATCGGACAGTTTCGTGGAAACACTGGAGTTCGCCGCGCCTCTGTGCGACATCGGCAATATCGGAATCCCCAAGGAAGTTCTGCAGAAACAGACTGCCCTTGACGGCGAAGAATGGGAGCAGATGAAAGCGCATACCCGGATCGGGACGAAACTGCTTGAGGACTTAAAAGTCACTAACGATTACAATGATTTTATACAGATTTCAGCGGATATTACTCATTTCCATCATGAGAACTGGGATGGAAGCGGTTATCCCGAGGGAAAGAGAGGAAATGAGATACCACTGGCTGCGCAGATTGTCGCCATGTCCAGCATGTTTTGCGCGCTGACGGAGGAGAGAAGTTTCCGTCAGGGCTACGACAGGGAGAAGGCGCTGGAGATTATGCAGCAGGAGGCTGAACAGAAATTCAACCCCGACATTTTCAGCATATTTTATAAGGTTGCCAGACAATTGCGGTAAATACTATTGAAGATGTGATGGAGGAATGGAATTATGATGACGGATGAGGAGTTTTTAAGGATTGCTGGTTATATGAAACAGCGCTACGGTATCGACCTTGGACAGAAAAAGGTCATTATGAACGGTAGACTTGAAAACCACATTAAGTCAGGAGGCTGGAGTAGCTTTCACGCTTTTATGAACGATCTGGAAAAGGACAGCTCAGGTAAGCTGGAGAAGGAGCTGGTCAATCTGCTCACGACCAACCATACATATTTTATGAGGGAGTTTGAGCATTTCGAGTTCTTCAAAAATATTGTACTGCCGGAGCTGCGGCAGAAGGCCCAAAGCACAAAGGATCTGCGTATATGGTGCGGCGCGGCATCCACAGGTGAGGAGCCGTACATGATCGCTATGGTGCTCAAGGATTTCTTCGGTCTGGAGTCGTCCTCATGGGATACCAAAGTTCTGGCTACAGACGTCTCCACAAAGGTGTTGCAGCAGGCGGTGGCAGGCATCTATAACGAGGAGCAGCTCAAGAACATTCCGGACCAGTGGAAACGGCACTTTTTCCATAAGTCCTCGGACGGGATGTACGAGGTCAAGGATGAGCTTAAACAGGAAGTCATCTTCCGCCAGTTCAACTTGATGTCACCTTTTCCTTTTAAGAAGAGAATGCACACTATCTTTTTGAGAAATGTTATGATATACTTTGATGAGAACACAAAAAACGAGCTTCTCCAGAAAGTTTACGATTATCTGGAGCCCGGCGGATATCTGTTCATAGGTATGACGGAGACTCTGGACCGGGCGCAGGTTCCTTTTGAACTTGTGCAGCCATCAATATTCAGAAAGCAGGGGGTGTGATAGATGTATGCAGCCAATTAGAGTATTGGTAACCGAGGATTCCTTGGTGTTTAGAGAGTTGTTGGTGCAGAACCTCAGCCGGGACCCGGCCATTGAAGTGGTAGCCACTGCGAGAGACCCCTATGAGGCGAGAGACGCGATCATAGCGCATAAGCCGGATGTGATGACATTGGACGTGGAACTTCCCAGAATGAATGGCATTGAGTTTCTGCGTAAACTGATGCCTCAGTATCCTCTTCCGGTGGTGGTGATCAGTTCTCTCAGCGATAAAGTGTTCGATGCCTTGAATGTGGGGGCTGTGGATTTTGTGGCAAAGCCAGCGGTGTCCTCCAGGGAGCAGTTAGAGGCGTTTATTCAGAATGAACTGCTGGTTAAGATCAAGGTCGCGTCCACGGCCAATATCAGCCGGATCAAACAGAAGGTCATGCAGCAGCAACAGGAGGAGGGAGCGGTTTCCCTCAAGAGGAGTGACCTTGTGGTGGCCATAGGGGCGTCAACCGGCGGAACAGAGGCGATATTTTCCGTGGTGCAGGGATTTGGCCCGGATATTCCCGGCGTGGTGGTGGTGCAGCATATGCCTCCCGGGTTTACAAATATGTATGCCAAGAGACTGGATAACCAATGCAATGTGGTGGTCAAAGAGGCCGAGACAGGGGACCAGGTAAAGCCGGGCCATGTGCTGATAGCCCCTGGCGGCGACAGACATATGCGGTTGGTGAAGGTGAACGGAATATACCAGGTGGAGTGCAAGGCCGGACCCAAGGTTAACGGACACTGCCCCTCGGTGGATGTGTTGTTTGACTCCGTAGCCAGAGTGGCGGGACCCAAGGCTTTAGGCATCATTCTGACAGGTATGGGCGGAGACGGAGCCCGGGGACTGCTGGAGATGCGCAAGGCCGGAGCGAGGACCATCGGGCAGGATGAGTCCACCTGCGTGGTGTATGGAATGCCCAAGGTGGCCTATGATTTGGGCGCTGTGGAGTTTCAGGAGAAACTTCAGGATATTTCCAAGAGGACCTACGCGGTGCTGAATAGAATGTAGAATAAAAAGGAAGGGGCAAGAAAATATGAAGATTTTGTTGGCTGAGGACGATTTTGTCACAAGGAAATTTATGGTTGGCTTTCTGTCCAAATACGGTGAGTGCGATGTGACGGTTGACGGCATGGAGGCAGTGGATGCGTTCATGATGGCGCTGGAGGACGGAGACCCCTATGATCTGGTGTGTCTTGACATTATGATGCCGGTTATGGACGGATATCAGGCGCTTATGGGTATCCGCAATCTGGAAAAGGACCGCGGTATCGCCGAGGATAAGAGGGCAAAGGTTATTATGACCACCGCTCTTAACGATGAAAAAAATGTAAAGATGGCTTTTGAGCTGGGATGCACGATCTACTCCGGCAAGCCCATTGACAAAGAGAGATTTGAGCAGGCCATGAAAAAACTGGGCCTGATATAATCTGATAAAAATTTACAGGAAAGGAGAAAGTATGGCTGAAGAATTTAACACAGAGGGAATGTTGGACATCTATCTGTTTGAAAACGGACAGCTTTTGGAACAGCTACAGGAGATAGTGCTGGAGCAGAAGGATGCGGAATGCTTTGATCAGGACAGCATAAACGAGATATTCAGGACGATGCACACGATCAAGGGCTCATCAGGTATCATGATGTTTGATGATATCACTGCGGTGGCTCACAAGCTGGAAGACGTTTTCTTCTATCTGAGAGAGTCCCATCCCGAGCATGTGCCCCACTTAAAGCTGGTGGAGCATGTGCTGGAAGTGGCAGACTTCATTACCGGAGAGATGGATAAGATCCGCAACGGAAGTGCGGCCGACGGAGATTCAAAGGACATCATAAAGGAGTTGGACGCCTTTCTGGAGGCCATCAAGAAGGGAGTGGGGGAGGATGCTCTGATGCCCGAGAACGTGCATGAAGAGCCCAAGCAGTTTTACATAGCTCCCGTAGCAACGGACGCGAGCCGTTTTTATAAGGTGTATATCACGTTCTCACCGGAGACGGTTATGGCTAACGTCCATGCCTACAAAGTAGTGTACGCGCTGAAGGAGATCGCGGAGGATCTGCTGTATTCACCGGAGGACATCATCTCGGACGAATCCAGCGGGGATCTGATTTTGAAGGAAGGTTTCAAGATCCTGTTGCAGGCGCAATGTACGGAGACGGAGATCAGAGACCTGATCGGCGTTGGCTACGACATTGAAAAGGTTGATATCTACGAGTGTAAGGCAGAGGAGTTCCTGCTGGGATTTGATTTTGGCCATGCGCCCCAGATCGATCTGGAATCCAGCGTAGAGGCCATAGAAGCCAAGGCGGAGAAGGAAACGGAGAAGAAGGAAGCGGCAAAGCCTCAGATGGCTCCCGGTGATTTCGTTATCCAGAACAAGGAACCCGGCCGTCCCAAAAAACTTGCGAAAGATAAGCAGAAGGGCGTAAAAGAGGCCTTTATCAGCGTGAATGTCAACAAGATGGATCAGTTGATGGATCTGATCGGAGAGCTGGTCATAGCGGAGTCCGTTGTACTGCAGAATTCCGACTTGAAGGTGCCGGGGCTGAACCTGTCCAATTTCAATAAGGCGGCGGCGCAGATGTCCAAGATCTCTACGGATCTGCAGAATGTGATTATGTCCATGCGAATGATGCCACTTACCAATCTGTTCCAGAAGATGAACCGGATTGTCTTTGATGTCTCCCGCAAGCTGGGCAAGGATATCGACTTTGAGATGGTGGGCGAGCATACCGAAGTGGATAAGAACATAATTGAGAATATCTCAGACCCTCTTATGCATCTGGTGCGTAACGCGGTAGATCATGGTATCGAGACCAATGAGGAACGCAAGGAGAGCGGCAAAGCGGATAAAGGCAAGGTCACGCTCACTGCCAGAACCGAGGCGGGCAAGGTGTGGATCAGCGTAACCGACAACGGAAAGGGCCTGGACCGGGAGAAAATTCTTGCCAAAGCAAGAAAACAGGGCCTGTTGGACGAGGGAAAGCTGGAGAGCGAATACTCGGACAAGGAAGTATTCAAGTTTATCACGCTGCCGGGCTTTTCCACTAATGAGCAGGTTACCGAGTATTCCGGCCGTGGCGTGGGTATGGACGTGGTGGTGCAGAATATCCTTTCCATAGGCGGAACCCTGGAGATCGAGAGCACCGCGGGTATGGGCACCACCATGACGCTTAAGATACCTCTGACTCTGGCGATCATAGACGGTATCGTCATGGAGACGGGCACATCTTCCTTCGTTGTGGAAACCGGTGTTATCAAACAGTTTGTCAGCGTAAAAGAGGACATGATGATCCATGAACCCAATGGCGATGAGTACATTATGATCCGGGGAGAATGTTATCCCGTACTTCGGTTGGGTGAATGGTACGGCCTGAAAGGCTACCGCAAGTCGGTGGAAGAAGGCATGATGCTGATCTTTGAGGTGGAAGGCAAAGCCATCTGTCTATTTGTGGACAGATTGGTAGGCGAGCAGGAGATCGTGGTGAAACCTATTCCTTCTTATATCAAAAAGGTTAAAGGTCTGTCCGGCTGCACGCAGTTAGGTGACGGCAGCATTGCGCTGATACTCGATCCGGTGGGATTGATAGAATAAACATACGAAAAGGAGGTAACTGCATGGATGTAACCAGTGAAGTAAACAGACAGACGGACAATGAACACAGCACCCACAATGAGCGGGACGCGCAGAAGGGCAAGTATATGACATTCAAGTCGGGTAACGAGTACTTTGGCTTGAAGATCCAATATGTCAGCGAGATTATACAGTTTCAGGCCATAACAGCGATCCCGGAGACGGCGGACTACATTAAGGGGCTGATCAACCTGCGCGGAAAGATCATCCCGGTCATAGACATCAGCCTTCGGTTTAAGCAGGAACCTGTTGAGTATAATGACAGAACCTGCATCATTGTGATCAATGTGCAGAATACATTGGTGGGACTGATCATTGAGAAGATCGCCGAGGTGGTGGAGATCCGGGAGGAGAATATCTTGCCGCCGCCAAGCATCGGAAAATCAGATAAGGTACAGAACAAATATGTATACGGCATCGGAAAAGTGGGAGATTCGGTAAAGCTTTTGCTGGACCCCGAAAAGCTGCTGAACGATGAGGACATGTCGGTTTTGGAGCAGGCAAACAATTTAGAAGCGGAAGAGAGAGAGGTATGATGATATGAAAAATTTGAAGATGAAGACGAAATTGATTATTGGCTTTGCGATTCCGATATTTCTTACGATCGTTAATGTGATCGTAGGCATGACTTCCGTGGGAAGGATTAAGAATACAATAAGTGATATGCAGGTGGGCCAGTTCACTACAATAACCAAGACGATGGAAGAGATCGGAGCGGATGAGTCCAAGGCGAAGATCGTTACAGATACCCTTCAGGCATCCATGGTGGACGATAACGCGCTTATAGTAAGAACGGCAAATATATCAAATATAATCAGTTTTGCACTGATCGTAGTTTCCGTTTTGATCACCTTGATTATTGCGTATTCACTGATAAAGACAATAAACAAATCTGTGGCGCAGTTATCCCGTGCCGCCAGTGATATTGCCATGGGACGTGTGGACGTTGAAATGGTGAAGTACAATAACGATGAGTTCGGCGAGCTGATCGACAAATACCGGACGGTTATCGATAATATTAAGTATCAGGCGGGAATAGCTGAGGAAGTATCCAAAGGCAATTTGACAGTAGCTGTAAATCCTAAGTGTGCTGAGGATCTGATGGGTCAGTCTCTGAAAAAGCTGGTTGAGGATAACAACCATGTTCTGAGCAGTATCAGCGATGCCGCATACCAGGTGAGCATTGGTTCTTCTCAGATGGCAAGCGCCAGCCAGTCTCTGGCCCAGGGTTCCACAGAGCAGGCAAGCGCCATCCAGCAGATCACCGCTTCTATGGACGAGATCGTTGAGGCTACCGCTCAGAACGCAGAGCAGGCTAACCAGGCTGCAGAGCTTGTAGAGAACGCTATCAAGGATGTAAAACAGGGCAATGTACGTATGCAGGATATGATGACTGCTATGCAGGATATCAACAAGTCCTCCGAGAGCATTTCCAAGATCATCAAGGTTATCGACGATATTGCGTTCCAGACCAATATCCTTGCTCTGAACGCCGCCGTTGAGGCCGCCAGAGCCGGTGAGGCCGGTAAGGGCTTTGCGGTAGTGGCGGAAGAAGTCAGAAGTCTGGCTGCGAAGAGCGCGGCAGCGGCTTCCGAGACCGCAGGGCTGATCGAGGACTCCATCCATAAGGTAAGCCAGGGCTCCCAGATGGCTGACGAGACAGCCAAGGCTCTGGATATGATCACAAACGTTGTAAATCAGAGTGAGGTGCTGATCAACAGCATCGCGCAGGCATGTAACTACCAGGCAACCAGCGGCGCGCAGATCAAACAGGCTATCACCCAGGTTTCCCAGGTGGTGCAGACCAACTCCGCAACCAGCGAGCAGTGTGCGTCCGCAAGTGAGGAGCTTTCCAATCAGGCAGACAGAATGCGTGAGAAACTCTCCATTTACCGTCTCAGCAATACGGCTGTTGCCTCCGCTCCCAATCCCAGCATCGGCTCCTTTACAGCGTCTCCCAGCGCAAATGAGCAGATCATTTCCCTGGGCGGTGACGGATTCGGAAAATATTAATAACAGATATGCGCATAAGACCCGGCTGTGTGAAGCGATTCACACGGCCGGTTTTTGCCGTGGTCCAAAAAATGGTTTCAATGCCGGTATATATGTGCTATACTAATAAAAATTGGGGGTAAGTCTGGAGGCCGGTTCAGGTGGAGAATGGAATGACAAAAAAACAGTCCGCAGTGTTGCAGGGGGTGGCCATACTGATGATGGTGTACCATCACCTGTTCTCCTTTGCGGTGGAATATGACTCTTTGCTGCCGTTTGTGCAGGCGGATACCGCCCGGCGGATGGCATGGTTTTGCAAGCTCTGTGTGGGTATATTCGCCTTTGTCAGCGGATACGGCATATATTATGTTCTGAAAAGCCGGCAGGAAGAACGCTTTTGGGGACGGCTGCTGACAGAGTATCGGGGCATGTTGCTGCGGATCTTGCGATTGTACGGGAAAATGTGGCTGGTTCTGGCCATTTATATGTGGATATTTTTTGGATTACTGCGGCAGACCTTTATGCCGGAACAGCTGTTGGGGAATCTGACAGCGTTGAACCCTACATATAACGGGGCCTGGTGGTATGTGGAACAGTATGCCAAGATACTGTTGGTACTCCCTCTGCTGGATCTGTTGCTGACCCGGTTTGAGCAGCCGGGGCAGCGCAGAATAAAATGGACTTTTTTTGCTGTAATTATGTTGGCAGGAGCCGGAGGGATGCTGGTGGGGCGACTGCTGTGGCCCGAGCTGTGGGTACTGATGCTGGGTCTCTTAAAGAGTTTGCGGGTATCTTTTTTACTGATATCCGTGGTGGGATATCTGACAGCCCGGTACGCTTTGTTTCAGCGGGCGGACAGGCAGCTGCGGAGGCTGGGCGTCTGGGCACCGGTGTGTGTGTCGGTGGCGCTGCTTATTTTTTCCGCTACGCTGCGGGTGCGGCTGGCGACGGACGCGGCGTATGCGAGAATCGATTTTCTGCTGACTCCCCTTCTGATATATGGTATTTTAACACTGCTCTCTTATGCAAAACCGCTCTGTGTTTTTCTGGCATGGTGGGGGCGGCAGTCCACATATATCTGGCTGGTACACGGCTTTGTGTTCGGATTCCTGTATTATGTGGTGAAACCCTATGTACGGCTGGATTTTGGCATTTACCTGGTGGTACTTCTGGTGTCTGCGGCGGTGGCGGTGCCGCTGAGGCTTTTGGAAAAGCTGCCTGGCAGACTTTACGCGATGTGTAAAAAAGAGGAAAAGAAGTAAAAGGAGGGGCTCACGTGGCATCTATCAAGGAAGTGGCTGCAAGAGCAGGGGTGGCTATCTCTACAGTGTCAAAAGTATTGAACCATTATCCCAATATCAGCGAGGAAACCCGGCGGAAAGTGAATGCTGCCATCGACGAACTGGGCTTTGTGCCCAACGCGGTGGCGGCCGCGCTCTCTTCCAAGCAGGCGGGAAGGATCGCTTTGCTGATTCATCTGAATACCAGCACCCAGGCCATTGATGAGATCAGTATGCAATATCTGGCGGGGGCGCTGGCCTGTGCCAGAGAGCATGCCCTGGATGTGGTAACGGTATTTTTCTCCATGTTGGAGGGAATGAGCGTTGAGGAAGTCATCGGATATTTCCGGTCTCAGAGCATCAACGGTATCATTGTCTATGGAATATCCAAGGAGGAACAGGTATTACAGGAGCTGGTCAGAAGACAGATCTTTCAGATCGTGCTGGTGGATGCGCCGCTGGTAAACGACAGCACGTCCTGCGTGTGGATCGATCAGGCGGGAGCGCAGTATGCGGTGGCCGAAAAAACCATGCTCATGGACACCGTTCCATACAAAAAGGTATTGTATATCGCAGGAAAGAGCAACGGCTATGTCACGGAAGAGAGAATTCGCGGCATGGAGAGATTTGCCGGGGACTACAGGTTGAAAATGATTGTCCGAAACGGAGAATTCTCGGAGAAAACGGCCAGGGAGCTGACACTTAAATATGCCGAAGATCAGGATATGATAGTCTGCGCGTCGGATTTGATGGCCATAGGCGCAATGCGGGCGCTGACGGACATGGATATATTTCGTCCGGTGTGCGGCTTTGACGGGCTGACGCTGATGGGCTATGTGGGACAGCAGATGAATACGGTGCGTCAGGATTTTTCCAGAATATCCAGAGAGGCTGTGGAGGAGTTGGAGACATTGATGAACGGCGGCAGCGGACGGGAGCTGGTGTTGGATTACACGCTGGTGCGGCTGAAATATCAGGATATTATACGATAAAAAGAGAGAGGAATGCCCGGTGGGGGGACATCCCTCTCTTTTTTTGGGCAATGGGCTATGCGTTATATCTGCGGGCACAATTTACAGGATGCAGGGTGCCTTAGTCCCGCAGGTCAGCAATTCAGCACATGCAGTTCATGCAGCGCCCGGGTGGCAGCCACATACAGCAGCTTTGCCAGCCTGGGATCGTCAGGGCCATGTTCCATGTCCAGATTCCACAGGATCACCGCGTCAAACTCCAGACCTTTAACCAGGCGTATGGGCAAGATCATGGTGCCGGTGGAAAAATTGGATGCGGCTCCGTCGGTCAGAGGGGTCAGAGGGGCAAGCAGCTCTCTGGCATGGTCTGCCTCCGTCTGGTTCCGGCAGATTATGGCGGTGGTGTGATATCCTTTTGCCTGAATATTCCCGATCAGTGCGGCCGTGTGCTCCGCCATCTCCATATCACTCCAGAATCTTGACTCCTCCACCGGTATACCGTGGCGTATCACCGGCTCGATCCGATAACGTCCAAAGGAGGCCTTTTCCAGAATCCGGCCGGCATACCGGGAGATCTCGATGGTGTTACGGTAGCTCTTTTGCAGCAGCAGGAACTCGTCCCGCTCATTTTTCAGAAACAGCTTTTGCAGCTCATACCAATCGTTCAGTCCCGTATCATAGTGGATATTCTGGGACACATCCCCCATGATGGTAAAATAGGTGGCCGGCAGCAGCGTGCGCAACACATAGTAGATTCCTATGCCAAAGTCCTGGGCCTCATCCAGAAACAGCAGGCCGAACTCCTCGTTGGGCGCTTTCTGGTATACCCGGTAGTGTATCAGGGCCAGGGCCGCGATATCGTACACATCGTACTCCCTGCGCCGGAGACGGTCCAAGTGGGACTGCCAGATCTCAGCGCTGCGACCAGGCTCCTTAAATGACCCGGGCGCAGTCTCGCGCTCCTGGCACCACAGGTTCAGATAATCCAGATACAGCTCGTAAATGCTTGCGGTGGGGCGGGAGGATTTATAGTGTCCGGCGTACTCCCTTAACTTTGCCTGCAACCGGTCCTTGTCCTCGCCGCTCAGCAGGAATTTGATCCGGGTTTTTGCTCTGTCGTCCAGAGTGCTCAGCAGAGTACAGATGCTGAAGGAGGGATTTTCCCGATAGAGCGCCATGTTGTTGCTCTCGGACAGTATGACGCCGATCTGGCTGTCCCTGAGAGGGGACAGGTCTATAAGATTTTCCCGCAGATGCAGCAGATACAGCTCCAAATCCTGCATAAAAGAGAGGGTGCAGCGCCAGGGCGCGCTTTCGTCCGGCTCCGGGCATTTATTCTTTTTGACCCAATCCTTTTCGCACAGGCGGGCAAAGATCTGATCCATGCGCATATGCTTGATGTTGGGTACATCCAGCTCCGGCAGCCCGCTGGTAATATAGTTCAGCAGCAGATCGTTGCTGCCGATGATGCAGTATTCGTTGGACTCAAAGCGGTGCTTGTAGTTGTAGAGCAGATAGGAGATGCGGTGCATGGCCACCGTGGTCTTACCGCTGCCCGCCACTCCCTGGACGATCAGGTTGGCAAAGGGAGATTTGCGGATTATGGTGTTCTGTTCTTTCTGGATCGTGGCTATGATCTCTCCCAGCACGGCGTCCTTGTTTTTTGACAGATACTGCACCAACAGCTCGTCGTTGGATGCGACGTCACTGTCATAATATCCCATAAGCCGTCCTTTTTCCACACTGTATGTGCGTTTCAGGCACAAATCTATCAGGATGGGCTTTTCGTCCGGCAGACCGTACTCTCCGGCACCCAGTTCGTTCTCATAGTATACGCTGGAGATGGGAGCGCGCCAGTCGGCGATCAACACGTCCGTCTTGTTCCGGAACACGCCGTTTTTGCCGATATAGACCCGCTGCTCAAGCTCTGAGGCAGTCTCCGTGTAATCAATGCGACCGAAATAGGGTTTGTCCTGCGCGGCCCTGTTTTTGCGCAGGGAGGCTGCGGCGTGTTCCTCCAGGCTGCTGGCGGTCATCAACTGGTTATACAGCTCCACATCGCCGCTGTTTATCGCTTTGTACAGCTCCTGTACCTGAGTATGCCGCTGCTCATATTCCTGCTCATACTTTTCCACATTCTGCCCGATGATCTCCAGACATTCCTGAAAGTGCAGCTGCTCCATCCGCATTTCCTGTTCCTGATTAGCCATTGTTTTCCTCCGATCCGTTTGCCTTTATGGGGTACTTATAAATTATACATAATAATATAAAAAATGCTAGACTTTTATTTATGAGTATGCTATGATGCTTACTAGAGTTATATCTAAAATAGCTGTCGCATAAGCGATAGCTATTTTACGTATAAACGACTATGCACTATCGGATCTGTATATTTCAGTTACAGAGGCTATCTCGCAATGACCAAGCCAATTACAGTAGGTAATTGCAAAATCCCGTTTCAAGATACAGAGGCTGGGCGAAACAGACAAAATAAGGGCGACTTGCCGCTGCAACGGGCCCGTTTTGTCTATTTTGACCAGCTCCGTCACTAGAGCAGAGAGTTTTGCATTTGCCTACAACTACAGAGATGTTAGGGGAACGGATATGATCAATTTTTTTGTAAGTCTTATTGCGGCTATATTTATGGGAGATAAATATATAAAGGAGCGCATGGAACGACAGCTGCCTCCGGGAGAGACACAGGAGATCCTGGGTGGACGGCTGCTGCTGCGCCGTCATCACAACCCGGGAGTTATGCTGGGAATCGGGAAAGGAAAAGGGACTATAGTGACAACATTGTCACTTCTGCTCACAGCCGTTTCCGCCCTGGTATTTGTCCTGAGCTTGAGCGTATATGGCAGCAATCTTCTGCGCGCGGGATTGTCCCTGCTGCTGGGCGGCGCTTTCAGCAATACCTATGACAGATTGAAACAGCAGTATGTGATGGACTATGTGAGCTTTAATGTCAAGTGGCAGCCGTTTCGCAGGCTTGTCTTTAATATATCGGATTTCTGTATCATCACGGGAGCCATGCTGTCCGCCCTGGGGCTGAAACACCAGGGACGCAAAATGCGCAAGCTTGCGCGTAAGCACGGCAAAAAGGCGGGGCGGGAAAAGGTCAGGGGATGAATCCCTTGCCCCATCTATGAAGGCAATGGACACAGATAGTAAAGAAATTAATTTATTGACATTCCGCCGTAAATACTATACACTATAAATAAAAAGGGGGAGTGGTCATGGCACACAATGAAAGGGGAGCAGGGAGAAAACCGGCTCTGTCGGATGAGGCATTGCAAGAGATACGCAGGCGGCATGAGGATGGGGAGACGGTCACGGATCTGGCCCGGGCCTATGGGGTGTCCCGGCAGACACTGCACAATTATCTAAAGGATTCTGAGGACGGGCAGAGAATGGTGTACCGGAGCCTTCGGCAGTGGCAGAGGCTGAACCGGGACTTTCCCGGAGTGGATGTGCATGATTATATGATACGCATGGATTATATGAACGGGGACGAATGCTGCAGTCAGCTGCTGGTGAGCTTTGAGAAACGCCGGGTGGTGGTGGAGAACCGGACGGATGTGCCGTTTCACCGGGCATTTGGTATGAAAGCCAGACCCACCTGGGAAGATTTTGAGGAGTTTTTGGAGGAGCGCTGCATGCCCAGGACCAGGGACCGGCTGCGGCTGGTACTGGAGGACATCGGTGTGGACAGCTATGACCCCATGGCCATCATTGAAAAGACTCAGGGACGTATGGCGGAGGATGGACAGTGGCTGAAGATTTCGTATTACGCGCCTGAGCGGACAGAGGGAGGGAATCATGGACAAGGTAAAGGTTCCGATCGTTGAGGTCGGGAGTCGGAGCATCGAGACCATGGGGCATACCAGCAAGGGCAATCAGTTGAAATGGTATCAGGACGGCTGGTGGTACAAGGCGGACGCTTTCGGATATGAGAGTCTTGCGGAGACGCTTGTGACCAGGCTGTTGCAAAAGACTTCGTGGACCGGCTATGTGTGTTATGATCCGGTGACGGTAAAGTGGAACGGCGGGCTGTACCGGGGATGCCGCAGCCGGAATTTTTTGCGGGAGGGGGAGGAACTGCTGCCCCTGGAGAAACTTTATCGCAGCGTGACGGGGTTCAGCCTGGCTCAGGAGCTGACCCATATCCGGGAGGTGGAGCAGAGGATCGGGCATACCGTGGCATTTGTGGAAAATCTTACGGGCATACAGGGCTTTGGCCCCTACCTGTCCGGTATGTTGGAGATGGATATGTTTTTTCTGAATGAAGACCGCCATACCAACAATATTGCGCTGCTCTATAGGCAAGTGGACAAAAGTTACAGGTTGTGTCCCTATTTTGACATGGGGCTGTCCCTGTACGCGGATACCAGAGAGGAGTATCCTCTGGAGACGGATGTGAAGACCTGCCGGCAGCGTGTGAAAGCCAAGCCCTTTAGCCGGGATTTTGACGAGCAGATGGATGCGGCGGGCAGACTCTATGGCTGGAGTCTGCATTTCCCTTTAAGCCGCAACAGACTGTGGCATATGCTGGAGGAAATGCAGGACGCCTATGAACCGGAGCGGGAGGCTCCCTGGTACAGCGCCGGGGAATGGAAAAGGATACGGGAGGCGGTCATGGACCAGGCTCTGTCGTATCCTTATCTGTTTAAAACATAGTCCGGCGTTTACAGCCGTGCCAGGCAGTTTTCCGGCGTTTACAGCCGTGCCAGACATTTTTCCAGCGTTTCATAGTAGTCCTCAAAAGTTTTGCGGCAGCAGCCGGGATCGTCGATGACGATGCCGTCAGCTCTAAGTCCGGTCAGGGTAAAGCCCATGGCCATCCGGTGGTCCTCATAGGTTCGCACAGTGCAGGGCCGGGGAGAACCGGGATAGATTGTGACACTGCTGTCCGTGGACTGGCAGCGGATTCCCATGCGTCCCAGCTCCGTGACGATGGCATGCAGGCGGTCGCACTCCTGAAATCGGATGTGGCCGATGCCCGTTATGGTGGTGGGGGAGTCCGCGTAGGGCGCTATGGCCGCCAGAGTGATGGCCTGGTCGGAGCAGGCGGACATATCCGCTGTAACGCCGGACAGATGCCCGTCTTCAGGCGGCAGCAGGGTCAGTCCCTGGGCGTCCTCCCGCAAGGTACACCCCATCCGCGCCAAAATATCCACAAAAGCCGTGTCTCCCTGCATACTTTCCGATCTGTGTACCTGCATGACCTGTACAGGAACATGCAGCAGCGCTCCCAGAGCATAGAAATAACAGGCTGCCGACACATCCGGTTCGATCTGATAATCCAGCGCCCGGTAATGCTGTCCGGCGGCGATCCGGTAGCCCATGGGGCGAACGCTGTTAACACAGCTGCGGCAGTGGTGCTCATCCCCGCCTCCCGTGCAGTAATACAGGGGCTGTGCCAAAACGCCGAACTGCTCCATCATCCTGGTAGTTATCTGTATATAGGACAGACCGTGCTCCCCTTCTATATGGATGGTCATATCCTCGGGGCACAGGCAGGATGCTATGAGCAACGCGCTGAGAAACTGGCTGCTGCGCCCGATATCCACTGTGATCAGATGTTTGCCGAATCCGTGGCTCTGTATGGTAAAGGGAAAACAGTCCTCCTTTTCCCCGCACGATATCTCGCAGCCCAATTCCCGCAGGGAGGCGATCAGCGGTGCCATGGGCCTTTTTCTCATCTGCTCCGAGGCATCCATGTGATAGACGCCCCGGGATACCCCCAGATAAGCGGTCAGGAATCTGGCCGCGGTACCGGCGCTGCCCACATAGAGACTTGCCTCCGACTTGGGGACAGCGCCTCCCAGCCCTGTGATTCGCACTTCTCTTTGGGATTCATTCACTTCAGCCTCAAATCCCAGATCCTGCATACATCGGAGAAAATGGCGGGAATCATCGGAAAACAGTACGCCCCGCAGAGTGGTGGCACCCTGTGCCAGAGCAGCCAGCAGCAGAGCGCGGCCCGTTATGCTCTTGGAGCCGGGTACCTCTATCTGGATGGGGGGGCGGTCTGCCGGAGCAAGGCGTCTTACGGTTTTGTATACATTGGGAACAGCATAGGTTTTATCGGCTATCATTTTACTCTTCTCTCTTTTCGGCTCTCTTTTTATAATAATAATTTAATAATAATTGCGAAACCCCGTTTCAAGATACAGGGGATGGGCAAAATGGACAAACTTCCTTGCGTTGTATCCTTGTTCCCTCATGCTATGAATCTCATAAGGGTAAAAATATGGGAAACAAAAACCTGTAACAAAGTATAGCACAAAATAAATCGGGCGAAAAGAACTGATTGTAATGCATCCTTTAATTTCTCCAAAAATTCAGTTGGCAAAGATAGGACAGATAAGTCGGTAAATTTATTAATAAGTCTGCTTGTATCACCATTTATTCTTGGAGACCATTTAATATCAGAGTTATCATAACAACCTCATTTGCGGTTTATCTAAATAATCTGTTACAAATCTATCATATTTGGGGATATTTTACATAAAAAGGTTATCATATATAATAAAAACTCGTTTTCAGCGGGTACACAGTTCCGAAAAGAGAGTAGACAAAAAAATAAACTTATCAAATAACAGAAATGTGCAATGGTTTCCGTGCCTGCCCGGAATAAAATTGAATTGACAAATTCATAATATTCATATAGAATAAGTAGGAAATAAATGGATGGAGGGATTAATATGGCTAAAATATACAGTAAAGCTACAGAGCTTATCGGACATACACCGTTGCTGCGGGTGGAAAACTATATGCGGGAGGAAGGTATTCAGGACGCGGATATTCTGGTAAAACTGGAATACTTCAATCCGGCGGGCAGCGTCAAGGACAGGGTGGCTCTGGCGATGGTGGAGGACGCCGAGAGAAAAGGCGTCCTGAAACCGGGAGCTACGATCATAGAGCCAACCAGCGGCAACACGGGTATCGGCCTGGCCAGCGTGGCGGCGGCAAAGGGGTATCGGACGATCCTGACCCTGCCCGAAACCATGAGCGTGGAGCGGCGCAATCTGCTGAAGGCGTACGGGGCGGAGCTGGTGCTGACCCAGGGAGACAAGGGGATGCAGGGAGCCATTGACAGGGCGGAGGAACTGCGGCGGGAGATACCCGGTTCCGTGATCCTGGGTCAGTTTGACAATGCCGCCAATCCGGCTGCCCATGCCGCCTCCACAGGACCCGAGATCTGGGAGGACACGGATGGACGGATAGATATCTTTGTGGCGGGCGTGGGCACAGGGGGGACGGTCACGGGTATCGGAACCTATTTAAAGTCCAAGAATCCCAAAGTACAGATTGTGGCGGTGGAGCCTTCCGACTCCCCGGTACTCTCCGGCGGCAGGCCCGGTCCCCACAACCTGCAGGGGATCGGAGCGGGCTTTGTGCCCTCTGTTTTAAACACCCAGGTGTATGACGAGATATTTACCGTGACTACGGATCAGGCATTTTCCACGGGCAGAGAGCTCGCCTGCAGGGAGGGCATATTGGTGGGCATTACCTCCGGCGCTGCGCTGTACGCGGCATCCCGGCTGGCGCTCCGGCCCCAAAATAAGGGCAAGACCATCGTGGCGCTGCTGCCGGATTCGGGGGACCGGTATCTGTCCACGGCAATGTTTTCTGAATAGGAGATAAGGCTGATATGAAGATATCTACGAAAGGGCGCTACGCCGTGCGGGTCATGCTGGACTTGGCGCTGAACGACAACGGAGAATGTATCAAGGTAAAGGAGATCGCGGGCAGACAGGGAATCTCCGAGAAATATCTGGAACAGATCATCGCCGTTCTAAACAGGGCGGGCTATGTGAAAAGCGTCCGGGGGGCCCAGGGAGGATACCGTCTGGCCAGGGACCCGGAGGAATACACGGTGGGTATGGTGTTGCGGCTGACGGAAGGGTCGCTGGCTCCGGTGGCGTGTCTGGAAGACGGCTATGGAGCCTGCGAACGCTGTGACACCTGCGAGACTTTGCAGGTCTGGAAGGACGTGTATCAGGCGGTCAACAATGTGGTGGACAACGTGACCATCGGCGAACTGGCCGCCAGACACAGACAGCGGACCTAAATGCGGTTTCTTTTCTTTTGCGCGAAAGCCTCCCGGTAGGAAGTGGCAGTGATGCCCTCGTAGCGCTTAAATAACCGCATAAAGTATTTTTCATCTCCGATCCCTACCTGCTCGCTGATCTCGGACAACGTAAGTCTGGGCGTGGAGACCAGGAGATTTTTGGCTACGCGTATACGCTGGCGGTTTAAATATTCCGTGACGGTGTATCCGCTGCCGCGTTTGAACAGTGCGGTGAGATAAGAGGGGTGATACCCGAATTTTTCGGCGATCTCGGCTACAGAGAACCCGGTGTCATAGTTGAGCTGCAGCCATTCCATTAGGTCGGCGATCTCCAGAGGGATCTTTTCATTCCTCTGTAACAGGCGGTGCCGGAAAAAATACTCGTTGGTCAGCTCCAGCAGCAGCGTACTCTGGGCGTAGCTGCACTGTGTCACCGAGAGATCCCCCAGCCGTTTTGCCAGGTCCAGGAGCTGTACGAACAGCACATTGACCCGGCTGTTGGCAGAGAGGCTGCCGGTCTCAGGCAGGATATAACGAGGGTGGGAAGTTTCGTGAAAACAGGCGGCGGCTTTTTGCTCTTCGCATATGGCCTCCCTTTCCCCCAGATAAAAATGCGTCCAGTAAAAGGACAGCTCCCCCTGGGAGGGATGGATTCCGTAATGACATTCCCCGGGAAAAAGGAACAGGAACTGCCCCGGGGAGAGGCTATAGCTCCGGTCCCCGGACTGAATATGCAGAGTGCCCCTGGTCACGGAGATAAATTCATAAGAATCCATAACCCGCCTGGGGTGCAGAAACTGATCATCGTTTGTGAGATTGCCTGCGGATAAAAAGGAAACCGGCCGGGAGGCATCCGCTATCACATATAACATCTATGATTCGTCCACCTTTCTTTGAAAACTGTGTGTTGTGTAATCCCATGAAAATGATAACATATTTTATAGATTATGGCAATTTTGCCATTATAATTTCTGTTATTTATGCACATAAAAACAGCGGGTCGCGAGAATCCGCGGAGCTATGAAAAGGAGAGGACAGATGAACAATCGGGAAATCAGTAACCCCCTGGATCTGAAACAGATTCAGGTGACGGACGCCTTTTGGCACAGGGAGCAGGAATTGGTGCGCACCCAGGTGCTCCCCTATCAGTGGGACGCTCTGAACGACAAAGTGGAGGGGGCGGCTCCCAGCTACTGTATGCGTAACTTCAAAGTGGCGGGCCGGATGATGCGGGAGAAAAAGGACAAGGGCGCGGCCTATGTGGCTCCCTCCTATACGTTCCGGGGCTTTGAAGCCCTGCCGGAGGACCCGGCTCACCCGGACGAGGATAAGTTTTACGGTTTTGTGTTTCAGGACACGGATTTCTCTAAATGGATAGAGGCGGTGGGCTATTCCCTGTTACAGCACCCGGACCCGGCGCTGGAGAAGACGGCGGATGAGGCCATAGACATCGTGTGCGCCGCCCAGTTGGAGAACGGCTATCTGGATACATACTACATCATCAACGGCATGGACCGGGCCTTTACCAATCTTCGGGACCACCACGAGCTGTACTGTCTGGGACATCTGGTGGAGGGGGCGGTGGCCTACTATCAGGCCACAGGCAAGGATAAGCTGCTGTGCGCCGCCGAGAGATTCGCGGACTACTGCTGTCAGGTCTTCGGCCCGGAGCCGGGGCAGCACAAAGGCTATCCCGGTCATGAGATCGCGGAGATGGCTCTGGTGCGCCTGTTTGAGGAAGACAATCAGGGAAAATACCTGAATCTGGCAAAGTTTTTCCTGGAACAGCGGGGCACCCGGCCCTACTATTTTGAGCAGGAGGAGCAGGAGCGGGCGGCCTACGACGGACAGCCCTACAAAAAGACCACCAACAATGCCTATCACCAGGCCCATCTGCCTGTGCGGGAGCAGTCCGAGGCCGTGGGACACGCGGTGCGGGCAATGTATCTGTACAGCGGTATGGCGGACGTGGCAAGGCTGTGTGAGGATGAGGCCATGGAGGCCGCCTGCGACCGGCTGTGGGACAATGTGACCCGGGAGAAAATGTATGTGACCGGCGGCGTGGGCGCTACTCATATGGGGGAGGCCTTCTCCTTCAACTACGATCTGCCCAACGACACGGCCTATTCTGAGACCTGCGCCGCCATCGGACTGGTGTTCTGGGCCAGAAGGATGTTGCAGTTAAAGCCCCGGAGCAAATACGGGGATGTGATGGAACTTGCCCTGTACAATACGGTGCTGGCGGGCATGGCGCTGGACGGCAAGAGCTTTTTCTACGTCAATCCTCTGGATGTTGTGCCGGAGGCCTGCCATAAGGACGGCAGAAAGGGCCATGTGAAGACCCTGCGGCAAAAATGGTTCGGCTGCGCCTGCTGCCCTCCCAACATTGCCCGTCTGGTCAGCTCCGTAGCCGCCTACGCCTACACGGAATCGGATACCGGCGCCGCACTGCGCCTGTCAGGGGAGGATTCATCCCGGGCAGAAGACAGCGCGAGTCACAAACCGGATGCGAAGAATGGGGATACCCTGTGGATACATTTGTACATGGGCAGCGTGCTGACCAAGGAGGTTTGGGTAAGCGATAAATTGCAGGAAAAGAAGACGCTGGATGTAAAAGTGGAGTCGCAGCTTCCCTGGGAGGGGCAGGTGAAAGTGTCGCTGCGCGGCGATGGTGTGCCCTGCAAGCTGGCTTTCCGTGTTCCCGGCTGGAGCAGCGGCATGAAAGTGAGCTATCGCTGCGGCGGCGCGGCGGGAGAGGCGGCTGTCACGGAAGAAGGGCTGGCAGCAGAGGCTAATTTAGAGGGACAGACGGCAGTAAGTTACAGGGACGGTTATCTGTACATAGACGGAACCTGGCAGGACGATGACGAAGTGATCCTGGAGATGGAGATGCCGGTGCGGATTTTGGAGGCAGACCCCAGAGTGCGTGAGGATATGGGCAAGGTTGCCATTGCCCGGGGGCCCATAGTCTATTGCCTCGAGGAAGCGGATAACGGTAAAGACTTACATATGTGCCGGGTGGATCTACAGACCTTGCAGCTCTCGGATATCCGGACGGAGACCACAGAGGAGCTGGGCCATCCCATGACCGTGCTGAAAGTGCCCGGCAAACGGCTGATCCCGGAAGAGAGCGGGGAACTGTATCGGTCTGCCAAGCCTGCCCGGGAGGAGGACGTGACACTGCGCATGATCCCCTACTATGCGTGGAACAACCGGGGCGAGGGGGAGATGAGCGTGTGGGTGAGGCGGTAACCCATATCTAATAATTGATATAAGCGCTGTCACCGTAAAAGATCTGATTGACAAATACGTAACACCGGGGCATAATTTTCTGCGTATGCCCCGGTGTTTGGCGTAAAATTTTAATGATGAGTTTCCGCATTTTTATTTCCATATCTGCTTTTTAATAAAAGGAGAGAGATAATCAAGACTAACGGGAAGATGCATCCCGCGAGCATCCCCTTCTTCAGATCGTTATTCGCGCTCTGGGTAATATTTCCCACCAGCCCCGGGCCGAACGCTCCGCCCAGATCACCTGCCGTTGCGAGAAACGCGAACATGGCGGTGCCGCCGTTCGGAAGCCGTTTGGAACAGATGCTGATGGTGCCGGGCCACATAATGCCGACGGAAAAACCGCACATAATACACCCGATCAGCCCGAGGAAAGGATTATCCGATATTGACGCCAGTATGTAGCAGAACAGGCACAGACAGCCCGAACCGATCATAAATTTCATTAAGTCCAGTTTGTTCCCTCTTTTTCCATATATCACACGGCTGATTCCCATGGTCACCGCGAACATGCAGGGACCGGCCAGATCTCCTACGGTTTTTGAGAGCCCCAGCGCCGATTCGGTATAGGCGGAGGCCCATTGCGCCATAGCCAGTTCGGAAGCCCCGGCGCATACCATGAGTATGATGGACATCCAAAACAGAGGAGTTTGAAACAGTGTGCCTATCTTCATGCCATTGCCGTCTTCCACAGTATACTCGATAGGGCATGTGGCAAAATTGTAGATATTGTAAACAGGAATGACGGCCCATATGCAGGCAAGCCATTTCCAGCTGTCCACTCCCCAAACGGCGAAGAAGGCGGTAGATAGAAGTATGACGCCCACGGAACCCCAACAATAAAAGGAATGCAGCAAACTCATGGCTGCTTCCTTATGGTCAAAAGGGCAGGCTTCTACAATCGGACTGCCCAGTACTTCGATCAGACCGCTTCCGACGGCGTATATCATAACGCTTATAATAATACCGGCCAGAGGATTTGGTAAAAGATCGGGCAGAAACGCAAGCCCGATCAGTCCGGCTGCGGCGCATAATTCCGAAACCACAACGCATTTCCGGTAACCGATCCGATCCACAAAAAAGGAACAAAAAATATCCACGGCCAGCTGGGTTAGATAAAACACAGTGGATATGAGGGCTATTTTTCCCAGAGGAATATGATACGCGGTATGAAATTTCAGAAAGAGCAGCGGAGCAAAATTCGCTGCGATAGCCTGTGTAATAAAGCCCAGATAACAGGCTGTCAGAGTTTTTTTGTAGTTTTTGACCATGTTGACAGTCCTTCCTTTCGTTGCTATAATAAACCGCAGTATATCTTAAAAAATCATGGGTATCAATGTAATATCTCCCAGATTTATTACACAATATCGCAAAGGGGGGCCGTGGAAATGTCCATGGCATATGACAGGATACGGACGGACGAATCGTTGAGGGAAACGGTTCGGCATGGAAATGAAGAATATCCTTTTCAGTATTATCTGGAAGATATCTGGCTGTTTGACTTTCACTGCATAGACTGGCACTGGCACCCGGAAGTCGAATTGGTGTATATCAAAAAAGGGATGGCAGATTTTTATATAGGCTGTGACAGACATACTCTGGGGGCTGGAACGGGTATCTTTATTAATACCCAGGTAATCCATAGATTTGAATCTGACGAAAGCACGGTCATACCCAATATTGTTTTTTCGCCCAGGCTGCTCGCACCGGAACTAAGCCTGATCTACCAGAAGTATATAAGCCCCGTGCTTGCCTCACCCACAAAGTATCTCATATTCTCCTCCGCCAATGCTGAGCAAAAAGATATTTTACATACGCTTACAGAAATATTGGACATGCAGGAATCAAAAAACGTGAGTGAGATCAAAACGGTGGAACTGTTGTTGAGACTATGGGGTAACATATATGAGTATATAGATACAGAAGAAAATATTCCGGGTCCCCATTCGTCTATACGGACGCAGGCCCAGCTTCAGATCATGATGAAGTACATACATGATAATTACTCAAAACATATTACTCTGGAGGACATTGCGCGAACGGTGACGCTGAGCAAAAGCAGCGTGCTCAATATTTTTAACAATAATATACATACGTCCCCCATAAGCTATCTGGTAAATTACAGGCTAAAACGAGCGGCGACACTTCTTGCCACTACAGAAAACAGCATTTTTTCCATCGCGCAGGATACAGGGTTTGATAATATCGGTTATTTCTGTCGAAAATTTAAGGAAAGATTCCACCTGACGCCCAGCCAATACAGAAAAAAGATGTGACGCTAGATGTTTTCCCGTATCCGGATATCCACCGCCACATAATTGTATTCTTTCTCCGGCAGTTCTCCCGTGGTCAGATAGGCGAACAGCAGCGTCAGCGGCTTGGAGCCCTGTATCCGTGGCTGCTGGCAGATCGTGGCGGAGATTGTTCCTTTTTTTACCAGGGCCTTGGTGGTGGGAACCTTGTCAAAGGCGATCACCCGGATCTGCCCTTCCCGCCCCAGCAGGGAGATGCCGCGGCAGCCGCCGTTGACGCCGCCCGCCGCGAAAAACAGGGCGTTGATCTCCGGGTGCTCGGTGAGCAGTCGGGTCGTCTTCTCATAACTCTCAAATTCGTCGTCATGATTTTCTATGATATCCACGATCTCCATATCGGACTTGTAACGCTTCAGGGAATTGATGAATCCGGCTACCCGCTCGGTGTGGCACAGGATATCGGGGGAACCCGTGACTATCCCCACCCGGACCTTGTCGTGAGTCATCAGATGCATAAGCCCGGCGGCAGTCTCCCCGCTCCTGGCGTAGTGGCTGCCCACATAGGCGATGCGCCGGGAGTTCTCTATATCCGTGTTAAAAGTCACCACGGGGATTCCCTGCTCATACAGCTCGTTGATGCACCGGCGTATCCGCTGGTCGTTGTAGGGTGCCAGCGCGATGCCGCTGACTTCCTCCTCCGTGAGCTCCCGTATGGCCTGAAGCTGCTGCTCTACCCCGTAAGTGATGTGTTTGACGATCACGGTGCAGTTGTATCCGGCAAGCTCCTCGGCTTTTTCCAAAACTCCCTCCTCCACATCGATAAAAAAGGGATTGTCCGCGGAGAACAGTACCACGCCCAGCTTTAGTTTCTTTTTCTGGGCGGCCAGCACCAGCCCGGCGATATTGGGCTTGTAATCCAGCGCCCGGGCGATCTCCCGTATCTTTTCCGCCGTGTCGGGATTCACTGAGCCACGGTTATTTAAGACTCTGTCCACCGTTCCTCTGGACACTCCGGCCAGAGCCGCGATCTCCTTGATGGTAGCCATAGTTTCGCTCCTCCTGTCATATCTACGTTTACCCTATCATAAATATAGATTCAAGTCAAATAAAACGTGGACGTGCCCGGGCACGGAGCTTTTGCGCCCCCTATCATATTTAACAGTTTTCATCGAGGAAAATGTGCATAATACCGAAAATACAAAAGAGATATTGATTTTGTGCCCCAAAACGAGTATGCTATAAGTAACGTGCCCGAACACATTATCGGTATTCCCAAGTACTCCGGAAAGTGACGGGAGAGAGACGGCGGAAAATATATCCGCGCACAATTCCAGGCATAGCGGAGTTCGGCAGGGCCGGATTCCGAACATGCAGAAAAGAGGTAAACATGTTATACATAGGCATTGATTTAGGCACCTCGGCGGTGAAACTGCTGCTGATGGACAGCCAGGGGAAGATTCAGAACATAGTTTCCAGAGAGTATCCCATCTATTTTCCCAATCCGGGCTGGTCGGAGCAAAAGCCCGAGGACTGGTATGAGCAGACCATGATCGGCATCGAAGAACTGCTTAAGGACGCGGACAAGAGCCAGGTGGCGGGTATCAGTTTCGGAGGCCAGATGCACGGGCTGGTGATCCTGGATGCACAGGACAACGTGATCCGTCCCGCGCTGCTGTGGAACGACGGCCGTACCTATGAGGAGTGCGATTACCTCAATGATGTGATCGGCAAGGAAAAACTGTCCGAGTATACAGCCAACATCTCCTTTACCGGTTTTACCGCGCCCAAGATCCTGTGGGTAAAAAACAAGGAGCCGGAGAACTTTGCCAGGATCGCCAAGATCATGCTGCCCAAGGACTATATCGCCTACAAGCTCACCGGCGTACACTGCACGGACGTGTCCGATGCCTCCGGCATGTTGATCTTTGACGTAAAGAACCGCAGATGGTCCAAAGAGATGTGCGATATCTGCGGCATCCGCGAGGATCAGCTGGCTACCTGCTACGAGAGCTACGAATCCGTGGGCTGCGTGCTGCCCGAGATTGCGGACAAACTGGGTATCTCCCACACCGTAAAGGTGGCGGCGGGCGCGGGCGACAACGCGGCGGCGGCTGTTGGCACAGGCACAGTGGGAGACGGCATGTGCAATATCTCCCTGGGCACCAGCGGAACCATATTTATCTCTTCCAAGAATTTTGGCGTGGACAAATACAATGCCCTCCACTCTTTTGCTCATGCGGACGGCAGCTATCATCTGATGGGCTGTATGCTCAGCGCCGCCAGCTGCAACAAGTGGTGGATGGACGATATCATAGGCACCAAGGATTATGCCCAGGAGCAGAAAGCCATTGAACAGTTGGGTGAGAACCATGTATACTTCCTGCCCTACCTGATGGGTGAGCGTTCTCCCCATAACAACCCCAACGCCAGAGGCACTTTTATCGGCATGACCATGGATACCACCAGGGCCGATATGACCCAGGCCGTGCTGGAGGGTGTGGCCTTTGCCCTGCGGGATTCCTTTGAGGTGGCCAAGTCCCTGGGCATCAAGATCGAGCGCACCAAGATCTGCGGCGGCGGAGCCAAGAGTCCTCTGTGGAAAAAGATGATCGCCAACATCCTGAATCTGAAAGTGGATGTGATCGAAGTCGAGGAGGGACCTTCCCTGGGCGGTGCCATGCTGGCGGCGGTTGCCTGCGGCGAATTTGCCAATGTGGAGGAGGCTGCGGCCAAGATCGTCAAGGTGGTGGACACCGTGGAACCCGATCCCCAGCTGGTGGAGAAATATGACCAGCGCTACGCTCAGTTCAAGGAGATATACCCGGCCTGCAAGCCGCTGTTTGAGATCATCAAGTAATATTGCAACCAACCATATATTAGCGCGGCATCTCAGGCCGGTCCTGGGATACGCAGAAAAGAGGTAAACATGAAAATATTATCTATCACAGATCCCGCATTCCGCAAGTACGGGCGGCAGATCACCAATGTGGACCTGACGGAGCTGGTGGAAGTTCTGGGCAAACAGCCCGTGCCCGAGGGCGTGGTGTACGAGCCCAGCGTGGAGGCTCTGGAGGCTACGCCTGCCATGGAGGCGCTGACCACGGCAACTTTTGGTGAGCTGCCCATCCAGATCGGCTACTGCAACGGTCACAACGAACTGCTGAACGCGGTGGAATACCACAGAAACAGCGAGCTGAACATCGCCGCTACGGATGCCATCCTGATCCTGGGTATGCAGCAGGATATCGGTGAGGATTTCACCTATGACACCGCCAAGATGGAGGCATTTCTGCTGCCGGCGGGCACAGGGGTGGAGATTTACGCCACCACACTGCACTATGCTCCCTGCGGTGTGAACGGCGCGGGATTCCAGGTGGCCATCGTACTGCCCAAGGGAACCAACTATCCGCTTGAGAAATCCCATGCGGACCTGTCCGTTGCCACCTCCAACGAGGATGCGCTGCTGACCGCCAAAAACAAATGGCTGATCGGTCATGCAGAGGGCGGCTTGGACGCAGGCAGCTATATCGGGTTAAAGGGAAAAAACTTGAATGTGAACGAGTAATGCGGTATAATGAAACTATCCGGGAACACCGGGACTAAAAACGGCATCAGCCCGCACAATGCCCATTGAATCTACGAATGCCCAAGAGGCCGGAGGATGTTCTGCAAGGCAAGGTGTTGGGAGGGAATATGCGGAATCAAAAATTAGGAGGAGAGTACAATGAACAATTTACCCAAAGTAAAAATCGGTATCGTGGCTGTGAGCCGTGACTGTTTCCCCGAGAGCCTTTCCGTTAACAGGAGAAAAGCTCTGGTGGCAGCCTACAAGGCTAAATATGATGAGACCGATATCTATGAGTGCCCTATCTGTATCGTGGAGAGCGAGATACATATGGTACAGGCGCTGGAGGATGTGAAGAAGAACGGATGTAACGCTCTGTGCGTATATCTGGGCAACTTCGGTCCCGAGATTTCCGAGACCCTGCTGGCCAAGCATTTTGACGGTCCTTCCATCTTTGTGGCGGCCGCTGAGGAGAGCCAGGCGGATCTGATGGACGGCAGAGGCGATGCGTACTGCGGTATGCTGAACGCCAGCTACAACTTAAAGCTTCGCAATATCAAGGCTTATATCCCCGAGTATCCTGTGGGTACTGCCGAGGAGTGCGCCGATATGATCAACGAGTTCGTTCCCATCGCCAGAGCCATCGTGGGCCTTTCCGATCTGAAGATCATTTCCTTCGGCCCCAGACCGTTGAACTTCCTGGCCTGCAACGCGCCCATCAAGCAGCTGTACAACCTGGGCGTTGAGATCGAGGAGAACTCCGAGCTGGATCTGTTCGAGGCATTTAACAAGCATGCCGGAGACGAGAGAATTCCCGCCAAGGTGGCTGAGATGGCCGAGGAGCTTGGCGCGGGCAACAAGAAACCCGAAGTGCTGGAGAAACTGGCTCAGTACGAGCTGACTCTGCTGGATTGGGTGGAGGCGCACAGAGGCTATCGCAAGTATGTAGCCATCGCCGGCAAGTGCTGGCCTGCGTTCCAGACCCAGTTTGGTTTTGTTCCCTGCTATGTGAACAGCCGTCTCACCGGCATGGGCATTCCCGTATCCTGCGAAGTGGATATCTATGGCTGTCTGTCCGAGTTCATCGGTACCTGCGTGAGCCAGGATGCCGTGACGCTGCTGGATATCAACAATTCCGTACCTGCGGATATGTTCAAGGAGTCCATCGAGGGCAAGTTCCCTTACACCCACAAGGATACCTTTATGGGATTCCACTGCGGCAATACCTGCTCCAAGAAACTGGCGTTCTGCGAGATGAAGTACCAGAAGATCATGGCCAGAAACCTGCCCATCGAAGTTACCAACGGAACTCTGGAGGGCGATATCGCTCCCGGCGAGATCACCTTCTACCGTCTGCAGTCCACCGCTGACTGCAAGCTGCGCGCTTACATCGCCCAGGGCGAAGTGCTGAACGTACCTTCCAAGTCCTTCGGTTCCATCGGCGTGTTCGCAATCCCGGAGATGGGACGTTTCTACCGTCATGTGCTGATCGAGAAGAACTATCCTCATCACGGCGCGGTGGCTTTCGGTCACTTCGGCAAGGCACTGTACGAGGTATTTAAGTTCATCGGCGTACCCGTAGAAGATCTGAACTACAACCAGCCGAAGAGCCTGCCTTATCCCACTGAGAACCCTTTCTGCTAAAATAGGGGATGTATAAAGGATTGTAATGATATAGCGAGGGGCGGAGACGAAAGTCTCCGCCCTTTTTTGCGTGTTTCTAACGGTAGTCCCAAAGCACATAAGGTCAGGAAATTCGCCTAAAAATGTCGATTGTCAAATCAGAGCGCCCTACCCGTAAAAAAATAAAAAAGGGGATTGAATTATTTGCATTATGTCATATAATAGATAAAGTTTGTGGAGGTAGACGGATATGGTTAAGGATATGACAAAGGGTTCGCCCATGAGATTAATACTGGGATTTTCCATCCCGCTTTTGTTTGGCTTTCTGTTTCAGCAGTTTTACAACCTGGTGGACACCGTGATCGTGGGACGCTTTCTGGGGACCAATAATCTGGCGGCGGTGGGTGCCACCAGCTCCGTGAATTTCCTGATCATCGGGTTCTGCATGGGAATCTGCAGCGGATTCTCTATACCGGTCTCCCACAAGTTCGGAGCGGGAGATCAAGCGGGAGTGCGCCGGGTGGTGGCCAACTGTGTGTGGCTGTCCGTGATCTTTGCCGCAGTCATGACAGTGCTGACCACGCTGCTGTGCCGTCCTATCCTGGTGGCGATGAAAACCCCGGGCAATATTCTGGAGGCGTCCTACTCCTATATATGGGTGATCTTTTTAGGGATACCCGTGACTTTCCTGTACAATATGACCGCCGGAGTGATCCGTGCCCTGGGAGACAGCAAAACTCCGGTGATCTTTCTGGTCATGTCCTCCTTTATCAATATCGGGTTGGATCTGTTCTTTATCGTAAATCTGCAATGGGGAGTGCAGGGGGCGGCCTGGGCCACCGTAATCTCCCAGGGGATATCGGGACTGTGCTGCCTGCTCTTTATGATCAAAAAATTCGAGATGCTGCGGATACGCGGAGAAGAGTGGAAACCGGACAGGCATCTGATCGTGACCCTCTGTGGCATGGGCGTTCCCATGGGGCTGCAATATTCCGTCACAGCCATCGGCAGTGTCATTCTACAGAGCGCCACCAATACGCTGGGCTCCGACGCAGTGGCCGCGGTGACGGCAGCGGGTAAGGTCAGCGGCTTTCTGGCCTGTCCTTTTGACGCCATGGGTTCCACCATGGCTACTTACGGCGGACAGAATGTGGGAGCGGGAAAACTCGACCGAATAGGGCAGGGCCTTAAGTCCTGTATCCTGCTGGGCGCGGGATACTCTGTGATCGCCCTTGGCATAGGTATTTGGCTGGGTGGTCCCCTGGCAAAACTGTTTCTGGATGCCTCCGAGATGGCGATCATTGACAACGCAAAATTATTTCTGGTTATTGCCACGGCGTTTTACTTTCCGCTGGCGCTGGTCAATATCATCCGCTTTATGATCCAGGGCGTTGGTTTTCCCTTTTTTGCGATCCTGGCAGGGGTGTTTGAGATGGTGGCCAGGGCGCTGGCAGGCTTTGTGCTGGTACCTCGTCTGGGCTTTATCGGTTCTTGTCTGGGCAGCCCGATCGCCTGGATTCTGGCCGATGTCTTTTTGATCCCCGCCTATTTCCATGTGCGCAGGAGACTCCGGAGCATGAGGGAAGGGCGTTAAAAACGTTTGCTTTTTGAGGTTTTATAAGATATAATTTCAATTAATATGCTGATTAAACCGCTGGGGAAGGAGAGGTACATTTGTATGCTGCTTAAGACATCCATCGTATGCCTTTTGATGGTGATATATATGTTGGTATTCTACTACCGGAAACCTCATATTCCGGTGAAGTCGACCAGGATATTTCAAGCGCTGACGGGCGTGGCGTTTCTGAATGCTTTGTTTGACCTGATCACCATTTATACCGTCAACCACCGGGACCGGGTTCCCGGAGGAGTCAATCTGGTTTTTCATATCATTTACTCAAACTTCCCACATCCCAAACCAGATAAAATCCTTTGATTTTCCGGCT
>CAJTMX010000037.1:39151-40414 GCA_910577235.1 uncultured Acetatifactor sp. | reverse complement strand
CTTTCGCCTGCGAGTACCAAAAATCCTATGGCATCATTTGGAAATAGCCGCCTGTACCGCTGTTAGATTTTGATGACTTTTACCCCTGGGGTAAATGATTTACCCCTTTTACCCTACCTGCGCGGAATTTACCCCACCCAATTTTCGGTTCGGCAAATCGACAAATTGCGATTTCTCTACACCAACGCTATTTTGCCCGGCACCGATCGGCCTCCTCGTCCGTAAGCGGTCTGCCTAACGCTTTTACCGCATCAATCATTTCGCGCCATTCATAACGCTTTCCGTCTGACGGTTCCGTCAATCTGCCGTCTTTCGCATAATCGGCAACCAATAGAAAGGCGGGGGATACATTCACTCTATCACCTGACCATAACCCAGACATTTAAGTTCCCCCTCCCTCATCATCCCCAGATAGTCAGTGGGACGCTCCACCCGCCTGGGCAGTTCCACGCCGCTTCCGAAGAGACCTTGCACATGGTGGGAATCGGAGCCGGCTGTCACCGCCAGACCGTACATCATGGCGTAAATCTTGGCCCGGTCGTTCATCTGCGGACTTTTCAGCTGGGGGCCGTTTATAATCTCCACCCCGTCCACATCCCGGGGGAACAGCTCGATATGGTCAATATAATCCCGCTCCCGAAAGGGATGGGCATGGATGATAAACCCACCGTCCCGGCGCATCAGAGCAAAAGCTTTTCTGGCGTTCTCCCTGTCTATATCCTCATGCTGTAGCAGCCATTCTTTGTCTAAATTGTATACCAGAAAATCTGCCGCATGTACCCCGAATTCAAACCCGAAAAACACATCCAGGCCAATCTTTTCTCCCTCCGCCCGGGCGTGTTCATAGCCCAGACAGAACCGTTCCACCCGTTCCCTCCAGGGCAGATCCCGAGGTACTGCCGTATTTCCGTTGAAAAAATGATCGGTGACGAATATCCCCGTGTATCCCATCTCCTTATGCGCCCGGGCCATCTCAGCCCCGGACGCGCTGGCACAGGCGCTCCCCTCGCAGGTATGCAGATGCGTCTCGTAACGATATCCCATATATCTCCTGCCCTCCGTCTCTATTTATTATTTCCAGGTCCCGGCCTTCACTGCCTGTCTCTAATCCAATTCCCGTATTGATTACATCCCTGTCCTAATCCAATTCCTGTCCTAAACACATTCCCTGTTCTAATCTCATTCCCTGTTCTAATCTCATTCCCTGCTCTAATCTCATTCCCTGCTCTAATCTCATTCCCTGCTCTAATCTCATTCCCTGCT
>CAJTMX010000037.1:0-39051 GCA_910577235.1 uncultured Acetatifactor sp. | reverse complement strand
GCTCTAATCTCATTCCCTGCTCTAATCTCATTCCCTGCTCTAATCTCATTCCCTGTTCTAATCTCATTCCCTGCTCTAATCTCATTCCCTGCTCTAATCTCATTCCCTGCTCTAATCTCATTCCCTGCTCTAATCTCATTCTCTGCTCTAATCACATTCCCTGCTCTAATCTCATTCCCTGTCCTAATCACATTCCCGCTTATGTTCCAACCCCTGTTCCGGCCCTCTATCCCTGTTCCGCGTCCACAAGCATACCGTCCCGCAGCTCAAACACCCTGTCCCCGGCTCCGATCAAGCCCATATCATGGGTAGTCATGACGATGGTGACTCCCTCCTTTTCCACCAGCTCCCGGAAGAGTCCCATCACTGACATGGCCGTAGCGGAATCCAACTCGCCGGTGGGCTCGTCCGCAAAGATGATGTCCGGCCTGTGAGCCACAGCCCGGGCGATAGCCACACGCTGCTGCTCACCTCCCGACATCTCCTGAGGCATATGCTGCATACGGTTTCCCAGGCCCACCAGTTTCAGGCATTCTTCCGCCCGCTCTCTGCGGCCCTGTTTTACCCCTGCCATACGCAGCGCGAACTCCACATTCTCATATGCGTTCATCAGCGGGATCAAGGACACGGACTGAAAGATAAATCCCACACTCTTACGCCGCAGTTTATCCCGCGCATTCTCGGACATGGCTGTGATCTCCTGTCCCTGAAACCAAACTTTCCCCTTGGTGGGCTGGTCCAACGCGCTTAATATATTCATCAGCGTGGTTTTCCCGGAGCCTGAACGTCCCCGCAGGATTGCCAGGCTCCGGGACGGCACCTGCAAGGAAATGCCCTTCAGCGCCAAAAATTCCTCCCTGCTGCCGGGTACGGTTCCCGGCACCGAAAAACTCCGCACAATATTTTCCGCCACTATAATATTATCCATAATCTAGTCTTCTCCCAGTTTCAGCGCTTTGCTGATATTCATATGGGCAACGATCCTGCTGATCACCAGCAGACACACCAGCATCACCGCGCCTATGACTCCGAAGAGCTGCATCAGATCGCTCCTGCTGGTGATCAGTTCCAGAGGCAGCACCTGATCAGACGCCGCGTAGGCATTCTGGATCATGGGGACAAACATATGAGAACCGGCCAGACCGATCAGCGTCCCCATCAAAACGGAATACAGCCCGCAGAATATCTGCTCCAGTACCAGCATACGGCTGATCTCTCCCTTTCTCATACCCATGGCCCGCAACACGCCAAACATCAACTCCCTGGAGCGGATAGACAGGATAAAGTAGAGCAGGTACCCCACGCCGCACAGCAGCAATACCACGATGAAGCTCATGGTCAGTATGCCGTTGGTTCCCTGGAACAGCGTATCGTCCCTAACCTCTTCCCTGACTTCCTCCAGATCCACCAGCTTTGTCAGTTTCACCTCCGGATGCTCTTCCAGCCACAGATACAGGCTGTCTGTGCCGTCATCCGCCTGAAACCATATCTCATAGGGCACTTTTCCCTGCTCGCCCTGTTCCTGCTCCAGCATGGCCTGATTGACCACCACCATAAAGCGGTCGTTTACCGCCAGAGAGCCGTCGCTGTTCAAGCTGTAACTCTGAGGTACATAGGAGGGCCAATAGGTAAAAAATCCACGGATTTTCACGCGGATAGTCTCACCGTTTTTATCCACTAAGCTGAGAGTATCCCCCAGCTTATAATCCAGTTTGGTCATATAATTCTCGGACACCAGCGCGGCGTTGGACGAGGAGGCCAGCACATTCAGATAATCATAAAAGTCATAGGGCAACAGACCGTCAGGCATACGGGCCACCCGGGCAAACTCGTCGGTGACAATGCCCATAAGCTGCATCTTGTCGTTCCTGTGCATCATACTAAGCTGCGTGTTAAGCACCCTTGTGTGATCTGTCATATCCGGTATGGTATCATATTTTCCGTAGTCCGGCTCCACATAGACGGGAGGCTCCCCGGGACGCGAGATATTCTTCCACACCTCTTTCAGCACCAGATCAGCCCCTGTGGTGTATCCGGCATTTTTCTCCGCATTTGCCACGATGGTGCGGGCAACGGTGGTATTGTGGATTCCCAGAGCCACGGTGAGTATCAGAAACAGCATGATAAACTCCTTTTTCCGCGCTCCTCTGGTGCCCTCCACAAAAGCCACATAGGACGCGGGCGCCATATGCTTTCTGCCTACCCGAAAGAGCAGTCGCAGCAGCAGCGGCTGAAGACGCAGCACCAACAGACCGCATCCCAACAGAAACAGCGAGGAACTGAGATACAGTAACGGGTCAAGTGTCTCCCCCGTCAGCACCTGTTCCATCATCCTCTGTCTGCTGCGGGAAAAACTGTAATATCCATACAAGGACACCGCCAGACAGATCACATCCAGATACATCCTTTTCCACAGAGAACTCTTCCGGTTCATCTGAGACTGTTTCAGATTGACTATGGACACACGGCTGTAGCCGATCACCGGGATCAGCGTCATCACCATCATCAATAACAGCGCCGCCACCGCATACCAGAGCACATCAGCCGACCATTTCACATGGAGGGCCCGCCGCCCGGAAAATTCCATAAAATCCGTGGCAGTGCCAAGCACACTGCAAAATATACCTCCCAGCGGCAGTCCCGCTCCCAGCGACAGCAGCCCCAGAAACAGATTCTGTATCAGATACATCTGGACGATCTGTCCCCGTTTTGCCCCCCGGCTCTTCATAACGGAGATCTCATTCTGCTCCATGGTCAGCATCTGGGAAGAGATCATATAGATAAAGGCCAGCAACAGAGCCAGCACCGGCACCTGCAATATCATCAGGGACGCCTCCACCTTTTTTGCCTTGGCGCTGTAGCCCTGGATGATCCCCTCGTAGACATTTCTCTGTATCAGACTGCCGTTCTTCTCCGCATCCACCAGCTCCCGGGAGACCCGCAGGATGTCCTTGACCTGCTCCGGCGCGATGGCGCTGTAGTCCCACAGCTGGTATATCCTCTTTTTACAGCCGAAAGCATACTCCTGCTCCTCTCCCAGGAAATACTCTCTATAGGTGTCCATGGGCACGATCAGGTCCCTGTGAAGGCTGGACGGTGCTTCCATCCAAAAAGAAGAATCCTGGTCCACAGCCCTAAACATTCCCACCACTCTGACGCGCAGAGGTGTGCCGTCCGCCCAGCACAGCGTATCAAACTCGTAGACCTCGTCCAGCAGAATATCCAGACCGTCGGCAGCGGCACCGCCCACCATAGCCTCCAGGCAACCGTCCCCGGCCAGTCCGCTCTCCGGCAGCCGTCCGGCATAGACATCCACCTCCTCATTCAAGTCGCTGATGGCAGTGATCTGCAGCCTGCGCTGCAGAGGCTCCTCTCTCTCCACCACGGGATGTGCGTCGTCCAGCGATGTGCTGAGAAACTCTATCTCCCGATACAGCGGCACATTCAGCTGTGCCTGACAGCGCTCCACATAGGCGGTCAGCTGCTCATAGCTGACACCCTCCCGCTGCAGGCTCCGGGAATGACTCACCGCCCACACGGCAGGCCAGCGGCCGTTTTCCTCCTGATAGTCCCTGAATTCGTCCGTCAGCATCCTCTGAAAAGAAGAATTGCGGTACATGGGATAGCTCACGGCCACAGCCACCAGCAGAATATTGCCGATAAGCAGACTCAGCACCATCCACTTTTTATGTAATAATTTCTGGATAATAAGTATGTACATGTTACCCCCTATGGTATTACGATCCTGACGCCTTCCTCCAAACCGTCAAACACCCAGTAAAACTTTCCGTTATTGCCTCCCGGAATAAACTGGGTCTTCGTCATACTGCCGCCTTCTCCCAGCACGGTCACATAATAATTCTGTTTCTCTGCGGTCACCGCCTCCGCCGGAACCAACAGCACATTTTCCATGACATTGGTCTGCCCCGACACATTGAAGGGACCGTTGCCCAACAGCTCGGCAATGTCATACTCCCCGTCCAGGCGGCTGACGCCCACGGTCCAATCACTGCTCAGAGCCTTTCCCACGGCGCTGACCACCATGGCGTCAAAAACCTGCGGATTTCTCGTACTTCCCGCCGACAGCGTAAGCTGATTGCCATATCCGTAATGTAACAGCCTGTCCTCAAATTCCAGACAGATCTTATCCGCCGGAGCCAGCCGGAGGATGATCGTACCGTTCTCCAGGATCTGTCCCCTTCGCAGCAGAGAAACATCCAGAATAAAGCCGTCCTCCTTTGCCACGATCTCGGTCTGTCCCGCCAGTGCCCGGAGCTTTTCAATACGCTCCGTCAGCTCCGCGATCTGCCGCTCGTATCCCATCGCTGTCTGGGCAAAGTCCAGCTGAGCCTGTTCGTACCGGGTGATGTCAATGGTTCGCTGAGGCGGCCATTTGGCGAAAAGCACTTCGCGTTTCTCCTGGCTCTCCAGAAATTCTTCCTGGGCTGCGATATAGCGCTGTTGCAACCGCAGCAGTTTCCTCTCCAGCTCCAGCAGATCCGCCTCGTCTATCTCCATCGTTACTTTGGCTACGGGCGTCCCCGCCTTGATATACTGATTTTTTTCTACCAGCAATTCTCTCAGTCGCATGGTACCCACTTCATACTCTGCCTTGACGTAGGCCGTTTCCAGCATACGCAGGTTGGCCCGCATGGGAACCATCTCACTGCTGAAGGTGCCATATGTCACCGTGTAGGTGCTGTAACTGTTCCAGCCATCCTCCGTTATCCCTTCGCCGTCCAATACGGAGAGGTCCAGATACTGAGACTTGTCCGGCACTGTGACCACATTGGCCCCCGCGTCGGAGAGCACACCGTCCTGCCCGCAGGCCGTCATACTCAGAACCACCGCCAATATTCCCGCTGTCAAGATCCTCCTAGTCAATGTACACCTCATCTCCTTCCTGCAAGCCGCCGAGCACCTCATAGTTCAGGCCGTCATAAAGGCCAGTCTCCACATATACTTTTTCCCGTCCCTGAGGACCTTTCCGGTAACAGTACCGACGGGCCCCCTCCTGCTGCACAGCCAGTCCCGGCACCACAAGCACCTGCATACGGGATTCCTCCTGCACAACAATGCGCGCCATATGTCCGAACTCCAACGGCTCCGGCGGGAATATCTCAAACCCGGAATAGGGAGTCTGCTGTTTGGCCATCAGGGCACTGTACACCTTTTGATCCATAGGGATGTACTCAGCATCATATTCCTCCCCGTCTATAAACACATAGATCCGTTCCGCCTTCTCCGCATCCCTCCGGGTCACATAATCCCCCATTGCCAGATATCTTGTGGTATCCGCCAGTACCACCATAGGCAATTCCTTGCTGACCCTGTCACCGCTGACGGCTGGCTGCAGCTCCGTTACCGTACCGGCAAAGGGCGCCTTCAGAACATTGCTCCGTATTTTTTTCTGACAGTCTGCCAGCTGTTCCTGCAGATAGGGCAGTTCCAGCTCATAGCTCTCCGTCAAGTGCTTTTTCTCCAGTTCCAGCCTGTCCATACGGCTCACAAGATTACCCGCGTTGATACACAGCTGGGTATAATTGCCCTGCATATATTCGGTGAGATCGATGAGCTTATAAGTCTCCTCCAGTTCCAGCTCATATATCTTGAGACTGTTGTCACGGGTGGCTATCTCGTAAAGATATTTTCTGGTCAGTTCGTCTATCTGTTCCTGCAGGCTCTCCGCCTGGTCCCGGTAGGCGGAAACGTCCGTCACCGCCAATGTCTGCCCTTTGCGCACAGTATCTCCCAGAGACACCCTGTATTCCAGGAAGACGCCGTCCTCGGGAAAACGCAGCTCCTGCACATAGGGGCTGATGATCCCTTCGTAGATCTTGCGTTTCTTCACGTCCCCCGTTTTTACCTGCGTGGTCTGCACCTGATGCAGCGGATTGACCGTTACGGACCTCACCTGGGACTGGGTGGAATCCTGAGATGCCTCCGCCCCCTGAGGCTCTCCCGCGCAGCCTCCCAGCGCCAGAACCGCCGCCAGCGCCCAAACCCCCACATTTATTTTTTTACGTAAATATTGACACATCATCGCCATACCCCATACATACTCATTTTATCACATATTCGCCCTCTTCCAGGCCCTCCCGTATCTCTACCAGATCGACTCCCCACAGGCCGGTCTCCACAAACCGCATCCTGCGGATGCCTTCTTCATCCAGCAGATATACGTAATAACGGTCGCCGGAGGTATGAATCGCCTCCTTGTCCACGCACAACACATGCTCCGCCTGATCTGTGATAAAGGTGATCTTTCCGCTCTTGATCACGTTGGGGTCATACTCCTCCTCCAACAGCCTGAAATAAATCCTCTCTCCCCATTTTTCCGGGTTTACCGGAACAACCGTATATTCCTTCTGATTCTTGCCCAGCCCGCATACGATCGTGTATTCCTGTTCAAAATCAATATGGGAGACAGCCTCCTGGTTGTCGGACACAAACAGACAGGAATCCGCGTCATAAACGCTGGCCACTTTCTCCTCCCTGTCGGTGGTGCTGCCCTCCATATCTTCTTTTATATAGTTGATAACGCCGTCTATGGGAGAGTACAGATTGCCGTTTCGCAGATATTCCCGGGCGCTCTCCAGACGTATAGAAAGCATCTCCACCGAGTCCGCCGTATCTTCCAGAGAGCTGCGATAGGACTTCTCGATATTCTCCTTCTGCTCCTTCAAATTATCCCTGTCATCCTCGGTCATATGGGTATAGCTGAACAGAATATCTGCCTGCTCCAGATCAAAGTTCAGACTTTCCGTCAACTGCTGCAATTTCAGACTGGCCCGGGCCAGCTCATGCTCCCGCTCCCGAATCTGCTTTTCCAGACTCTCCACATCCACGCTGGCCAAAAGCTGGCCTTTTTTCACGATGTCGCCTCTCTCCACATACACATCGGTGATGATCACCTGATCTACGGCAAAATACAGATCCATCTCCAGAGTCTGGCTATAGTCGCAGCTGATCACCAGAGCCTGCTGCACGGTTCCCCGGGTCACCGGCGTCTGCTCATAAATTGTCTCGTCCACTACTTCCTCCTGAAGTACCACCGACCTGTCCACTTCCTCCTCCTGCCCGCATCCGGTAGATAATACCGCTGTCAGACAGGCCAGGACCAGCCATTTACCTTTCCTCATATCCGTCTCCCGCCTTGTTTGTTATGTATTAGTCCTCATCCTGGATTTCCATCCGCAGCTCCCCGCATATCTCCATTCTCCCGCTAATATGCTCCGGTATACGTTTCTCAGATTCCTTTTTCCCCTTTGGCACTTTCCACTGAGAATATATCATATTATAGCACATCCGAAACATAAATAGAAGAACCGTAAATAAACTCTCTGACTTCTTCACGCCCAGATAACATTATCCGTCCTGCACCTATTTCCAGGTCCTGGCCCGGATCGGGCTGCCGCGCCCCGTATCAGTTCAGACTTTCCAGCACACCCGAGATGCCCTGCTGCTCATAAATATCCTTATAATAGGCCACCTCATCCCGGATCAGCTCATCGATCACCCGCATGCCCAGCAGCTCCACCGGGGCTTTGTCGTCCGTCATGATATAGTCTCCCGCCTCATAGGCCGTAAGATCTTTCCGCACCCGCTCCATCATGGCGCTCAGGCTCCCGTCCGCCAGCAACGCACTGTGTCCGGCCAGCCGCTCCAGAGCGTCGCCGTGATCCATGGCAAACAGCTCCCGGTTGGTGGTTCCTCCCACATCCACCGTGTAGACGCTGTCAAAGACACTGGCTATGGTATCCGCCAGATACTGATTGATATTGCCCTCTCCGCCGCCCCGCATATTCATATTTACCACCATGACGCCGCCCTCCGTCAGATGTTCCTTGACCATGGTAAAAAATTCCACGGAGGACATCTGGAACGGGATCGTGATATCCTGGTAGGCGTCCACCATGATCACGTCATATTTTTCCGTGATGGCGTTGAGATAGGCCCTGCCGTCATAGGTGGCCACCTGCACCGACTGAGGCAGTTCAAAATATGTCCTTGCCAGCTGTGTGATCTTCTCGTCGATCTCCACGCCCTGGATGTCCATTTCCCCGAAATACCGGCTGCACTGGGTGGCATAGGTGCCCGTACCCATGCCCAGGATCAGCATACGGCAATCCGACGGAACCGCCTGCGCGGTCATCAGCGGCGCGGCCATGGCATAGTCGTAATACATGCCTGTCATGCCCTCCTGTTTCATCAGCACGGACTGTACGCCAAACAGCACATTGGTGGACAGGATCACATGGCGCTCATCCTCTTTTACCTGCAAATAATTGTAGATGGATTCCCCCTCGTAGGTCAGATCCGGCTCCCAGAAAGCAAAACTGTTGCCGCTGCCGGTGAGACAGCAGACTATAAACAGCGCGCCCGCCACGGAACTTTTCACCGCCCCCGACCTGCTGCTGATAAAATAGACCAGCGCCAACACCAGCAATATCCCCGCAAAGATCAGAAATGTGACGGATGTGCCCACCGCCGGGATACTGATAAAGGTCGGCACAAAGGTGCCGATGATGCTGCCGATGGTGTTAAAGGCCCCCAGATTGCCCACGGTCCTGCCGCTGTCGTCCAGGCTGTCCACCGAATATTTCGCCAGGGAGGGCGTCACCGTGCCCAGCAGGAAAAGGGGAAAAACAAAGATCACCATACAGGCCGCAAACGCCGCCCATATGAGAAAATTGGTGTCCACCGCGAAGATCAGCACGGCGGAGATCGCCAACACGATGTATTTGCCCACCACGGGGATGGCGGCGATCCAGACGGCCGCCACCAGGATGCGCCCGTAGAGCCTGCCGGGACTGGGATGCCTGTCCGCGCTGCGCCCGCCGTAGATATTGCCCAGGGCCATGGCGATCATGATCGTGCCGATGATGATCGTCCATACGATCTGGGACGAACTGAAATAGGGAGCCAGCAGCCTGCTGGCTCCCAGCTCCACCGCCATGACGGACATGCCGGCAAAGAACTCCGTGAGGTATAAAAAGAGTTTGTTTTTTAGTATGGCTGGTTTATTTGTCATGATATGCCTTCCTCTTGTTCTCTGATCGTTATGCGTTCCACTCAAATATGGAAACATTTCTGAACCGCCTTCTTTTTTCCCAGCACCAATATGGATTTTTCCGTGCTGAGCACAGTGTTGGGAGCAATGTCCATGTTCAGCCTGCCGTTCTCACGGACTCCAAGTATATTGATGCCGTATTTTTTGCGGATATCCAGCTCCAGTATGGTCTTACCGTGCCAGTGTTCGGGGATCGTCAGCTCATATATGGAGCACTCCCCGTCCAGCTCGATATAGTCCAGAATGTACTGGGACGTACAGCGGATAGCCGTCCATGCCGCCAGCTGTTTCTCCGGGTACACCACTTCATCCGCCCCGTTGCGCAGCAAAAATTTCTCCTGCACCCCTTTGGAGGCCCTGGCGATCACCTTTTTCGCGCCCAGATCCTTGAGCAGATAGACCGTCTCCAACGAATTCTGAAAATCGTCTCCGATAGTCACGATACAGACGTCATAATTGCGGACTCCCAGCGAAGAGAGGAACTCCTCGTCGGTGCTGTCGCCTATCTGGGCATTGGTCACAAAGGGCAGCGCCGCGTTGACCCTCTCCTCATTATTGTCTATGGCCATCACCTGACAGTTCAGATCGTTCAGTTTCATGGCAATGTGCTTACCAAACCTGCCAAGACCTACCAGCAACACAGATTTCATAAGATCCTCCCTATACCACATTTATTTTCTCCTGGGGCAATCTCTCCGCCCCGTTCTGCTTTTTCTCGGAAGAGGCCGCGAAGAGCAGGGTCAGCCAGCCCACTCTCCCGATATACATCAACAGGATCAGTATGCCCCGGGACACAGGCCCCAATCCCGGCGTGAGGCCCAAGGTCAGTCCCACCGTGGCCAACGCGGACGCCGACTCAAACAGGCAATCCCCAAGGGAAAGTCCCTCCAGCTGACTGATCGTAAAGCCGCCGCTCAAAAACAGCAAAAGATACATGCCAAGCACCGCCAGCGCGTTCTTCACTGTGGCATCGTCTATCCTCCGGTTAAAAAAATGCACATGCTCCCTCCGCCGGAAAACGGAGAAGGCCGCGGAAAGTGTCACCGCGAAAGTCGTAGTCTTAATACCTCCGGCGGTGGAACCGGGAGACCCGCCCACCAGCATCAGTATGACCGTGATCCCCACGGCATTCCCACTCATACTTCCTAAATCCACCGTGTTAAAACCCGCCGTTCTGGGCGTGACCGCCTGAAACGCGGAGCACAGCAACCGTTTCCCCAAAGGCAGGTCCCGGAATTCAGACAGGAAAAAATAAACCGTGGGGAGCAGGATCAGGCACAGAGTTGCCGTAAGGATCACCTTGGTCTGCATCTGGTATCTGCGGATATGATATTTCCTGGTCCGTATATCATCCCAGGTCAGAAAACCGATACCGCCGATCACGATCAGACTCATGACCGTCAGATTGATCACCGGATTATCCGCAAAATATGTGAGCGAAGAGTAGAGCTCTTTATCTCCCATCAGGTCAAATCCCGCGTTGCAGAATGCGGACACGGAGTGGAAAACGGCGTACCAAAGCCCTTTTGCCGGGCCGAATTCTTTGCAGAAGACCGGGGCCATGACCGCCGCCCCCAAAAGTTCAAAGCATGCCGCGGCCCTGATGATAAACCCGGTGAGCCGCACTATACCTCCCAGCCTGTTGGCCGAGATGGACTCCTGCATGATGCTGCGCTCCCTGAGGCTGATCTTCTTGCCCGACACGGCAAAGATAGCCACGGCAACGGTCACCACGCCCATGCCCCCGATCTGGATCAGTGTCAGTATCACCGCCTGCCCGAAGACGGACCAATAAGTAGCCGTATCCTGAACCGCCAGCCCGGTGACGCAGACTGCGGAAGTGGAGGTGAACAGCGCGTCCGCAAAAACCGCTCCCCGGCCGTCCCGGGTAGCGATGGGGAGCATGAGCAGCAGACTCCCCAATAGGATCACCCCGGCAAATCCAAGTATTATGATCTGCGAAGGAGATAAGCTTTTTCCGAATTTTTTCATTACAAAGACCTTGTTCCTTTCGGCATGTTAGTCTGCCAGACTCATTATATGAGTTTTCCCGGTAAAAAGCAACAATATGATTTGCCTATTTGGGCTTTGTCTGGTAAGATTACATATAATTCATGCGGTGTCTATGGTCAATATAAGGTACAGAAAGGACTTTTATGGCAGTCAGGCAGAGAAACCTACAGGAGATTATTTCCCTTCACAGGCAGCGCTATCCTTTGATGGAGCCTGTGGACTACGGAAAACTTTTATATCAGAACGAATTCGGCCCGGAGCATATGATCCACAGTCCCGAAGCTGTGGAGGAATGGATTGTCAGGGAATGGAGGGAGTGCGCGACTTCTTTCCCCAGGCAGAACGATTTTGGGGAGACGCGCGTGAGAGATACTTGTGGGGAAGGGACTTCTGTTGAAGGCACTCATGGGAAAGAACCCCGCATTGAAGATATAGGCAACCGTCTCTACCGTTTTCATCTGACCGATGGCTATGATATCCCCTTGGCCGCGCCGCTGCTGGCCCGGCTTTTTTACCGAACCGCGGGGGCACACCGGGGCACAAAGGAGGGCCTTTCACGGAAACTTGCCCTGTTGAAAGAACTTGGCGTTCCCCGCATGGAGTCCTGGCTGGAGGAGTATATCCGTACAGGCTGCCCGGCCCTGGGCCACAGCGGGGCGTTCCGTCAGGCATACGCCCCTCACTACCGTCTCCTGCGGGATGAGTACGCCATCTATTTTCCCGTTATCTACCGGGTAGAAAAAAGCCTGGCCCAGTCCGGTCATGCGGTCATCGCCATAGACGGCCCCTGCGGCGGCGGCAAATCCAGCCTGGCCGCCCTGCTCTCCGATCTGTTTCCCAGCCGTGTGCTCCATATGGACGACTATTACCTGCCCCTGGAGCGGCGCGCCCCCGGCTGGGAGCATACGCCCTGCGGCAATATGGATCTGGACCGTTTTCGGCGGCAGGCCCTGCTGCCCGCCGCCGATCACATGCCCATAATCTGTCGTCCCTACAGTTGCCGGGAAGGACGGCTGCTGCCTCCCGAAACGCTCCCCGCCGCGCCGCTGACCATCGTGGAGGGAAGCTACAGCCTTCATCCGCTGCTGGTGCCCCACATAGACCTGAAAATATTTCTGCGCTGCGATTCCCGGGAACAGCTCTCCCGGCTATGCCGCAGGGAAAACACCCGTCCGGATGCCTACCTTCAGCGCTGGATTCCGCTGGAGCAGGCTTATTACCGGGCTTTCGATATCCCGGCCCAATGCGATCTGACATTTGACAATACGGAATATTTTACATGACGAACCGGGCGGCGCATCCGGGTACAGTACCCCATCCTGCTGCCCGCACCGGAGCGTCACATTTTTTCAACCTGTCCTTGTCCTGCGCATTCACAGATGTTATAATAACTGTAATTAGGGAAACTGAGGAGGCCGATCATGAGAAAGATTCTGATGATAACCAGCACCTGGAACGTAATATACATAGACAGCCTGATACAGGGGATCTTAAAACGTATCCAGGGCACGGACATTCATCTGCACATATTCAACGCCTACCATGTGGCCGAACACTCTGTGTACGGACAGATGGAACAGAGCATTTTCCGCCTGCCTGACTCGCGGGAATATGACGGTATCCTGGTGGCTATCAACAGCGTAGGGGACACGCCCTATATCGACGGTACCATTGCCTCCTACCTTCAGCACGGACGTAAGATCCTGAGCATCGACCAGCAATTTATGAAACAGCCCTGTATAGGCATCGACAACTACAGCATGTTTTACCAGATAACGAAACATATGATAGAAGATCACGGGTGCAAAACATTGAACTATCTGGGCGGTCCCGAGTTCAATGAAGAGAACCAGAATCGCTTTGCCGGCTTTATCGACTGCCTGACCGACCATGGGATCACGCCTGATCCACAGCGCATAATGCACCGAAGTTTCCTTCATTCAGACGGCGAGAACGCTTATATGCACTGGAAAGAAAAAAAGCTGCACCTGCCGGACGCCGTACTGTGCGCCAACGACAATATGGCTTTGGGCTACTGTGTGGCCGCTCAGAGAGACGGATACTATGCCCCTTCGGATTTTCGCATCAGCGGCTTTGACAATGCGGAGGAGGGTCAGATATACTCCCCCTCTATCACCAGTGTCAACCGGGGCTGGGTCGAACTGGGATATGAGAGCATGATCAGACTGCTGGACATGATCGATGGATGCTGCGAGGAAGAAAAATATTATACCGAAGGCTACTGCGTATTCAACGAGAGCTGCGGATGCAGATGCGGCGACCACGATTACGGACGCATCCTGCAATATATGTATCAGGAAAAAAAGATCACCGAGCACCTCAATGAACTGCACCTGCACATCCAGCAGCTGCTCTGCAGCTCCAGCATAGGCCCCCTGCTGCCCGACGCGCTGAATCAGTGCTGTGAGACGTTGGAGTTGAACGCTCTGGCCGTATATTTGCAGCCCGAGCTGGACTCTGCCGCCGATTCCCGGCACGCCGCCCAGCTATACACCAACAGCGGGCTGGATAGCGTCACTTCGCTGGTACCTGACTCCTGGAGCGCCAGAGAGGATTATCAGATCCTTCTGTTTTCCCCTCTGCATTTCCAATCCGAGAATCTGGGGTATTGTATAGTGCCCTACGACAAGAACCTTTTGCTGTATGATAAGCACAGAAAATTTGTTGACAATCTCTCCACAGCCATGTCCCTGATATGGCAGCAGGAAAAGCTGCGGCAGATGAATCTACAGCTGCAGCGGCTTTATGTCCGGGATCAGCTGACCGGTCTCTATAACCGTTTCGGCTATGAAGACCTGGCTCTAAAATATTTCCGGCAGCAGCAGGGACGCATTTATATGATCTTTCTGGATGTGGATAAGCTAAAAACCTTTAACGACCTATATGGGCATGCCATGGGCGACATGGCTATCAAGGGCGTGGCCGAGGCCATGAACGCGATACTGCCCCAGGCCCCCATCAAAGTGCGCATGGGCGGCGATGAATTTCTGGCGGTGGGACCCTATACGGACGAGGCCGCTCTGCTGTCTCTGGAGGCCCGGATGCAGCTGTGGCTTGCCCAGTACAGCGAGATTCACCGGATGCCCTTCCCCCTCACAGCCAGCATGGGGCATGTCTGGAGTGAGGACATGGAGAGCAGTCTGGAGCATTTGGTACAGGAGGCGGACCGCCGTATGTACGAGATCAAAAAAGCGCGGAAAAGATAGGGGCTCAGTCGGCGCAGGCATTGGAACCGCCGGAGCATTCCAGCATGATCCGCAGGATCTCCCTGTCCGTTTCCCGCATACCTTCCCTGGCCAATTCGGATACATTGCGTATAGTGGCTTCCACCCCCTTGGTCACGATACCGTCGCCTCCCAGGAACTGCCTCCCATGCATATACATCTGCATCCCCAACAATCCCGCCTCCACAGCGGAGGCGATCTTGGCCGCGCAGCTGGCTTTCGCGCCGTCGCATACCACACCGGAATTGATAGCTACGGCATTGACCACCGTGTGCGCGATCTCCTCAAAACGTCCCCCGTACAGATATGTGACTCCCGCTCCTGCGCCGCATCCGGCGCTGGTAGCCCCACAGTAGGCGGACAGACAGCCTATACCCGTCTTTAGATGGATTGTCACCAGGTTGGACACCAGCAGGGCGCGGTACAGAGTTTCCTGTGATACCCCCAGCTCTCTGGCGTAAACGATCACCGGCAGGGAAGCCGTCAATCCCTGGTTGCCGCTGCCGGAATTGATCACCACCGGCAGTTCACAGCCGTTCATCCGGGCATCGGAGCCCGCCGCCGCCCAGGCCTTGGCCCGGTTGCTGACACTGTCCCCGTAGGAGAGCATCAGCACTCGGCCGATACCCGCACCGTATTTTCCCGTCAGCCCTTCTCTGGCAATGGCGGTGTTGTAGTCAATCTGCCGGTCCAGCAAGTCTTTCACAGGCTCCAGATCCGCCGTCTCGGCAAACTCCACGATCCTCTCTATCGTGAGCAGACTCCTGTCCGCCCCCGTTTGCGCACGCCGGGTCTCCCCGGCATCGGTTTCCCTGTTCCCGCCCGGCTGTCCGGCCGTGCCGAAGGTTTCCCCGTTTCCGCCCGACAGAATTTCCTGACAGACCACATCTCCTGCCGCGGACGAACCCGCCGCCGGGTAGAGCACTTCCCCATCCCTGCTGACACAGGCCACGTGCGTGTGATGGTCCGTGATCCACACCCGGGCGGTATGCCCTGCCGCCTCCACCGTCAGATCGATCTCGAAGACCCGTTCTGACAGAGACTGCTCCACCGTGATCCCAGGCCTTTTTCCGGCTCTGTCCTCCGAGCCGTTTCCATTGTGAAGTTCCAGACTTTCATAATATGCCCTAATGTCCTCCACCTGCTCTTTTGAGATATTGGACAGGACCTCCAGCCCATCCTCCGCCGCGCCGGCCACCAATCCGGCGGCCACTGCGGCCTCAATCCCCCGCATACCTCCGGTGTGAGGAACGATAACGCTCTTTACGTTCTTGATGATATTGCCGCTCACTATAACCCCGGTACGCTCCGGCAGACATCCCAGCACCCGGCGGGCAATGGCCGCCCCGTATGCCAGCGCTATAGGCTCAGTGCAGCCCATGGCCGGGATCAATTCCTCCCAAAGCAGCGCTATATAGTTCTCCTCCAGGCCTTTATCCATCCGTACATCCTCCCTGTCTCATATGGAATATCATGCATTCACTTGGATATATTTCTACCCCTATTGTAGAGGTTCGCACCGTTATAATCAACCTTTTTCTGACTCTGTCCCCTGTAATTTTCCCTCTGAGACCGAAACAGCATATATCTATATTACAAACTGTCCGCGTTTTTTTTCTGCAAATTTATTGTTTATATGGATAGGCAAACAATGGAAAAGGTGCTATAATATCCTATGATAAAAATTGAGTTCGCCTTTTCCGTATAAGTGGGAAAAGTGAACGGACGGGAGGCAGCGTGAATCGCATAGAATGGCATAACAGTTACAAAATAGGCGTGGATTTTATTGACAAGGAGCACAAGACACTCTTTTCAACCATGAACAAGCTGCTCCGAATCAGCGAGAATGAGGAGAAACGCGAGTGGGTATGTCAGGAGGGCGCCAAGTATCTAAAAAATCACACTCTGGAACATTTTGAACATGAAGAAGCGTATATGCGCTCTATTGATTACAGCGAATATACGATACATAAACGCTTGCACGATGATTTCCGCAACATCACTCTTCCGGCTCTGGAGAGGGAGATGGAGGAAACCGGGTACTCGCTGGAGTCCATACGACATTTTCTGGGAGTCTGTATCGGCTGGGTGGTAGGGCATACACAGACGGAGGATCTGGCGATCACCGGAAAACGAAAGAGCAAGTGGGCCAATATTCCCCACGAAGAAGAAAAAGAGGCTTTGGAGCAGGCCATCGTTCAGCTTGTGGACGATATTTATCATCTGAAAGCAAAGCTCATCAGCGAACAGTATGCCGGGGAAGATTTCGGAGAAGTGGTCTGCTGCCGCTTTATTTATTCCGGCCAGCAAAAGGAAAAATGGGAGATCACGCTGGTCTACGAAAAATACTTGTTATTGAAGATTGTCGGCGATATATTGAACACCCAGTATTTACGGGTGGACGACATGGTAGTGAACATCACCCGGTACATATCCAGACAGTTTCTGGAACGGATCAGGGAGAACTTCCCCTCCGTGGACCTGTTCAAACTGGAAAAGGAGTCCCTGCTGAGCTATGAACAGTTGGTGAGTTCCTTTGAGCGCACGACCCCCGCCTGCAGTCTGCTGTTTGACACCGGAAACGGATATTTCGCATTCTGTGCCAACAGTTCGGAGTCCATCCGCGGAAAGATCGTGCCCAACATCAATCCCGACAATGCGATGCAGGCGATCAACCAGTTTTTAAGTCAGGAGAGACCGGTTCCCAAGAACATTCTGGTGGTGGACGACTCCGATTTTATGAGGGCCAGAATCGTCAAACTGCTGTCGGAATCTTACAATGTGTCTGAGGCCAATTCCAGCATAGCCGCCATTTCCAGCATAGCGGTAAACAGACCCGACCTGATCGTACTGGACTATGAGATGCCGGTGTGCGACGGAAGACAGGCGCTGGAAATGATACGGTCGGAGAAAAATACCGCCGATATCCCCGTGGTCTTCCTCACCGGCAAAGGCGACCGGGAGAGCGTTCAGAAGGTTATGGCTCTAAAGCCCGAGGGATATCTGCTCAAATCCATGCCCGACGAAGAGATCAGAAAATATATTGACACTCTGTTCACCAAAAAAAAGGAGAAGTAATTCTCCTTTTTTTGGTGCATCCCATTATGCGGCGGCGCCGTTCCGGGCCCCGCTGTGGTACATCTTCCACACCACTCCTCCAAGTATACAGGAAAACAGCAGCGTGATTCCTTCCACCGCCAGAATGGACAGATAATTCGCGATGATCAGTACCATGGCATCCAGCAGGAAGTGCAGCAGGACAGCCAGCAGATAATAAGGGAGCTTTTTCTCTTTTACCGCCAGATAAACCAGATAAGAGGCGGAAATATGGAAGATGATGGCCGCTATCCTCTCCAGCCCCGCCATATAGAACTGCCATGCCGGAGTGGTACTCACGGCTGTCATCTGGGATACGGCCAGCACATAAGTCGAGCCGTCCACTCCGCTCATTTCCAGCAGCGCCGGAACCTGGCCGCTGTTGATCATCACTGCGATCACCAGATTGCTGATACACGCCATTCCCACCAGCAGCATTGCCTCGATACCGCCGTGCCCCACGCCGTACATTATGGCGTTCTGCTTATTCAGATTCTTTCTCATGCACAGTTTCATGGCCAGGTATCGCCCTGTCTCTTCAAAGACTCCGGCCGCCAGTCCGCCGTACAGAGCATAGAGCCAGATATTGCCTGTGAGAGCCGTACCCGTGGCCGTCAGCACCACCACATGCAGAATCTGTTCCAGGATCAGCGCGAACAACACAAATGTGGCCGCTCCGATAAAGAAACTGGATATTCTGGCTTTTGTTTTTCTCCACACGATGATACACAGGGCGATGGGCAGCCCCACGGCTATGACCAGGGAAACCACCATGCCGACAATGTTGGCTGCAGGGACATCGGGAATCATTGTACTGACTGTCATATGATTTTACCTCCTATGATTTATATTTCACCGCCGTGCCGTAGGCGATAACCTCGGCGGCTCCGGACATGACCTGGGAGGAACCGTACTTGACGCCGATCACAGCGTCCGCCCCCAGCTCTCTGGCCTCGTCCACCATACGCTTGACGGCGATCTGCCGGGCCTCGTTCAGCATTTCCGTATAGCCCACGATCTCGCCGCCCACCAGCGTTTTCATACCCGCCATAAAATCCCGGCCGATATTCTTGGTCTGGACCACCGTGCCCTTTACCATACCCAATGCCTCGATCTCCTGCCCCGGGATATATTCAATACTTAGAAGCTTCATCCTCTTCTCCTCCTTTGATCTCTTTGATCCTGCCCACCAGGGCCGCCACTATGGCTACGCTCACCACCACAGAGATACCGGTAAAAGCTACCAATATCCACATAGGTATATGTTCCCTGGTGCTTATGCTGATTCCAAACACGGCCGCCACCGGCGCCAGCGTCAGAAACAGCATGATCCCGGCCCCCAGCAAAGCGCCCTGCTGTTTTTTCTTACGGGAATCTTTGTGAGACTCATCCATAAACTTCACTCCCTCCTGCTTAAGCTTATCCATCTGTTCCAGACAGCCGTCCACATCCAAAGTTTCCAGCCGGGGAGTACCTGCCAGCAACTGCCTGCAGTACAGTTGCGTTTTGTCGAGACTCTCCTTCTGACGCTCCAAATGTGTCAACTGGCGCTCCAGAATATCCTCCAGCGTATATTTGCCGGAAAAGAGCTGCCGGATATCGTCAAGGGACACGGAAAGTCCGCGCAGCAGGCGGATCTGTTTTAGACGTTTCACATCCTCCATACTGTATTCCCGGTAACCGTTCTCCGACCTTCCCACAGTGAGCAATCCCTGCTCCTCATAAAAGCGGATATTCTTGCGGGTGATATCCACCAGCTCCTCCACCTGTTTGATCTTCATGGCCTGCGGATCTCCCCTTTCATAGCCTGTTTCCGTCTGTCCGGTAACCTTTTTATACAGCTTCCACCAGGTGGAAGGTCAAGTACTTTTTTATATTTTACACCAATCTGTCCTTCCCGTTCAACACGGCCTCCGCCAAAGTATCCCCCACGTACCGCAGTTTCAGAGAGAAAAAGTCCCGCCTCTCCTCCAGGAGACGAAAAAATATCTTATCCCCCTCCCAGATAGGCAACCGGTATACCTGCCCCTTGGGCACCCACTCCAGGTTTCCCTCATCACACACATGTATAGTCCCCGAAAAACCCTTTGCCGTATACAAAAACATATACTCCGCAGGATAGATGTCCGTCATAAACGTGATCACGCCCCGCAGCCGGTAATCGGTCAGCGTCAGTCCCGTCTCCTCCGCCACCTCCCGCAGCAGACATTCCTCAGGGGACTCCCCCTCCTCAAAATGACCGCCCACACCGATCCATTTATCCTTATTGATATCCTGCTGCTTTTTCACCCGGTGCAGCATCAGATAAGCGCCGTCCCGCTCTATATAACACAAAGTAGTCAGATTCCTCGCCATGCCTTTCTCCCCTTACCCTCCTTCTGTTCATGAGCCGCCGCCTCCATTCTCCCACCATCGTACCACCGTAAGCCAAAGGGCAGGGACGAAGGAGGCAGAGTGCTCCCTAGCCGCCTACTCCTGCGCCGGGGCGGGCGTCAGATAGCTGCTCACACAGTACAGCACCTGTCCGTCATACTCCACCCGGGACCAGCCCACATCCGTATTGATCCCGGTGCGCACCACCACTTCACCATAACGGATCGTAGCCACCACCACAGCCTCCGGGTTGTTCACGCTGGGCAGCGCCCGAAGATTGGTCTCGATCTTGGCAGTCATCAGCTCATTACAGTCTGCAAATTTGGTCTTAAGTCCGTCATCCTCAGGTGCCGGCTTCGGTTCCGGGGCCTGATATGTCAGATCCGTGGTGAGCAGATTCGATACGGCATAACATACCTGTTCACGGTACACCAGCCTGGACCATCCGCTGTCGCTTACACCCGTGCGCAGAGCCCCTTCCCCGTTCTGAAGTGTCCACAGCACACTGCTCTCCTGCCCCTGACTGGGTATGTTCCGCAGATTGGTGGATTCCTTGGCCGTCACCGTCTCATTCACCTCCCGGAAATTCATCAGCGCCTCCACATCCGCATACGCCTGTTCCGGGGCCTGTCCGTTCACAGCCTCCGCCGCTCCCTCATAGCCAAAATACGCCACGTTCACATCCACCGGCTGCCCGATTCCCGGCACACTGCCCTGATTGGTATACTGCCACATGGCATGTGTTCCCTGATAGGAGGACCGCTCCGTCTGAGGATAGGGCAGAGCAGGATACTGAGACACCCAAACCTTACAGGTCTGCTCAATCCGCTCCATATCCCAGTGATTGCTGCCCGACATGGCATAGCTGGAACCGTAAAACATAGGGGTATATCCCTGCTCATAGATCTCTTGGATAAAAGCCAGAGCAATATCCGTCCGCTCCGCTTTATCCAGCCCATACAGCACACTGTCCTCCCGCTCATATCCCTCACAGTCAAAGGCCACCGGATAAGTGATCTGATACTGTGAGATATAATCCGCCACCCACAGGGCCTCCTCTCTGGCCTCCTCCTGGGATGCCGCCGTGGAAAAGAAATATACGCCCACCTGGATACCGGCCGCCTGGGCCTCCTGCATATTATAGCGGGCATTGGTATCGGCATAGATCTCCCTGTCCTCCTGGGCGCTGCGATATCCCACCCGTATCATGGCAAAGTCGATTCCCGACTCTGTCACGAGACCCCAGTCTATCGTCCCCTGATAGCGGGACACATCGATACCCACAGTCACCCGGTCCTGCTCCTGCACGCGATCCGATACCAGCAGCTGCGCCACATCCACCTGACTTCCCACCTCCTGGGGAGACGATTCCTGGGGGTCTGTGGCATCCGAAATATTACCTGCCGCCGAGCTGCCTTCCCCTACATCCTCTCCGCCTGTCTGAGATAAATCTTCTATGGCCCCGGCGGCGCTCTGCCCGGAATCCTCCGCGCTGCCCCACAGGGTGCTGCCGCTATCCCCGGGCTGGTCTTCTCCGGCACTCTGCCTGCGCTGCACCACCATCACCATCAATATCACTAATATGATCAACACTGCTACAAGCAGCGGTAACATACGTATCCATCTGCGCGGCTCTCCGGCTCTGTCCTCCAGATCTTCTTCCAGATTCATCTGTGTAACCTCCTGTCCGATGGTATCTACCACAACACTACTTATATACATAACTTATCTATACTATACTTCCGTAAACCCTTTTATGTCAAGAACCCACGCTCGTGCACAACCTGCGGTTGTACTGCAAATCTATCAACGGTTGGTTGCCGCATCCCGTTTTCTGTGCTATTCTTTATAAAACACGGGAGGGGACAGACAGAGGTCCCACCGATAAAATATGCGGAACACAGGCCCGGAAGGGCCTCGGGAACAGGAGGAGAATATGCTTACAGAATTTGCGGAACGATTTTTACGTCTCAGACAGGATCAGGGCTATACACAACAAAAAATAGCGGAAAAACTGGGAGTTACCTCACAGGCGGTATCCAAATGGGAGAATGGCACCAGCCTCCCCGACACTGAGATGATACGCTCTATCGCCCGGCTGATGGATTGTTCCACGGACTATCTGCTGAACCATCAAGCGTCTGCCATCTCCCAGAGCAATTTGGAGTCCGTGCAGAAACAAACGGAGATCGAGACTGCGATCCTAAAACCCATCCTGGTGTTGGAAGTGGGAATGGGGCTGGTAGAAATGCTGATGGAGGAGAGCCGGAACAACTATGCTCTGATACACAATATGCGCATAAGGCTCGGGGACCGGATGGGTATTACCGTACCGCTGATACAGATGCGGGACAGTATCGCCGTGGGGGATAAAGAATACCGGATACTGCTTCACGGCAGAGAGGTGGTCGCCCGGAATGGCTCGGAATATCCCAAATATTATTATGTGAAAGAGGAAAATATCCCCTCCACGGCATGGCCCCAGGGGGAATGGCTGGAAAAACAGGACACCGTGCCGGAGGGATATGTGGAATTCTCCGCCATGGACTGTATATTGGCCAATTTGTCGGAAATTATTCTGCAATACTATGACCGCATCCTGAACAGGCAGCTCACCGCCAATCTGGTGGACATAGTGCGCAGACGTTATCCGGCCGCGGTGGAGGGCGTAGTTCCGGAGCTGGTATCGCTGGGACGGCTGCAAAAAGTGATAGCCGGGCTGGTTGTCGCAGGCGTACCAGTCAACCGCCTGGACTACATCATCGGATTTCTGGAGGAACATCCCCAAAAGGAGAACGGTGACGAGCACGATACTATCGCTGCTTTGCATGATAAAATGCAGTAAAAATAAAAGACAGGGATTTGACACTTAAGTCAGATCCCTGTTCTTTGTTCTCTTATTGTTTGCTGTCATATGACGGTTCATTATTGACCGAATTCAAGCTGGACATACTCTTGTAGAAATTGTAGGCCTTAGCGGAATTCTGAAGACTTGCGCGCATACCTTTGCGCTCTCTGGAAAAAAACTTCTCCACCAGGGATTTATTCCTGGCCTCCTGAGCCTGAATGGATACACCCAGATCCGTGATCTCTTTGATCTGCTGCTGGATCGCCCGTATCTGATCCGCATACCTCTCCCGGTTGTTCTCCAACTCCCGGGCCAGTTTCTGATACATGACGTCAAACCCGTCGTCTAACTGTGTCAGTCTGTCGATCAAACGGCCCTTCTCCTCTATCGCCTCGTCAAAGAGGGACATATCCACCTCTTCCGCGGTAAAGACGGCCTCCTGTTTTCTGTTGTATTCCTGTATCTCCAGAAGTACCTGACGCTTTGCGGTCAGACTTTCCTGCAGTATGCTTAACTGGCTCTCCATTAATTGGCCCCTTTCACCTGATTGATCCGCATAACCTCTTTCCAGGTATCTCTTACTGAGCGCAGATGCTCATTGACCTCCTCCAAAATAGCCTTATCTTTCTTTATGTTGGCCTCCACCAGGCGCTGTGACAGATACACATAGATATTCTCAAAGTCCTGCGCCACCGGATATTTCATATCCAGTGTCTGACGCAGATAGTCCACAATTCTCTGTGTTTTCACAATATTGGTATGCGCCTTAGGTATATCCTTCTGTTCCACAGCTACGATGGCTATATTGCAGAATTTGATGGCTCCTTCATAGAGCATCAATGTCAATTCCGCCGGAGACGCCGTAAGAACCTTGCTGTTGTTATATTGTGAATACGCATCAGGCATTGCCATGTCATGAGCCTCCTAATAGGGAAGTAACGGCGTTGGCACTGCTCTGCATCTTGGCCATGGCAGTCTCCATCGCGGCAAACTTCTTGTACCACTTATCCTCATAATCGTTCAGTTTCTTCTCCTGCTCTTTGATCTTAGCAGTGAAATCCTCGTAGTCGGACTTCATCTTCTTGTCGTCATAGAAACTGCCGAAACTGCGGTAATCCTTCACCGACTTGGACATCTCGGTCATCTCGTCGTACAGGTTCCTGGACAGACCGGTAAAGAAACTGATGACGGTGTCCGGATCGTTGGCGATCATACTCTTGAGCTTATCCGGGTCTCCTGAAGTGTTTATATCATCCGGATCGCCCGCGATATGATAGGCGTTTCTCTCGTTGTCCTCAGCCTCGAAATATCCCAGCGTCTCAATGCCAAAGTCGTGGAGATACATGGTCTTACCGTTTACCTCTATACCGCCGGACATTGCAAGCCTCAGAGTGGAACTGATCGTCCCCAGATTCTCGTCTTTTCTCAGCAGGGCATCTTTAATCTTCTTCTCGTATTCCGCAATCTCGGTGTCGGACAGAGCATCTTTTTCCTCAGTGGTAAGAGGCTCATATCCTTTGGCGGATGCCGCATTGTACAGCTTATCCATCTCGTTGATAATGGCGTTGTACTCTTTCAGGAAATTCTTGACCATATCATAGATACCGTCTGTATCCTGCTGCGTGGTCACTGTGATCTCCTCATCCGTTTTGCTCAGTGCCGTAAAGGTCAGTCCGTTCACCGCGAAAGTATTGTTCTTGCTCTCATACCTTGCGCCGTTGAGCTCGATCACTGCGTCCTGGCCCTCGATCTTATTGTATCCGGCAACGGACGAATCCAGTCCCATCGCCGTAAGCGCTTTCGCTCCGTCAATTCCGTTAGCCGTGATATTAAAGTTGTTTTCGGCGCCGGACTCTTTGGATACAACAAAGAATCTCTGGTTTCCCTCGTCAAAGTTAGCGTTCAAGCCGGCATTCTTCAACTGGGTCAGCACATCCGAGATGGTGGTATCCTTGTTAAACTGAATATCTACTGACTTCTCGCCGTTCTTGCCGATGCTAACATTGAATGATCCGGCATCGGTTACACCCAGAGACTCAAGAGTAGACATTGCCGTCACCTTGCCGCCGTCGGCGCTTTTCACAACACCGCCTGTGAGATAACCGGTCCTGGCCAGTTCAACGATCTTGAGGGACTGCACACCGTTCATTGCGTCCTCACCAGTGATCACGCTCACCGCGTTGGGATGGGATACCTTTGTGGTCTTCTTACTGTAAGCGTCGGTAAAACGCATATTGCTCAGATATTTGGACTGCAGGTTCTTAAGCTTGGTGTTCAGGCTCTTCCACGCGTCCTGTTTCCACTCCAGCTTGGTCTGGGCCTTCTTGGTCTTGTCAACCTTGGTCTTCTTGGCCTCCACCAGCTGCTGAATAATACTCTCCGTATCCATGCCGGACATCAGTCCGGTAAGTCTCATTGTCGACATGTCTTTACCCTCCTATCTTCTCTCGTCCACAAGAATACCCGCCATCTCCCATACCTTGGCGATCATATCCAAAGTCTTCTCGGGCGGTAACTCTTTCAAGACCTCTTTTGTATCTTTATCCACAATCTTGATCGTCACGCGATTGGTACCCTCATGTATGCCGAATACGGCTTCCGAGTGGGTGAGCATATTTTTGTTAAGCTGTTCCACGGCACGCCGGAGCTGCTCGTTGGAAAGCTGCTGTTGCTGTTGCTGCTCATTGCTGTTACCGTTGCTGTTTCCTTTACTCTGCCCCTCGGCCACCACATTGATGGTATTGTCCACCTGAGCGGCCTCCTGGGCTGTGCTGCTCTGAGAGTCAACACTGGGCGCTTTTGTCTGCGCCGCCGGCTTGGGAGCGCTGGCGCTCTGAGCCTGTACACTCATAATACTTCCTAAGGGTTCTATTGCCATAATTACACCTCCATGTGTTGCTGCAATGTCGTCATCCTTATACGACACGTATTGGTTTCTTACAGCTATTATCGGATGCGGCAACAAAAAAATTTAGTATTTTTCGTTAAAAAAGGTTAAAAACGCATAAATCGACCACGGGTCATGACAGCAGATCCTTCAGCGCCGACATACCATCCGCGCTGGCGGATTCCTGATTGGCCTCCTGGATCTGCGCATAGACTTCCTTGCGGTATACCGGTACCTCCCTGGGCGCGGTGACGCCTATTTTAACCTGATCGCCTTTGACCTCCAGGATCGTAATCTCTATGTTGTTGTTGACGATGATCGCCTCATTCTTTTTTCTGGATAATGCCAGCATGTCAGTCACCCGCCTTTCTGGATTGCAGAATATCATAGATGGGGAAACGCACCGGATAATCGCTGCTGTCCACAATGATCTGGCAGGCCTTGCGCTCATCCACATTGATAATGAGAGGCCCCTGCAGATTCACGCTCATCTGGGTCAGATCGGCGGGAATCCGCACCGTCACAAGCACCAGAAGATTATCCGGCGTTATCTCTCCGATCCCTGTGAGCAGTTCATCGTCGATCTCCGGATTGTAATCCTCCTTTACCGCCAGAGGGTCCATCACCGTCATGGCAAACCCCGGCTCATCCAGCGACTGAAGCCAGCGGATACCGGCGGACACTCCATATTCATCGTCATGCAGCAGCGTAAACTGTTTCATGTCGGGAAAGCCGATGATGCCCCCCGGAAAAGTAATAACCTTATCATCCGTAATTTCCACTTCGCCAAAAGCCTTGGTATTGATTATCATAGTTTCTCCTTCCCGCATACCGCTGGCCTTGTCTGCGGTATTGCGCCTATCGGTATTTGAAACGTCTGTACGCTGCCCTAGATATATTGCAGCAGACTGGTCTGAGCCACCTTGCCGGTAGCCATGAGAGATGCCTCATAGGTCAGTTTTGCGCTGGTCAGATAAATGATGACTTCCGCGATATCGATATCTTCATTCTGACTCTTAAGTTCCTCGAAAGTAGTCTTCTGGGACTGCATGCGATTCTCGATCAGCTCCAGTTTTTTCGTCCTTGTACCTATATTGGTGAGGCTCAGATTGGTTTCGTCCAGATGTCCCTGCATCTGAGTGATGCCATGTTCAAACATCTTCTGCGCCTTATCTTTTTTCAACTCCAATACCTTTTTCGCCACGCCCAGTTTCGCCTGAAGCTCCTCCGCGTCTGCTCCGGTAGCCTTTTCCAGCAATCCCTCCAGATCCTCCACGATCTTCTCCGTGTCTACCACGTCCTGCATGGCGTTCACCAGATCCTCCACCTCACGGCCGATGCTGTGCTTAAAACACTCATCCGCCGTGGAATTCACACGGATGGTCTGATTGAATCCCACATCATATTCGATATCCTGACGTTCTACATTGCCGTTTAAATATCCCTCGTTGTAAGTCATCTCCTTGTCCGTACCCTTATCCGAGACACATTTAAAATAGTGTTCCGGGCGCAGATCCCCTTTTGTCCACTTGGATTTTTCATAGGTGATACGGATCTCTCCCTCATTGACGTCCGCGGTGGTGATGTCGTCCTTGGTCTTCATCAGTGTGTCGTAGGCGTCCTTGGACAACAGCACTTCGCCCGTCTCAGGCACAAATATCGCCTTCTCCCCCGTGGCCGCTGCCGCCGCCTCATAGGGAGACTCATAATCATGCTTGACCTCCATGGGGATCGTGGGATAGTTGCCGTTGGCCTGCTTTACTCCATAGGCGAGCTCCGCCGGAACGGCGTCACAGTCGCCGTAGGCCAGCTGGAAACGATAGACCTCCACCGGCTGTACGTCCTCTTCCTTCACATTAATGCTCTGGTAATTATTGACAGTCATATCCATCACATCGCTGGTAACGCCGCCGTTGGTGGCCTTGGTATTGATATATGTCACCTTCTGTATGGCGTCCTTATTCAGCTGTTCGGTTATGCTGTATTTTTTCTCCGTTGCCTCCGGGAAACTTACGGAGGTGTCCGTGCGGTAGCCGGTAAACACATAGCGGCCCGCATAGTCCGCGTCCGCAGTGCTGTACACTTCGTTCGCCAGCGCTTTGAGCTGTTCTATAACGATCAGTCGGTCCGAGCTCTTGATATCCCCCTTGGAACCCTTGGTACACTGTTTCTGCATCTCCGTCACGATGGCGGCCAGGTTCTTTACCGCCTCCTCCGTCACATTGAGCCAGCTCTCGGCATCGGGAATATTACGGCTGTAATACTGGGTCACTTCCGTCACGTTGCTGCGAAGACGCAGCGCGCGGATCGCCACCACCGGATCGTCCGAGGGACGGTTGATCTTCTTTTCCGTGGACATCTGGGTGCTGAGTTTATCCTGCAGCAGCTTATTTGTATTGATATTCGCCAGATTATTGTTCTGCATGATCTTGTTTGTTATTCTCATACTTATACCTCTGCGCCCATTATGACGGGCATCCTTTCAGACTTTCCTCTTATACATGGCGCCAGCCGCGCTCATATTACCGTCTTTAACATTCTATTATACCCCTGTTTCCAGGATCAGTCTGTCATACACTTCCGTCAGCACCTGGATCATCTTGGAGGACAGGCCATAGGCGTGCTGGTATTTTACCAGATTCACAGCCTCCTCATCCTCGTCTACGCCGGAGATGGACATGCGCTGGGTATTGATGATCTCGCTGATATCGCTGAAATTCTGCTGGAAAGTATTGGCCCGGCTGGCATTCAGCGCTATATCTCCCAATATGCACTGCAGGAATTCCGAGGCGTTGCCTCCCCTAAAACTCATCTTCTCGGTGTCGGTGGCGATGCGTTTCAGATCGTCCAGCAGCGCATCCTGCTCCACTCCGTCTCCCTTTTCATAGCGGTGGGACAGCAGATCGGGGTCCAGCTCCACAGCCTCGGACACATTGAAATTCATGGCAGTCAGATGATAATAGCTGTCCGCGTTGTGGGGCACCTTCAGGCCCGCCGCCTTCTCCGCGTCCGCCTGGCTCATACCGTTCTGAACCAACTCGGCCACTCTCTCCTGGTATACCTCATAGGTGAAAGTGTCGTACCGGTACTCATCCACAAGATTGTACTGCTCATTGGCACCGGGAATCGACGAGGTGGGCTTGTCGCCGGTCAACAGATTGCAGCCCAGATTGTTGTAGGCATTGTAGCCGCTTTTCAGAGTGTCGTTAAACTTCTGGGCGAAAGTGCGAATCCAGGTATTCATCTGGTTCATGTAATAGGGTATGCCCTGATATTTCAACCCTTTCCCCACTTCGGCGTTCTTGCCCACACGGTCGTTGGTCAGACGCTGGGGATTCCTGTCAGTGTCATTGGACAGGGTAAAGGTATAGCTGCACACCTTCTCTCCCTTGTCATTGTAGCTGATCTCATAGGTCCAGGAATCATAGTAGTATTCTTTGTTGCCCAGGGTAATCTTGCCCCCCTGATCGGACAGATTGGAAAAATTCAGATCCTGCAGGTACTTCTGGGTCACGCTGACCGTCACTGTATCGTTCTTGTCGTCCGGCGTCCGGCCTATGGCCTCCACCTTGCCGTTGAAATATTCGCCGTTATTGCCGTCCCGCATCTGGATCAGACCCTGCAGATTGCCTCCCATAACGGTGTTGTACAGATTGAACTTCTGTCCGTCCTTCCAGTAGATGTCATACAATCCGTCGATATCCGTCTGGTTGACCTTCTCGTAGCTGGCTCTGGCCCTGCACTCCAGACCGTTGTACTCGGTGCCGTCCACCAGTTTCTGTCCCCCGGCGATCTTGACGATGAACTGATGCGCTCCCGTCTCCCGGTCGGGCTGGTTTTGGTCCATAATGGGGTATTCGCTCACCTCTATATCCACGATCTGGGACAGCTGATCCAGCAGGAGGCTCCTGCGGTCTCTCAGCTCATTGGCCTTGCTGCCCGAAAGCTCCACCACATTGATCTGCTTATTCAGAGTGGCGATCTCGCCCGCCAGGGAATTGATCTCATCCACTTTCACCTTGATCTCCTGGTTAACATCCGCCTGCATTTTCTGCAGATTGCCCGCCAGACCGTTAAAGTACTCGGTGAGCTGTCCCACCGTTCCGATAAACTGTTTCTTGGCGTTGGTACTGCTGGGGTCCTTCTTCCACTCCTGAATACCCCCAACCATCATTTTATCAAAAATTGTCTTAAAACCGGTGGTCAGTCCGTCATCATTGAAATAGGCCTCAAACTGTTTCATATAATACTGTTTGATATCATATTCGCCAGCGTTGGCATTGTTGTTCCAGTACTTGGTGTCATAGAATTCGTCTCTGACCCGCTCGATGGCCAGGGTATCCACACCCGCGCCGGCACAGCCGTAGGTCTGAAACACCCGGATCGCGCGGCTGGCCTGCTGTACCACCCTCTGACGGCTGTAGCCTTCGGTCTGTACGTTGGCGATATTGTTGGCAGTGGTATTCATAGCCGCGTTGCTGGCAAGTAAACCCTTATACGCGATATTTAATCCGAAAAACTGTGAAGGCATTTCCTTCTCCTCCTATTTTTTGTTCCGCGGCGGCCTTCCCGGCACCGTTTTCCAGTGCAATCTCCGCCCGCAAGCGTTCGCAAATTCTCTGAGGGCCATACAGGCTTTGCCGTTTTATGCGCCCAGTGTATTGATGATATGCGCCAGCATCTCGCTGATGGCATTGACATACCGGCTGGACGCGTTGTAGGCGTTCTGGAACCGGATCATGTTGGACAGCTCCTCGTCCGAGGACACTCCTATGACCTGCTCCCTGGCATTGCTGGTGGATTCCACCGTATTCTGCTGGTTGACCAGAATGCTGCGGAACGCGTAACCGCTGTTGGACACCTGCGCCACCAGGTCGGAATAATACTCCAGGAAATTGCTGGTTTTCGTGGCGTAGGGATTCAATGTATATATGTCCTCCGTGAAAGCATTGCACAGCGCCTCCGCGGTTGCCTTGTCCTCGGAACCGTCCGCCAGCCGGAATCCCAATATGGAAGGCGACTGCTGCAGCTCCGGATCGATCTGCAGATTCTTCAGGCTGTAGATCGTCTCGGGACGCATGGGATCGCCCTTCTTGGGGTCCGCATCGCCCAGATGCTCTTCCTGATATACCCAATAGTCCTTGCCGTCCGCGCCGGTCACTTTCTGATAACCAGGCGTGGTGATCTTGGCAAACATCTGGATCGGGCTGCCGTCCTCATGCCGCATGTATCCGTTGGGGTCATCCTCGCAGGCCTGAACCCCCCGCAGCACATCGCCGTTTGCCAGCGTGATATCCATGGTCTTGACGCCGGCCGCTTCCGCAAGCACACTGTTGATCTTGCTCGCCACAAAATGGATCATCCTGTCGAACTCGGCCTGCATGTTCATAACTATGGACTGGGAAACGGAGCCGTAGTCTCTCTCCACATCCGTGTAGTCCGCCCGGTGGTCTCCCCGGGCATGCATCAGAGCTTTCAGGCCGCCGATATCCGTATCCAGATCCGTGGAGATCTCCTGGCTTAAGTCGAACACCTCGGCTCCTCTGATATCGTAGTCCCTGGTGCCGTCCTCCCGCTCCGTGAACTTGGCGTTCAGCGGCCAGAACGGCGTGTAGAAACCTGTTGCCTCATCCACATCCAGCGCTATCTCATAACATATGGACCCCTGTACAAAGTCCACACCCTCGATCTGCACGGACACATCCCCGAACTTATCCTCCGAGAAGGAGATATCCACCAGCTCCGCCAGATCGTCCAGGATCTGGTTCCTGACGTCCCTCAGGTCGTTGGCCCGCTCGATACCGCCGATCTCTATGCTCCTGATCGTGTTGTTCAGCTCCAGGATCTGATTGCCGTAGGCATTGATCATATCCACTTTCTGTTTGATCTTCTGGTTCATATTGTCCTGATAGGAACATAAACTGTCATATATATGAATGGAACGCTCCAAGAACTCTCCCGCGCGCTGCACGAACAGTCCCTGCGTCACAGAGCTGGCAGGTTCTTTTACCAATTCCTGCACAGACGACCACAGGTCTGACATCGTGGTCTGAAAAGCCTCCTTATTCAGTTCGCCCAGCAGGCTCTCCACCTCCTCCATGGTCTCTGTAGAGACCTGGTAGAACATGCTCCTGCCCGACTCTCTGCGGAAAGTCTTATCCAGAAAATAATCCCTTATCTGTTTTACGTTGGAATAAAATGTTCCGAGACCCGTCTGTTTGTTAGACACAGAATGGGGGTTGGTCGACAGGGTTACATAGGACCTGTTCGCCTGCTGAACCTGCTGGCGGGTATAGCCCTTTGTATCCGCGTTAGAAAGATTATGCGCTGTGGTATTCAGCGCATTTTGACTGGTCTGTAGTCCGGATGCTCCTATATACAAGCTACTAAATAATGACATATGACATCACCTCTGCCTTAACTATTGTTTTGCGTCGAACCCGTGGTTCGTGACTCCCATGGTTCCGCCCGCAGTATATGCTTCCCGATTGTAATTGGCCGTCTGGGGCGCGGTCCGCATGGACTGCAGGAGGTTCATATCGAACTCCACAAGCTCCAGACTGTGCTGTATCAGCTCCCTGTTCTGCTCATTGACAGCCTGTACCCGGATCACTGCCTCCCTCAGTCCGTCACATGCGTCCGACAAAAGTTTCTGCTCCGCAGGACGGGCTGACAGCATTTCCACCAGGTCCCGTATTTTCATCGTTTTAACATCCTTGTTAAGCACATCAGCAATGTCGGCAGTGACCTCCGCTCTCTTTTTCTCGAGATGGGCGATCCTGCCTACCCATTCCTGCTCTTCATCCGTGATTTTTTGCAAACTGTCAAGATCGCCCGCAACGATGATAGGCGTCTTGCGGCCGGATAATTCCAGTAGCCCGTTGTACTCTACGCATTCCTGCTGTAGTACCGCAATCAGGTTTTCCATTAAACTTGCCACCGGTAATTACCTCATTTCCTCGTACTTCTTCATCAATTTATCAGCAAAGCTCTCATTGCTGACTCCATAGGTTCCGTCCTGTATCCTCGCTTTGATCGGAGCCGTTAACTCCTCACGAATATCAGGGGCGGAGGCAACCGCCGCTTTAGCGATCTGAATATCCTTGCCAAAACTGCTGATCTGCACTCTGTCTGTCTGGGACGCTGCCTTGGCATTCTGGGCCTTGCCTGTGCGTTTTGCCTGATATAACTGCTGTACCTGATTGTACGCCTCTATTCTCATATCCGACTCCTCCTTTCCAGAATGATCCTTCATTCTTGTTACTAAATTTATCGGACAAAAGGGGAAATACTTTAGAGCAAAATAAAAAAAGCGCCGCAGATCGCTGTGGGCAGGTCTGCGGCGCCTGTTATCAGTTGTTGTCGGAAAATAATTCCAGCAGTTTTTTGGACGCCTCAAAGCATTGCAGGAGTTTTGGGGCAAAAGCGCCGCACTCCCCTTTCATGATCTTCTTGAACGCGGTCTCCTTGTCAATGGGTTTTTTGGATATGCGCTCGGACACCAACTCGTCGTACACATCCACGATGGAGACGATCTGCGCGGACAGCGGGATCTCGTCGCCCTCCAGGCCGTCCGGGTAGCCGCCGCCGTCATAGCGCTCGTGATGCCAGCGGCAGATCTCACAGGACACCCGGAACTGTTGCTCATCCTGCACTTCCTTCAGCAGCTGCATGATCTCCTCCCCCTTGGTGGTATGGCTGCGCATGATCTGCAGCTCATCCTCCTTGAGCTTGGCAGGATTTAACAAAACGGCGTCCGGCACAGCCACCTTGCCGATATCATGTATCACGGAGCCTCTGACGATCCTGTTGATCTCGGCCTCATCCAGCCCGCAGTCCGGGAACTGGTTTTTATAGGCCACCGCCAGTATCCTGGAAAAGCCCTTGATCCGTTTCACATGCTGATCGGACTCGGAAACCCGGTATTCCATCACCGTGCCAATGGCGTCCAGCAGATTGTCGTAAAAGCCGTCCAGTTTCTTCCGGCTCTCCTCCAGCTGCTTTCCTCTTCTGTCCACTTCTTCACGCAGCTTCTCCCGCTCCGCCGCATGTTCCAGGCTGCTCAGTATCTGCCTGTGGACCGCCACCGCCGAATAGGGCTTGTGAACGATGGCCGAGGCGTCCATTCCGAAGGCCTTTTTATCGATCTCCGGGTCCGCTTTCGCCGTGCTGACAAAGAGACGGATATCTCCCAGCATCCTCTTGGACTGCATCACCTGCATGATCTGATAGGCGCTGACCAGCGGAATATCCCAGTCCAGCACCACCGCGGCAAGTTCATTCTTTCTCTTGGGTATCTCTCCCAGCACCTGCCTCCCGTCATTGGCAAATATAATGTCATACGAATCCCCCAAAAGCTGACTGAGCAGTTTCCGGTCCGCTCCCTCTCTGTCCGCGATCAAAATCTTGTTTCTCTCTACCATTGCCCGTTTACCCCGCTAATCTTTCTTTTCCAGCAAAACCTCTTCCGTGAGTGTGGCACCCGGCACAGCCTCCGCGAAAATCTTTGTCACGCCGTTGATCACGACCACCGTTCCGGGGCGCAGCTCCTTGAGCGCTTTTACGGACGCCTGCATGGCATTTTTTTTCACGCTCTTGAGATGATCCAGTTTCAGCTCCAGATCGTTCCATTCCCCCTGCTTGATGCCCGCGGCCTGCAGGATCTTCTGATAGATCCGCTGGTCGGCAACAGCGCCTTCCGCTATGAGTTTCTCCAGTTTCTGTCTGCCTTCCTCCAGCTTTTCCCGCTCAAAGCTCACCTTTTTCTGCTGTTCCTTTATATTCTCAAGCTGCTCCGTCAACTCATACAGATTGGCCACGGAGACCACCGTCCTGGCGCTGCCGTAATTGCCGATGATCCCGGCCTCCACGCCGGCGCTGGCAGTCATCTCGCCGCCCATGATCCGGCTCTTGCCCCCCTTGGCAAGCACTCTGCCCTCCGAGTAAACATTGCAGTCCAGAAAATAATTGCCCTCGATATCTCCGCCCGCGGCAAGACGCACCCTCTCAAAGAACTTGCCCATGATCTGGCCGCCCGCCTGTATACTGCCCTGATCCGCCGCGTTGACGCCGCTTCTCAATATCACGTTGTTTCCCGCTTCTATATGACCGCCGCTGACAAAGCCGTCCACGATGATATCGCCGGTGGCCCGGATCGTGGCCTTTCCGCTCACCGTGCCGCTGATATGTATGGTGCCGTCGTAGATCACGCTGCCGCTGTAACTGTTTACGTCTCCGTTTACAAGGTACGTGGGCAGCACGTTCAGCTTGCGGTTCTCCGCGTCATACGTCACATATCCCTTGATGGCCGCAGAGTAAATACGGCTGTTATCGTCTCCCGTGATGCCGCTGCCTGTCAGAGGAGGCAGCTCCTGGCCCGGCTCACCGTCCAGAGCGATGCCGGTCACTGTCATACCCGGCTTTCCCTTGCTGGCATGACGGTATTCCGCCAGCTTCTGTCCCGGCTGGGCCGTGTCGGCCACCACCACATGGGAATAGTCCACACTGCCGTCCGCCAGCTGTTCCGGGCTGTCGGGAAGTTCCCTGTTGAAAAACAGTTCGTAATAGCCGTCCTTGCCAGGCATCGCGGACACTCCCTTGGCGATCAGTATCTCTCTGCCTCTGGTGTTCTGCATGGTGGCCTCGTGCAGGCCGTCAGCCTGGATGCCATGCCGGACTTCGTATTTTTTGAGAAGACGGCGCAGCTCCGCTATCGTAAATACCCGCTCCCCCTCTTCCGGCAGCATGATCCATGCCGCCATCAGATCCGCGCTTAGGTGGAGTCTGATACGGGTGAACTCATCGAGAATATACCTCTCCTGTCCGGTCTCTCCCTTTCTGTATTTCTCCTCCATCAGGGCGTGACGCTTTTTGTACATGTCGGACACGGTGTAGATCAGTCTGGCATAGCCCGACACGTCCAGGCCATACTCCAGGCCCAATCGTATCTGATGCATCTGCTCCGCATTGTAAAGAGGGTTTGTATACCACTTTACATCCACTTGGGACAGCATCCCCAGCCGTATCTCCTTCATCTGCATCCAGTTGTAGCAATTCTGGGCATAGAGCTGCACGGGCAGATTCTGTTTGATACCCAGTTCCACCTCCTGCAGCTGGGCCTCGTAAAACCCCATTGCCTCCAGCTCCTCCAGATTGATTCCCGGAGCCTGTTCTTTGATCTCTACCTCCACCGGTTCCTCATGCAGAGCTACCAACTCGCCGTTGGCGATCTCGATCAGACCGTTGACGGCGTGGAGCAGATCATCGATCATCATTTTGCTTTCCTGTAAATGAGATTCACTGTTCATATAACTTCACTGTTCCCTTCTATGCACAGCTTTTTCTAACATGATCTTTTTGTCGCAATCTCTTCTGCCAAATAGTATATCACAGCCATTTTTTCATAACGGCTTCCAGTTTATCTATATCTAGGGGCTTGGCGATATGTTCATTCATTCCCACATCTTTAGCCATCACCACATCCTCCGCGAAAGCATTGGCAGTCATGGCAATGATCGGCAGGCTGTCTGTGTAAGCCCGGCCCAGCCCGCGAATCCCCTGGGCGGCCTCATAGCCGTTCATAACCGGCATCTGAATATCCATAAACACCAGATCATAGTATCCGTCCGCGGAAGCTGACACCATATCCAACGCGATCTTGCCATTCTCCGCCACCTCGATGCTCAGGCCTGTCATACCCAGTATCTCCTGGGCTATCTCCCTGTTCAGCTCATTGTCCTCCACAAGCAGCACACGCTTGGTGGAGTAGTCCATCTCCGCAATGTCCGAAAGGGCGCTCTTTGTATCGCTCTCCGCCTTCTCGCCGTTTACAACCTCCTTGAAGACCGTTATCAGCCTTGATTTGAACAGAGGTTTCGCGATGAAAGTATCCACCCCCGCCTCTCTGGCCTCGTTCTCTATTTCGGTCCAGTCATAGGAGGAGAACACGATGATCGGAATATCGTCGCCCACTCTCTGCCGTATGGCGCGGGTGGTCTCCACACCGTCCATGCCCGGCATCTTCCAGTCCACGATCACAGCGAAGAAATCGTCGCCCGCCTCATGTCTGGCCACAACGCGTGCCACCGCCTCCTCGCCGCTGGACACCCACTCGCTGTGCATGCCGATATCCTGCAAGATGCCCGCCGTGCTCTGACAGACGTCCACATCGTCATCCACCACCAGAACCGGCAGCTCGGCCAGCTCCTCCGTGGAGGTCAGGTCTTCATCCTGCAGTTTGAGGAAGATCGTCACGATAAATTTTGACCCCTCTCCCAGTTTGCTCTCCACCCGGATGTCGCCGTTCATCATATTTACGATGTTCTTGGTGATCGCCATACCCAGACCGGTGCCCTGGACTTTGTTGGCCCACTCATCATCGGCGCGCTCAAAGGGATGGAACATTTTCTTCACAAACTCCTCGGACATACCTATGCCGTTGTCCTCAAAGATAAATTCATAACAGCCCACATGTTTCTTGTTCGTAGGTTTCTCGAAGATCGAAATGCTGATCTGGCCGCCGTCCGGCGTGTATTTTACAGAGTTGCCCACTATATTGACAAACACCTGCTGGATGCGCAGACTGTCGCCAAACACATTCTCATGAGAGATGTTGTTGATCCTTACATTCAGCTCATGGTTATGCTGCTTGGCCAGAGGTCTGACCATGGTCAGGAGATTCTCGATCAGCTCCGACAGATTGAAATCCTCCTCTGTAAGAGTGACTTTACCGCTCTCGATACGGCTCATATCCAGCACTTCATTGATGAGCGACAGCAGATGGCGGCTGGAGACCGTGATCTTGGACAGACAGTCTATCACTCTGTCTCTGTCGTCGATATGCGCTCCGGCAATGGCCGTCATACCGATAATGGCGTTCATCGGGGTACGGATATCATGGCTCATCTTGGAGAGGAAATCGGACTTGGCGTAATTGGCCGCCTCCGCCCGTTCGGCGGCGAGGGCAAACAGCTCTTTCTGTTTCTCCTCGGCTTTGATCATCTCATCGATACTGCGGATCGTGATCGTGACAGCCTGCAGCCCGTCCCGGTCCCTCTCGGAAGCGATCAGAGTGATCTGACACCACTCATTCTCACCGTTTTCCTTTTTTTGGCAATATTTCAGGTTTATATGCTCCTTATCGGTCAGATCCTTGACAATGTTCTCCAGTTGCAGGAACGCTTTTACCTCCTCCTCGGACTCCTCGGCGAGAACGCCGTTGCCAAAACACTCGGTCATTGTTTCCTCATAGCTTCTGGGGGTACCGTCATCCCTGACCGGATAGATCATCCGGCAGGTAGTATCCTGCAGATCCAGATAGTAAACCGCCTGATAAGCCAGCGCGGTACTGGCCATGGCATTCTGGGAAATACGATTGCTCTTCGCTATGCTCTCCTTCTCCGTCATCAGCGCCAGAGCCTGCTGTTCCTTTTTGTAATCCCTTACGCCTATGATCACCACAGCCATAAAGCCCAGCAGAATTATCACTACGCTGATCTTATTAAAGGCGTCCATCCCTGCCAGCAGCTCCGTCTCGGGAATCGTAAGGATGGCCACCCAGCCGTTGTCCAGCGTGTGGTAATACACATTCCTCTCTTGATTGTCCATGGCGATGATCCTTTCCAGAGCGCCGTCTCCGGCCTCCAGATCGATCTGCACCAACAGATGGTCCATGAACTCCTGAAACTCTTCATATGTATGTTTCAGAGGCGTTTTGTAGAAAAACAATGTCCCCTCCGCATCGCAGAGATAATAGCTGGCGTAATTGGGCAGTTCCATCTTCACATTGTTGGCCTCAAAACCGGAGAAGCCCACGTCCATTATAAGATAGCTCTCGCTGCCGGGAATTTTCCGGGAGAGAGTGATCATGGGCAGCCCGCTGTTGTCGTCTATGTAAGCGGAAGACACATATACTTTGCCGTCCTGCCCCAGAAGACCGGAGCTGAAACCATGCTGCTTGGTCTCAAAGTCCTCAACGTCTTCCCTGGGAACCCCGGCGACCACAAATTCAGTGCCGTTTAAGACCTTGCCGTATATGGAAAGATTCTCCTCGCCAAACATGCCTACCAGGCCGTCTATCAGAACGAAAAGTCCTTCCTCCATCTCATCCATGTCCGCGCCCTTCATCTCCATAGCGCCCACATAGTTGGTGCACAGGATCAGAAAAGATTCAAACATGTCCAGATTGGAGGCCTCCGTTGCGGAATAGTTGGTCACCAGATTCCTACCCAACTTTTCGGAATTCCTCATGATCGCCAATCTCATAAATATCACGCAGGTGATAACTATGACGGTGAACATCGCCAGAATTATTAGATTGGTCGTCAACCGTCTGAATATTTTGCTTTTGTTGATTCTCGCCATAAATATTTTACTCCTTTGCCCCAAATTACAACTGATTTTATCATAACATTATTCACAGGTATCGTCAAATCTTAGTTTTAAGATTTTATATCTATCCCATACCCGGGTCTTTGACAGTTTCTTCACAAATCCATTTCGCTGAACTCCAGTATAT
>CAJTMX010000036.1 GCA_910577235.1 uncultured Acetatifactor sp. | reverse complement strand
ATCAGTTGAATGCCTCCTACTTTGCGGAAGTCAATCTGCTGAATATGACCAATGCACTGCATGACAGCCTAATAAATACTCTTCAAGGTGGTTATAATGTAAATGGTATAGTAAATTCATTATACGCCATTGCAGATGCTGCAAATAGGGCTAGGGATGCCATGGGTGATATACCTTCAACAGTTCCTATGGGTTATAAGGATCTTGATCCCAGCAAAAAGTATTATGTAAAAGATGAAACCAGTAAAACTATATTTGTAGGAGATCCTTCTCAATGTGAGACATGGGTAAATGCACATAATTATAGTTTCGGTTATATTGCTGGAGATGATATTAATGTTATCGATAAGAACAGGTATTTTAACTCAGTAAATAAATATGCATCCGGAACCAAGAATATAACAAAAAGTCAATTAGCAATCACAAATGAAGCTGGGCAGGAAATAATATATCATGCAAAAGACGGAAGTATCCTGACCAGACTCCAGCCCGGAGATAAGGTATTTAGTAATGCTGCTGTTGAACGATTATGGAATATAGGGCAGGGAATTATGCCACATAATGTTTTAAATGGCTTAACAATACCATCCGTTTTACCTGACAATATGAGCAGCCATAGTCCTATTAATATACATTATGACAGCATGCTTACTTTCACTGGGGATGTAAATGATACAAATCATTTTACCAGGCAAGTTCGAGCAGTTGCCAAGGAGGTTATGACAGATACCATAAAACTCGCCGAAAAAACCAGAAAATACAGAATGTTTTAACACACTTTTATTCCGGGACTATGCCCTGCAACACGGGCATAGTCCCTTTTTCAGATAACATACACCAGCCGCAAACTAATAGTTTTACCGCTTGCTGCCTTTCGCCCCCTTGGTGCCGCCCAGTTTCACGCCGGCCAGCACATTGGTCTCAAAGGAAAAGGTTAATTTCTCATTGTCGCGATGCCGTTTCAGAGCCAGCTGTATCATACGCTCCAAAAGCTGGGGATACTTGACGCCCACAGGCTCCCACAGGTAAAATGCCAGAGAGCCGGGGATCGTGTTGATCTCGTTTAGGTACACTCTGTCGGTCTCTCTGTCGATCATAAAGTCAATGCGGGCCACACCGCTGCACCCCAGACATTTAAAGGCTTTCACCGCCATCTGCCGTATCTCCTCACGGCGCTCCTTTGATATATTGGCCGGTATGGCACGGCTCAGGCTCGCCATGCCCTTGGAGCCACCCTTGCTCTTACCGCCGCCGATGTATTTGTCCTCGTAGGTCAATATCTCCTCCGCGTTTAGGGGTTCCTCGCACTCGGAGGCCTCCGCCTCCAGCTCGTTGCCCAGCACGGCGCAGTTGATCTCTTTGAGCTGCCGGATGGCGGGCTCCACCAGCACCTTTTGAGAGAAAGTAAAAGCCAGGTTCAGAGCTTCCTCCAACTGCGCCCGGTCAGAGGCCTTGCTGATGCCCACACTGGAACCCAGGTTTATGGGCTTGACGATGACGGGATAGGGGAATTTTCCTTCCACACCGTCCATCAGCTTTTCCACATCCGTAAAATCCGCGAGATTATAACAGGTGCAGTCCAGAACCGGGATATCGTTGTCCTTGAACACGGTCTTCATCACGTACTTATTCATGCCCACCGCGGAGGAAAGCACATCGCAGCCCACATAGGGAAGGCCCAGGGTTTGCAGATAGCCCTGCAGGGTTCCGTCCTCCACATTGGTGCCATGCACGATGGGAAAGGCCACGTCGATGCTGCCCAGCACATTGTTGCCAAACTTTTTCATGGGGTAACGCACCATATCCACCCTGCCGTCCTCGTTTAACAACAGCACCCGGGTGCTCTCTTTCAGCAGGGAAGGAATATCCTTGTAGCGGTCAATATTGCCGACCTGCTCCCCCGTGTAGAATTCACCGCTCTTTGTCATATACAGGGGGATGATCTCATATTTGTCCCTGTCAATGTATTCGCAGGCCTGCAGAGCGGATATGACTGATATCTCGTGTTCTACACTCTTACCGCCGAAAATGACTGCCAATTTGATCTTCATAGTTTTCTCTTTCCTTTCCTTGCTTTTCCGTATAGGTTTACAAATTTCCGTCAAAGTTTTTCAACGAAGTGATCACTATATATGTTCCAATACTTTTTATATACAAAGTTCTGGTCGCCGTCAAGGTTGAGCTGATACATTCTGAATATAACAGGAATATTTTTCGGCTGCCACTGTTCTTTATACGAATAACAATATGTCATGCCGATTTTCCTCATGACATTTCCGCTTCTCGGATTGTTTCTGTCATGGGTCGCCGTAATGTATGGCAATCCGTCCCTTTTAACTTGTTCTACAACTGCCTTACCTGCCTCTGTGACAATTCCGCGGCGCCAAAATTCCCTGCGAAGCCCATAGCCCAAATCGTGGCTTTCATCCATATCAACCTTAATATATCCTATGGGAATACTATCTTCTCTAAGGCAGACAGCGTATGCGTATCCCTGGGGCTGCGTATAAATCATAGCATATCTTTCCTCATAAAATTTTTCTGTCTCCTCCATATTTTTCACAGGATACCAGGGCGACGCTCTGTCTCTATCGCTGGCGTATTCATGGTATTGTTACCCCCATTTTCGTGATGTACACAAAACTGATTGCCTAACGGTTATTGCCAGTATCGAATTGTGATAGAAAATATCACAAATAGCTGTCCGGCAGATCGTTCTCCAGCAATACGATCTTTTTCTGATCTGTATGCAGAGCGTTTACATATGTCATGGCGTCCTGCAGATTCTCCGCCACATATAAACGGCTCCCGTCGAAATCCGTATCCTTTACGCCTTTTAGGATGCTCTCCGTCTGTTTGCGGCCTACCAGCACAATGTAGTCGCAACACTGGGTGGCTTCTCTGCCCAGCTCATAGTTGTAGCGGTCTTCCTGTTCGCCCAGTTCCACCATGCCGGGAGTGACCAGAACGCGCAGACCGCTAAAGCGCTCAAGGGTTTTCAGGGCCATATGGGCACCGCCCGGATTGGAGTTGTAGGCATCGTCAATAATGATCGTGTTGCCCCGGGCGATGGGCTGCAGCCGATGGGGCGCGCCCTCCAGCCGGTGAACCGGGAGTTTCAGTTTGTCTAACGGGATGCCCAATTCATGGGACACCGCTATAGCTCCGGTAATGTTGGTCACATTGTGCTCGCCCAGCAGCCGGGTGGTGAATCTCTCCCTGCCGCCATCCGGTGCCTGCACCCAAAAGGCGGTTCCCTTCTCGCTGTATTCCAAGTCACAGGCACGGTAGGCATTGCCCTCCTCAAGACCGTAGGTGACGGCTCCCTGATCCACTTTGTACTGCCGCACAAACTCGTTGTCGCCGTTTACAAACCGGGGAGCGCCCTGGGGCAGCGCGTCGAACAGTTCCCGCTTGGTCCCCACGATATTGTCCAGCGTCTTAAAGGTTTCCAGATGCTGATAGCCAAGGGATGTGATCACGCCGATCTGAGGGTCCACGATATCGCAGATCTCCTTGATATCTCCCACATGCCTGGCCCCCATCTCACACAGAAATATCTCATGGGTGGCCCGCAGGCTCCCCCGAATGGTCTTTACAACACCCATGGGGGTGTTAAAGCTCTCCGGCGTCTTCAGCACATCATACTGCGCGCCCAGCAGACTTTCGAGATAATATTTGACACTGGTCTTGCCGTAGCTGCCGGTGATACCGATGATCTTCAAGTCCGGGCAGGCTTTCAGCATTCTCCGGGCATCTCGGATATAGTGCCGGTTGATGCCCTTTTCCACGGGCATATTGACCAGATTTGCCAGCAGGACCATATAGGGGCTTAACATGGCTCCCGGCATCGCCAACACTAACAGCGTCCGCCAGGAGACTCCCGCGGTTAACAGCACCGCAGAAATAGTCAGCCCATACAGTACCGCGGTGGTAACGGTCAAACGTTTCACCCGGGCTGTGAACACAAGTTTTTTCTTGGCTGCCCTGGGCCGGTACAGCAGTATCAGCAGCAATAGGCACAGCCATTCCAATATCAGGATCACCGTCACGGCTGCCAGCGTTTTTCCCACAAATACCCAGGCCATCAGTGGGATCAGCCCTGTCAGCGGCAGCAGCGTCATGAGGGGATGGGTCTTCATATATCGCCAGTATGAGCGATACTGATAGGAACCCTGCTGAAACATATGCAGCGTATAGCGCGTCCCCAGACCCACAGCCGTCAGAGCCGTGGCAAATATTATAATGAAAAAAGCGTTTATCATGTACACACCCCCACATCATACATAAGGATCATCAACTCATCCCATAATCCCCAGAAAAGACCTTATCACAGCCATAAACTGATACTGCCGGTCTATAAAGGAAAAGTGGCCCGCCCCCGCCAGCACCGCCAGCCCGGAGCCGGGTATCATCCCCTCCATCAGCTTTCCGTCCGAGAGGGGCGTATCCCGGTCCTGATCTCCCCACACCAGCAGAGTCTCCGCCTCTATCCGGGGCAGATACTCCCGTACATCCTCATTGACTACTTTCACCATGCTCTGGCGCATGACAGGGGACGCTGCCCGATAGTCCGCCGAACCGCTGCGGCTCTGAAATCTCTCCAGCGCATGTGGAAAAAGAGCTTTTACCGGCGGCAGGCTTAAGAACCGTTTTCCCCTCTTATAGCGCCTGATCCTGCGCTGCTGCTCCGGCGTCTTCTCGTGAACGATGCCCGCACTGTCGATCAAAACCATTTTTTTGACCGTTCCGGGGCGCAGCATACCGCTGCCCACCAGACGTATCAGTGTACGCCCTCCGTGGGAATGCCCCATCAGGATCACTTCCGTATCCTGCGGTCCCGACACATGCTCGATAAACGCCCTGCAAAATTCACAGTAGTCCGCCAGCTCCCAAGGATTCCGGGGCTCCTGGCTCTGTCCAAACCCCGGAGTGTCCGGCGCCGCCACCCGGTACTGTGTTGCCAGCGTACCGATAAGCGGGCCGAATAGCTCCTTATTGGCTCCCCAGCCGTGGAACAGCACCACCAACGGTCCCTGCCCCTTCTCTATGTAATCGACCTTCAGGCCCTGATATGTCATCTCCATGCCATTCTCCTCATACATGCCGCAGCTCCGGCTGCGGTATCAAATATTCCTCAGCTGCCCCGAAACGACCGACTGACACTATCCGATACGCCTCTACTCATTGACCCGCATATCACACAGCATAAGCAGATAGCATGCCGTCCATGACGGTTTCCGGCTGATATCCTGCTCCCAGAAACAATAGGATCTGGCATTGCAGCCCCACAGAAAGTAATGCTGGCTCTCTATCACACGGCCATACTCATAGTTGGTGATCACATAGTTTACCGCTGACAACAACACCATATCCCACATCATCTCATCTATGACAGATTCACTCAGATCCACCTTCCGGTAAGCCAGGTGGGGAATGCCATCCACGATCTGCTCTCCCCGGTTCATGAGCATCCGGATCAGCGTATCGCAGATATCCACTTTAACCCTCTGTTTGGTGGCAATATAGGTAACGGCGGCCAGATAATCGTAACGGCAGGATTCCTCCCGCTGTATCTTATCCGCAAGCCCCCCCTGGGATGCCTCCAGTACCGTCACATATTTCCTCTGTCCCGTGGCCCTGTACAACTCCGCCGCCGCCAGCAGTCTGGCGTCATCCCGCAGATCTCCCGCTTTTTCCGCCTGCTGCCACAGACCCGCCGCGATCTGTACGATATCCGTGGCGTATTTGCTGTCGTATTTCTGATATATATAGCTGTACTTGGCCAGCGCCGCCGCCAGCTCATAGGTCAGATCGTCCGATTCCGCGGACTCCTGCCGTCCCACAACGGCACGGACAGCCTCCGTCATATACTCCAGAACATCCGGTATCTGATTGCCGTCCCCGTCCTCGTACAGATCCGGGTACAGCTCATAGGAGAGCAGCACCACAATCACCTGCTGCAGCATGGTACGCACGGATTCCGCGCCGGAGAGAGTCTCCTGTCCCTGATGCCGTATCTGCGTAAGCGTCATATCAAACTGCTCCCGCAGCCGTTCCTCCTGCAACGCAAAAGAGTAGGATCTGCCAATGATATCACACTCTATGTAATATTCTCCTACGTCCACAAAATCCGAAAACTCTCCGTGACTATTATATTCCCGGGTTTCCTCATTGTACCTGTCCTCCTCCAACCTGCCCGTGTATACACACTGCCCGGTGGCGGTGTCCATGATCCGAAAGGTCTCCGGCAGACTGCGTCCGCGAAAGTAAACCACCTTGCTGCCCTTGCTGTCATAGCCTCCCAGACTGACCCAAATACCCGGATACTGCTCCGGCACCAGGTAGTCCAGTTCCGCCTCCGGCAGCAGCCTATAATCCTCCCGGGCCGCACCGTCGCCCCCGGCCAAAGCTGTCTGCTGCTGTCCGCCGCCGTTGTTTGCCTCCGGCTCGGCCACCCAGCCGCAGCCGCCGATCCCTGCCGTCAGACAAATACAGAGCACAAACGCCGCTATTCTCTTATATCCCTTTAAAATTCCCACCGCAGCCTCCCGTTCCGTACGCTTTAGGCAAGCACATCGCTATTCCCTAGTATAGCAAAATAAACCCCTGCGGTAAAGACTTTCCTGCCATTCTCTCCCGAGTTTATCACAGGGTCGTTCCGCACAAATACCGTCACTCCGACTGCCGGCCGCAATCAGCCTGGGAAGGCGAATGCCACATGGCTCTGATCGTCCCCATCCTCAAACACCACCTGCCCGTCTATCACCGTATACAGCGTCCGCGTAAACACCTCCATAGGATTCCCACTGAAGACCGCCACATCCGCATCCTTCCCCGGCTCCAGCGTTCCCATTCTGTCCGCCACGCCGCAGATCCGCGCAGCGTTGACGGTGATCGCCCTAAGTCCCTGCTCCATAGGCAGCCCCGCCTTCACAGCCAGACCCGCGCACAGAGGCAGCGACTGAATCTGGGACACAGGGTGATCTGTGGTGACAGCCACCAATACCCCGGCCCGGGCCAGCACTCCCGCGGTCTTGAACGCCACATTCTGCACCTCTATCTTGTTACGGCTGGTCAGATCGGGACCCACGATAGCGGGATACCCCTCCGCAGCCAATTCCCGGGCAATCAGGTGCCCCTCGCTGCAATGGTCCAGAGTCATATGCAGATCAAACTCTCTGGCGATACGAATGGCGGTAAAAATATCGTCCACCCGGTGCACATGGGCTTTCAGCGGAATCTTCCGCTGCAACACGGGAATCCAGCACTCCTTTGTAAAATCCTCCTGAAAACTCTCTCCCTTCCGCTGTGCCTGTTTTTTCCTCTCCAGATAGTCTTTTGCCTCGAACAGCTCACGGCGCAGCATTCCCGCTATGGCCATGCGGGTGGAGGGACTTTTCCCCTGACCGGAGTAATTGACCTTTGGATTCTCACCAAAGGCTACTTTCATAGCCGCAGGGGCCTTTACGATGATATCGTCGATCCGCCTCCCCCGGGTCTTTACCAGAGCGAACTGCCCTCCCACCACATTGGAGCTGCCGGGGCCGACCATGGCCGCCGTGATGCCGGCCCGCACGGCGTCGTCAAAGGCAGCGTCCATGCTGTTGATGGCGTCTATCGCCCGCAGCCAGGGTGTGACGGGATCAACCGTCTCATTGCAGTCGTCTCCCTCCATTCCCTTTTTTTCCTCGGTGATACCCATATGGCAGTGAGCCTCGATGATACCCGGCAGCACCCAGCCGCCGTCTGCGTCAAGTACCGGCTTGCCGGCCTCTGTCCGGTATCTCTTCCCCCACTGCTCCATGGTTCCCACCCATGCTATTTTTCCGTTTTCCACATGGACTGCACCATGTTCGATGATGCCCCGCTCTCCCATGGTATGAATCAAACCGTTTATGATATCCATCTCTGCGCCCATGTCCTTTCTTAACCCGAATTCTGTTTGGTTCTATAACATTTAGAATCCGGCATGTTCCGGACGGCACACGGCCCTGCGATCCATGTCAGGCCACTTCAGGGTGCCCTGACATGAATAGATATGCTATCCGAAACATGCCTTCAAATAACTGTAATTAAAAATACATGTTCTGGGGGTCAAGCGCCGCTCCGTCCTGTTCCAGCAGGAAATAGAGGTTGCTGCCTTCCAGGCTGTAGTAGATGGTGGGAGCCGCCACCGTGGCGATGACCTGCCCGGGATTCACATAATCTCCCTCGGATACATTCAGCGACTGCAGCTGGCCGTATACCACCTGATATCCGTTGCCCAGATCCAGTGTTACCGCCTGCCCTATTTCTTCATTGCTGAAGACCGATGCCACCCGCGCCTCGGCGCAGGCCATGACCTGTGTTCCTTCCTCCACCCGGTACATGGTAGCGGGATTACATTTATACTGATCCAATGTGGTGAAATACACGGTCCGGTCCATGCTGTAAGGGATCAACACGTCTCCCGCCACGGGACGCACCAGTCCCTGATCAGCGGAGAATCCCAGAACTCTGGTCTCAGGCTGCATATCCCAGGCAGGCTGTTCCTCCATAACCGGCTGTCCTTCCATGACTGGCTGTCCTTCCATGACTGGCTGCCCTTCCATGACTGGCTGCCCTTCCATGACTGGCTGCCCCTCCATGATCGGCTGCTCTGGAAGAAGGGGCTGTTCCATAACCGGGTCTGCCGTGGCCGCTCCGCTCTCCGGCTGACTGCTCTCCTGTGGCTTTTCATCGCGCTCCTGCGTCTGGCCTTCCTCCGCTTTTTGCTCCTCCAGCATCGCCAGCTGTTCATCGCTGGTCACGTCCGCCTCAGATTTTATACCGTCCGTCAGACCGGGAATCTGAATCATGGATGAACCGGCCTCCTCCATGGGCAGGTAGTCCAGATCATCCTCCGGGAACTCCTGTACTGTGGTGGCGTTGTGGGGAATAGACCCGGGCGTCCGGGTGTTCTGCCCCTGGCCGCCGATGTCCTGAGGTTTGTCATCCGCCTGGCTCTCAATCTCGGTGAAATCAATGCTGTATCCGTTGTCCTGATTTTGTGTACTGTTCTCCTTCATATATACTCCTGTCATGGTCAGGGCAGCCATCACAAAAGCAGAGGACGCGATCATAATGATTCGCTCTTTTTTGATATTCTGTTTTCTGTTATTTCGCATGAACACCTCCCGTCCGCAGACGCGGACTTTTTACCTTTATTGTCATTTTGAGAATCGCTTTGCTTACTCTATTGGATATTCTTACCCCAAAAAAACAAATTATACGGCAGGTGTTCAAAAACAGAAAAAAGGGAAACGGCCTTTTACAGGCTCGCTTCCCATGCGTCAAGTATCTCCTCACATCTCTCCGTGTCCATATCGTCCACAGCGTTTTTCAATTTCTCGAAGAATTCATCCTGAATCTTTCCGTAGGAGTATTGGTCCATACTCCGTATGTTCTCCTCCATGGCGTCCATATCCAGATTTTCCAGCGCATCCCGCATCCGGGCAAACAGAGTAGTCAGTTCTCCGCTGTAGATCTGCTTATTCTCGTTCTCTTGGTCTTCCCGAGTAAAATACGGTGCCAGAATGTCCTTATAAAACATGTACTCAGCCAGCATTCCCGGAGTTATCTTGTGTATCAGTTCCCCGTTGCGGGCATTTCCGGCGGCCTCCATCTGCTCTGCGGTCTCCGCGAGTTCAAAGGCGCCGATCTGGCGCGAGGCGCTTTTTAGAGCATGGACCTCTATGGTGTACTCATGCCATTTTTCTGCCTGTTCATATTGTCTGATCAGCGCATGTTTCTTATCAATAACCCGGTAATACTCTTTGAGAACGGCCCAAAACAGCTCTTCGTTGCCCAGAAATCCCATGGCCTTCTGTACATCCAGACCATCGATAGAGATATTCGTAGCCTGGGCGGACATCTCGCTTTTGACCTTGGTTTCCGTCTTTTTGTCCCCGTGCTGTTTTTTGTGTATCTTCTCCGGCGGCAGCCATCTGCGCAGCTTGGATACGATGTCTTTAATCTCGATGGGTTTGATCACCAGGTCGTTCATCCCTTCGCTGATGAACATTTCTCTGGTACCCTCCATAACGTTTGCCGTTAGGGCAAGGATGGGCACCTGACCGTTCTCTCCCAGCGTCTGCCTGATCACGCGGGTGGTTTCAACGCCGTCCATCTCAGGCATCATGTGATCCATAAAGATAAGGTCATATTTTTTACCTGTGACTTTGAAGATTGCCTCCCTGCCGCTTGGGGCCGAATCGATCCGCATATTCATGGGACTCAGCAGTCCCTTGGCCACCATGAGATTGATGGGATTGTCGTCCACGATAAGTATTTCCGCATCCGGAGCGATAAAGCTAAAGTCCTCCGCGTCCAGACGGTTATAGCTCATATCCGCCTTATTCCCCTGAAGGATATTGGCAAGGCTCAAAACATACAGCGGTTTTTTGACCACCAGGACATTGTCCAGATTGTAGCGGTGCAGCTCCTGATAGTCCGCCAGCACCACGCCCAGAATATCGGAATTGGATCTCAGGAAAGCCTGTATCTGGTCTGTCATCAGCGGCTGCTCTATAAACAGGTATTTGATCTTCCGTTTTCTCAACCGCTCCAGATCTCTCTCCGAGGCAAGCCCCCGGTAATCTACCCCAAGCCGCTGCATATCTGTCTCGATCTGCATGGCGGCGTAGTCCCCCGACAATAACCCTGCCGCCAGCACTTTTTCCTCCATCCGACTGACGGAAGGAGCGCTGTCCACTATCCGCTGTGGGATCTCAAACGAAAAGGTACTACCCTTACCGTACTCGCTCTCTACCTTTATCTCGCCGTTCATGAGAGATACAAGCTGCTTACAGATGGCAAGCCCCAGACCGGCTCCCTCAATATTGCGGTTCCGCTTGCTGTCAAGCTGCTGAAAGGATTTGAAGAGCTTATCCATATCGCTCTCTTTAATGCCGCTTCCGGTATCGGAAACCGCAACCTGAAGAACCAGCATGTCTCTTTTGATCCTTCGGAAAGCGACCTGTAGATGAACGTTTCCCATGGTTGTAAACTTTATGGCGTTATTCGCCAGATTTATCATGATCTGCTTGATACGGATATTGTCGCCGTACAGCTTATGGGGCAGCCTGGGGTCCACATCCACCGTGAGTTCCAACTCCTTACCGCCGATTCGGGTCATAACGATATTCGCAACATCATTTACCACAGACATGGGCTCATATTCCACTTCACTGATGGTCATCATGCCGGATTCTATCTTGGAAAAGTCAAGAATATCATTGATGATCGTGAGCAGTGTCTGACCGGATGATTTGATCTGTCCCACATATTCCTTTGCCAGAGGGGGAAGTTCCTCCCGCAGCGTCATTTCCGCCATACCGATGATAGCGTTCATGGGCGTACGGATCTCATGGCTCATGTTGGCAAGAAAGTCGGATTTCATGTTGGAGGATCTCATAAGCTCCGCGTTTTTCATGTTCAACTGATGCCTGTTGTAGGCCATATCCGATAGAACATTTGCAATGTTAGACAGCGCGGTGATCTTGTTCTTGACGTCCTCCTCCTCGAGAATACTCACCTTGCGGACTGCCCTTATAAGCTGGTCGGGGTCCGCGTCGATATCGGCGGCCACCTGCCGTATCTTCTCTTCATCCGGCGGCTGGGTCAGTACCTGCCCGCCGATAAAACACCCTATCTTATGACCGGAAACCTGAATGGGCACGGCAAAATCCATCAGACCCGCATGGCAGTGGTAAGTACAGGGGCCGCCCTTTCCGGTGTTTTCGGCTCCGTCACGGTTACATTGCTCACACTTTTTCCGGCCCTTTTTAGTGGCGCGCACATAGTCGGCGCAAAATTCCGAATAGTGGGAACCCTCCGTCAGGGCAATGCCGTTTTTGTCCGTAATCAGAGAGGCAATGCCCGTCATACTTGAAAAAGATTCCTGTATCAGGCGCAGGGTTTCCAGATCGATCAGGTCTGTGAGGTTCAGGTTTTCCGTGTCCTGCTCTGCGTTAATCGTATCCATACCGCTCCCCCTGTATATCTGCATTAACCCAAAACACCCTTGATGGTGGAAGAAAGTTTCTCCATATCAATGGGTTTTATAAGATAACCCTGTATTTTCAGCGCCAGCAGTTCCTGTATCTTGCCGCGCTCGGTCAGTCCGGTCAAAAAGACCACGGGAAGATGTTTTGTGCGGTCGCCGTCCCGGATCTTACCCAGCACCGCCGCCCCGTTCTCCTCCGGCATCTCATAGTCGAGCAGTACCATGTCCGTCCTCTTGGTCTCCAGGAATTTCATCGCCACTTTACCGTTGATGGCTGTGGCCACATCATAACGCTCCGCAAGATAACCCTTGAGCAGCTTTAAGACACTGCTGTCGTCATCCACGATCAAAATATGTTTTCTCGCCGGTGCCGCAGGGGATTCGGCGGCGGATTTTTCAGCCGTTTCCCCGCTCTCTCTGGGCTTTTGTGACTCCAGCATCTCCACAATGGACCGCTCCAGTTTCTGAGCCGAAATGGGGCGCAAAAAAAATGTGGCCTCTATCAAAGGGGCAACCTTGGTAAACTGCTCGCACTCGTCCCGGTTTCCCACGACGATGATGGGAATCCCCATCTCCGTAAGTTTGCGCTCCACATTTACGAAACGCTTGATATCGTCCGGCGACTCTCCATACAGACAGTATACGAACACATCGGGAGTTATATATTTCAGATGGTTCATTATATCGTTATATCGGCACGAAGTATTGATACACTCCAGATTGAGGTCCATATAGGTAAAAAATTCATTGATTGCCATCCTGTTGTTTCCCGTCAACAGGACGACGTATTTCATCTCATCCATATTTATCCCCTTTCCTACAATTAATCCCGGGACTGATTTCCGCCCGCCAGAGCCTCCTGTATCGTGTCGATCATGTTGCGGGTGATTCTGATATTGGCTCCGCCGGGATTGATGGCAAACCCGTCACATTGGCTGTCCGCCCTCTTCACCATGGTGGCAAAATCCTGAAATCCAAAGACAAAGATCTGCTGTCCCTCCTCCAGGCTTTTTACCCATTTCTTCATCTCCTGTATATCCGTAAAAGCCATGAAATACCGCACCCCTTCCCGGGTGCTGAGCATGGGGACCTGAATCTGGGAATCCGGCAGCATCTTCAGCGCGCCGTTTTCGTCTTTCTCCGGCTTGGGGGTTACCATAGCCGGAGTGAGCAGATGCGCTTTCAGCAGTTCCTGCAGAAAAAAGTCCCTGTGCTTGGCGGAATTGTCCGATTTGAGCAGTTCCATGGCTCCCACCAGCATTGGATTGTTAATTGCTTTCGGCTTTTCCATTTGTTCCTCCTATTATAGTACCGCATATCCCCTTCATGCACACGGTTTGGTGATCAACATCCGGCCGCCTTCTGCGTCCGTATATTGATCAGTGCGCCTTCCGGGGATATGCTGTTTTCGGTTCCCTGGAACCTGCGTACCGCATATCCCCTTCATGCACACGGTTTGGTGATCAACATCCGGCCGCCTTCTGCGTCCGTATATTGATCAGTGCGCCTTCCGGGGATATGCTGCTTTCGGTTCCCTGGAACCTGTGTACCGCATATTACACTCGATTATAGTTTATAAGGCAGCCTTTCAGAATGATCTGTCTCTCCTCATCGGTCAACTCGCCCAGGCGCAGTGTAAACTCCTGCAGCCCTTCGGGCTGCTGTCCTTCTGTTCTGACCACATAAGCCTTGATCTCTTCTGTTTTATTCTCAACGGCGTCTTTTATGCCGGGAATAAACAGGTAATCCAGATTCTTAAACGGCAGATCTCCCTCCCGGATCAAAAACGGCAGCATACCCCAGTTGATCAGGTTGGAGCGGTAGCGCTTGGTGGCGTACTCATTGGCGATGTTGGCCCAGCCTCCCAGCACTTTCTGGCAGCTGGCCGCCTGCTCTCTGGCGGAGCCGTCGCCGGGCTTGACCGCAAATATTGTGGAACCGAATCCGGTGTTGGTATGGTTGACATCCGGGAACTGTTGTTTGATCTCCCCCATCACAGGTTTCACATCCGGGTGAGCCTGGCAGGGATGTTCCCCGGCCATACGGGCCTTCTCCGCCTTCTGGATATCCTTGGCTCTCCCCACATAGGCGGGGTCTTTTCTGGACAGGGCGAACTCCGCCAGCCCCAGAGGGTTGGATCGGTAGCTGGAGGTCTCACCGGAGGGGATCAATTCATCCGTGGTTGTCACGGGATCGTGAATCTCGCTGACCACCCGCAGCACCAGATTGTCGGGCAGTGCGCCCATCTCCGGCCAGTCCTTGATATTGGGGCCAAGCACGATCTCGGTCTCCGGGTCCGCCACGCCATGAGAATCAAATACCCGGTTGGCATAGATATTGCTGTCAAAATGATACTTGTATCTGCCGATCTCTCCGTCAAACTCCGTAGCCGGGGTCAGGATGCCCTGATTGGCCGCCGTAGCCGCTATGGAGCGGGCGTCCATCAGCGCCACGGAAGAAATCTGTCCGTTTTGCAGCTTGGAACCCTCCCTGTTGGGGAAGTTACGGGTGGAGTGACGAATGCTGAACGCATTGTTGGCCGGGGTGTCTCCCGCTCCGAAACAGGGGCCGCAGAAAGCTGTCTTCATCACCGCGCCGGTCTCCAGAACGGTAGCGGCACAGCCGTTTTTGATCAGCTCCATATATACGGGCATGGAGGCGGGATACACACTTAGAGTAAAGCCGTCGCTGCCGATATATTTACCTTTCAGGATATCTGCCGCGGCGCAGATATTCTCAAAGCCGCCGCCTGCACAGCCCGCAATGATACCCTGGTCTACATGAAATTTTCCGTTCTTTACCTTGTCTTTCAATCGCAGCGTTGCCGCACCGTCCAAACTCACCTGGGCACGCTTTTCCGTCTCGTCCAGAATGTCCATGAGGTTGGTGCATAGCTCCTCGATGGTATAGGTATTGCTGGGATGGAAGGGCATGGCGATCATGGGACGCACCTTGGATAAGTCCACGGTGATCATGCCGTCATAATAGGCCACTTCGCCGGGGGATAGCTCCGCATACTCTTCACTTCTGCCGTGAATCTCATAGAATTCCCGGATCTGATCATCCGTCTGCCAGATGGAGGACAGGCAGGTGGTCTCGGTGGTCATCACGTCCACGCCGATTCTGAAATCCGCGCTTAAGGAGGCCACGCCGGGGCCTACGAACTCCATGACTTTGTTTTTCACATAACCGTTTGCGAACACGGCTCCGATGATGGCCAGCGCCACGTCCTGGGGACCTACGCCCTGTACCGGTTCCCCTGTCAGATATACGCCCACCACGCCGGGCATGTTGATATCATAAGTCTGGTTCAAGAGCTGTTTTACCAGCTCAGGGCCGCCCTCGCCTATGGCCATGGTACCCAGCGCGCCGTAGCGGGTATGGGAGTCGGAACCCAGGATCATCTTGCCGCCGCCTGCCAGCATCTCTCTGGCAAACTGATGGATGACCGCCTGATGGGGGGGCACATAGATGCCGCCGTATTTCTTGGCACAGGACAGGCCGAACATGTGGTCGTCCTCGTTGATGGTGCCGCCTACGGCACACAGGGAATTGTGGCAGTTGGTCAGCACGTAGGGTACCGGGAACCGGGTCAGGCCCGATGCCCTGGCAGTCTGGATGATGCCTACGAAGGTGATGTCGTGGCTGGTGAGTTTGTCGAATTTGATCTTTAATTTTTCCATATTGCCGGAGGTGTTGTGGCTCTTTAAGATGCCGTAGGCAATAGTGTTTTGGGTGGCCTCCGCTTTGGAGATGTCTCTGCCGGTTCTGGCTTTTAGGGCCTCGGGGGCCTGGCCGTTGTCGGGGATTATCTCGCTGCCTTGGAGGAGGTAGACGCCGTTTTGGGTTAGTTTTACCATAAGTGATTCTCCTGTTTTTTGGACGTTGGTGTCAGGGGGGCGGGAGTGTCGCCCAGGTGGGGGTATATCCCTGTTGCCGCCGCGCTCTCGCTCCGTAAACAAGCGTAGCGGGCGCTAAGTTCGTGCCGAATAAATTCGGCAGACCTCACTAAGCGCCGACGTTGTTTCAGGGGCGGCCACAGGGATATACCCCCGCCTGGGCTCGGTTTCCGCTGTTGGACAGCCGCATCACTTTGGGAGTTCCGCTGTTCAGCGGCTGTATTGGTTTTAGGTTTCACTGTTGGAAGGGCCCATCACTTGGGAGGCCGCTGTTCAGCGGCCGTAGTGGTTTGGAGTCTGGCGGGTTTACTGGAGGGTTACTTTGTCCAGGTGCCAGATTTCGTCCACGTATTGCTGGATGGTTCTGTCTGAGGTAAATTTTCCGGAGCAGGCCACATTGAGGATGGCGCTCTTGGCCCAGGCGGCTTCGTCCTTGTAGGCGGTTTCTACTTTCTTTTGGGCTTCTGCGTAGGCCTTGAAATCCTTTAATATAAAGTAGGTGTCTGCCCGGGAGGTGCTCTGGGTGTTCAACAGGGAATTGTACAGGTGGCGGAACATCTCTGTGTCTCTGGAGTAGGTTCCGTTGATCAGCTGCATCAATACCTTGCGGATATCCTGGTCGTTGTTGAAGATCTCCATGGGGTTGTAGCCGCCGTGGTTCTCGTAGTTAATGACTTCGTCGGAGGACAGGCCGAAGATAAAGGCGTTCTCCTCACCTACTTCCTCAACGATCTCCACGTTGGCACCGTCCATAGTGCCCAGGGTCAGGGCGCCGTTTAACATGAATTTCATGTTGCCGGTGCCGGATGCCTCCTTGCTGGCTGTGGAAATCTGCTCGGATACATCCGCGGCGGCAAAGATGATCTCCGCGTTGGATACATTGTAGTTCTCTATAAATACAACTTTGATCTTGCCGCCGATGGAGGCATCGTTGTTGATGACGTCCGCTACGGAAGTGATCAGCTTGATGGTCAGTTTGGCGTTGCGGTATCCTGCCGCTGCCTTGGCGCCGAAGATAAAGGTCCTGGGATAGAACTCTTTGTCCGGATGCTCCTTGATCTCGTTGTAGAGATACATCACATGCAGGATGTTCAGCAGCTGTCTCTTGTACTCATGGAGGCGCTTTACCTGTACGTCAAAGATGGAGCGGGGGTCCACCTCCACGCCGTTGTGCTCCAGGATATATTTTGCCAGGCGCACCTTGTTCTGATACTTGATATTCATAAATTCCTGCTGGGCCTTGGCATCGTCCGCATAAATCTTCAGGCGGCTGATCTGGGGCAGGTCGGTGATCCATTCGTTGCCGATATGGTCCGTTACCCAGTCTGCCAGCAGCGGGTTGCCGTGGAGCAGGAAACGTCTCTGGGTGATGCCGTTGGTCTTGTTGTTGAAACGATCCGGGAACATTTCATAGAAATCCTTCAGTTCCTGATTTTTCAAAATCTCCGTGTGCAGTCTTGCCACACCGTTCACAGAGTAGCCGGACACAATGGCCAGATGGGCCATCTTCACCTGTCCGTCATAGATGATGGCCATCTTGCGGATCTTGTCCTGTACGTTGACGCCGGGCACGTTGCCGTATTTTTTCTCGATCTCAAGGATAAATCTGCGGTTGATCTCCTCCACGATCTGATATATGCGGGGCAACAGTCTGGAGAACAGCTCAATGGGCCATTTTTCCAGAGCTTCAGCCATAATGGTATGGTTGGTATAGGCGCAGGTCCTGGTGGTCACAGCCCATGCCTCGTCCCAGGTAAGGAAATATTCATCCATCAGTATACGCATCAGCTCGGCGATGGCCACGGTGGGATGGGTATCGTTGAGCTGGAAAGTCACCTTTTCATAGAACTTGCGGACATCGCTGTGGGTACGCATGTATTTTGCCACGGCCTCCTGTACCGAGGCGGAGATAAAGAAGTACTGCTGTTTTAAGCGCAGCTCCTTACCCGCATAGTGGTTGTCGTTGGGGTAGAGTACCTCCACGATATTTCTCGCCAGATTTTCCTGTTCCACCGCCTTTTGATAGTCGCCCTTGTCAAAGGAGTCCAGCTGGAAACATACCACCGGCTCGGCATCCCAGATACGCAGAGTATTTACAATATGGTTGCCGTAGCCCACAATGGGCAGGTCAAAGGGGATGGCGTTTACGGACTGATAGCCCTCCTGGGAGAAATGCTCCCTGCCGTTCTCATCGCGTTTCACGGTCACATATCCGCCGAATTTTACCTCTTTCCTGTACTCGGGTCTGCGCAGTTCAAAGGGATTACCGTCCACCAGCCAGTTGTCGGGAACTTCGATCTGGTAGCCGTCCCGGATCTGCTGTTTGAACATGCCGTAGCGGTAGCGGATACCGCAGCCGTAGGCAGGGTAGCCCAAAGTGGCCAGGGAATCCAAAAAACATGCCGCCAGACGGCCCAAGCCGCCGTTGCCCAGTGCCGCGTCAGGCTCCTGGTCTTCCACAACGTTCAGATCCAGACCCAACTCCTCCAGAGCCTCCTTGGCCTCCTTGTAAGCCATCATATTGATCAGATTGTTTCCCAGGGCGCGGCCCATCAGAAATTCCATGGACAGATAGTATACGGTCTTGGCATCCTGTTTCTCGTAGGCTTTCTGGGTGTCCATCCAGTCCTCCACGATCTGGTCCTTTATAGCGTAAGATACCGCCTGGAAGATCTGTTGGGGACTGGCCTCATCCAGATTCTTGCGGTACAGGGTCTTTGTATTGTACTGTACGCTTCTCTTAAAAAGCTCTTTGTCGAACTTCGTCTTTTTGGTTGTCGTAGTACTCTTCATGGTCATTCTCCTTTTCTGATTGCGTTTACGGACAATAAAATAATTGCTGCCCACAGCCAGGCGATCTGCGTCTTTGCGCTGCTGAGATCATTTTCATAATCGCCAGATGCGCTTATATTTGATATGCAGCTATATATTATACCAAATATTCCCGGCAATGCCAACTATTTTTGTGTTTCCGCAGATTTTTGTGCAGCTTTTACCTATGTTTTTCCCATCCGGAATTATTGATAGTATAATTCATTGCGTTTCATTCCTCTTTCGCCGTTTTGATATACTTTCCACTTCTTCTCTTTATCATCAGATCCGTATCCAATCGCAAAATCTGCCATTGAAAGACAATCTACTGATCTCCTCTCCGTTAATACTTTCTCCCGGATGAAGGGCCTGCTGCGTTTTCTTACTTGAGCTTGAAAACAGGGGATTCAGCAATAAAAACGGTACGGTTTACTATATGATCATCAATGGCTTTTTATAAGGGCCGGCATGATCATGTGTCTGCCGATATTACGAAAAATCGGTGTAAACCCGCTGGTCTGACCTACGGTCAGTGTCTTGGTATTGAGGCAGGAGAAATGCCTCCGTTTCTTAAAAATACTGACTTTTTTTAGAAAAAAGTTCCCGTCATTGCTGAAACATAGCATCTGTCAATTCAATCTGATTTGTCAGACAGATGTGCATGGGTTCGCCGCGCCGCTGGGGCATCGAAGTCTGAAACCCAAGACCTTCATAGATTTTTTTCTGATCGTCCCATGCCATGACATCAACTTGAATGCTCTATTATTCTCCCTGCCCACAGGTGACATACCGGGCCAGCTCCAGGGCGATGTCAAAGTGCCCCGCGTCATGCTGGGTTCCCCGGTTGTCCCCCTCCCTGCGCCTGGAGTCCCACTGGGGAGCATCCAGCAGATCGCCGCTGGTAAAGAACATGTACAGCTCCAATCCCCGGAAATCACACATGGCCTGCAATGCCGCGCATTCCATCTCCACCGAGATACAGCCGTCCGCCTTGTGTTTCTCAAAGTTTTTTACTGTCTCACGATAAAAGGAATCCGTGGTCCAGGTCTTCCCCTTTACATAGGGAATCCCGTTTTCCGCCATGCATTTCGCCACGGTGTCCGCATTCCGTATCCCGATATAGTCCGATGGGGGCGCATAGTGGTAGGATGTGCCCTCGTCCCGATACCCCTCCGTGGGAACCATCACCTTGCCATGAGCGATCTCCTTGTTCAGGCATCCCGCGCCGCCAAAGACAATGTATTTATTCGTCCGGATCACCGAGAGCGTATTCTCCACGCTGCATACGCAGGCAGGCGCGCCCACATAGGTCTTGTAAAAGGCAAACTTCCTGCCCGCATACTCAATCTGCCACACCGGCGTCTCCCCGGTGGCGAACCAGAAAGACCCGAGCTGCTTGCACTCATAATGTTCCCGCACAAACTTCTCGATGGCATGGGAGAAAGTCAGTATACAGGCATCCACCACAGGTGCGTTCTCATTGGTCTGGGGGTTGATGATCGCCGATGATGCATTGTCAAAAGTGTCTGTTATCATGGTAACTCCTTTCCCGCACGTTTCGGTTCAGCGTCTCCACCATCGTTATAAATCCTATTCCTCAGGCATTCCATTTGTCCTGCTCCATCCGCCCCAGCTATATTTTCTCCAGGTTGATGGTCACATTCTCGCCGTTCACATTCCATTCTTTCGTCACTGCAAAGGAGACGTCCGCATGTAGTTCCTCCGCCAGCACCTTGCCGCAGATGGCCTCCCGGTTATTCTCGGCGATGGCAAAGAGTTTGGCATTGCCGCATAAGGATACCCGGATGTGATCCATCACCTCAAAGCCCGCGTCCTTTCGCATGGTCTGGATCTTGCTGATGATCTCGTAGACAAAGCCCTCTTCCACCAACTCCTGGGTCAGGTTGGTGTCCAGCACCACGGTTATCTGATTGTCCTCCTGGGACACATAGCCCTCTTTCTGGGCCATGCTGATCAGCAGATCGTCCTGGGTGAGTTCCACCGTAGCGCCGTCCACTGTAAAGGTCAGTTTACCGCTTTCTTTCAGCTCATCCATGGCGGCGTTGCCGTCCAGGGCCCCCAGCGTCTTCTGGATGCCGCCCAGCTGTTTGCCGTATTTCGGCCCCACAGTGCGCAGTTGGGGCTTGAAGGTATAGGAAGTAAAGTCGCGCACATCGCCCGTGAAGACTACTTCCTTCACATTCAGTTCATCCTTGATGATATCCACATAGAAATCATCCAGACTGAAATCCGCTTTAATATACATTCTGCCGATGGGTTGGCGGTTCTTGATGGCGGCGTCGTTGCGGCAGGCCCGGCCCATCACCACGGCGGCCAGCACGTCTTTCATGGACTCCTCCAGAGCCTTGTCGATCCTCTCGGCGTGTACCTGGGGGAAATCGCACAGATGAATGCTCTCCGGAGCGTCTTTGTCCACGCTGCGCACCATGTTCTGATAGATATCCTCGGTCATAAAGGGGATCATGGGAGCGGCGGCCTTACTGATGGTCACCAGCGCCGTATACAGAGTCATATAGGCGTTAATCTTATCCTGTTCCATGCCCTTGGCCCAGAAACGTTCACGGCTGCGGCGCACATACCAGTTGCTCATCTCGTCCACGAAGTCTTCCAGCGCCTTGCCCGCCTCGGGAATCCGGTATTTGTCCAGATCCTCGTCCACTTCACCCACCACGGTGTTTAATCTGGACAGTAACCAGCGGTCCATCACCGGCAGCTTGTCGTACTCCAGCGTATATTTGGTGGGGTCAAAACTGTCAATATCCGCATACAGGATATAAAAGGCATAGGTGTTCCACAGGGTGCCCATAAATTTCCTCTGGCCCTCCTGCACGATCTTACCCGCGAAACGCTTGGGCAGCCATGGCGCGCAGCTGGTATAGAAATACCACCGGATCGCGTCCGCGCCGTACTGGGCCAAAGCATCAAAGGGATCTACCGCGTTACCTTTGCTCTTGCTCATCTTCTGACCGTTCTCGTCCTGCACATGGCCCAGCACAATGACATTCTCATAGGGGGCCTTGTTAAACAGCAGCGTAGACTCCGCCATTAGGGAGTGGAACCATCCCCGGGTCTGGTCCACGGCCTCGGAGATGAACTGGGCCGGGAACTGCTGCTCAAACACTTCCTTGTTTTCAAAAGGATAATGGTGCTGGGCGAAAGGCATGGCGCCGGAGTCAAACCAGCAGTCCAGCACTTCGGGTACACGTTTCATCTCTGAGCCGCACTCCGGGCAGGGATAGGTCACTTCATCGATATAGGGCCTGTGCAGCTCCACTTTGGCGGCGTCCGGCTTGCCGGCCTTGTCCGCCAGCTCCTGACGGCTGCCGATGCATTCCTGGTGTCCGCAGGAACACTCCCAGATATTCAGCGGTGTGCCCCAGTAACGGTTGCGGGAGATGGCCCAGTCCTGAATATTCTCCAGCCAGTTGCCGAAACGCCCTGTGCCGATGGACTCGGGAATCCAGTTTACCGTGTTGTTGTTGCGGATCAGATCGTCTTTGACAGCGGTTTCCCGGATATACCAGGACTCTCTGGCGTAATAGATCAGAGGGGTATCGCACCTCCAGCAGTGAGGATAATCATGCTCAAACTTGGGGGCGTCAAAGAGCTTGCCCTCGCCGTCCAAATCTTTCAGGATCTGCGGGTCCGCTTTTTTCACAAAAATTCCGGCGTAGGGGGTTTCCTCCGTGAGCTGGCCCTTGCCGTCCACAAACTGTACAAAGGGCAGGTCATACTTGCGGCCCACATTGGCATCGTCCTCACCGAAAGCGGGAGCAATGTGTACGATGCCGGTACCGTCGGACATAGTGACATAGTTGTCGCAGGTCACAAAGAATCCCTTCTTGCCCTGTCTCGCGGCGGCCTCTCCGGCACAGGCAAACAGCGGTTCGTATTCTTTGTGCTCCAGATCTCTGCCCAGATAGGTCTCCAGCACCTCATAGGCGGGGGTATCCTCCCCGGCCAGCTTGCCCAGCACATTGTCAAGCAGAGCCTGGGCCATATAATAGGTATGGCCGTCTGCGGCTTTGACCTTGCAGTAGGTCTCGTCAGGGTTCATGCACAGCGCCACATTGGAGGGCAGAGTCCAGGGTGTGGTGGTCCAGGCCAGAAAGAAAGCGTCCTCGCCTGCCACTTTGAATCGCACAATGGCGGAGCGCTCCTTCACCAGCTTATAGCCCTGGGCAACCTCCTGGGTGGACAGGGGCGTGCCGCAGCGGGGACAGTAAGGAACGATCTTAAAGCCCTTGTACAATAGGCCCTTGTTCCAGATCTCCTGGAGGGCCCACCACTCGGATTCGATGAAATCATCGTGGTAAGTCACATAGGGATCATCCATATCCGCCCAGAAACCCACAGTGCCGGAAAAATCCTCCCACATACCCTTGTATTTCCAGACGCTTTCCTTACATTTGTCGATGAAAGGCTCCAGTCCGTAAGCCTCGATCTGATCCTTGCCGTCCAGTCCCAGCAGCTTTTCCACCTCGATCTCCACAGGCAGTCCGTGGGTGTCCCAGCCCGCCTTGCGGGGGACCATATAGCCCTTCATGGTGCGGTAGCGGGGGATCATGTCTTTGATGACCCGGGTCTCCACATGGCCGATATGGGGCTTGCCGTTGGCAGTGGGCGGCCCATCGTAGAAGGTGTAAACCTCCCCGTCCTTATTTTTCTCCAGGCTCTTGCGGAAGATATCGTGGTCCTTCCAGAACTGTTCTACCTGTTTCTCTCTGTCCACAAAGTTAAGATCCGTTGATACTTTCTGATACATTCTGCTCTCCTCCTATTTATAGTTCCGTATGTTTCCTACCTGTACACACTATCCCATGATGCATGTCAGGCCGTTTGGGCGTCCCGACATGTTTCAGTGTACACAAAAAACCCCGTCCGTAAAAGGACGGGGCCGACTGCCCGTATAACCACCCGTTACGCATACGCACCGCCTGCAAAAGCGGATCAATATGTTCCCCGCTAACGCCGGGGACGCGGCAATGCCTACTGTCTTTCAGCACGGCAGCTCGGAAGTGATCTTCCGCAACAGCCTACTTGCGCCGGTCTTTCACCTTCACCGGCTCGCTGGGGCTTTGGCACTGTGCGTACTCTCTTCGTCTGCGCTTTTCGGTTCATTCTATTTGTTCCGATTATAAGACCTTCCGCCCATTTCTGTCAAGAAAAAACTTTGCATTGCATTTTTCTTCTGTTGCGTTTATACTAGTCATAGTACTTTATCACTATAAAATTGAAATACTGGGAATTATATATGAACAGAAAAAGTGAATCGGACAAGAACAAACGAGGAAAACTTTATTATTCATTTCAGGCTATAAGTATGGTTCCACTGCTGCTCTACGGTATAGTTGTCATTATCTTCAGCAGCACTTCCTTTAAACACAGCATGCAAGACCAGGTATACACAGAATTGAAAAATGTGGCCTTTCTGGTGGACACACTGCTTGACACAGCATATCCCGGAGACTACTCTCTGGTAGGTGATACGGCACTGTCCCTATACAAGGGCGACATCAATATCACCAGTGACTACTCCCTCATAGACGGCATCCGGCAGCGCACCGCTATGGATGTTACTCTGTTTTATCAGGACACACGAGTGCTGACCACCATCAAAAACTGGGAGGGGGAACGGATCATCGGCACCCAGGCTCCCAAGCAGGTGCTGGTGGATGTGCTGCGGGATGGCGAGTCCTGCTTTTACGACAATGTTATTATCAGAGAAACCACCTATTTCGCCTACTATGCGCCTCTGCGAAACGGAGACGGACAGATTGTGGGAATCCTGTTTGTGGGAAAGCCCGCGGCGGAGGTACACAGCCAGGTCAGCAGGGCATTGTCTCCCATCGTGATCGTGGGCGTGGTGACTCTCATTCTGGCCTGCCTGTTCTCGATCTCCTATGCCGGCACATTCCTGAAAGCGCTGTACGGACTGAGATCTTTCTTCTCTCAGGTGGCTACCGGAAATCTCACCGAGGAGTTGGACCCGGCGGTGCTCAAGCGGGGAGACGAGTTGACGGAGCTCGGGCGTTCCGCTCTGTCCATGCAGCATTCACTGCGCAATCTGGTGGAGCGGGACACTTTGACAGAACTTTACAACCGTCGCAGCGGCGGGCATCATCTGGCATGTTCCGTGGAAAAAGCCAAATCAAAAAATACTCCCTTTACTTTGGTGATCGGCGATATCGACTTTTTCAAAAGAGTCAATGATACCTATGGGCATCTGTGCGGGGACGAAGTGCTGAAAACTGTGGCCAAGCTGCTGCGAAAACACTTAAAAGGGAAGGGATATGCCATTCGCTGGGGCGGAGAGGAATTCCTGCTGGTATACGAAAACTGCCGTTTGGAAACCGCCTACGAATCTCTGCGCGCGCTGCAGAAAGATATCTCCGGCGCCTGTATACAGTCCGGGGACAATGAAATCCGTGTGACCATGACTTTCGGAATGGCCTGCGATCCCGCCAAGGATCTGAAAGACCTGCTGCGCGAGGCAGACGACCGGCTATATTACGGTAAGAACAATGGGCGTAATCAGATTGTGACATGCTGTGGGGAAAGTCAGCAGACGGAAAAATGTACATAGTGGTCACTGTAAAACCAATATTATAAGGAAAGGGTGTAAAATGATCGACAAAAAACTGTTGCCATATATTCTGATGTTTGCGGCGATACTGCTGCTGGCAGTGGATATCCGCATCCCCGTCAAGGCTTATCCCGTCTTTGAACCCTTTGTCACGGAAGCTCCCCAGACGGTGGATCTGGTGGTCAATCATGTGATCGGTCATAATCTGATGTTTGACCTTCTGCCAGATGTTTTGGGCTATCTTCTGCTGGCCGTTTCCTGCGTGATGCTGGGACCGGGGAACCGGCACTTTTTCAGACAGCTCCCCTGGATCGCGGTGAGTCTGGGATTCTATCTGTGCCAGTTGCTGATGCCTTTTTCCCTAAACGGCGGCATGCGGTTTCGCGCCGGATACTTGCTGTACTTTATCTCCGGTGTTCTGCAGGTGCTGATCCTGATGCGGGCCATGCTGCATGTCTGCGACAGTCTGGACACCACGGAAAACCACACTTTCAACAACCTCTCCATCATTTTCATGATCATCAGTTGTTTTGCGGGAGTGGTGGCCGTATTGCTCTGGTTTTATGACCTGGTATGGATCGCGCTGGTCTACTTTGTCATACAGTTGATCTTTTTGGGTATTTTCTGGTATCGGATATGGCTGAACCGGAGCTTACTGGCTGGGGAAATGGCCGGCGAAAAGGCTGCCGGATAAGCTTGCATTCCATATTCAAATGGAGTATAATAGCTTTATTCAAGGTGGAGTTTGACAGAAAGGACCATACGCAATGAGATTGATTACACGTTCTGATTTTGACGGCCTGGCCTGTGGCGCGCTGCTGAAGGAGGCCGGTATTATTGACAGTTGGAAGTTTGCCCATCCCAAGGATCTACAGGATGGTCTTGTTGAGGTAAATGAGAACGACTGTCTGGCCAACGTACCCTTTGTGGAGGGGTGCGGTTTGTGGTTTGACCACCATTCCAGCGAGCATGAACGAAACCAGCTGAAAGGTAAATACAAGGGCGAGAGCCGTATCACTCCCTCCTGCGCCCGGATCATCTATGAATATTATGGTGGAAGAGAGCGTTTTCCCCAGTTTGACGATATGATGGAGGCCGTGGACAAAGTGGACTCCGGTCACCTGACAGTCGATGAAGTGATGAATCCCCAGGGCTGGATTCTGGTGGGATTTTTGATGGACCCCCGCACGGGTCTGGGACGCTGGAGACAGTTTACGATCTCCAACTATCAGTTGATGGAAAAGCTGATGGACGCCTGCCGTACCATGACCACCGCGGAGATATTGGCGCTGCCTGACGTGAAGGAGCGCATCGAAGTATACAATGAGCAGACGGAAAAATTCAAAGAGATGGTCACAAAGTATACCCGTACCCAGGGCAATGTGATCATTACTGATCTGCGTGGTGTAGACCCCATCTACACCGGCAACCGTTTCATGATCTACAGCATGTATCCCGAACAGAATATTTCCGCTTGGATCGTCAGCGGCCGGGGCGGCCTGGGTTGTTCCGCGGCAGTGGGATACAGTATCTTGAACCGAACCAGCGATGTCAATGTGGGCAGCCTGATGTTGAAATACAACGGCGGCGGTCATAAGGCTGTGGGAACCTGTCAGTTCACGGATGAGAACATGGAGACGGAACTTCCCAAGATGCTGGCAGAGCTGTGCGAGTTGGCCAATGCCTGACAAAAGGACACTGTGAAATCAAAAAATACCGGACTCACTACCCAGTCCGGTATTTTTTATGATTTTAACTGCCATCATTACTGCTCCATCTGTCTGCCCAGAAAACCTGCCGCCGACATGATCAGTTTGTACTCCACCTCACCCATTTTGCCCTTGTAATCGTTTTCCAGCAGGATCACGGAACCGATCACGTCCCCCTCACAGATGATCGGGGTAAATGCCATATGCTGATATTCGCATTCAAGCTCGTCGCAGACACGGAAAAAGTTCCGATCCCCCTGAGAGCAGACACCGGTGTCCCGCTCGTTCATCTTTTCCTCCATCTGCTTGCTCACCTCTTTTCCCAGGTAGCCTTTTCCGCCTCCCGCAGTGGCGATGAACTGATCTCTGTCGCTTATCAGAGCGGTGTGGCCGGACACCTGGGCCAGGGATTCCGCGTACTGCTTGGCAAATGTGGTCATCTCCCCGATGGGGGAGTATTTTTTCAGGATCACCTGTCCCTCCCGGTCCGTGTAGATCTCCAGAGGGTCCGACTCCCTGATCCGCAGAGTGCGGCGGATCTCTTTGGGGATCACGATTCTTCCAAGGTCATCTATTCTTCTGACAATTCCCGTTGCTTTCATAATCTCTGATTTTCTCCTTTTTACAAATTCTGCTCTATTGCTTTGTCCATCTGATTTCTGTAGAGCTAGTATCTGTAAAAAGTGGGATATTATACCTTGGAAAACTTCTGATATCTATTCTCGACAATTAATGGCTTTGGATATTGCAGAACATTTATTAAAAAAATTTTTCATATCTTTGATTCATTTCCCCGCCCCTTGCGTTTTTTCCCATCGGCTGTTACAATATGTCTGAACTCAACGAACAGTAAAGGGGCAGGCATATGCAGGACAAGATCATGATCGTAGACGACGAGGCGGCTATTGCCGACCTGGTGACCATATATCTGAAAAACGAAGGCTATCAGGTATTTACCTGTTACAATGCCGGGGAGGCGCTGTCCTGCGTGGAGCGGGAATCCATAAGTCTGGCCATACTGGATGTAATGCTGCCGGATATGGACGGATTCACGCTGTGCCAGCGAATCCGTGAAAACCATCTTTTTCCCATTATCATGCTGACGGCCCGGGGAGAAGATATGGACAAGATCACCGGACTGACGCTGGGAGCGGACGATTATATCACCAAGCCTTTCAACCCTCTGGAACTCACCGCGCGGGTGCGTACCCAGCTGCGGCGCTACATCCGCTATAACACAGCGGTTCCCGGGCAGGAACAGACGGAAAAAGACATCCGGGGACTGCATATGGACCGGGACGCGCACCATTGTAGCATAAACGGTCAGGAGATTGTCTTAACTCCCATTGAATTCAATATACTGTGGTATCTGTGCGAGCATCAGGGGAGCGTGGTATCCTCCGAAGAACTGTTTGAGGCAGTGTGGGGGGAGAAATATCTGGACAACAATAACACCGTCATGGCCCATATCGCCCGGATACGTGAAAAATTAAAGGAACCGGCCAGACGGCCCAAATATGTCAAAACGGTATGGGGGGTGGGTTATACCATTGAATAATCATATATTACAGAGAAGCCGGATCTCCCGGCGTATCATGCTGCGCTACGTTATGTCCTTGATAGGATTTGTGGTCGCACTGATCCTTTTTGTTTTGCTTTGCTGGTTTATCTGCCTTCAACGCATCTGGTATGACTGGGAACCGTTATATTGGGTTCTGCGGATGGTCAAGGAATACCTGGTTCTGATCATGGCTGTCATCATCGTAGCCGGATGGGCTATCATAACCTATCGCTTTATGAATATGCCCCTGCGGTATCTGGATGAGATCGTCACAGCCTCCGGCAAGCTGATCACCTCCAGGGAGGAGCCGGTGAGACTCTCTGACGTGCTGCGGGAAGTGGAGGAGCAACTGAACCTGTTCCGTCTGCAGGGGCTTTCGGCGGAGGCCATGGCCAGGGAGGCCGACCAGCGCAAAAACGATCTGATCATCTATCTGGCCCACGACCTTAAAACGCCGCTGACCAGCGTGATCGGCTATCTGAGCCTGCTGCATGACGAACCCCAGATATCCCCCGAACTGCGGGCCAGATACACCGGCATCGCCTTGGACAAGGCGCTGCGTCTGGAAGAGCTGACCAATGAATTCTTTGACATTACCCGTTTCAGCCTGACCAGTCTGACACTGGAGACGGAGCAGATCAACCTGAGCCGTATGCTGGAGCAGATCACCTATGAATTCCTGCCGGTATTGTCGGACAAGTGTCTGTCCTGGCAGTTGGAAATACAGCCGGAGGTACAGATAAACGGCGATCCGGATAAGCTGCAACGGGTATTTGATAATCTGATTCGCAATGCGGTTAACTACAGTTATCCCGACAGCGCCATTTCCCTGCATATGAGTACCATAGGCGAGCGCGATGGCAACCGTGTGGAAATACGTGTCAGCAACCGGGGCAAGACCATTCCCCCTGAAAAACTGGACCGGATCTTTGAACAGTTCTTCCGCTTGGATACCTCCCGCAGTTCCTCCACAGGCGGAGCCGGGCTGGGACTGGCTATCTCCAAAGAGATCGTGGAGCTGCACGGCGGCTGCATACAGGCGGAAAGCGCCGACGAGAACATCGTCTTTATCCTGCGGCTGCCAATGTCATAAAATTGTAAGGTTTTTTTCACAAACTACGAAAAAATGTTTTTTCCTTCTCTGATACAATACGGTATCGGAGAGGGAATTTTTTTTGCGCCTGTAACCGAATTGTCACTTAGAGGCGCTATAATAACTCCAAAATGAAATCCCTTACCGCGCTGCCCGGCGCGATCCCAGTCCGCGATACGCGGGAAAGAGGTAAATAAAATGAACAGAAAACAGATAACACAACTTTTTCCATGGCTGATCCCCCTGCGCAAATGGCAGCGGAAGATTTTCTTTTATCTGGGGATGAGACTGGACCGCAACCGTTACAGCACTGTCATATCCCGGGAGCAGCTGCCTGTGGAGGTGTTTTCCTCCGGCTGCCCCATGTATAACCGGGACACGGGATTTGACATGATCTATCAGGAAAATAAGGTACACAATCTGAAACTGGCGGCAGCCGCTTTTGACCGTATGCTGATACGCCCCGGAGAAACATTTTCTTTCAGTCTGGCTACGCGCCACGCGGACCGCAGGGAACCCTACCGGGACGGTCTGACTGTGATAGGCGGCTGCCTCACCACCGCCCCCGGCGGCGGTATGTGCCAGCTCAGCAATCTGTTGTTCTGGGTGTTTCTGCACTCGCCGCTGACCGTTTTAGAGCGCCATGGGCACAGCAGCAAGGATTTTCCCGACCCCCCCAGCGATGCCCCCATGGGGGTTGATGCCACTCTGGCGGAGGGCTGGAAGGATCTGAAGGTGCGCAACGACACGGACTATACGTTCCAGATCCACATTGCCTTTGACCGGGAGAATATCTTCGGATATCTGTACGCGGACAGACAAGATCCCCTGCTCTATTCCGTGGGCAACGGTCCGGTGAGCTACCATCGCAGGCAGGACGGTATCTGGGAGGAAGTGGACGTGATACAGACTCTGACGGACAGAGAAAGCGGGCAGGTACAGAGAGACCGTCTCCTATACCGCAATGTCTGCCGCATCGGGTATCCTCTGCCGGAGGATACGCCTATCATAGAAGAACAGTGAGGATATAATCGTATGAGTAAAAAGAATGTGATCATCTTTTTCGGGGGATGTTCCTCCGAGTATGAAGTTTCCCTGGCCTCCGCTGCGGCGGTGATCCGCAATCTGAACCGGGAGCGGTATACTCCCATCCCGGTGGGGATCACCCGGCAGGGGGACTGGTATCATTACACAGGCGGGATCGAGCAGATTCCGGCGGACCGCTGGCTGGAGGATCTGACATGCTGCACTCCCGCCGCCCTGTCCCCCCGGCGGGGCCTCCAGGAGTTGTTGACCTTCGGCCCCGGGGGCGTAGGGCGCATTCCTGTGGATATAGCCTTTCCCGTGCTCCATGGCAAAAACGGCGAGGACGGAACCCTCCAGGGCCTGATCGAGCTGGCAGGTATCCCTCTGGCAGGCTGCGGTACTTTGGCCTCGGCCCTCTGTATGGATAAGGACCGGGCGCATCGTCTGGTCTCTCTGGAGGGAATCCGCACCCCCAAAGCCCTGGTGCTGGATACCGGGGATTTGGAACAGGCCCGCTCCTTTGCCCGCCGGGTAGGTTATCCCCTGTATGTGAAACCGGTGCGGGCCGGTTCCTCCTATGGAGTGACCAGAGTCAATTCTTACGAAGAACTGGAGCCCGCCATAACACTGGCCTTTTCCTATGACGGTCAGGTGATCCTGGAGGAAAACATACCCGGATTTGAGGTGGGCTGCGCCGTGCTGGGCAGCCGGGAACCCATCACCGGAGAAGTGGATGAGATCGAATTGTCCGGGGGATTTTTTGACTACACCGAAAAGTATACCCTCAAGACCTCCTCTATCCATGTGCCTGCGCGGATTTCCGCCGAGAAAGCGCAGGAGATCAAACGGGCCGCCGTCAAGATATACAAGGCGCTGGGCTGCAGCGGTTTCGCCAGAGTGGATATGTTTCTCACACCGGAGGGAAACATAGTGTTCAACGAGGTCAACACCATCCCCGGATTTACAGAGCACAGCCGATTTCCCGGTATGATGAAAGCCTCCGGTATCTGTTTTTCGGAGGTGCTGGACCGGATTCTGGAAGACCTGTAGACAATGGGCAAAAGCTATTTGAGACAGGAATTAGAAGAAGAAACAAAGTAATCAAGGAGAATATCATCCAGTGAAAAAAATAGTATTAGGCCGGGAAGAACTGCACAAAGGCGCGCTGATCCTGGTCAATGAAAAGTATGGGATCACCTGGGACACCCCCGGAGAACTGGCTGCCATCGGCAGCAATATAAAGAAACGGCAAGACAGCGTACTGCTGGAACGCCAGGCCAACGCGCTGCTTGAGCGGCTACTGAGTGAAATAGACGGCTGGGACGGTATCCTCCCCGTCAGCGGCTGGCGTTCCCGGCAAGAGCAGCAGTCCATATGGGATGAAAGTATGCGGGATAACGGGCCGGAATATACACGGACTTATGTGGCGCTCCCCGGACACAGCGAACATCAGACCGGCCTGGCCATCGATCTGGCACTTCGTCAAGAGCATATCGACTTTATCTGCCCGGAATTTCCCGACACCGGCATCTGCGGATATTTCAAGGAACGCGCCGCGGACTATGGCTTTGTCCTGCGCTACCCGGCGGGAAAGGAAAACATCACCGGCATCGGGCACGAACCATGGCATTTCCGGTATGTGGGAATTCCCCACGCCCGGATCATGACCGATCAGAATATGACGTTGGAGGAATACACCGACTATATCAGACAGTTTGACTCTCCGGTCCACCCCTACTGCGTCCGTGTGGATGGACGGGCAGTCTGTATATCCTACATTGCCGCCGATTCGGAGCAGACTGCCGTCTGGGTCAATGAGACCGCGCCTTACAATATTTCCGGCAACAATGTGGACGGCTTTGTACTGACTCAGTGGCTTCATGTGGAGCAGAATGTCCAATGCTCGCAGCAAGAGCGGTTTCAAAGCATATAAATCGATTACGGTTTGTGTCACATTGCAGTATTGTGGAGGTTATTATGAATCAAAAAGCATCCTTCGGCGGACTGGACCGTTTCCGCCTGGCGGCAGCCCTGCTGGTGGTCGCCATCCATACCTCGCCCCTCACCTGTTTCTCCCCGGAGGCGGATTTCCTGCTCACCCGGATCTTCGCCAGGGTGGCGGTACCTTTTTTTCTGATGGTGACAGGTCAGTTCGTATTGCCCCGGATTATGGAACCGGGGCCGGGAGCAGGGAAAAAGCTACGGCGCTATCTCACCCGGACGGGAGTCCTCTATCTGGCCTGCATCGTACTCTACCTGCCGCTGGGAATCTATGCGGGGCATTACAGAGACTTAAATCCGGCACAGGTCCTGCGGCTGCTGGTGTGGGACGGCACCTTCTACCATCTGTGGTATTTCCCCGCCTGTATGCTGGGGATGACGCTGCTGTGGCTGCTCAGCCGTCGCCTTAACATGCGTGCCATGGCATACGCCTGCGCGGTACTGTATCTGTTTGGGTTGTGCGGGGACAGCTATTATGGGCTGACCGCCTATCTCCCTCCTCTGCGGGGATTGTGCGATCTGGGTTTTCACGTCTGGTCCCACACCCGCAACGGGGTGTTTCTGGCTCCGCTGTTTTTGCTGATGGGAGCCTATATGGGCAGGCGGCGCGAACAACCCGTCGGAAAATCCCTGCCCGGCGTTCCTGTCCTGGGAGCAGGTCTGACACTGTGCCTGGCCGGAATGACCGGAGAGGCTTTCCTGCTGCGCTATATAAATTCCCTGCGCCACGACAGCATGTATCTGCTGCTGGTACCGGTGATGTACTGTCTCTACGGGCTGCTACTGTCCCCGGGACAGTCAAAAAACGAAAACTGCCCGCCCTGCCCCAGACTGCGCCGTATATCCACGGCGGTATATATTCTTCACCCGGCAGTGATCGTAGCTGTGCGCATCTGTTCCCGACTGCCAGGGCTACAGTCTCTGACGGACCAAAGTCTGATTCATTATCTGGCAGTATGTATGTTGTCCCTTGCGTCCGCATGGCTGCTCACTGCCCTTCCCGGCAGCAGGAAATCCTAAACCATTGGCGGAACTCGGCTCTGTGTGCTGGTAGGGATATGCGGAACTCGGCTCTTTACAGCATATCCCGGACAGCGCACTGATTGGCAGCGGGACGCCACAAAGCGGCCTGCTGCCGATCACCGGTTTTGTGTGCTGGTAGGGATATGCGGAACTCAAATAGGAGAATTACAGTTATGACAGTGTTGGAACACTCCGAAATGAACTCATCGGAAACCGTCCCTCGCGGCCGGGCCTGGATCGAGCTTAACCTGAACGCTCTGCGGCATAATACAGAGTATCTACAGTCCCTGCTCCCCCGCCGTTGCGCCCTGATGCCCGTGGTCAAGGCAAACGCATACGGACATGGAGCCGGGCCGATAACACGGGAATTGAACGCCATGGGTATCCAAGCCTTTTGCGTGGCCTGTGTCAGTGAAGGCATAGAGCTGCGCCGCCGGAATATCACAGGGGAAATTCTGGTGCTGGGCTATACCCACCCCGACCAATTTCCCCTGCTGGATAAGTATGCTCTGACCCAGACCGCAGTGGACCACGCCCATGCTCTGGCCTTAAGCGCTTACGCCTGCTCCGTCTCCAGATCAAATCTTCCCCCTCTTCCCGTACACATCGCCGTGGATACCGGTATGCACCGTCTGGGAGAACCCGCGGAGAACATATCGCGGATTCGGGAGATATTTTCCCTGCCCGGTCTACGGATCACGGGCATGTACACCCACCTGGCGGCATCAGGCGGAAGCGATGCCGCCTCCCGGAACTTTACGGAGAGACAGATCAACTCCTTCTATAATATTAAAAAAAATCTGGGAAATATTCTGCCCTCCTACACAAGACTTCACCTTCAGGCCAGCTACGGCATACTGCGCTATCCCCTGGCAGACGTGGATTGTGCCCGGCCCGGCATTGCCCTGTACGGCCTGCTGAGCAACGCGGACGACACCCACGCCCTTGCCGCCGGACTATATCCTGTGCTCTCCCTGCGCGCACGGGTGGCTGCCGTTCACAGGCTTGCTCCCGGAGAGTCCGCCGGGTACGATATGGCCTATACCGCCACTCGCCCTACCGTCATAGCCACTGTCACCATCGGCTATGCGGACGGCCTGCCCCGCATTCTATCCCACGGAAAAGGAGAGCTGTTGCTCTGTGGACAGCGCGTTCCCATTGTAGGCCGGATCTGTATGGACCAACTGCTGGCGGATGTCACCGCCCTGCCTACAGTTCACCCCGGCGCAACAGCCACCCTGATCGGCGAGGACGGCGGGGTGAGCATCTCCGCCGCCGAGCTGGCTGACGCATGCGGCACTATCACCAACGAACTCCTCAGCTGTCTTGGCCCCCGCCTGGAGCGGCTGGCTCTGTAATTTGTCGGTTGTAAATACATCTGAATCGTGCTATCATAGTATTCGAAACAGCTCTTTGTGAACAGGAGATTTTTTATGGCCAACTATATAATGCCTGGCCGGCTGGACCGGATTTTTAACAGATATCAGGATGAACTGGAGGCCAAGGCTTTGGAGGTTTTGCGCTCCGGCCGCTATGTGCTCGGCCCGGAGGTGGAGGGATTTGAACAGGAATTTGCCGCCTATACGGGTTCAGGATACTGTGTAGGGCTGGCCAGCGGTCTGGATGCCCTATGGCTGGCCTTCCGGGTTTTGGGCATTGGCAGCGGCGACGAGGTGATCGTTCAGGCCAACACCTATATCGCCAGCGTTATGGGTATAACCATCAACGGGGCTACTCCCGTGTTCGCGGAACCGGACGCTTTTTACAATTTGGATGTTTCCGGTCTGGAAGATCTTGTGACCGAGAAAACCAAGGCTGTCCTGGCAGTCCATCTGTACGGTCAGGCCTCCGATATGGAAGGCATTCTTCGGTTCTGTCAAAAGCATCATCTGCGCCTGGTAGAGGATTGCGCCCAGTCCCACGGTTCCCGTTTTCAGGGCAGGATGACCGGCACATTTGGAGATATAGGCTGCTTTTCCTTTTATCCCTCCAAAAATCTTGGCGCGTACGGGGATGCGGGCGCCATCGTCACTGATGACGCGGACATCGCCGAAAGTATGCGGATATACCGCAACTACGGTAGCGAGAAACGCTATTACAACAAAGTGGTTGGAGCCAATTCCCGGCTGGACGAAATACAGGCGGGACTGTTGCGCGTCCGCCTGCGGCATCTCACGGAGCTTACGGAGGAACGCCGGGAGCTGGCGGACCGATATAACCGGGAGTTGCGCAACGAACGGATTCTTTTACCCCAAGTGAGGGCAGGCTGCGACAGCGTATGGCATCAGTATGTAGTGCGCTGCTCCGGAAGAGATGAGCTGATACAATATCTGGACAGACAGGGAATCGGTACCATCATCCACTACCCTGTTCCCCCGCATCTGTCGGAAGCTTACGCTTATCTGGGACACAAAAAGGGGGAATTCCCCATTGCGGAAAAATATGCGGATACCGTTTTGTCCATTCCCATATATAACGGAATGACCGCAGATGAACAAGGATATATTATAGAAACATTAAATTCCTTCCGGTGATATTCGAGCGATTAAAACAGAAAAAAGACAGGGCAGAAAAGATCATGGATTTGGAGCAACAGTACAAAATCATAGAATTTAAAGATCTTGGCGATGAACGGGGTAATCTGGTGGTGATTGAGGGAGACGGCCGGGATATCCCATTTGATATCAAGCGGGTCTTCTATATATACGGCTCAGACCCCCAGGTGATACGGGGGCAGCATGCCAACCGGGAGACGGAATTTTTATTGGTAAATGTATCGGGCACCAGCAAAGTCAGAATTGACAACGGCCGGGAATCCCGGATCATAGCGCTGAACCGCCCTCGAATGGGACTGTACCTCTCTCCCATGGTATGGAAGGATATGTACGAATTTTCCGCGGATTCCGTGCTGCTGGTGCTGGCCAACAGGCATTATGACGGGGCGGAGTATATAAGGGATTATCAGGATTATCTCACTGAACTGCGCAAGGCGGAGGGACATATAGATGAGTAAGCTTTCCATAGTAGTTCCGGTGTATTACAACGAAGATACTTTGATGGATCTGTATGAGGATATGCGGGCCAAGATTCTGGACAAGCTGGGGGATTATGAGATCGTAATGGTGGATGACGGCTCCGGAGACCACTCCTGGGAGATCATGAACCGTATCCGGGATCTGGACGGTCATGTGAGGCTGGTTAAGCTGTCCCGCAACTTTGGGGAACATGCGGCGCTGCTGGCCGGACTGTCCGTGTGCACAGGGGATTGCGCCGTCACCAAGCAGGCTGACCTGCAGGAGGATTCCGAGCTGATCCTGGACATGTATGACAGCTGGAAAAAAGGAAACAAAGTGGTTTTGGCCGTTCGGCGTTCCAGAGATGAAAACCGTGTCAAAATCTTTTTTGCCAATCTGTACTATATTCTGGTCCGTAAATTTGTAAATAAAAATATGCCCGCCGGAGGCTGCGACTGCTATCTCATTGACCGCAAGGTGATTGAAGTACTGGAGCGGTTAGACGAGAAAAACTCCAGCTTGACCCTACAGGTACTGTGGGCAGGATTTCAGACGGATATGGTATACTTTGACAGAAAGGACCGGGAAAAGGGGGAGTCCAGATGGACATTGTCCAAAAAATTTAAGCTGGTGATGGATTCCATGATGAGCTTTTCCTATGTCCCCATCCGCTTGATGTCGGTGGTGGGCGTGGTCTTTAATATCGGCGCGGTGGTCCTGTTTATCAGCGTTCTGGCAGAATATTTCAGAGAGGGCACGCCCATCGCTGGCTGGCCCTCCCTGATGTGCGTGATCCTGTGCTCCTCAGGGCTGATCCTGCTGATGCTGGGGATACTGGGGGAATATCTGTGGCGCACGCTGGATGCCGCCAGGACCAGGCCGCCATTTATAATAGACGAGGAGGCTGCTCCCCGGAGCGAGGGAGAAGCGCGGGAAAAATCATGACAGTAAAACAGTGGAAGATCATTTTTACCATCCTTATAGCGGGCAGCATTCTGGCCGCTTTGAAATTGATCTTTTTTGACTATACCATGGATGAGGAATACCAGCTGATGATGGGGTACCGCACCCTGCGGGGAGATCGCCTTTTTAAGGAGATGTGGGAGCCGCACCAGACTTCGGCCTTTCTCTGCACCGGCCTGATGTGGCTGTACAAAACCTTCACCGGGACCTACACCGGCGTTTTGATCTATCTTCGGGTATGCACCACTCTGATTCAGGTTGCCATCAGTCTGTATCTCTACCATATACTGCGCCGCGGCAGGATATTGGACAGACATTTCGCAATGCTCTGTGCGCTCATCTACTTCAACATGGTGCCCAAGATCATCCAAATTCCGGATTTTTCCAATATGCAGCTCTGGTTCTTTACGCTGACGGTACTGTGTCTGATACACTATCGTTTGGACCGGGAATATACGGACAGGCCCTGGCTTGTCTTTGTGGCAGGTCTATGCATGGCTCTGGAGGTTCTGGCGTATCCCTCCTGCCTGATCCTGTTCCCCTTTTTTCTGGTATATCTATACAAAACCTCCGGTCCGGGAAAATGGAGGGACATCGGGATTTTTACAGGGGCATGCGCTGTCAGCGCCCTGGTCTGGCTATACCTTGTGCTGCGCCATATAGGCGTGGAAGAATTGATACGCAATGTGCGCCTGCTGCTGAGTTTCGACCTGACCCACGAGATTTCCGGCGCCACGGAGGGCAAGCTGCCCGGTATTCTCTCCAATCTGCTGGGATGTGGGGGATTTCTGCTTTTAACCTTTGCCCTGAGCGCGCCCGTCATGGCTGTGGTGCGGAAAAAAAATCCGGATTGGAACAAGAAACAGTGGGGTCCGGTTTTTTTGTGTATTGCCGTGTTTGTATCGGAATGTATTCAATTTTTCCTGTGGACAGTTAAAAAGAGCGGATATGAGGTTTACCAACTGCATCTTCTTTTGCTGCTGTTGGCCGGCCTGCTGTCCTACAGCCATGCCGGGAGCCTCAAAAAATATCTGGCCGCGGGCATATTGGGAACGCTGCTCTCCTATGTCGCCGTGATCTATATCAGCGACCTGGAGATGTACTACGCATTGCCCCACGGCGTGCTGGGAGTGCTGTTTTGCGCTGTCCTGCTGGCTCTCGCCTTACAGGAAACTCTGGGAAAAGCGGCAGAAAAATGGATCTGTTTCCTGCTGGTATGCCTGTGTCTGGTAAGTATTTTCGGCAAAGGCTATACGCTGCGCGCAGGTCGCGGCTACAATGTGGTACCGGATACGGAGAGCATTATGAAGTACGGCCCCGGGGTAGGGATTCTATCAGACTATATGAACTGTTATATATATAACTGTAACTATGAGGATTTTAACCAATATGTCAAAGAGGACGATGTGGTATTGATCGTGGCCAATATGGTCACCTCTGCGGGCACTACGCCCTATATGATCACCGGGGCGGATGTGGCGCACTACTCCATAGTGGACCCCACGGCCTACGATCAGAGACTGCTGACCTACTGGGATCTGTACCCGCAGAAGATGCCCAACGTCATAGTGGTGGATTGCTGGTACGGGGAGCTGAAAGAAAATCCTGACAGCTGGATCATGCGGTATATAGAAGAGGACTTTGGATACAGCCAGGTTAATGACGGACGGTATGTTCGTTTTTACAGAAAATAAATCAGTCCACTTCCTCAAACACTATCTCTCTGTAACGGTTCTTCACTCCGGCAAAATAGCGTCTGGATATAGGGATATTATGCCCTCTGAGCAACAGTTCGTTTCCCTCCAGTCTGTCCACATGGTACATGTTGACAATAAAACTCTGGTGACACCGCGAAAACACCTGCCCGCACACTTGAATCTCCAGATCGTCCAGTTTGCCCTTACATTCCTGCACGGTTCCATCCTCACAATGTATAAAAAGCGTATGTTCTCTGCTGTCAATAAAGAGAATCTTTCCATAGGGGATGAAACCGGTCTGACCACGCCATTTATAACCCAGACGCTGCTCTTTCTCCCTGTTCACTCTATGGGAAACCCTTTCCAGCAGCCGGGCCATATCCTGTTCCTCCACAGGCTTAAGCAGATATTGCACTGCGTATAAGTCATATGCCTCCCGGTAGAAAGCATCGCTTGAAGAGATAAAGCAAATAACGGCATCGCTGTCATGGGCGCGGATTTTTCCGGCCAGTTCAATGCCGCCTATCGAATCTTCCATATAGATATCCAGCAGATATAGGTCAAAACGCATATCCTGTTCATTCACATCCGTCCACAGCTGCCGCGTGTCACAATAGATCCTAATGTCCTGTCCCACCAGGTAAGTCTTCAAGCGCAGGGCATCCTCACGGCAGTCGTCACACAGTGCTATTTTCATTGACATCTTCCTTTTATATTCTCATGCCGCGGCATGGTCCCACAGGTTTATATGTTGCCTTGTTTCATCGGGAAACAGAAATCTCGTTTTTATTATAACATACATTCCGCTTGTTCCGTATACCAATTTTGTACCAAAACAGGGTAATTTTGCACTGCGTCCCTGTCTCCCGAAACCGTTACTGCTGTCTCCACCACCGCAATCGCCGCACTGTCCTCTCCGGAAGCCTGCTGCCATCCACCCGTCTCCCGCTGGCAATACTGTATGTAGCGGTTGATATGCGCGAACAAACATGATATAATCCTGTCTTTGACAGTAATGAAATGATAAAACTGCAGAAACCCCAGAG
>CAJTMX010000035.1 GCA_910577235.1 uncultured Acetatifactor sp. | reverse complement strand
GGATGGACTGTTCCGCAGCGTTATTGTCCATCGGCACTTCGCCATCGTCCAGGAATACCTTCAGGTATTTTTCCTGGCTCAGGGAATAATTGAAACCTTCCCACGTCTTGCTTTTCTGCGGCACCTTCGGGAGGTTTTCACGCACCCATACGAAATAAGCCTCCACCAGTGGCTTTACGTTCAGCTGGCGGCGGATCATACGTTCTTCTGCCGGAAGATCCTTAAGCAGTTTTTCCTCCCGGTAGATGGCCTGTATCATGGTCAGCGCAAGATATGCGCGGCTGTCCTTCTGCTTTGCTTTCGGCAGCGCTTTTACTGCTTCATCAAACCTGCGCCTCGCATGGGACCAGCACCCGGCAATCTTCAGATCTTCCCATTCCTCTTCGACCGTATGGTAAACCTGATAGCCGTCCGTGACGCATACCCCGCTGAAATCCTTCAGGAATTCCCTTGGATGGCTGGCGTTGCGCGTCCTCTGGTATTCATACAGGACGATCTGGCATTCCGTATACATCCGTCCGGTGCGGTATACCCACATGTAACTTTTGCTCCCGGCAGGGCGGCCGTCCTTATTCACCAGCACGGGCGTCTCGTCTGCCTGCAGGACGTGGTAGCCGTACAGCTTTTCGTGGAGGTAATCATAAAGAACCGCAAGGTAACGGTCTGCGCACTGGATCGTCCAGTTCGCCATGTTCTGTCTGGATATATGCAGGCCATAGCGTTCAAACTCCTGTTCCTGCCGGTAAAGCGGCACGGCATTGACATATTTGGCGTTCATCACCGCCGCCTCCAGCGAAGGGGAAACAAGGCTTCCCCTTAATAAAGCCTGCGGATGCGGCGCCTTGATGACCTCTTCCGTTTCTTTCCCTGCATATACCTTTACATGGTGTTCTTCCACCTCGATTTTCGCCGGGGTAAAGCTGTACCTGCGGTATACTTCATCCGGAAGCTGTTTCCAGCCGTCTTTTCCAAATTTATCTTCCAGTTCCTCATCCGTCATGGAATGTTCCACCACAACTACCGGCAGCCCGTTCAGGTCTTCTTCCCGTTTGCCCTGCTTTTTCTCCGGCTTTCTGCGGGAAACGCTTTCCGGCTCCTCCTGTGCGTTTTCCTCTGCAGCAACAGCTTCGGATTCGTTAAAGAATACAATCTTCCCATCCACTTCCATAAAGGAGATCTGGTCTTCGGTCCCATGTTTCTCCGATGACCTGCCAAACCGGTGCCGTTTTAAATCCGCCATCTGTTCCAAAACAAGCTGGAGCGTATGGTCGATATTTTCAAGCTGCTCCTGCTGCGACAGGAACAGCCTGGTAAGCGTTTCCCTGTCAAGGCTGTTCAGTTGTTCTTCCGTATATTTTAAGGCCATGCTGTTTTCTCCCGGTATCCTGATAGCCTTATTATACCATGGATACGGGATTTTTGCGAACCCGGCGCTGCCGGATGTCCGTCATAATGCCTATGGTTAAAACAGCGGATGCTGCCTTTATATGATGCTGTATCCGGAACCCTTTTCCGGGAAGGAAAAGCATGTCTGCGTCCATTCCGGACGTTTTTATGGTGTGCAGCGTGGTTCCGCAGGGATAAGGCGGGACATTTTTTCCGGCAGGAAGACCGTCTGAAAATTTCTCCGTTTTGCATAAAGTCACCCCATGTATTCCGGCGGTTCCACCGGCCTGACTGATTTCTTCGGGGTGATTGTCAGCCCTTCCATCAGCCACCGGAACTGCTGCGGCGTTAATTCACGCACCTCCTCCGGGGTGCGCGGCCACTGGAACCGGCTTTCTGAGAGCCGCTTGTATAACAGGAGCCATCCGTCCCCTTCCCATACAAGTCCCTTGATGCGGTCTGTGCGCCTCCCGCAGAAAAGATAGAGTGTATCCGGGATATATGGCCTGTTCCCGGTCTGTGTTTCCACGAGTGCCGCCAGCCGGTCCATGCCGGCGCGCAGATCGGTGTAGCCGCAGACAATGTAGACGGCTTTAAAGCAGGTGGCGTCATTGAGCATCCCGCACCACCTTAAGGACTGCCGCAAGCAGCGGCATTGGTGTGGATTCCGTTACGTGGATGGAAAAACCATTTACAGAAACGGACAGCCCCTGCTGTATACCGCTGCCGTCTTGTGTTTCCTGCTGTAGCAGACAGGTGTTTACCGGGACAATCTGCTGCGCCGAAGCCTCCGGCGGAAGGTTTTCCAGACATGCCTGCCTTACACGGCGCAGCCTGTAATAGTAGTTCGCTTTCGTAATGCCGTGGGTGGCACACCAATCGATGACACTCATGCCTGCAGGACGGTTCTGGCATTCTCTGATCTGTGCGGCCCATTCTTGTAAACGGTATTGTACAGCCACTGCCGTTGTTGATGAACTCATAGACTTACCTCCGTATAGCGGTATCAAAAGTTAAGGATCAACTTTTAATACCTGTGATAGAAATATAGTCTATTGTCACATATGTTTTCCTCACAGTCGAGGTACGCACTATCTACCGTTTACGTGAAAGCCGCTTGTTTTCAAGCTTTTTTCGGTTATGCTTATTATAACTCAGGCGTCCTCCACCATTCTTCTGACCAGATCCGGCGCAGATTCCAGATAATGACCCACCACGAAAAACGTAGCCGTGGCATTGTGCTTTTTCAGCGCGTCCAATATTGGCTCTGTATTACCGTTCTCATAGCCTGCGTCAAAAGTCAGATAGATTACTTTGTCCTGCGCATTCCCCACATAGTAGGCATTGTACTTGGCCAACTCCGCCGCGGATACGTTGCCGCTGGGCTGACTGCCCTCCTGCCCGAACCCCAATCCCCAGTTCTCCGGTGAATTCGAGGCGGCAGAGGTGGCCAGCGTGGCATGGGTGGCGGCTCCCACCGCTCTTCCCAGCAGAAACATCGCCAACAAGAACACTGCGGTCAGCGCGATTTTGGGGTAGTCAAGTTTCTTCCAGTTTACGTTTCTTAAGTCCAGTTTTTTAATTCGATCCAACATCATGAATCCCGATTCTTTTTTGTAGCTAATATATGAATCTGCGGAGTCAAAAAATGCCTGACAGACCGAATCTTCTTTATGTAAGAGCAATTTAATGTCTCTGATCTACACGATACCGCTCAGTTCCTGATACAGCCTCTTGGCATAGCTGTCCGTCATCCCGCAGATAGAGTCGGTCACCAGCAGCAGACGGAGATACAGCTTTTCTTCCGGCGCTTTCTCTCTGCTGTAAAACTGATAGATCGCCTTGTAATTGTCGGAGATCAGCGTCATCAACTTACTCTGCACCGCCGTCACAGGCTGCGGACTGTCGTAGGCAATGGCTGCACCCACAAACCGATCCAGCAGAAAATCGAGGATTGTCTGCGCCGCAATCTCCAGTTTATAAATGGGTTCCGAGACAAAGGCATACTCATAGGCGATGTCTCCCAGAGCCTGCGCCATTATGCCATAATCCCCCTCCGAGAGCAGTTCCTGTTTGTAGGTGCCCTCCATGATCTCTCCGTAATTGCCGGCAAAGTTATCCGTGGCACAGGCCAACAGTCTGCCCTGTACGCTGACGATCCAGTTTTGCACCGCATATCCCTCGGGATTGGACACATGGCGTTCCTGTCCTTTTTGATATCTTTTTTCCAGTGCCTCCACCAGCTCGTAATATTTTTCCCCGGCTCCAAATTCTCTCCCCTTGCCCCGCAGTTCTCTCACCAGCTGCTGATATGTGATACAGCCCTTTTTAAATGCGTCCTCCACATCCGCAGTCCTGTAGGCGATATCATCCGCCGCCTCCAGCACAAAAGCCAGAGGGTGCCTTCGCCCCTTCGTTCCCAGAGTATACTGTATCTGCTCGAACAGCTCCCGCTCCGCATAATAATAGCCCATCTTCTTGGTGCGGATATCCCCGCTCTTTTTATCTTTCTCCAGCGAGGATACGGGATATTTGATAATGGTGCCCAGCAATGCCTGGGTCAGATTCATCCCGTGCTCGTCCACCAGATAGTGCAGCTTTGTCACCAGACGCAGGGCCTGGGTGTTGCCTTCAAACTCATAGAAATCCGCCTGCATCTGCTGCGTCAGTATCTCCGTCAACGGCCTGCCCTGCAGTTGCAGATTGCCCATATTTCTCCTAAACCACTCCCGGATCACCGTCTCTCCGAAGTGTCCGAAAGGCGGATTGCCGATGTCGTGCAACAGCCCGGCGCATTGCAGGATATCGCAGATATATCCCTGGTACTCGGGCTTGAAATCCGGGTCCTTCACCTCCTGCAAAATCTTCTGGGAGATATTCTGCCCCAGAGACTTCCCAAAGGAGGACACTTCCAGAGAATGTGTCAGCCGGGTACGGATAAAGTCGCTCTTATCCAGCGGAAATACCTGGGTCTTATCCTGCAGGCGGCGGAAGGAAGCGCTGCCGATGATCCGGTGATAATCCTTCTCATACTCCGTCCGCAGATCCCCTGAGCCGGGTCTTGTGCTGACCGGCCTGATCCGCTCCTGGCTTAGCAGTTTTTTCCATTCCATGGTGCCACCTCCTCACCCCTGCAGTCCTCTGGCCTGACGGTCCATATCCTCCACCACGATATCATATATCTCACCCAGTCCCGCGCAGTATTCCAGCACCTGCCAGGGTTCGTTGGTGTGGAAATGGATCTTGACCAGTTCATCGTCCCCCACAGCCAACAGGCAATCGCCTTTAAAGTGCCGGGTAATGTAGTCATTGATAGCGTCCTCGTCCAGATTGTGTCCCTCGATCAAGAGCTGCGTGTCATAGCGAAATTCCAACGGTTCCATCCTTGTCTCCTCCTGTTTATACATCCCGCATATCCCCTGTCAGCCTCCATATCCGCACGACGGTTTCAGCCTGTGAGCGTCTCCGTATTCTCTGGAGGCTTTCCCAAGATATGCTGTTTAAGTATTGCTTTTGCGCTCCCCATTCTGCTGCAGATTGCATTGTTTAAATATCCGGCACAGCATAAATACGGCAGCCGCTGCCAGTACCATCTCCGCGAAGGGCTGCGCGTAGGGCAGGCCGTACAGCGGAAACAGCCAGTTTAATACAAACAGAGCAGGTATTTCCAAAACAATCTTTCGCATCAGGGCAAAAATCAATGCGTTTTTTCCCTTTCCCAGCGCCTGGAAAACGCCTACCACCAGAAAATCCATGCCCAAAAACGGCATTGTCAGACTGAATCCCCGCAAAAACCTGGCACCGTAAGCGATGATGGCCTCGTTCTCCATAAAGGCTCTGGTCAGGCCTGCCGAGAATATCCAGAACAGCGCCATGACGCCAAAGAGGGCCGGAAACATCAGTTTCATGGCAAAAGTAATGGCTTTCTTCATCCGGGGGTGATCGCCACTGGCATAGTTGTAGCTGATCAGTGGCATGATGCCCTGGGAAAAGCCCAGCGCTATCTGCAACGGCACCATACTGATTTTCTGGGAAATACCCATGGCGGCCACAGCGTCCGCCCCATACTCTGAGGTAAAGTTGTTCAGAATGGTCATACCCGTCACATTCAAAAGGTTCTGTATGGACGCGGGTATTCCCACTCCGCATATACCCAGTACAATGGCGCTGTTCCAGCCCAGCATCCGGGGATCTACGCAGACATAGGTGGAGCGCCGTTTTATATACAGCAGTACAAAGAAGTAGCCGCAGGCCACACAATTGGACAGAAAGGTGGCCAGACCGGCACCCGCCGCCCCCATATTAAATCCCCATGGCATGATAAAGATGGGGTCCAGCACAATATTCAGCAGACAGCCGCTCATAGTTCCTATACTGGCATGCAGAGACGCCCCCTCGGAGCGCACCAGATAGGCCAGCACCACGTTCAAAATAGCCGGAACCGCGCCGCAGGACACGGTCCACAGCATATAGGCCGACGTGGCAGGCCCCGTCACGGAATCGGCCCCCAAAAGCGCCAGCAGCGGACTTTTGAATATGGAGCAGAGCGCGGCGAACACCGCGCCGCAAAAGAGCGCGCAATAGAAACCGATGGCCGAACTTCTGCGCACCATATCGTATTCTTTGCGGCCCAGAGCGCGGCTCATCATACTGGAGGTACCCACGCCGAAAAGATTGTTCACCGCGTTGAACGCCAGCAATACCGGTGCCGCCAGTGTCACGGCGGCGTTTTGCAGCGGGTCGCCCAGCATTCCCACGAAATAAGTATCCGCCAGATTATACAGCACCATAACCAGGGAACTCAATATCGTAGGGATCGCCAACTTAGCCACTGCCCGGGGTATGGGCATAGTTTCAAACAACAAATTTTTATCGGCAGACTGCGTCTTCAGACTTCTCACCTCCTGTTTTTGACTGCGTCATTACCGGCTCTGGCGCCGGCTACGGAATAATAACATTTATCGCAGAGGGAACTGCGCGCCCCAATAGGCAACAGCTTGCCGCAGTAATTGCAGCGGCGCAGGTAAAATTTCTTGCTCCTCCCCAGCTCCGACAGAATGATATCCTCCGTCTTTAAGCGTTCCTCTATCACCCGCTCCTCATTCATGATCTTTCCGAAACGCACCGAGAACTGATTGTACAGATCCAGCAGCTTGTAATAGGTCTCCGCCCGTTCCAGCCGAGTGTCTCCCCGCACCTCGTCAAAGACAGGGAACTTGACGGACACATCCGCCGTGTAGGTGCGGCAGTAGTAACGCCACATGGCCATGCATTTCTCATTGCCCAGGTCCACGTCACAGGATATCATATTGTATACCTCCCGCTTATCGTCAAATCCTGCGATACTGTCCCTGATATTGTACAGGTTCTTATATTTTATCAGCATTTCCTTGATATCCATTTTCCGGTATACGTCCAGATTGGGCTTGATGCCGTACCAGGAGGTCAGGATCTGATCGATGGGCTGGTCGATATCCAGCAGTACCTGTGGAAATCCGATGATCGCGTATTCGATGCTGTGTTTCATGGGATACACGCGCTTGATATGCTCCAGTCCCGCCTCGGTGGTGGCCGTCACATAGCCCACATCATACATGCCACGGCGCCCGGCCCGGCCCGCGATCTGACGCACCTCAAACTCATTTAAGGGACGCCGCTCCTTGCCGTCAAATTTTATGTGCTCCATGAATACGATACGCCGGATGGGCAGATTGACTCCCAGACCGATAGCGTCCGTGGCTACCACCACATCATTTTCTCCGTTTAAAAACATTTCAAACTGCTTTTTGCGAATCTGGGGCGGCAGATTGCCGTAGATCACGCTGGCCTTTACCCCCTGCAGCTCCAGTCTGGCCGCCACGTCCAGCACCATTCTCTTGGAAAACAGGATCAGGGCATCCCCCCGTATCAAGTCATTGTCAATATCAAAGGGCTTGTCCTCAAAGACCAGCTCCGTGTTCCTCTCATGGCGCACTATATCGTACTTGGCGTGACAGCGCTTTAAGATACGCCGGATGATATTCTCCGCCTCGGGAGCCATACAGATATGAACCTCTTTTGCCTTGATACCCATGACCAGGCGGGACCAGGCGTGTCCCCTGAAGGGGTCGCTGATCATCTGGGCCTCGTCTATCACGGCAACATCATATTCCGTATCCAGATCCACCATCTCCGCCGTGCAGGCCGTCACACGGCTGTCCTCGCCGATGTGCTGCTCCTCGCCGGTGATCATGGAGCAGGGAATCTCAGCGGCCCGCAGCTTATCATAGATCTCCAGGGCCAACAGGCGCAGCGGTCCCGCATACACGCCGCACTTGGCCTTTTTCAGCCTTTCCACGGACTCATAGGTCTTGCCGCTGTTGGTGCCGCCTATATGCAGGGTAAAACGTCTTTCCATAGCCAGCGCCTGGGTGTACTCCACCTCGGCATCGGTCTGTACCATACCCAATATAGCCTTGCGCAGCTCTTTCTCCGACGCCTTTAAATATTTATTGTACAGATCGCCGATACCGGAGGCCACCATATTGATCTCCGTATGCTCCAGCAGATACTGCGCAAATCGCTCGCTGTGGGCGCAGCTGTCGATATAGGTCAGATCCATGGATATAATCTGTCTCTGGGTCTTTTCCATGTTGCGCAGCTGCGCGGGATTGTTGCGGCTTTGATAAAACTCCAGCAGCGCCGCGCACTGCCGCTTGGGACTGGCAGTGAGCGCCTTACCGTTATCCAACCGGGCCTCAATAGATACGCGCATCTCTCTGGCCCGGTTGCCCGCGCTGCGGTTGTCCTTGATCCTGTTCTCATGAAAACTCAGGAAATCGGCGTCATACCGTTTCCTGAGCTTATCCTTAACATTTGTCGTGATACTCATACATTTCCCCTAGTCATTCTCCGGCATTTATTGTACTACAGCCAGCGGTTCAATACTTCCATCAGTCGGTTTATGTCGATGGGTTTCGCCATATGTTCGTTCATGCCGGCGGATTTTGCCGCCTGAATGTCCTCCGCGAAGGCATTGGCTGTCATCGCCACGATGGGAATATACTTGACATCCTTGCGTTTCAGGGCACGAATGGCGCAGGTGGCTTCGTATCCGTTCATTATCGGCATCTGAATATCCATCAGCACCAGATTATAATATCCCGCCTCCGCTCCGGCAACCATATCCACAGCGATGCTGCCGTTCTCCGCCGACTCCACTTCCAGACCCACCATCTCCAATATCTCCATGGCGATCTCTCTGTTTAATTCATTATCTTCCACAAGCAGTACTCTCTTGCCGGTAAAATCCTGCTCCAGGGTCTTTTCCAGCGTCTGCTCCAGCCCGTCCTCTTCCGCCTCCGTTTCCTGAGGCTGCTGCTCCTCCACCAGACTCCGCAGGACGGTGGCCAGCCTGCTCTTAAACAGCGGTTTAGTGATGAACACATCCACTCCCGCCGCTCTGGCTTCCATTTCACATTGCGACCAGTCGTAGCCCGACAGTATAATGATGGGCACATCCGGCCCCACCCGGCGCCGTATCTCTCTGGCCGTCTCTATACCGTCCATTCCCGGCATCTTCCAGTCCAGGATCGCGGCAAAATAGTTCTCCTGCCGTTCGTGCGCTCTCTCCACACAGGCTACGGCTTCCTCACCGGAAAGCACGCCCTCGCTGTGCAGTCCCAGTTCATCCAGCATCAGGCAGGTACTCTGACAGGCGATCTCATCGTCGTCCGCCACCAATACCGGCAGCCGGATCAGCTCCGACAGAGACACCGCATCCTCCTCCTGGTACTTAAGCAGTATCTGCACCGTAAAGCGGGAACCCTTTTCCAACTCACTGTCCACCTGAATATCTCCGCCCATCATGCGTATGATATTCCGGGCTACTGGCATACCCAGCCCCGTGCCCTGCACTTTGCTGGTGCGCACATCCTCGGCGCGCTCAAAGGGTTCAAAGAGATGCCGCAAAAATTCCTGGGACATGCCGATCCCGTTGTCCGTAAACACAAACTCATAGCAGCCGGTCTTAACCTGGCCGGAAGGTCTCTCCATCAGTTCGATACGGATTTTTCCTCCGGGCGGCGTGTATTTCACGGAGTTGCTGACTATATTCATAAACGCCTGCTGAATCCGCATACTGTCGCCCACCACATTCTCATGTTTCAGGTCGTGAATGCAGACCTCCAGATCATGATGCTTTTCCTCGATCATGGGCCGCGCCATATTAAGCAGATTATCCATCAGATTGGACAGATTGAATTCCTCCTCGTTCAGCGACAGAGTTCCCGATTCAATCTTACTCATATCCAACACTTCATTGATAAGGGCCAGAAGATGTCTGCTTGCGTAAGTGATCTTCCCCAGACATTCCGCCAGCTTTTCCGGCTCATGAAGATGGGTCCCGGCGATGGCGGTCATACCGATGATGGCGTTCATCGGAGTGCGGATATCATGGGACATCCGGGAGAGAAAATCCGTCTTGGCGCTGCTGGCGCGGTTTGCGGCCTCATAGGCTTCCAACAGAAGCTTGCGGGTCTCCCTCTCCTTTTTGCGCTGGTCGGTGATATCTTTCAGATTGTTCATCGCCACGATATCACCGCTTATTCCGTCACAGATCATCAGTATGGTATGACGCAGGATCACAGGCTCCTCACTGTCAATCCGTGTCTCATATTCCAGCACCAGCTCGGTTTCTCCCCGCTCATACGCCTCCTTCAGATACCGGGTATTGATACATCTGTCATAGTTCTCCCTGTCCTCCGCCGATACCTTTTCCTGCGCCCATCTGCCAAAGAAACCGTCGGCGCTGCAGGGCGCACACATCCCCACCAGCGGCAGGATAGGAGTGTGCTGCTCGCCTGCGATCTTGTAGAAATCTTCGGCAATGACATTGCGGCTCACGTTTACGTTGAAGACAAAGAGCGCCTCGGAGATAATGGCCTGCCGGTATTGCTCCTCCTTATTCAGAGATCTGCGCAGACTGGCGTTGTCCACCAGCAGTGCGTCGGACAGGTTCTTTTCCCGGGCTTTCTCCTCGGATATATTTTTCAGATACCACATGACAACAGGATTATCCGGCGAATAATCCGCCATGGGGACCACCTCTGAGCGCACCCATATGCTCTTTCCCTGCACCAGCCTTCTGTAGGTGAAATAAATGGGTTCTCCGGAGGTATTGAGCACTGTCCGCAGATTTTCCGGCGACAGGATATTCAGAAATCTCTCTCTGAATTCCTCATCCACATATCCCCCGGCACAGTGCTCCAGCACCTTGCAGTAGTCTCCCCGCAGCAGGGATTCCGCCTGCTCCTCCACACCTTCCAGTTTCAGCGTTTCAATATGGTTTTGCTTGAGATTCACGAAACTGATGCGGTAATACGCGTCCTTCATCAGGCTGAACGCTTCCTGATGCAGCCACTGTTTGCGGTAATCCTCGTCGATCAGCCGCAGAGAACAGACCCATATCTTCCTGCCGTCCCTGGCGGTGGAGAGAGTGCGCACCTCATTGACCCACACAGGTTCCCCGTTCCCGTTTGTCATGCGGTACTCCCGGACAAGTCTCTCCTGCATGGACTCTGTATCAAAGATCCGCCTGTCTTCCTCGTAAACCGCGTCAAGATATCTGCCGCCGGTGCGCTCCATGAACGCCTCGAAAGACATGCCTAAATTGTGCAGGGCAAACTGGCTGATAAAATAAACCGGATAACCCTCCTCGAAAAAGCCGCCCACTACGCCCACAGCCAGATTACCGCGCAGACTATCGATGATCTTTTCCTGATTCTGCCCCAATTCCCTGTCGCTCTTATCGGCAAAGAAAATCTCTTCCTTGTAAAAAAACCTATCCTCCATTATATTTGCCCCCGTTTTATTCCCGATACCATTTTTTTACAACATCTTCCGCCTTTTTGAGATATATATTAAAACCGGTATCCGTGCCGGCCTCTTCCCGGGTATGATAGATATTGGTTCCCCAGTCCCACCAGAACACTCCCTCAAACCAATCCTGACCGCTCATGACCGACAGACAGGACTCATAGAACCTGGCCTGCTCCTCCTGGTCGGCCGGAAATTCCTTATGGACAAAATCCCATGGCATCTGGGCGCAGCCCCGGGCGCTACGGCATCCGATCTCCATGAAAATGATCTTTTTGCCCAGACGCCGACTCACCGACTCCAGTTTTCCTGCAATCCGCCGCCAGTTTTCCTCCATCTCCCCCAAGCTCCCGCCGGGCGCGCTCTCCACAGGGAAGTAAGCGGAGGTCCCGATATAGTCCAGGGCGTCGTACCATTTTGCCGCCTCCTCTTTGCCGTGGTTGGTATTGTATACCAGAGGCCCCTGATATATCTCCCTGACCATGGCGATGGTCTGCCGCCAGTATGTCTCCTTGCGCTCCGTCCCCAACATCTCACAGCCCAGGCAGAACATCTCGCAGCCCGTATACTGCGCCACCCGGGCATAATGTGTCAGAAAAGCCTGATAGCTGGCAAACCATCGGGACCAATAAGTGTCCTCCTCCAGCATGTTCTCGTCGGGAAAATCGATCAGCGCCCTCCAGACGCCGTCGTCGGAGTTGATCATGGGTTTTAAACACACCTTCACGCCCCGTTCATGAAAACGGGCGATGGTCCCGATCAGCTCCAGATCGGGCACATTTTTCCGGTAATCGAACAGTATCTCCGTGGACGAGTAGGTTTTCTGGTTTACAGGAAACGCCAGACAGACCCAGGTAATCCCCGTATCCATCAATGCGTCCTGGCTGAATCTGCCCTCCTCGCTCTCATACAATCCCTTGACCGCATGAAACCCGTATGTGAATCCTTTTATATTCATCGTCGCACCCCTTTGCGTGCTTCAGAACGCATACCGCGCCCTTTTCAGCAGAAAGACCAATCTATATTTGCCAGTCAATTTTACAGTTTTCCTCTTTTAGCCCCACCCACAGGTAAAACAGTCTGGGACTATATCTCTCACAGGGAAAATGCCTCCCTGATACTGTCGTAGTGCAGGAAGATCCCCTGCCGGGCCAGCTCTTCGATCTCCTGGGCAGTGGCCAGGCGGTATCCGTCCGTCTCCGCCTGCTGGAGATATAGCTCTTCCTCAGAAAAATCGCCTATAAAACGGTATACATCCACAAAGTAGTTGTCCCCTTCCCCGGGGTTTTCCCGGTGATAGGTAAACAGATAGCCGCCGTCCCAATCCGTCACGTCCAGTCCGGTCTCCTCCCGTACCTCCCGCCGTACCGCGTCCAGAGATTCCTCACCTGCCATGGCGGCGCCTCCCGATACCTCCCACCAGCCTGGCGCCCAGGCTTTGGTTTCCACTCGCCGGGTGATCAGAAAGCGCCCGTCCCGCCGGGCCACCACTCCCAGCACCGTCAAATGGTACTCGCCGTCCTCCAGCCGAAAATCGTTGCGCCGCATGGTGCGTCCGGTGGGTTTTTTATCCGCGTCATAGATATCCCAAAGTTCCATCGTCTCTTCTCTCCGCCGCTGTTTTCTGTGTTGATCCTATTAATACAGTATACCAGAAAAAGTATAGGGCTGGCAAGTTTTTCTTGCCAGCCCTTTCGCCCCTGTCAAGCCGTCCCCTCGCGGCAGCCTGCTCCCGAAACCATATCTCCGATCTTTTGAGCATTATACCCTAATCGCATTATTATTCGGCCGGGGAATGGACCGGGATTATGGCATGCGTAAGGATGCCGGCCAATCCGGATATATGATGATCGGTCATTTTTACCGCACATGAAAAGATGTCTCATGCTCCTCCATCGGAATCTCTCTGCACTCTATGGAATCAATGTGAATATAATTGCTGCGGTTGATCATCACCAGCATCCGGTTTATGGCCTCCTCCGTGCCCTGTACCTCCATCTCCACGGAGCCGTCCCACTGGTTTTTCACCCAGCCGGTAATGCACATACCGTCGGCGGCGTGTCTGGCCCGGTAGCGGAATCCCACGCCCTGCACCTGCCCGGTAAAGCGGTAATGTTTTCTGACCATGGTATGCCTACGCCTCCTCCCGATTCAAGACATGGTACACCTCAAATTGTACCTGCCTGTATTATATACTCTCACAGTCACAGCGTCCACTGTTTTATCCCCTTCTGAACGTCATTCATCCAATCTTCTTGTCCGCCGCGCTCTCCGCGTCCTATTGTGACTTTACAGGCCGCAGGGCCAAAAATATGTAAAATGTACAGGAGGTTGCAAATTATGAAGATCATTCATGTCGGGCAGCAGGCAAAACAGGCGGACTACGGGAACACTGGAGAGATCGTACAGGAGATCGCGCAGACATTGGCGCGCAATGAGGGGACGCCCCAGGTATTGCAGATCTACACATACCCGGAGGAGGCCTTTGTGAAAAGGGGCACACAGTTTTTCTCACAGGGAGAAATTGACAACCTGTGTCGGGATCTGCAGTCGCTGATGCGGGACTATCCCTGCGCCGTTCTCTGTCTGGGGATACTGCGGTCGGAAACCATCGCGGGAAAGCTCTTCCTGATCAATTCCGCTCTGATGTTCCACAGACAGGATTTCATGGCCTTTGACAAACAGGTAGTCTATACTCAGGATACCTTGTGGAGACGCTGCACCGACCGTCAAAGCGGGACGCAGAATTTTATAGGGGATTACATCGACTATATCGATGGTGGACTTGCCAACGGCAATTTCTCCCACACCTACTTTGTCCCTGTATTCCCCGCCGGAGCGCCGGGGGCTCAGGCAAGTCCCCATACCCTCTCGCAGATGTCCATAAAGACCTATGACTTTACTTTCCCGAATCAGATGCTGACTAGCAGATTGATGAGCAGGACGGCAGGCGCGGCCGCGGACTGGAGATGGAAAAACTATATGCTGATCCCCATGCCGGAAAAAACCGTTGCCGTATGGGTAGGTATCTGCAAGGAAATTCCTACCAGAAATTTTCTGCAGCGATACCAATACTGGCGTCCTCAGATCCGTTTTGACGCGGAAGTAGCCGTCATCCTGGCCAATGATCTGTCCTTGGGCAGAAACATAGGGGTCCTTCCCCGTATCCCTCTCCTTTTTAACGATAAGCACAACCGCTCGGTATACACCGGAATGATTGATGCGGAAAACTATCCGGGATTCCAGGCATTTGAAAACGGTATCCTCGAGGTGTAAAAGACGTCTGCGGATAGCCCGCAGGCAGAGACTGTGGACTTTATATGCCAAATATAGCGGAGCCACCTGCTTACGCATGTGGCTCCCAATTCCTGTATAGGTATGTTTTTACCTCTCTCGCTCAATCCTCACCATCGACCCGCTCTCCGTTCATAGCCCTGTCCATCAGGTCAAAATCCTCTTCGTAATATTCATACAGGTCTTCTATGGTGTAAAGCTCCTCATACACATCGTCCGGTGCGGACTTAAATACTCCCGTCTCCAGATCAGTCGTCTCCCAGAAGACCTCGGTTCCCGCGTCTATCCCGCCGTCTTGGCTGTCCTCTGCGCAGTAAACCCGAATCTTGCCAATAGGCAGCAAGGATTTCTTTTCTACTTCCCAGGCTACCACCGTTATGTTTTCCGCAAGGACAGGTACTAGATAATCTTTATATGTCCTGGCCACCACGACGATGCCGTCCTCCTCCTCCGTCACCCACAGATCGGAATCGTCCTTATAAAACAGCATATGACTGTTTTGAGTAACCCCCTCTCTTATGGCCGCCAGGGTCTGCTCCCCGTCCAAAAGACCCAGCTTGTCCGCATAATGTTCGTAAAGCTGCTGCACCGTACAGTCTTCAATGGTAATTTTGTCCGGAAGGGATATAAATTCCCCCTTGATCCCATCATCGGAAGACCACCGCTCACAGCTGGAATTATCCTCGCTCCCGTCCGGTTTCGTACCCAAATACTTAATAAATATCGAGCCTGCGCTGTAGAAGTTCTCCCCTATATTTTCCAAAATATAATTATGTATATTGTCGGCCATATCGGGAATATATTCCGGCTTTCCCACTTTTATATCCAATACCACATGATCTGTAAGAGAGTAAAGAGCAACGGAAGAGGAAAGGTCAAAAAGCTTATCCGTAATCTCCTGGGGAAGCTGCGTTGAAAATTTTTCCGTCAGGAGCTTCACCAACGCATCCATGTCCTCTCCGTCCCACACATCCTCTTCCTCCGGAGCGGTATCCGCCCCGCCCACAGGAGGGATCACCGTGGCTTCCTCATTGCCCATCCGGAAAAAGATCGTATCCTCATCCGCCACATCGTAGATGTAGTCCCCGACTTTCCCCTCCAATCCGGCGTTTCTGAAACATACCACCATCCCGTCATATCCGGTGGGTACTACTACAAACGCGTCCCCTTCCCATGTTTGGACGCCATCCACCCATTCACCGAAGCCGGAACCGCTGAACATACTTTTACATTCCGTATAATCTTTTCCGTTGAACCGGACCGTATATAACTTTTTGTTATCATTCCTATCATAGACCTCGTCCCAGGCCTCTGTGTCATAATAGTTCTCGTTGCTGTAGTGTATCCCCACACCATAGTTTTTGGCATTGTCGTCACTGAACTCAATTTTGATATGTACAGCGCGCCACTCATATCCTTCCGTAAGCCTGTCCTCAAATATCCGGTAATCTGAGAATGTCAGTTTTCCCACAGTAGTCAGGGACTTGTCCGTGGCACAGCAGGTGACATAGTCATAGGTCTCCCCCACCCGGGCATTGATAGAAAGCCCGTGGGCCTCAAAGGAAGACTGCCGTGGCTCTCCCTGGGTCTCCCCGCATAACGCGCATTTCTGAGGGCTAAAATAATCAGCCTCCTGCCAGTCATGCCCCGTCGCCTCCCCCTGGGTTTCTCCGCAGACACTGCAGGTTTGGGGCCGGACACAATCCGCCTGCTGCCAACTGTGCCCCAATGTCTCACTTTCCGTCTCTCCGCATACGGTGCAGGTTTGCGGTTTGGTGCAGTCCGCCTGCTGCCAGCTGTGCCCCAATGCCTCACCTTCCGTCTCTCCGCATACGGTGCAGGTTTGCGGTTTGGTGCAGTCCGCCTGCTGCCAACTGTGCCCCAATGCCTCACCTTCCGTCTCTCCGCATACAGTGCAGGTCTGCGGTTTGGCGCAGTCCGCCTCCTGCCAGGCATGTTTCACATGACATCCTGTCAACGCTGCGCTGAAAACCGCTGCCATCCCAACTAAAAATATTTTCTGTCTCATCGATATTCTCCTTGTAGGTCGCATATTTTCTTTTATTTTATCAGAAAAATATACCTGATAACGGCAACAAGCGCCAGCGGCAGCAAATCCAGTGTGAACGGTCGCCATGGTTCAGACATCTATACATGCTATTGTCCGCTTGCATTTGCTATCAGTTTCAAATATACTATACTCAAATACGCTTTCCCTGCCTTGCGTCTCTCCATCCGGTGCGATCCAAATGCTTTATAGTCAGATCTTGGCATGTCACTTGCAGGAAAAGCATAATCATCAGCAGGGAGGCCATATATTTTGCATCATGAACTTTATGAACTATATAAAAGTAATTTACCCTTTATCGTGCGGGACCGGGAAACCGTTATGCGCATTATACAAAATGAAGAAAACACTATAATAGAACACAGAAATGATCAAAATAAATTGGTGGGCGCATCCGTTGTGAACCAAAACACCATACTACTGTTATGTGTTGACGCAGGATATCGGAAACAGGGGATCGGATCGAGACTGTTAACGGAGGCAGAAGAAATCATCCGGCAAGGTGGATATGAAAGAGTCGTCATTGGTAACGGTTTTGACTACATAATGCCGGGTGTCCCCACTTCAAAACGCTATTTCCCGGCGGAAAACGAGGAATTGTCCCCCGGTCCGGATGAGACAGCCAGCGATTTTTTCACTAAAAGAGGCTATACCCATACATGGAACTGCAATTGTTTTGACATGCGGTTCCCTCTGGAGCGTTTTGCCCAAAACGGCTGCCGTGTGGGGGATACCATAGAGGGCGTCACATACCGCTGGGCTGCCCTTACAGATCTGCCGGGGATCTGCGCCTGTACGGACGATGCCTTCTCGGACTTTACCGGATTTTATCAGAATGAAAATCTGTATGCCGAGAGCGGCAGCGCCAAAGTCCTGATCGCTGTCCTTGGCGAAGAGACTGTGGGAACTCTGATTGTAGAACCGGACGGCAACAGCCGGTTGGGCAGCATCGGCTGCACGACTGTCCGACCGGCGTATCGCGGAAAGCATATTGCCGTCAATCTGGTCACAATCGGTACCGGGCACCTGCGGGATATGGGAATGAAGGACGCATATCTGAGTTATACCTATTCGGGCTTGGATCACCTGTACGGCTACGCCGGGTACAGAATCTGCGTCTACTTTATGATGGCGGAAAAAGCATTGCGCAAAATATAGATACTATCTTGCCCACAGGGAGGACAATCCCCTGCTGGCCGGGCCGTTCCTTATATCTGCCGCCTGCGCCTCATGACAAGCAGCGCGCCCGCCGCCAGCACCGCCGCCGCCAGAAGCTGCCATCCTTTCCCCTGCATCGAGCCTTTTGACATGGAAAACAGACTGAATACTCCCAGCTTGCGCCCCATACCATAGCTGGCCAGATAGTAGAGCATACATGCCATAAGTCCTCCGGCCACATTGCCGGTGACGCCGGAGACTGCCAGTCCCAGGGCCCCCAGCAGCATGGTAGAGCAGATACAGCCCCATATGTGATAGGGCAGCACCCGGCTCTCGCCCGCCCGCATGATCCCGGTGAAGGCCAGGATCAGCAGAGCCACCGCCAGAACACTATACAGTATCCTGAGCAGGCACACCCACAGATAACCTGTCTGACGCGCCCGCACCACATCCCGTATCTCCGGGTTCTGCTCCGGCAGAAACACCGTGGCCAGCAGCGCCGGCCCCACCCAGACCAGCAGCATTTCCAGCGGCCGGGCCACCGCATCACCCTCCAGAGAATTTAAGTTGAAGACCAGTCCCGTCAATGCCATCAGCGCCACTGCCGCCAATGCGGGCAGGGGAAACTGCCTGTGCAGATTTGTCTTCAGAATACCCCATAAAGTCTCAGCTCTCAAATGCGCATCCATTAATTTTCACCCTCTTTCCGCGTTTCTGCATTTCCGCGTTTCATCGTGGAAAACAGCCTGTTCATCCAAGCCATACCGCTCTTCCTCTTATGTTCATACAGCCATACGGTCAGTCCCAGGCAGAGCAGCGCCAGAGCCGTCAGTGCCAGCCGGTTGCACAGAAAGTTTTTTTCCTGGCTTTGCCAGAGCACAGAATAGCGCAGAGAATTATGCCGTATCTGCAGACCGAAACGTCCCACGTCTCCCGTCAGTCCCGTTGCGTTCAGCGATATAAACCACCATACACACTGTAAGAAGATAGCCAGCAGCGGGGAAAACAGCTCCGTGAGCAATATCCCCAAAGCCGAAACCGCCAGAATATCCGGCAGCAGCCACAAAAGCGCCATGCCGAGCCCACTGCCCCAGTCGATACTCATCTGAGGGTACATGCCTCCCACCTTGCATACCGTATAGAGCAAAGTCAGCAGCACCGGAACGCTCATGCAGCACACCAGCGCCAGGTAGCGGGTTCCCACGATCCGGGCCGTGGAGCTTTTTCGGGTATAGATCAGAGACTGCATACGCGCTCTCCGATCGAGCTGCCACAAGGCCGCCGCCACAAACACAGGCATTACCGCCAGATCGATCCCCATGTAATCGCAGTGCAGCCGCAGATAGGCCCTGCCCAGCTCTCCCGGAGCCATCATGGCCTCATACTCCGCCAGCGCCTCCTCATAAGTCATGGGCGCTAATCCAAAATAGCTGGCAAGCGTCCCCACCGCGTAACTGCTGCCACCGCCGATCAGATCGTCCGCCTTCCCCATCAGCTCACAGAAACGCCCGTAAGTCAGACTAACCGGCAGACTGTATTCGGGGAGTACTTTCTCCTGATAGAACATCACCGGATTGCCGTCCTCGTCCAGTCCCTCACCGAAAAATCCCGCCTCGGAAAAGTCGTTGAAACCGTCTATCTCCTCCCCTGAGAGCCCCGTAAGTTCTTCCAAGACAGAACGCATCTCCAGCCTCTTACTCTCTTTCAATCGGACATTCTTATACAGTCCGATGGGATAGGCCGCATAGCTGCCGGACAGGTATTCGCCCAGCAGACTTTCCACCGCCGCAGGCATGATGAGCTGCGGGTCCTCCCGTATGATCTGGCCGTAATTCCCTTGACCCGGCTTAGGCTCGGCGACGGTTCTCAATCCGTTGCTGTACTGTGTCGTATACATCGCGACTACAGTAACCACAAACAAAACGAAAGTCATGGAACAGATCACTTTTTTACATTCCTTAATAAACAGCATCAGATATCACCTCCCACAATCTCGCAGCCATGCTGATGCAGGCAGTACATATAGGCATCCTCACAGTTCGGCATGGCCTCTCTGGCGCCGGCAGGGATCTCCCCCTGCCCCCGAATTTCGGAAGACTCACCGGAGGTTGCGCTGGCAGAACCGCCTCCCGGCTGCCCGTCTGCCAGTAAACGCACCGTCACCGTTTGTTCGCTCCGCAGCATACCCGTGACGATATAGTCGTGTTTCACCTGGGGCAACATACTCGCCGGAATCTCCGCCGTATACACCTTACCTCTGGCATTCTCCAAAAGCTGCGTCACCGTTCCGCTCCACAACAGCTCTCCTTCATTCAATATGGCGATATTTTCGCAGGTGGCCTCTATATCACCCACGATGTGGGTAGACAGGATCACGATGCGCTCCTCGGCCACCTCACAGAGCAGATTGCGAAAACGTATCCTTTCCTCCGGGTCCAATCCCGCCGTGGGCTCATCCACGATCAGCACTTTGGGATCATGGAGCAGCGCCTGGGCGATACCCAGCCTGCGTTTCATGCCGCCGGACAGGCTTTTTACCCGGCTCCTCCTCTTTTTTGTGAGATTCACCCGTTTCAGCAGCATGGGTATCCGCTTTTGCCGCAGAGCCTTGGACATACCCGACAGCATACCCAGATAGTCCAAACACTCATAGACCGTCATATTGGGATACATGGAAAAATCCTGGGGCAGATAGCCGGTGATCCCCCGGATCTCCTTGGCCCGGCTGATGGGAATACCGCACACGGATATCTCCCCCGCCTGTTTCTCATGTAGTGTGGCCAGCGTTTTCATCAATGTGGTCTTGCCCGCACCGTTTCTCCCCAGCAGACCGAACATGCCCTGCCCGATGGTCAGGTTCACGTCTTTCAGCGCCTGCTTTTTGCCATAGTACTTATCCACATGGCTGATAATGATACAGTTATCTTCTTGATTCATGATCTGTCGTCCTCCTGTCAAAAATATGGTGTAGATCGCTCCACACCGTCAGCCTACCTCACATCTATCAACTTTTTATCTACTCTGGGCAGGATTATCAGAATTTTTTCCTAATAGAGTTGCGCCTTCCGTTTGGTTCTATTCTTGCAGACAAAAACAGCCAATGCTATAATAATACAGTCGAGAAACAGAAATTACACAGAAAGAGATTTATGATGTCATGACACCGTTAAGCGATTTTATGTATGAATTTATTGACACCTTGGCAGGGCATCTGTCAATGACGGCCTACCTGTTAGCCGTAACCGATGAGCGGATGGTGTGGAAACGGCTGAAAAAACTACCTCCGCTACTGCTGTCCTCACTCCTTGCCGTTCTGCTTTCCACCATACTGTATACCGTCCCGGAGTTGGATACGTTACACTATTTCATTATCTCCTTCTCAACTCTTATCATGTATACCTTTTGGGTAAGGTGGGCATGGCAACTGGGATTTTGGCGGGCCCTTGCCGCCTCCTGTATGGCCGGCATCTTTCAGGTAACTGCCACCGCCCTGTCCGGGATACTGTTCTGGGTAGTTTTGTCCCACGAATATACACATTTTACTTTGGCTCTCGGACTACATCTGGGCACCTGCATTGCCACCGCCCTGCTGCTGTATAAACTGCGGTTCGGCAAGTATTTTCGCCTGCTGCTGGACAGCGAATCCGCACCCTGGCGAACGGCTCTGCTTCTGCTTTCTCTGGAAACCGTCATGGAGATGTTCTACGGTCTGGCAAACGGGGTCCGGCCCGAATACCTGTTGTTATACTACCTGCTGATGGTGGTGACGGTAGTCTTGATCGCGGCACTGATGGTCTACCTGGCCCAGCGCATTGATATCACCCGGAAGATGCAGGCATGGCAGGATGTGGTCGCCCAGCAAAGGCTCTACGAGCAAGATCTGGAAATGATCCGCCGTGAAGTGCGGGCCTTCCGACACGACTACAAAAACCTTCTTGCAGGCTTGGCCCAACAGGCAGGGGAACCGGATGGTCTGCGCCGTACCCTGGCCGAGCTGGACACCGGGTTTGACCTGCGGATCGGAGAAAAGATCCGGGCGTCTGTTCAGATCGGAAATTTGCAGATCCCGGAAGTCAGAAGTCTCCTGCTAACCAAGCTCACCGCCATGCAGGAGAAGGGGATCGAATGCCGCCTGGAGGCGCTTTATCCCGTAACAGCTGTGGATATGGATGTATGGGATTTTGTCCGCTGCCTGGGGATTCTGATAGACAACGCAATGGAGGCCGCGCAGGATGTGGAGCGGCCCTGGACGGAGATCGTGCTGCTGGCTCAGGACGGACAGGTATTTGTCCATATATCCAATCCCTACGCCAATATCATTGAACCGGAAAAAATGTGGGACGATGGCTGGTCCACCAAGGGAGCGGGCCGGGGATTGGGTCTGCCCGGCTATCAGCATATTCTGGAAAACCATCCCAACGCCTCCTCCTGTACCGGTTGGGAGAGCGGCGTGTTTGTCCAGGAGTTGACAGTGAGGAAAAAATTATGATCGGAATTTATCTATGCGACGATGATGACAATGTCCGATGCCAGATACGGACCGCCTTGGAGCAGAAGATTCTTGTAGAAAACTACGATATGAAGATCCTGTGCAGCGCTGCCCATGCGCAGGGCCTGCTGGATGCGGCAGAGAACGGAAAACGGGGCATCTACTTTCTGGATGTGGACCTGAAGGATGAGCAGTGGGACGGTTTCCGGCTGGGGTGCGAACTTCGGCGGCGGGACCCTCACGGTATACTTGTTTACATAACCGGCTATGGTGATTTGGCCTGGCGCACATTTCAATATCATCTGGAGGCGTTTGACTATATCGTTAAGGGACCGGAACCGATCGGGCCGTCAGCGTCACAGTGCCTGGAGGAGATACACGCGCGTCTGCTGGCGGAGCGCCAGGCCCCCTCGGAGACATTCACCCTGCGGACGGGAGATATGATACGCCATGTCCCTCTGAACGACATCCTCTTTTTTGAAACCGCTCCCGCTCCACACCATGTCTTTCTCTACACATCCAACAGCCGGATTGACTTTTTAGGCAGTCTCAATGAGTTGGATATGCAGTTGGGGGATCGTTTTATCCGCACACACCGGGCCTATCTGGTAGCGGCAGACAAAATCGATACCATAGATTTGAAACACAACAGGCTGTGGGCCGGCGGCCATGAGTGTATGCTCTCCCGAGCCGGGAAAGTGAAACTGCGCCGGAAAACGGGAGGGGCCCTGTGAAGTTTCCTCCCGTCCATTTAGGAAATTTTATTGTTCATTCAGGAAATAAATCCCACGCGGCCTCGTTTATGTGATATGTTTGGATAGTCAAAAGGAGGTGAGCGTATGGCGAAAGATCGTTTTGTGGAAGTCTACTCCCAGGATGTCATTGGTGTGAAAAAGGTCATCGTTGATACGGAAACCGGCGTAAATTACCTGCTGGCTTCCCATAGCCGGCAATCAGGCACGGGGTTGACTGTTTTGGTGGATCAGGATGGCAAACCCGTTGTCACTCCCGGCATACAATAACCGATAAAAACAGGATGGCGTCAATACCATCCTGTTTTTTTGCCGCCTGTTCAGCCTGTCCTAAGCCATTCCCGTTCGCGCGATAGGATCATGGGTTCTCTTCACAGCCAAGCTTAAACCGGGCCGTCACCCGCCCGCCGCATATCCCGTTGGACAGCGTCAGACTGCCGCCGCACTTGGCGCAGATCAGGCGGCAGATATATAATCCCAGTCCGAAGTGAGACTGCTCCATCTGCCCTTCTCCCCGGTAAAAAGGCTCCACCCCATGCCGCAGGTCTTCCGGGCTAAAGCCAGAGCCGTCATCCTCCACGGTGATCTCCAGGCAGCGCTCCGGATTCTCCCCGGAAGTTTCCCGCTCCTCCTCCGTCACCCGCACAGTCACCTGCATATTCTTCACAGCATAGCGGACTGCGTTTGACACCAGATTTTCGCACACCTCCAGTACCAGCGCCTCGTCCAGACGCAGGGTCCCTTCTCCCTCAAAAGAAAAGGAGATATCTATCCGGCTCTGTCCCAGTATCGCACAGATATTCTTTAGCTTTCCCCCCAGATCCGCCGCCGAGACCGGCGCTGTCTCCGGCTCCAGGTCTTCCAGTTTCCGGATGCTGCTCATCTTCTGGGTATAGCTCTCCAGCCTGCGTATCTGCCCGTTCATCATACCCAGTATCTCCAGAAGTTTCTCCCTGGATATTCTGCCCTCCGGCACATATCGCTCCAACATCTCCCCATAACCCTTGAGCACTGTAATGGGCGTGCGCATATCATGGGCAAAAGCCGCATTCAGCCTCTTTCTCTCCTCCAACTGCTGCCAGGTGGCGCGGTTGTTCTCGTACAGCGCCGCCCGCATCTTTTCAAAGCCGTTCCGCAGCTGTCCCAGTTCATTGTCCTTAACCGGCTCCATCTCAAAATCCAGACAGTTGTCCGCAATCCTCTCCGAGGCCTCCCGCAGCACCCGGAGAGGCTTTTCTATCTCTCTCTTATAAAAGATCCACACCGTCAGGCCCACACATGCCAGAATCCACAGTGGGACCAGTACGACCTGTCCATAACTGATCAACCAATAGACTATTCGCTGCGGCAAATCCCGATGGCCTTCGGCATAAATCGGTGCCGGCATTTCTTTCCCCACATAGCTGCGATATATATCGCCATTCGGACTTATAATAAACTCATACCCGTCCTCCCATATTCGGGCATTTTCCGTCTCCATAAAGTTCAACATATACCATTCCTGCAGGTAATTCGTGCCATGTCCGATGGCCATGATCCCTATATAAGCAAAAATCACGCAGAGGGGGATGCAATAATACAGAGAATGCCGCAGGGATCTGCCCCTTTTCCGGCGGCGCCGGGGACGGTGCGCCCCCGCCTTTCCGGCCTCTCTCCCCCTTTGCCCTTTGACACAAAAAGACTGCGTTGTCTCACCTGTCTCTCTCATTTCTTCCATCTGTATCCCATCCCCCATACCGTCTCCAGATGATATTCCTCGCCGTACTCCTTGAGCTTGGCCCGTATCCGGCGCACGTGCTCCGCCACCACGCTGCTGTCCCCCTCGGCGTCATAGCCCCAGAGTTTCTCATAGATTCTCTCCTTGTCAAATACCTGGCCCGGATTCAATGACAGCAGTTCAATGATCTCGTATTCCTTTTTGGCAAAGGGGATCACAGGCCCTTCCACCGCCACCGTCCTGGCGGTATAGTCTATGACCATCCTCCCCCAGAACCGCACGTTGGCATCCGCCTTGCACCTGTGCTCACGGCGGATATGGGCCGCCACCCTGGCTCCCAGCTCTTCCATGGAAAAGGGCTTCTGGATATAGTCGTCCCCTCCCGCCGCAAAGCCCTGTATCTTGTCGCTGTCCTCCACCCTGGCCGTGAGAAACAGGATGGGACAGGACACATAGTCCCGTATCCGGCGGCACACCGCCAGACCGTCCATATGGGGCATATTGATATCCAGCAGGATCAGATCCGGCTGCTTAAGCGCCAGCTCCATGGCTTTTTCCCCGCTGCAGGCCGTCAGCGTTACATAGCCGTTTAACTCGAAATAATCTTTTATTAGGCTTACCACGTCCGGCTCATCGTCCACAATGAGTATCTTATACATAAAAAATCCGCCTTTCCTGTTATACTTCCCCGGGTCCGCGCCAACCGGCAAGTCCTGCGGCACCTCACTCAGCATAACAGTATAAGGCGGAAATATCAACTTTTTATCTACTTTTCAGAGCTTATATCTGCATCGCGGCCGCGAACCCCCGCTCAATTCTGCCGGGACACGATATTGTTGCCGTCGATCTGTACTCCCTCGATGCTGCTCACATAGCGGGACAGACGGGCGTATCCGTAGTCCTTGCACTTAAAGTTCGGAAAGTGCTCGTGGAGCTGCTGCCCCAGAATCTCCAGCTTGATGTGCTGCTCCGCCCTGCGAATGATAAACTGCTGCACATTGGTCTCCATATTCACAGGCACGCCCTGACCGCCCCTCACCACCAGGATCGTGGTACCCTGTTTGACGATCTTAAATCTGGTGGCCTCGGTGATAAATTTCATCATGGAGCTGTAGCCGTAGTTGCGCTCGTCAAAATCCGGGTATAGTCTTTGAAGGTTGCTCTTAACCATGCCCAGGTTGGCCGACTCCCCGTTGTTTTCACACTCCTGCAGCAGATTGTTGATGGCGGATTTGATCTCTCCGATGGGAGTGATGGAATCTTTCTCCGCCCCGGGCCTGTCCCCTTTGGACTCGTCATCCACGATCTTATCCAGGAATTTATACTCGTCACAGACGGCGATAAAGGTCTTGGAGGCATCGCTCTTGCCCATGCCGATCACGGATTTGCCCTCCTCGCGCAGACGGCTCACCAGACGGGTGAAATCACTGTCCGAGGTCACGATGCAGAAACCGTCTATACTGCCCTTGTACAGGATATCCATGGCATCAATGACCAGCATGATATCCGCCGCGTTCTTGGCTGTGGAATACCGGGACTGCTGTATGGGCACGATGGCATATTTCAGAGCCTTCTTGTTCCAGCTGGACAGATCCGGGTTGGTAAAGTCCCCGTACATCCTCTGATAAGTGATAATTCCGTATTTTTTTAACTCGCTGATGATCACGTCCACATATTTGGAACTGGTATTCTCAGCGTCTATTAGCAGCGCGTATTTTCTCTCCATAAAGCCCTCCCGTCTCTTGCTATATTTTTATTGTATCCCACTTTTACAAAAAAGGCAACCATTGGACCGTCCGATGAGAAAAGAAATGTTTGCGCAAACACATCAGGCGGTGGTACAATATCCGTAAGAGGACAGAGAGAAATTGTCCGGTCAGCCAAACGCATAATGACAAGGGGGAAATACCAAATGGAAAAACAGATTTTTACCAATGACGTGATCTTATCCTGGCTGCAGTATTATTCTCAGAACACTGCCATTGACCTGGAACATGTGAAGATCATCGATATCACGAAAAAGAATAAGAACGTGATCCCCACGGTGGAGGCGCATAAGACCACACTGATCTTTACCAACGCGGGGATAGGCGATATCTTTTACCGGCTGTGGAACGCGGGGCTGGGAGAGTGTGAGGTCTGGTACAATGAGGGTTCCGACCCCAGCGGGCCGATCCTTCACAAACAGATCAAAGATATGATCGACAGAGGGATCAACGCCTCCGCCGGAATGCTGATCCTCAACCCCAATGCCCGCAACACCGCCAAGATCGGCCTGAGCAACGAATTGTTGCAGAGGGGTTCCATACAGTATGTGGGCAGCGAGATCCGGGCCATCATACTGAACAAGATGGCGGTGGACCCCCAGGACGATCTGGTAGTCATCGGAGGTGAGAGCATCGCCATCGAGGCCGCCCTGATCGCCGCGGAAGGCTCCGTCATCGCCGTGGAATACAGTCAGGCCGACCGGGCCACACTGGAGGACAATGTGGCTCATTTTGACCTCCACAACGTAACGATCATCGACCATGTGGACGGCGAAAGTATGAGGGACTGCCCTGTGCCCTCCCTTGTATTTTTGGTGGCCTCCGCCAGCACGGATCAGGAACTTACTTACCTGACCGGCGTCAATCCCAACATCAATGTGGTGATTTACACGTTGGATTTCAAGACCGCCGCAAGCCTGCCCGCCACCTTGAACGCTCTGGGACTGGAGGATGTGGATACCATACAGGTGTCCGTTTCCAAGCTGGGCAGCAATAACACTTTCAAGTCCGATCCCGCCCCCTGGATCATCACCGCCAGGTCCCGGAAGAACTGATCCGTCCAGGCGATAGTTGCCGCTTACTACAGCCGGAGGGATTTGAACCCTCATCTTACAGATTAAAAGTCTGCCATTCTGCCATTGAACTACGGCTGTCTATGCCCAGGCAGTTTCCGTTCCCACGGTGAAAACTGCCTGGGCCGTTTTATGTACAGACCAGCCTGTCTAGGCACCGACTGCCGTCTGCACCTGGCGTACCGCCAGGATATCCTCTATATGGACTTCAAATATTGCCGCCAGTACCAGCAGATTGTCCACTGTGGGCAGCGCAGTACCGTGCTGCCACTTGTATATGGCTTGAGGAGTGGCAAATCCGAAGATCTCCTGCAACTCTCTCACCGTCATTCCCTGAGCGTCCCTCAGCCTCGCAATATTCTGTCCCGTTGCCACCATGTCGATGGCTGGCATCTGTCTCATCCCTGTCACCTCCCAATGCAGTTTGAGGAAAATACAATACTGTCCATACAAAAAACCGCTTATCTCCTTACAAGATAAGCGGTCGTTACATCCATGCATCCGTTCTGCCCTGCCCTCCGTTAATTCTCATCCGGCCTGGCATCGTATCGGTTTCGGTTTTCGCCCTATCCTGTAAAAGCATAGCAAAGAAAAGCTCTGATATATTTTCAGCGCCTTAAAACATTCAAGTTTGCTATATTTTTGCTGGAAATCTCTGCGTAACATGGCTTTTTCCTTTCCTGCCGGATATACGTCCGGCTGCTTTTCCTTTAAACTGTTTATACTATAGCACACTTTACCAAATCTGTCATTATACTGAAAGTATAAAAATACCTAAACAGCGTCACTGCCTGATAATAACCGCATATTTACCATATTGGTTCCGCAAAAAAGTATCCGAATCAGACAGCCCCATCATATCCTCGATTCTATCGGCATCGATGCTGTAACACACCACTACCTCCGCCCCCCAGTCCACAGAGTCAGTATTTGGTTCTCCCAGCTGAACATTATCCCGCAGTTCTCCGGTATTCCAATTGTAAGAGTACATTTTTCTGCGTCCATGTGTTTCCAGCCAACTGGCTACTGCCAGATTCAGCTCTTCATCAACGTACGCGCCAATAATATGGTCTTCTTCCGTCGTGTTCTGCACGATATAGTCCAAATATCCCTGGATCAATTCCCCATCTCTTGTATAGTCCCGCGCTCTCGCACCGGCATCCAGCGCACCCAAAAGGACCAGCGCCGCCAACACGCCGGCATATACTCTGCGCCGCAGCACGTCTGCCGCCAGCATATGATACCCTGCAAAAACATAAAAGAGAGCATAGCCTATAATAAAAGGAATGATATACCTCTCCCACATCATACTCTTGGCATGCGCAAGCAGCTGCGTACACATAATATAACCGGAAATAACGCCGAATCCAACATAACACCGGATTCTGTGCTTATCTATTACCTGACAGCATACGACCAATATCAACGTCAGAATAACAGCTACCCAAACATAGTTAACCAGATATATTTTCAGAGTATTTGTTATACCCACATAATACTCCCGCAGAGGTGTCCCCTCATGAAATCCCGCATAACTTACCTTGTCTAGTCCTACCCTGAACAACAATATATACAGATTAAAGAGAAAACCTGCTGCCAGAAGTCCATAGGTTACCCCTCCGCTTTTCAGACATTCCAGCCACAGACTCTTGGTACTGTCCTGATCATGAATCTGCCGCTCAGTATATTCCAGCCAATACTTTATCGCTCCAAAAGCAGGTATCATCAATACAAAACTTTCCTTTTCCAAACTACACAGGAGAACTGATGCCGCTATTGACAGATTGTATGCCAAATGCCTGTATTTCTGCCGGTTATGCTGTCTGGCTATCAAATATAATACGATTGCGCATAAAAACAGTCCTGTATTTTCCTGATTGGCGCTTCTATACCAGGGCGTTATCTGGGGGCCTATCATGATCACAGCGGCAAACAGAGTATTAATATACCACTTTTGACGTAAATAATAACCGGTCATATATAGCATATAGAAAGTCAGAACTCCCATGACTGCCTTATAGACATTCCAAATGTACAGATCACTTCCCAATATAGCGGTTCCAATTACCCGTTCCACCCAGTAAAGCGGACGATAGCGCGAAGACAGATTACCGGCAAAATTCCATACCAGTTCCCATAGATCGGAGCCGTGTTCCAGCCAATATTCGATCCGTATTAATTCGTGATCATCCAAAAAGTGGTATCCCGACCTTATAGTTCCCGTACGTATCAGAAAGAAATATGCAAACAGAATCCCGCACATGATTGCAAACAATCTGTGCACTAAAGGCTCCTTAAAATGCCCGTTTTTCATTTTAAATCCCCCTCGCTGCAATTTCACGCTAATCCGCTTTGAGCTGGCTCACTGCCTCTTCCATCTGCTTTGCCTTCTCTTCCAACTGTTCCACTGTGGCCTTCAGCGTTTCAACATATTCCTTCTGACGCTTGGCGATACCGTCCACCTGCACGGAATTGGCGCTGGTCTGCTCCGAGACCGCCGAGATATTGGTGATGGCGCTTACGGCTCCCTTCTTGGATTCTTCGATCTGAGCCATCCCCGCCGTCATCTGGGACAAGTTATCCGCCATCATCTTCACCCGCTCATTCACCTTGTTAAAGGCATCCTGCGTCTTACCCAGAGAATCGTTCTGTGAGGCAACGATCTCGCCGGCCTGATGCACCGCGTCCACCATCTGATCTGTCTGCGACTGAATCTGCCGCACGATGCCGCCGATCTGCTGCGCGGCGTTCAGGGACTGATCGGCCAGTATCCGTATCTCCTCAGCCACCACCGCAAATCCTCTTCCCGCATCGCCCGCCCTGGCAGCCTCGATGGAGGCATTCAAGGACAGCAGATTGGTCTGGGATGCGATCTCATCTATCACTCCCGCAAAATTGCCGATGGACTGAGTCTGATCGTTCAGAGACAATATATCCTGCCTGATCGCGCCGGTGATATCTGCCGTCGCCTTGGATTTGGAGCTAAGATCCTGTATAACTTCCATTCCCTCTGCGATTGTCGCATTGGCATCCTCCGATATTCTGCTGATCTCATCAGAATATTCATAAACCGTGCGAATCTGATCCGACAGGGAATTAATCTGCACCACGCATTCCTGGGCATCCTCCGCCTGCAGAGATACTCCCCGGTCGATCTCCTCAATGGCTCCCAGTATCTCATCGCTGGACTCCATCAACTGCTGTGTGCTGTCCCCCACCTGTCCGGAAGTCTGCTGCACGGTCACCACCACCCCCTGCACTTCTCTGATCAGGGATTTCATGCTGGCAATCATATGAGACAGGCTACGGGCAATCTGTCCAAACTCATCTTTTCTCCTGAGTGTCACTTCCACGGTAAAGTCACCCTTGGACACCCTGTCAAGCGGCCTGGTGATCTGTGTTACGCCCTTATTCAGAGTTCCCGACAAAAATACGCACATGATAATGGCAATGGCCAGAGCGATCAACACCATGAGATATGTAATGGCCTGTATACTGCCAGTATTTCCCAGAAACTGGCTGGTGGGTACCAAAGTGATCAACATGGCTCCCGTAGAGCCGATCCGGGAATAGGCAAACACATACGCCTGTCCCTGAAAACGCACATCCATATATCCGTCCGCCGCCTGAGCCGAGACAGCGTTCTGATAGGCCTCCATCTGGCTGAAAACGGGAATCTCTGTTTCCTGCATCGCAGCCCCCGAGTCGCCGCCACAGAACACAGTCTCTCTTCCGCCCGGCGCAACAAATGCGGCATAACTGCCATCGCCGTTATTTAATTCCGATAAAGCGTCATAGACCGTATTCTTATCGATATCCACGATCAGAATCATATTGGTCTTCATGTTGACTTTGCGCCACAGGCTGACGGCATAATCAGAACTGTTAAATTTGTTATCCTTGTCATAGACCACCTGTTCCAGAAAGGGATGGGCACCCAGATAGCCCCATTTCTCCTCCGCACCGTCGATTTGCCGCCCTTCCTCCGATGCCACAAAATCCCCGTACAACGACATTCCCATAGTGGCGGGTGTGGTAGACACACCGGTTGCGATATCGCTTATCAGGTACACATGATAGACAAAATCGGAAATACTCTGCATACTCCGAATCTTGGAGGCCACCTCTCCCTTTGCGTTGGTCTGCTCCTTGGTCAGCGAAGACACATCCAGATTGGGATTGAGATAATATGCGCCGCACTCTTCCATAGAGATGATCTCCAGCATCTGATTGTCCACCTGCTGTAATCCAAGCTCCAGATAACTTCCCTTGGCAGATACCGTCTCCGCCATAGATACCTTCACTTCCTCGCTGACAACTTTCTTCGCCACCGAATAGGACACTGTTCCCACCAGAAAGATCATGATGATCAGTATCACAAAGGCTCCTATCATCTTAACCATCATACTGTTGGGGGATATTCTGCGTTTGGAGACTCCGTTTGCCGCAGTTGCCCGGCCCTGCTGCCTGTCTGTCAACTTATCTTTTGCTTTACCCATATTTTTCTTATCTCCCATGGTTTTAAACTTTTATAATATATTTAGTTTACCATTTCGTTCATTTTCTGTCAATGAATACTATTTTATTTCATTTCATTGGCCATCTGATACAGATGCCGGTAGATTCCCGCCTGGGCCATGAGCTGCTCGTGGGTACCCTCCTCCACGATCCCTTCCTCCGTCAGCACCAGAATACGGTCGCTGCCCCTGATCGTAGACAGGCGGTGCGCCACCGTGAGCGTGGTACGTCCCTGGGACAGAGCCGCCAGGGATCTGGCCACTTCATACTCGCTCTCATTGTCCAGCGCCGAGGTGGCTTCGTCCAAAATAATGATCGGCGCGTCCTTCAAAAACATCCGGGCTATACTGATCCTCTGTTTCTGTCCGCCGGACAGTTTCACCCCGCGCTCCCCGATATAAGTATCGTAGCCGTCTTTCAGTCCCATGATAAACTCATGCGCCCCTGCCCGGCGGGCGGCATCCTCCACCTCCTGGCGGGTGGCATCCATCCTGCCATATACGATATTTTCATAGACCGTGCCGGAGAACAGATATACCTCCTGCTGCACTACGCCGATGCTGCGCCGCAGGCTCTTCAGCGTCAACTCTTTTATATTTTTACCGTCCAGATAGATCTCTCCTCCGGTCACGTCATAAAATCTGGGGATCAGATTGCACAGCGTGGTCTTACCTCCGCCGGAGGGTCCCACCAACGCCACTTTTTCACCTGGCCTGATGCGCAGGTTCAGATTGCGGAATACCTGATTATGATCGTCGGGATACTCAAAACTCACGTTCTCAAACACGATGTCGCCTCTGGCGTCCGTCAGTTCCACCGCTCCCGGCTCGTCAAATATCTCGATATCCGCATCCATGATCTCCAGAAAACGCTCGATCCCTGTCATTCCCCGCTGGAACTGTTCCGCGAATTCTATGATGCGCCGCACTGTGGCGATGAATGTGGAAACATACATCACATAGGCCACCAGGTCGCTGGGACGGATATCTCCCTGTATCACAAACAGGCCTCCCGCCACGATGGTCACCAGATACATCAGACCGTCAAACAGCCGTGTGGAACACTGGAATAGCCCCATGTATCGGTAGCTGCGCTTTTTGATCCGGTAAAATCTCCGGTTGTCCTGTTCAAATTTTTCATTTTCCACCTGCTCATTGGCAAAGGCCTTCACCACCTTCTGGCCCAGCAGGCTATCCTCGATCCTGGCGTTCAGTTCTCCCACCTGCTGCCTCTGCTGGCGAAACAGCGCCCGCAGCCGGAAATTGATCTTGCTGCACACCACCACCATCACCGGGATAACACAGAAAATGATCAGAGTCAGCGGCACATTGACGGTACACAGGATGACAAAGGAGGCTATCCCCTTGATCCCGGCGATAAAAAACTCCTCGGGACAGTGGTGGGCAAACTCCGTCACATCGAACAGATCGTTGGTGATGCGCCCCATGATCTGCCCCACCTTGGTATTGTTGTAGTAGGTATTGGACAGTTTCTGCAGATGCCCGTAAGCGTCCCGCCGCATGTCCGTCTCTATGTCCACCCCCATCACATGTCCGGTGTAGGCCATATAGTAATAGGCCGCGGCGTCTATGAGCCGCAGCACCAGATACAAAAGGCCCAGCCCACCCACAGCGCGGACTGTCAGCAATGCCAGATCCTCTATGGCCTGATCCGTGATATGCCGGATGATCAGCGGCAGCACGATCTCGCAGATTGTCGTCAAAGCCGCGCAGAACAGATCCAGACAAAGTACTTTCACATGGGGTTTATAATAGGGCATAAACCGTTTGATCAGAACCGATGATTTATATTTTCTCTCCTCCATATCGCTCCTCTTTCTCTATAGGTAATTGCGAAACTCCCTTTTGTGGAGCAGGGAGTGGGCAATATATACAAAATAAGGGCGACTTGCCACCGCATCGGAGCCCGTTTTTGTATATATTGACCAGTCCCGTCACTTGTTTCAAAGAGTTTCGCAATTGTCTATATATGTCTAATGCCATTACACCTTATCCACTGTACTATTTTAACAACACCGCCAGCTTTTTCTGCATGAACGCGATCACAGGCCCCAGGAAGAAGGCCACGCCCAATGTTACGATGCCCACATCTCCCCCCAGCGCAAAGCCCGCCGCCATAAAGGAGATATCCCAGATCATACGGATCACCTTAAAAGGGATTTTTTTACATCTATGGGAGATGATAAAGGGCATGGCATCATAGGGAGAGGAGCCCAGCCCCGCCGTCATATAGGTGGACGCACCCAGGATGAACACGATCAGCACAGGTATCAGCAGTCCCCAGCGCACCGCCGTGGCCGCAAAGAATCCCTCGGGCAGCACACTGTCCCATACCCAGCCAAAAAAATCCGATATGTATCCCAAAAATACCATATTGCCTATGGTGCCGAACCCGATATAGCTCATATCAAAGCGCAGCACAAATACAAAAGTCACCAGATGGCAAAGCAACTGGGCTGTCCCAAAGCTGATGGGCACATAGAGGATCACCCCCTGAGTCAGACAGGAACAGGGGTCCGTGCCCAGCGCCAGCCGTATCAGCAGAGACAGGCCAAAGCCCTGAACCGTCACTCCGACACACATCATAGCCAGCCGAGTCCAGAACTTGGACGGCCTAGCAAAACAGGTAAATTTCATTGCAAATACTCCTTATACTTTATATGCGGACCGTTATTTCGCAGACTGTTTAATGTACAGACTATTCTATGTACAGACTATTCTATACCCAAATAGTTCTATGTATAAACCGCTCTTCAAGTGTAGCATCTATAGAACATTCTTGCAAGTATTCTCTTGCAATGGCGAACTTTTTGTGTTACAGTTCTGCCATACTTTGAAAGTGAAAAAAATATAACAGGAAAAGGAAGATCCTATGACGCCTCTATCAGATAAAAGATTGTTTCTGTTTGACATCGACGGCACCATCGCCGTGGGAAATACTCTGTATGACGGTACCCGCCGTCTGTTGGACTATATCGGGTCCATAGGCGGCAGCGCTTACTTTATCACCAACAACTCCACCATGAGCGGCGGCGATTATGTCAAAAAGTTCCGGGAGGTTTTCGGCCTGGAGACAGGCGGGAATCAGTTCGTCACCTCCGGGTATATGACCCTGCGTCACCTGCTGAAACATCATTCCCGGGATGAGATCTACGTGCTGGGCACGGCCTCCTATATCGCCGAACTGCGCAGGAACGGCCTGCGTGTGACGGAGGAACCGGGAGAAAATGTGGGCTGCGCGGTAGTGGCCTATGACAGCGAGCTTTGCTATCAAAAGCTGGTACATGCCTGCCGCCTTCTGTCCACCACGGATATCCCCTTTTACGGCACCAACCCGGACCTGTGCTGCCCCATAGATTTTGGGTTTATCCCGGACTGCGGCTCTATCTGTCAGATGCTCACCGCCTCCACAGGCAAAACCCCACTCTACCTGGGAAAACCCAATCCCGAGGTGGTGACGCTCTGTCAGCAGGACAGCGGCTTTACCGATGAACAGACCCTGGTGGTGGGGGACCGTCTCTACACGGACATCGCCTGCGGCTTAAACGCCGGAGTGGACACCTGTGTTGTCTACACGGGAGAGGCCACCCCCGGGGAGGTGGCCCGCACCCAATATAAACCCGCCTATGCCTTTGCCGATGTGCAGGCTCTGTTGGAGGCATGCCGCCAATAGCCTAATATCCAAGCCTGCGCAGAACATCCTGGGCCTTTTCATTGCCCTGCCGGGCCGCTTGGGTAAACCATTCCACCGCCTCCGGCACATCCTGGGATACCCCCAGCGCCTTGAGATACATGACTCCCATCATATACTGGGCATTGGGATCGCCCTGGGCCGCCGCTTTGCCATACCACTTCACGGCCTGCCCGTAGTCCAGATCCACACCCCGCCCGTTTTTATAACAGACTCCCAGATTGAACTGGGCGTCCACATGCCCCTGGGCGGCGGCTTTCCTGTACCATTTCACGGCCTCTTCTTCGTCTTGCTCTGTGCCCTCTCCTTTTTCCAGGCAATACCCCAAGCTGAACTGCGCGTTGGCGTTGCCCTGCCGGGCCGCTTTTGTATACCATTTTACTGCCTGGACGTCGTCTATCTCCACGCCGATTCCGCGGCGGTAACAGACTCCCAGGCAATACTGCGCCGCGGCATCGCCCTGCCACGCAGCCTCCGTATACCACCTGACCGCTTCGGTATCGTCCTGTTCCACTCCCTGCCCGCTGTAATAGCATTCCGCCAAGGTGAACTGGGCATCCGCGTCCCCCTGACAAGCCGCCTCCAGATACCACTTGGCCGCCTCGGCCTGATCCTGTTCCACCCCTTTTCCTTGGGCGTAGCAATAACCCAGGCCATACTGAGCCGCGGCATGACCCTGCCGGGCCGCTTTACCGTACCACAGAGCCACTTGGACATCATCCCGTTCCACTCCCTGCCCCTGCTCATAGCAGACAGCCAAGGCAAACTGGGCCAGCGCATGACCCTGCCGGGCCGCCTTCTCATACCACTGCGCCGCTTTCTCCTCATCCTGTTCCACGCCACAGCCATTCTCATAGTAATACCCCAGATTATGCTGGGCAAGAGCATATCCCTGCTCCGCGGCCCGGGCGCACCACTCGGCCGCCTGAACGCTGTCCTGTTCCACACCGTTGCCCTGGTCATAGAGTATGGACAGATTGTACTGGGCCTGAGGATTACCCTGCCGGGCCGCCCTCTCATACCACAGCGCCGCCTTCTTGTAATCCTGCGCCACGCCAATCCCCTGTTCATAGTTGACGCCCATGTTGTACTGCGCCGCGTCCAAACCCTGGCTGGCTGCCTTCTCACACCACTGCAGGGCCTGGACACTGTCCTGTTTCACGCCCTCTCCTTTGTCATACATATTGGATATGGCAAGCTGGGCATACGCGTCCCCCTGACAGGCCGCTTTCTCAAACCACTCCAGTGCCTGTCCATAGTCCTGCTCCACCCCCTGACCGTCCCGGTAGTAGATACCCAGATTATACTGTGCGTCCTTGTAGTTTTTCAAAGCCGCCTTTTTATACCATTCTATTGCTTTCCCATAGCTCTGTTCCACGCCCATCCCGTGACTATAGCAAAATCCCGTGTGGTACATGGCCTGTATGTTACCCATTTTAGCTGCTTCCTCATAGTATGCGGCAGCGATGGTATAGTCCTGGTCCACGCCGTTACCGTAATAGTAGCAGCTGCCCAGATTCGTTATGGCATTGGAAGATTTTTTCCAGGCAGACTCCTTAAAATATTCCACCGCCCGGGTGTAATCCTGGGGAACACCCTCCCCGTAATAGTAACAGCTGCCCAGGGCGCACAGCCCGTCCGCGTCTCCCTGAGCGGCGGACATTTCATACCACTCCCGCGCTTTCCCGTAGTCCTGCTCCACTCCTACCCCGTGGGCATAACAGTTGCCCAGACAGTACTGGGCGCACTGATGGCCCTGCCGGGCCGCAGTCTCATACCACTGTACGGCCTTTGCGGCGTCCCTGGGTACGCCCTGTCCGTGCTCATAACAGATGGCCAGGTTCTGCTGGGCGTCCGCATCGCCCCCCTCCGCGCCTTTTATGTACCAATATACGGCCTTCTCCCAGTTCTGGGGGACCCCCTGCCCCATATCGTAACAGTAGCCCAGACTGCGCTGCGCAGCAGCGTTTCCCTGCGCCGCCGACTTCTCAAACCATGCCACGGCGGCGGCATAATCCTTGGGCATATGTACTCCCCATTTGCAGCAGTTTCCCATCATATCCTGAGCCAGCGCATAGCCCGACTCCGCGGATATACGGCATTTTTCCACATCGAAGTCCTCGTCGTCCCACTCCAGACCATACACTATTATATTCGTTTCCCCAGCCATCTAATTGCCCCTCCTTCTCTGTTACATGTGTAAGCCCGGCTGCCCGGACGGGCAACCGCGCAAAATGTACCGATTCCATTATAGCTGATTTCTCCGTGTGACACAAGATGTCTCCCCAGCCGCATCTACAGCGCTTCCCCCAACACCCGCAGCACGTTCCCGTAAAATATCTTATCCAGCTGCCTCTCGGTAAGTCCCCCGTCTCTCAGCGCCTCCCACAGCCTTCCCATGGACTGGGCACCGGGCAGGGACTGGTTGGTATCAATGCCGTCAAAATCCGAGCCAAGTCCCAGACATTCCTCGCCGCCCACCCGGAGAATATGCAGGACGTGGGCAACCGCGTCTTCCAGCCTGCCGGAATTTTTCTCCCCCTCCGGCACAGTCCGCAGGAAATCCGCGCAGAAGTTCAGTCCGGTCACACCGCCCCGCTCCGCCAGGGCGCGGATCATCTCATCCGTCAGATTACGCACACAGGGGCATATAGCACGGGCATTGGAATGGCTGGCCACGAAAGGCCGGCTGCATGTCTCGACCACATCCCAGAATCCCCGGTCCGACAGATGGGACACATCCACCAGCATACCCAATTCCTCCATACGGCTCACAAATGCCCGGCCCTTCTCTGTCAGACCGTGCTCCGTATCCGCCTGAAACAGTGATCCATACTGCCCGGGACGCAAAGCGTTGATATTGGGGTGGCCCAGTTCATTGGGATAATTCCAGGTCAGGGTCAGCATACGCACCCCCATAGCGTGTAACTCCTCCAGACGCGCAAGGCTCCCCCCGCAGACTCCTCCCTCTTCCACGGTAAGCAGCGCCCCCACCTTTTCTGTCTGACGGCACTGCTCCAAATCTCCGACATTTGTCACAGATTGCAGCAGATCCTTACAGTCTTCCAGTTCCCGGCAATAGGCCCGGTACAGTTTTTGTACCTCCTCCCAGGCCTTATCCGGCTGTCGCCCGGGCTGTTGTCCCTGCCGTTCCCGGATGGCTCCGCAGCTCCCCAGACTTACGAACAGGGCAAAACACTGGAGCAGATAGCCGCTCTCTTTCAGCCGCCGCGCGTCTATATGGAGGGTATTATCCCGCAGCCGGCACTCCCCTCCCTTTTCCATACGCCTGTGACATATTTCGCTGATGGTATCGCAGTGCATATCAATGATCATTTCATTCCTCCTGTAAATATACATCCGGGTTCTAAAACGGAGGATGCCTTTCCGGTATCCTCCATTCTGTAATATCATATGCTGTTATATGGCCACCCAAGCCTACTTTTCCTTATTTCTCACCGAGAAATCCACACCTGTCTCGGAGGGGGCCTCCTCGTCAAAGGTATAATCCTTGCCCGGAAGAACGGCATTCATAAAGATACCCACCAGAGCGCCCACCGCCAGACCGGACAGCTGGATCGTCACACCGCGTACGGTAAAGACAATGGCTCCGGCATTGCTGTACGCGATACCGATGGACAGCACCAGGATCATGGCCGCGATCAGCACATTGCGGGTCTTACTGAAATCCACCTTCGTCTCCACAATGTTGCGCACACCCACAGCGGAGATCATACCATACAGCACCAGGGATACGCCGCCCACCGTGGCAGTGGGCATACAGCCGATCACCGCCGCGAACTTGGGACAGAAGGAAAACAGTATGGCAAAGCAGGCAGCCAGCCGGATCACAAGAGGATCAAACACTCTGGTCAGGGACAACACGCCGGTATTTTCCCCATAAGTGGTATTGGCCGGCGCGCCGAACAGAGACGCCAGGACGGTGGCCAGGCCATCCCCCAGCAAAGTACGGTGCAGGCCGGGGTCCTTGATATAATTCTTGCCCACGGTGGAAGAGATTGCGGATATATCTCCGATATGTTCCACCATAGTCGCCAAAGCGATGGGCATGATGGTGATCAGGGATGTGATCAGCAGCTCCGCATCCCCCTTATCCAGCAGAGAAAATACCGTGTCATTCCAGTGTATGGGTAGGCCTACCCATGCCGCCTCCCATATGGGGGAAAAATCTATCTTCTTAATAGGGATAAAATCAAATCTGCCTCCCAGCGCTGCGGCCAGCAGATAAGAGCCCAGCACACCGATGATGATGGGGACAATCTTAACCATACCCTTCCCCCATATATTACAGACGATAACCAGCAGGATCGCCGTGAGAGCGATCAGCCAGTCGCTGCTGCAGTTGTTTATGGCAGAGGGGGACAGCGTCAGACCGATGGCAATGATGATCGGGCCAGTGACAATGGGAGGGAAGAATTTCATCACCCTGCCTGTGCCAAAAAGCTTGATCAGCAGTGCCAGTACCAGATAGAGCAGCCCTGCGCAGGCTACGCCAAAACACGCGTAGGGAAGCAATTCTTTATTAGGCTTGTCCAGCATGGGCGCTATCGCCATATAGCCTCCCAGAAAGGCGAAAGACGATCCCAAAAAAGCGGGAACCTTTCCCTTGGTCAACAGGTGAAACAACAGTGTGCCCAGTCCTGCGAACAGCAGTGTGGTGGACACATCCAATCCCGTCAGCATGGGCACCAGTACCGTGGAGCCAAACATGGCAAACATGTGTTGCAAGCCTAGGATCATCACCTTGGGCGTTCCCAGGCTCCTGGCGTCATAGATATCGGTCCTGCCCAGCGCGTTTGATTTATCACTCATATCTTTTCCCTCCCTTATTTGAGTTCCCGCATGCTCCCTCCCAGCCCCAAAACTCGCAGAGCAATATCAGGTCGTATTC
>CAJTMX010000034.1 GCA_910577235.1 uncultured Acetatifactor sp. | reverse complement strand
AGGCGGAACACGGGGGACAACCCCGCAATATCTGGTTAAAAAATAGCATAATATAGTAAGAAAAAAAGCAGGTTTTCTGTTACACTACACATTAAGCTAAGCGATACACAGCGGCGCAGGTCACATCCGGTGCCGTCCGTGTGGAAGAAAGACGGAGGAAATAATCTTGAGAGACAGAGCGAGCGCAAGAAAAAGAGCACAGGAGCTGGTGAGTCAGATGACTCTGGAGGAGAAAGCGTCACAGCTTAAGTTTGACGCGCCTGCCATTCCCCGGTTGAATGTTCCCGCGTACAACTGGTGGAACGAGGGACTGCACGGCGTTGCCAGGGCGGGTGTGGCAACCGGTTTCCCTCAAGCCATCGGCATGGCGGCGGCTTTTGACACAGAGCTGATGGAACAGGTGGGCCGTGTGATCGGCGTGGAGGGCAGGGCCAAGTACAATGCTTACAGCGCCCAGGAGGATCGGGACATCTACAAGGGATTGACATTCTGGTCTCCCAATGTGAATATATTCCGCGATCCCAGATGGGGCAGAGGGCATGAGACCTATGGGGAGGACCCCTACTTGACCGGGGAGCTGGGCAAGGCTTTTGTGGAAGGTCTGCAGGGAGACGGCGACGTGATGCAGGCGGCCGCCTGCGCCAAGCATTTTGCCGTACATTCCGGACCCGAGGCGGTGCGCCATCAGTTCGATGCCAAAGCGTCCAAAAAGGATATGCGTGAGACCTATCTGCCCGCCTTTGAAAAGCTGGTCAAGGAGGCCGGTGTGGAGGCCGTTATGGGAGCCTACAACCGCACCAACGGAGAACCCTGCTGTGGCAGCAAGACTCTGATGCAGGATATTCTGCGGGGTGAGTGGGGATTTGAGGGCCACTATGTATCCGACTGTTGGGCCATCCGGGATTTCCACGAACATCATATGGTAACGGACACTGCGGAGGAGTCGGCGGCCATGGCGCTTAAGACCGGCTGCGATGTGAACTGCGGCAATACATATCTGCATATGATGAAGGCGTATCAGGACGGTCTGGTGACAGAGGAAGACATCACCCAGGCAGCGGAGAGACTGTTTACCACCAGATTCCTGCTGGGACTGTTTGACGAGACGGAATACGACAAGATCGGTTATGACAAGATAGAGTGCCGGGAGCATCTTGCTCTGGCGGACAGAGCAACCCAGGAGGGAGTTGTGCTGCTCAAGAACAACGGTATTTTGCCTTTGAAAAAGCAGCAGCTTAAGACGATCGGCGTGGTGGGGCCCAATGCAAACAGCCGCGCGGCTCTGGTGGGCAATTATCACGGGACGTCCTCACGGTATATCACGGTGCTGGAGGGCATTCAGGACGCGGTGGGCGAGGACGTGCGTGTCTACTACTCCGAGGGCTGCCATCTGTTCAAGGACCGCATTGAGGGACTGGGACAAAAGCAGGACCGCATCACGGAGGCTGTCAGCGTGGCGGAAAACAGCGATGTGGTGATCCTGTGCGTGGGGCTGGATGAGACTCTGGAAGGTGAGGAGGGCGATACCGGCAACAGCTATGCCTCCGGTGACAAGACGGATCTGCTGCTGCCCGCGCCTCAGAGAGAACTGGTGGAGGCGGTGCTGAAAGTGGGCAAGCCCACGGTGGTACTGAATATGACCGGCAGCGCCATGGATCTGCGTATCGCTCAGGAGCAGGCGGACGCCGTGATGCAGCTGTGGTATCCCGGTGCCAGAGGCGGCAGGGTAGTGGCGCAGATGCTGTTTGGCGAGATATCCCCCTCCGGCAAGCTGCCGGTGACCTTCTACAGAGACACGGCGGAGCTGCCTGACTTTGAAGACTATTCCATGAAGGGCAGAACCTACCGTTACATAGAGTCAGAGCCGCTGTACCCCTTTGGCTACGGTCTGACTTACGGGGATGTGAAAGTATCCGCGGTGAGCTGCTCCGGCAGCCCGGCGGTGACAGGCAGTGAGATCGCTTTGGAGGACCAGGATGCGTTTAAGCTGCATGTGAAACTGACCAACAGCGGAGAGGTCGCCACCGGCGAAGTGGTGCAGGTCTATATCAGGGCCGAGGACGCGCCGGATGCCACTCCTGCGGCAAAGCTGTGCGGTTTTGCCAGAGTCCGGGTGGAGGCAGGCGGCGAAGCGTCTGTGACTATACCCGTCGGCGCAGATGCGTTTACCGTTGTAAATGAGGAAGGCGAGAGACTGGTAGAAGGCAGAAACTTTACCGTCAGTGTGGGCTTAGGCCAGCCGGATGCCCGCACCAGAGCCTTGACAGGCAAGGAAAGTATTACTTTCATCGTTAAACTTGCATAGGGCGGCAAACGTAATATATAAATAAGCAGATAAAGCGGGCTGCCGTCTGATCGATGGATCATACGGCAGCTCTAATTGTATGGAAAATTAGTTAAAGCGCATGCTCGAGGACAAATGGGGGAGCGCTGCCGGAAGGAGAAAGGGCTATGAAAGCTGACAGATATCTGTTTAACGACAATTGGTGTTTTCTGAAAACGGAGCTGGGCACGGAACTGCCGGACATTCGGGGACGGGAGGAGCAGTTTGCCCCGGTGGATATCCCCCATGACTGGCTGATCTACAACCCCCGCGATTTATATGAAGACAGCACGGGCTGGTACCGTAAGCCTATTTTTGTAAACCGTATGGAAAATACGGGTAGTATAAGGGACGGGTGGTTGTGCTGCCCGCCCGGGCAGCGGGTGATACTGCGCTTTGACGGCGTTTATATGGATAGCACTCTCTACGTCAACGGACACAGGGTAGGGGACTGGAAATACGGCTATTCCGCCTTTGAACATGATATCACCGAGTATTTGCAGCCCGGGGAAAATGAGCTGTTGATGCAGGTGCGCCACCAAAGTCCTAACAGCCGATGGTATTCCGGAGCGGGGATATACCGCAATATATGGCTTAAGGTATGTCCTGCGGTGTATCTTCCTCTTGACGGCACATATGCGCATACCAAGTGGAGGCAGGGGGAGGGCTATTGGCTGGAGATCGAGACGGAATGCGCGGGAGACGTCAGTAAAAATACCCGGTGCTGCTACAGTCTCTGGCATAAAGAGAAGGAAGTGCGGAACTTGGGCTGGGGAGAGCGGTTTACCCGAGGGGACGGTCAGAGCTGCTTTGGATTGAAGACATTGGTCACTGGGCTGGAAGAGTGGGACCTGGAGCATCCGGTGTGTTACCGGCTGCGGGTGGAACTGTACGGGATTGCACTCTCCGGCCTGGTCCGAATGGACTATCAGGAGATCACCCTTGGTTTGCGCCGTATGGAGTTCACCCCGGACAGGGGGTTCTTCTTAAACGGCAGATATGTGAAAATCCATGGCGTCTGCGAACACCACGACTTAGGCTGTCTGGGGGCGGCTTTCCACAGGGAGGCCATGGCCCGGAAGTTCCGGATACTGAAAGAGATGGGAGTCAATGCGCTGCGCACCAGCCATAATATGCCTGCGGAGGAAGTGATGGAGCTGGCGGATGAGATGGGCATCCTGGTACTGTCAGAGGCTTTTGATATGTGGGAGAGGTGTAAGACGCCCTATGACTACGGCCGCTTTTTCAAGGAGTGGGCGGAGCGGGATGTACGTTCCTGGATACGCAGGGACCGCAACCATCCCAGCCTGTTTTTGTGGTCCATAGGCAACGAGATCTATGACACCCATGCGGACCCTCACGGCGAGGAGATTACCCGCAGGCTTGTGAACTATGTGCGCTGCCATGATCCGAAGGGAAATGCCCTGATCACCATAGGGTCCAACTATATGCCCTGGGAGGGAGCTCAGAACTGCGCGGACATCGTAAAGGTGGCCGGGTACAATTACGGGGAAAAATATTATGCATTACATCACCGGGAGCATCCTGACTGGATTATATACGGCAGCGAGACAGCCTCCGTGGTACAGAGCCGGGGGGTGTACCGCTTTCCGCTGAGGCAGTCTGTGCTGGCGGACGAGGATGGGCAGTGTTCGGCGCTGGGGAACTCCAGCACCAGCTGGGGGGCCCGCAGTGTGGAGGCATGTATCGCCGATGACCGGGATGCGGAGTTTGCCTTCGGACAGTTTTTGTGGACGGGTTTTGACTATATCGGAGAGCCCACGCCCTATCACACCAAGAATTCCTATTTCGGCTATGTGGACACGGCAGGTTTCCCCAAGGACGCTTACTATCTGTTTCAGGCGCAGTGGACTTCGGCGGCGGAGCGTCCCATGGTACATCTCTACCCCTATTGGGACTGGAATCCGGGACAGTTGATAGACGTGCGGGCCTGCACCAACGGAGAGAGTGTGGAGCTGTTTGTAAACGGGCGGTCCCAGGGCAGGCGGCGGATTGACCATGCTCATGGCAGACAGCTTCAGGGGGACTGGCAGGTACCCTATGAGCCTGGGGAGATCACCGCCGTTGCCTATGACACAGAGGGGAGGGAGATTGCCAGACAGTCCAGACATTCGTTTGGGGAGTCCCGCCGTCTGGTGGTGGAGACGGACAAAAAGATGATCGCCGGGGATGGGGAGGATTTGTGTTTTCTGACCATCAGTACAGTGGACGAAGACGGATATCCGGTGGAAAATGCCATGAACTATATCACATTGTCTCTGGAGGGGGCCGGGCGGCTGCTGGGCATGGACAACGGAGACAGTACGGATTATGATTCGTATAAGGGCTGCGTGCGGAAACTGTTCAACGGAAAGCTGCTGGCTGTGGTGGCATCTAAGCCGTTTCGGGCGGCTGCCGATAAAGAGCCTGCCGCAATACCACCGACAGATGGCGCAAGCATCAAGATTACAGTGGAGGGACAGAATCTGGAACCTGCCAATCTGGAAATATCAGTGATACCTGCGTCCCAGCGGCCCGGCACCAGTGTGCTGGAGGACGTGAGCAGACGGCCGGCCCGGACGGATGAGGATCTGGAACACGGCGGTATTGTACCGGATATTGTTCCGGTCCGCAAGGTGGAACTGCTTTCACCGAAGGGCAATATTTTGGATGCTGACCGGCCGAGCATTGTCATAGAGGCCCGGATATGTCCGGCGGCTGCCACAGACCGGGCTTTGGAGTGGAAGGCGGTGAATCAGAACGGTATTCCTGTGAGCTACGCCAAAGTGGAGACAGTGGACGAATGCCATGCGAGAGTAACGGCCATGGGGGACGGGGAATTCTATGTGCGCTGTCAGTCCGGGAAAGATCCGGTGCGTATCATCTCACAGATGGAGTTTACTGCCCGGGGTCTGGGCCAGGCGTTTTTAAACCCTTATGACTTTATCAGCGCCGGATTGTTCAGTGCGACCATAGGTGAGATTACCAACGGCAATGAAAAGGGTATCGCCACAGCCAGAGAAGGCGTAAGCGGCGCGATCTACCGGGATCTGGATTTTGGAGAGTATGGTTCCGACGAGATCACCATACCCATATTTGCACTCAGCAGCGATCCCCATGAGATGGAGATCTGGCAGGGAGAACCGGGGGCAGAGGGCAGCAGGTTGTTGTTAAACGCCGTCTATCAGAAACCTTCCCAGTGGAATGTATATCAGGAAGAGACCTGGAAACTGCCCTGCAGGCTGACAGGATTGGCCACTGTTGCCTTCCGGCTGCACAGCCGAAAAGTGCATATCAAGGGATTTACTTTTACACGTTTTGAGAAGGCATACGGCAAACTCTGGGGCGCGGAGTGCAGTCGCGTATACGGTGACAGTTACAGGGTGGAGAGCCGTGCCATCACCGGTATCGGCAACAATGTGACAGTTGTATATGAGAACATGGATTTCGGGCCGGAGGGCGCGGACCGGGTGACATTGTGGGGATGTTCTCCCCTGCCCGGAAATACCATCCATATACATTTTACCCGCCAGAGCGGGGAGATGACGTCAGGAGTGCTGGAGGTGCCCGGCACGGGAATGCGCGATCCGCAGACCTTTTCCATAGAGCCGTTGACGGGTAAAGGAACTGTGGAACTGATCTTCCTGCCCGGTAGCAATTACGACCTGGAAGCGCTGCAATTCGCACATGGCGCGCAGAGCAGCCCTGATTAATCCCATAAAAGATACTGGGACTTTGGTACTAAAAGTGTATAAAAATATGCGGCAAAAAATAGGAATTTCTGCTATATCCATCTGTTTTGAAATCTGCTATACTGTGTATGAGCAATACCTTTGTATGACGGACTGATAGTTGACAACAGAGGGGAGTACGCATGGGTAGTAAGTATTCTGACGGTAAAACATATAAAGTGATCGCGTTTATTTTCGCCAATTTCTATAAGGATGAAGAGCAGCGCGTTATGAATCAGGTGGTGGAAGAGTGCTCCCGGCACAGCTGCAAGGTAATATTTTTCTCCACATTGACGGACTTTTATTTTAATGATATCAATGATGCAGGGGAGCAGAAAATATTTTCCGCGGTGAGCGTAGAGCGGTTTGATGCCATCGTGCTGATGTCCGAGTCCTTTAAGATGGACGAGGAGCAGCTTGATATGGTTGAACGTGCCCATGAGGCGGGAGTGCCGGTGATCACTGTGGATAAAAGCTTTTCCGGCTGTATCAATCTGGCCATGGCCTACGGCAACTGTTTTCGGGAAATTGTGGAACATATGATACTGTTTCACGGATACCGCCGTGTATACTATATGAGCGGTATGCCTGATAACAGCTTTTCCCAAGAGAGAGAGCGGGCATATCTGGATGTGATGCAGGGGGTAGGTGTACCCCGGGAACAGTGCCGGATTTATTACGGTTATTTTTGGGAGGAGCCCTGCCGTAGGGCCATGGAGCAGATGTTCCGGGACATAGAGGGGGGACTGGAGTTCCCCGAGGCGATCATCTGCGCCAACGATTCCATGGCCATGGAGGTGGGGACTTTTCTGAAGGAGCGTGGTTACAGGATACCGGAGGATATTGCGGTCAGCGGTTTTGACGGTCTGGAGCTTGAGCGCTATTACCGTCCCAGACTGACCACCGGAGCCTTCAACTTCAAGCAGTTGATCGGTACGATCTTCCAAATTGTGGATGAGGGCTGTCCCGAGACTATGCAACAGCAAAGTATTCCCGTTTACAATGAGATGCAGCTGGGGCATTCCTGTGGGTGCGGCGCGGGGGAAACGGAGAGTGTTTCCTCGGAAATGGTCATTTTAAAACGGCAGCTGCACCAGCTGTTGAAGTATCAGGGGGATCTCAATCAGCTGGTGGTGAATATTGGCATGGTGAAACAACTGGAGGAGGCTTTGCAGATGGTACCGGGAAACATGGGTCCTCTGTGCTACAGTGATTTCTGGTTCTGCGCCAACGACGGCTTTCTGGATAGAGAGATTATAGACTTCGGCACCCAGCAGGAGGAAGAGCCGGGGGAGGACTACACCGGGGTGATGAAAGTACTTCGCTATCACAACCTGGAGGAGTCGAGGGTGGAATACGGCAGGGCCGAGATATCCTGTTGGGAGGATATGAGGTTTGGGGAAGTGGTTCCCGGTCTGTACGATCAGCTGGAAAACCATGATTTTCTGCTGATCACCACAGTCCATTTACAGGGTAAGAGTATTGGGTACACGGCGATCACTCTGGATATTAACAGTTTCTGGTTTGTGGGGTACTCAGCGTTTCTTGCCAGTTTCAGGCATCTTATGGAGTTGTTGCGCTCCCAGAAACAGCTGATGAAGATGTATATGGAGGATCTGCTTACAGGATTGTATAACCGCAACGGTTTTTATCTCAAAGTGAACCAGCTGCTTGAGAAAGCAGGGGATCAGAAACTGTCCATTATCTCTCTGGATATGGACGGACTGAAACAGATCAACGATACATATGGGCATGCGGAGGGCGACGAGGCCCTGCACAGTCTGGGCGGTATCATCCAGAACAGTCTGAAACAGGAGTTTGCGGCCAGGATAGGGGGAGATGAGTTTCTGATCGCCTTTATGGGCAAAGACACCGATATGCGCGCAAGAGAGATTGTGGGCTGCATCAACCGGGGTATTTGTGAATATAATGAAACATCTGAAAAAGAATATGCGATCAACGCCAGCATCGGTTCCTATACGGACTATGCCCGCAGCCATACCCTGGATTATTTTCTGAAAAAGGCGGATGATCTGATGTATGCGCAGAAGAGCATGCACAAACGCCGGGATCAGAGGTGACGGTTATGGCTGCTGACATCCCAAACCCATTGACGCGGTCACACGGCGTCACGGGTATGCGGCAGCTACTATGTCAACTGCCGTTATGTATGTAGATGTTAGTAGACCAGGCATGAAAAAAGGCGATGTAAGGGAGCCGACATTTTCAAGTTGGCTCTTTTATTATATGGAAAAATAGGCTATACTATATAATATTAGCGTCTGGCGGCGTGCGTTTGATGCCAAAGTCGCAATATCGCGGGTAAAGCCCGCAGTACACAGGGAAGGGGATATTATGATACATACACTGATACCGGAGGGATATGCCTCGTTTGCCGCTTTTGCCGGGATATTGTTCGCGTTTCTGACTACCATCATCGCCATATCCAGATTGAGTGCGTATCTTCCCAAAGACGCGGGGCGGGATTTTGCCCATGACGGCAAGCTTTCGGCGGGAAAGCCCAGAGGGGCAGGCATCATTTTTGTGCTGGCCTTTGTGGTGGCGGCGGTGCTTTTTGTTCCCTATCGCACGGAGAACGCCATCTATCTGGTACTCATCATCGTCTGTATGATGACGGGTTTTTTGGACGATGCCTCGAAAAGTCCGTGGGGGGAATACAAAAAAGGCTTTCTGGACCTCTGTGTGGCGGCTCTGGTGGCCATCACCTTTTTACATTACAACACAAGTGTGGTGGAACTGGCCATGTTCGGAATCAAATTTACCATGCCGCCGGTGGTGTTTGCTCTGCTGACAGTGGTGTTGGTCTGGACTTCCGTGAACGTCACCAACTGCTCCGACGGAGTGGACGGATTATCCGGTACGCTGACGATCATCACCATCATGACCATCTATTTTATAGACCAGATCAAAGATCTGGCGGGAGATTTTTCGTTTATGATACTGCTGTTCGCGGTCTGCATTCTGGGGTATCTGTGGTACAACGCCACGCCCAGCAGGCTGATGATGGGAGACGCGGGTTCCCGGGCCATGGGGCTGTTTATCAGCATCGCTATCCTGAAAACGGGCTGTCCTTTCCTGTATATCCCGGTGGCTCTGGTGCTGATCCTGGACGGAGGGCTGGGACTTTTGAAGGTTTCCCTGATCCGTTTTCTGAAGATCCATATTCTGAATCATGTGCGTACGCCTCTGCATGACCATGTGCGCAAGGTTTTGGGTTGGTCAAATACCCAGACGGTGTTCCGGTTCGCGATCATTCAGATCATTTTGGCGGCGGCGGTGATCTATGCGGTGAAGTAGAATGACAGACGCAATATCACAGGTGAAACCCTTGATATGCAGGAAAGAGGTAAATATGTACGATAAACTGACACAGAGTGATATACGGAAGATGGAGGAGGAGATCGAGCACCGGAAACTGGTGGTGCGGCCCAAGGCGCTGGAGGATGTGAAGGAGGCTCGGGCACACGGGGATCTCAGCGAGAACTTTGAGTATTACGCGGCCAAGAAGGCCAAGAACCAGAACGAAAGCCGGATACGGTATCTGGAGCGTATGATCCGCACGGCCCAGGTGATCTCCGACACGTCCGCGGAGGACGAGGTGGGGATGAATAATACGGTGACCGTGGAGATGCTGGACGACGGCAGCGTGGAGAAGTACCGGATCGTCACTACGGTCAGGGGCAATTCCCTGGAGGGACTGATCAGCAATGAATCCCCCCTGGGCAAGGCTCTGCTGGGACATAGAGTGGGGGATGTGGTACATGTGCAGGTAAACGACACTGTGGGGTATGATGTGAAGATCGCGGAGATCGAGAATACAGAGGACGATGACAGCGTAAAACTGAGGAGTTTTTAGCGGATGAAAAAATATTTTTTGTTTGATCTGGACGGGACATTGACGGACCCCAAGATGGGAATCACCACCTGCGTGCAGTATGCGCTGCGCAGTTTCGGCATCGAAGAACCGGATTTGGACAAGCTGGAGCCTTTTATCGGACCGCCGCTTAAGGAAAGCTTTATGGAATTCTATGGGATGGACGGGGAACAGGCCATGGAGGCTGTGGAGAAATACCGGGAACGATTTAACGATAAGGGGATTTATGAAAATGAGATCTATCCGGGGGTGGCCCGGATGTTGCAGATTCTGAGTGGCAAGGGGTTTGGGCTGGCGGTGGCCTCAAGCAAGCCCACCGTGTACGTGGAGAGGATATTAGAGCATTTCGGCATCCGCCAGTATTTTAAGGCGGTGGTGGGCAGTGAGCTGGACGGCAGCCGCACCGGCAAGGATCAGGTGGTTATGGAGGCGCTGCGCCGGCTTTTTGGGGACAAGCCCATTGCCTGCAAGGAAGTGTATATGATAGGGGACCGCAGATTCGACATGGAGGGAGCCAGGGCTGCCAGAGTGGAAAGCGTGGGAGTTACCTACGGTTACGGTGGCATGGAGGAGCTGCGGGAGGCCCATGCGGACTATATTGTGGAGAGCGTGGAAGAATTGCAGGAATTTCTGCTGCGGGAGCTGTGCGAAGTGCAGCAAAAAGGGTTTATGAGCCTAATCGGTCCCATGCTGTTTCCCTTTCTGCTGTTTATGCTGATCCGGCAGGCCGTATCAAACGGGGCGCTGTGGCTGGCGGTGGCTGTGGAGCCTCATGTGCCGCCGGGGATGTGGCCGTGGCTGTATTACCGTGAGGCGCAGACAGGGGCGCTGGGCTACACGGGGAATCTGGGCTCGGTGATGCATGCCCTGTCCTATGCCGTGGCGGGCTTTGCCATCTTACCCACGGCACTGCCTGCGATGCGGGAGGCTAAAAAGCGTATGGCGCTCATGCATTTGCGCCGGGAACATCCCAGGAACTATATCCTGGCGCTGCTGGCAACGGTGGGGGCCGTTCTGGGATTGAATCTGTTGTTTGATCTGACGGGTATCACCGACAGTTCCACCACCTATCAGGCTGTGGCGGAGAGCCAGCTGTCGGCCTCTCTGGCGGTGGGACTGCTCTGCTATGGCGTGGTCACGGCTCTGGCAGAGGAATTGATGTTCCGGGGCATCCTGTACAACGAACTGAAAAGAGGATGCAAATTGCCCTTGGCCATGGTGGTCTCAGCAATGCTGTTCGGTCTGTATCATATGAATCCGGTACAGGGCGGTTACGGCTTTATAATGGGATTGCTGATGGTGTATCTGTACGAGTATTTCGGCAGTTTTTTCTGGCCGGCGCTGGTGCATATGCTTGCCAATTCTCTGGCTTATGTGCTGGGGTATACAAGCTTGGCGGAATCGTTTATTTATAGTTGGCCTGCCGCGTTTGTGTGCGCGGGGGTTGCAATTGTGAGTGTGAAGGTGCTGGATTGTGGTAAAAGGAAGTTGAAAGGGCCTGTTGTTGAATAGTTTGAGAAATGGGGGACGATTGAACACGTAGCGGACGCCAGGCTCGAAAATACCTCGCCAAGCGCCGACGTGTTCAGACGGCCCTGACAGGAACGATCATCCACCCCCGGCTGAATTGCGGCATGGCTTTGGAAACAGTGTGGAGGATGGCGGGTGCATTGTGCCGCTCACCCGCGCGTCACAGTTCGTTTAAGTACAGATTTACCCGGCTCTGGATCTTTTCCACCGTCTCCTCCACAGTGGCGTCCCCGGAGAAATACATAGAGGACTCTTCAGATACGATGGAGATGATGGGGTTGGTGGAACCCCAGGACTGGAATACGGCGGTATCGACTATATTGCGGATAATGGCGAAGTCTTCTTCTGTCATTTCTCTACTATTGTATTTTGAAAAGGTGCTGAAGAAATCCTCCGCATGGTAGTCCTCCGCCATATAGGAACTGCGCAGGTATTGTTCAAAGCAGTCCTCTCTGGACGGAAAACCCCAGTCGATCTTCTCCTGCAATTCCTGGGACAGCAAAAATTCCAGAAAGTCCCAGGCTCCCTCCTTGTTGGAGGAGGTGCTGTTCATGGCAAAGACCTCGTCCGGGTACATCTCATTTTCCATGCCCTCCCAGCCGGGACGGCCCACCCAGTATATTTTTCCGTTATCATGCTCCGCGGTAAGATAGTCTTCAGAGCTGTTGAGATCATAGACTTTCATCATAAAGTCTGCTTCCCGCAGAGAGGGTTGGCTGTAGGACAGGGGACACTCTACCGATTCCAGCAGCGCGCACTGCTCCAGCAGAGAGATAAATTCTTCACTGTCAAAATGACATTCTTTCTTCTTATAATCAATGAAATGTTCGCCGTATTTGATCCCAAGACAGAGGGATAGGCTTGAGCCCCGGCTGGGAAATTGGGTCAATTGTTCCCGGCTTGCCAGATCCAGATAGTGCCAGGGCGTCCAGTCCTGAGGGGCAATTTCCTGCTTACTGATAGTGCTGTTGATATAAAAGGAGGGGATGACCAGGACATTGTGCCCCATGACGCTGCCGGACTCTCTGACGCAGCTCAGCAGTTCATCATTCCTGATCCTGTCGCTGGTCCGGTAGTAGGAGTCCAGATCTTCAAATACCCCCTGGGCGATCAGAGAGTCCGCATACATCCCGGTGAGTTCCATCAGATCAGGTCCCTCCCCCCGTATCAACCGCAGCTGCAGCTCCCCCAGCAGATCCGAGCGGCTGCTGTTCTCCGGCTTTTCATAGGAAATCAGTTCCACACGATAATCCCTGCTCTGGCGGTTGTAAAGCCGCACTAACTCTTCCACATGGGTATTCAAGTTGTAGTCATATACCGTTCCCAGCGTGACCGTCTGCTTTTCCGGGTAGTCCCGGCTGTCCTGAAATGTAACTCGGGCTATGGTCAGGGATTCCTTTATCTTGCTCGCTCTTTCTGTCTGGTCATAGAGCAGCAGGTACAGGCCGTCCCGGCCGTAGAATATCTGGTCCAGCTCGTTGCCGTCTAATTGGATATAATCTTCGTCCCACTCCCACAGCAGACATGTTTCTCCGGTCTCCGGGATATACTGCCAGAGACCGTCGCCGGTGCTGAGGTAGATCCCCTGGTCATATCCTCCGAACACCCGGTTTGGACGGATGGGACAGGAGAGGGGTTCTCCCTGGGCTCCCAGCTCTGCGAACAATGGCTCTTCCCCTGTGACATAGTAGGCGTAGACCCGGTTCCCGCTGCCCGCCACAACTCCCTCCAGACTCTCCAGCGGGGGAGTATATATCTCCGCCGGGTTTCCCTCCGGGTCAAAGGAAAAGACAGTGCCGCCGCTGCCGTATGTATACAGATACAGGCAGCCGTCCGCCGTCACCAGTCCGCCCGACAGTTTTTCTCCCATATTGCCCATCTCCTGCGGGGAATATTCTCTGTGGCGCAGCAAGGCTCCCTCCTTGTCATAGGTATTGAGATAAAAGCCGGTTTGATCTTTGTATTGTCCGAACAGGTAACATTCCCCGTTTTGGCCTGCAACCAGAGTCCGGGGGAGTGCGTCCGGCTCCCATATGCGTTTGTCCGGCCCGTATCCCCTGTGGATATCATTTTGGAAGATGTGGCATCCCACCGTTTTGCTCTCATTGTCCCAACTCCTGGTGGCGAGATACAGCCAGGTGTCACTGATGGCGTGACAGTCGATCTGGTCCATGGGGACCGGCAATTCCAGCTCGTATATTTCGGCTACTGCCACGGGGTGACTCTCGGCAGGCTCCGGGGGCGTCTTTGGGTTTCCCGTTCCGCAGGCGGATAGAGCGCAGGTGCACAATATGGCTGCATAGATAAGTAATTTTTTCATCTGATCCCTCATTTCCACATATCTCATACTTTGCCTGCAATACCGGCAAGTCGTGAAATTTTTTAAATTTCCCAGGCAAAATCTCACAGGAAAAACAAACAGCACAAAAGATCTAATGCGTTAGACCTACTCAAAGTCTAACGCATTAGATTTTTCTTGTCAATATGGTTTTATTGGATTTCCTGTTTATGGATCGGAATTTTCTGCAAGCCCAGATACCGGGACAGCTGTTCAAAACGTTCGGTCAGTTCGCCTCCCCATAAATATAGCTCTCTACGCCACGGATGTCCCAGCATGCCAAAGGACCAGTCCGCCGCAATGAAAAAGTGGTAATCCCCATGGGGGTAATAGCTGGGGAAATACACATTACAATCTCTCTCCTCGTCGCGATAGTGATAAAACAGGGGGATTCGCTCCCGGGGATTGAAAATATAGCAGTCGTGGTTCCAGTCCAGCGCATAGAGGAATCCGTCCTCCGGGACAAGAGTTTCAAATATTTCATTTATCCGCGTCTCCTGCTCCTGTGACCAGCAGCCTTCTCCCAAGCGGTATAGTTCATAAGAATGGGGGAAAGAAAAGGGGCTTTTATCCGGATTCCATCTGGGGCTGAAGTGGTATTCCCCCAGCATTTTGTCCCAAAGCTGATCTAACAGTTCCGTATCTAATATTACTTTCAATGAGGTTTCCTCCTGTCAGACTCCTTTTTCTTAGTGGCATAGGCTTTCATGAACGTAATTTTATTATAAAGTTGTGGTGCCGCCAAGTCAACCGCGGATATACACGGTCCGTTCCGCTCCGATGCAGACCATGCTATCCCCCCAGGGATTCTTCGTAGATCTCTCTGAAACTTGAATTTATCAGAACAGATCGTAAAAAATACTTGCCAAACGGCGCGAAAAGGGGTTAAATAGTACTGGAGATCAATAAATTATGAAAGGTATGGTTATAATACAATGGCTGACCAATTAGTACCCAGGGGATATAAGTCCCAGCTGAACTTGTACGAAACGCAGGTAGCGATCAAGACCGTAAAAGACTTTTTCCAGACTCTGCTGGCGGAGCGCCTGCATCTGCTGCGTGTGTCCGCACCGCTCTTTGTGGCCCCGGAGTCCGGCATGAACGACAACTTAAACGGGGTGGAGCGGCCCGTGAATTTTGATATCAAGGAGCAGGAGGGCAGAGAGGCAGAGATCGTGCAGTCTCTTGCCAAGTGGAAAAGATACGCGCTTTGCAAGTACGGTTTCTCTGTGGGTGAGGGATTGTACACGGACATGAGCGCCATCCGCAGGGATGAGATCACCGACAATATCCATTCCATCTATGTGGACCAGTGGGACTGGGAGAAGATCATCACCCGGGAGGACAGGAATCTGGACACGCTGAAAGAAACGGTGCGCACGGTATACAAGGTACTGCGCAAGACCGAGAAATACATGTCCATCCACTATGACTATATTGAAGAGATCCTGCCTCACGATATTTTCTTTATAACCACCAGAGAGCTGGAAGAGATGTTCCCCGATTATACCCCCAAGGAGAGGGAATATTACATAGCCAAGGCCAAGGGTGCCGTCTGTATCATGCAGATCGGGGATGTGCTGGAGAGCGGCGAGCCTCACGACGGCCGCGCGCCGGACTATGACGACTGGGCGCTGAACGCGGATATCGTGGTGTACTATCCGGTGCTGGATATCGCGCTGGAACTCTCCTCCATGGGCATCCGCGTGGATCGGGAGGCGCTTTTGTCCCAGCTGGAAAAGGCCGGATGCACGGAACGTGCCCAGCTGCCTTTCCAGAAATCCGTTCTGGATGAGACGGTTCCCTTTACCATCGGCGGCGGCATCGGTCAGTCCCGCATCTGTATGTTCTTCCTGCGCAAGGCCCATATCGGGGAGGTGCAGTGTTCCCTGTGGCCGGAGGAAGTGATGTGTGAAGCGGAGAAGGAAGGACTGCAGTTGCTGTAGGCAGGGATGCATATTTTCCTGATTTTGTGAGTAAGTAATTCCGGACGGAAAGCCGAATACTGCAGGGGCCGCGCACTAATTAATGCGCGGCTCCATGCCTGTCTCATTATGCTCCGGGCATAGCTCAGACATGTTTCCGGCTGAGCTAAAGCGGCGCAGTGAGCCGGGGCAGCCGGACAGGTATGATTTATATCCCATAACCCCCCGTAATTAACTAAGGTTAACTAACGCAAAATAGTGCTTGACGAATACGCCGGAGTATGCTATGTTAATTAGGCGAGATGGATTTAGGTCTTTTTTTTATGCCTAATTTATAGCGATAGACGGCTGCCCACGCAGCGGAATGGAGGAAACAATGCGTACAAAAATTACTTTAGCATGTACAGAGTGCAAACAGCGTAACTACAACACCACCAAGGATAAGAAGACACATCCCGACCGTATGGAAACCAAGAAGTATTGCAGATTCTGCAGAACCCATACCATGCATAAGGAAACCAAATAAGAGATCCGGTTCACTTTTGGATATTTGGGCATCATGTGCCCGGATACGCATTAAAGCAGTATTGCAGGTCAGCCTGCGATATGCAGAAAAGAGGTAAGAATGGGAGATTCCGCAGAGAAGACCGCAAAACCCAGATTTTTTGATGGGCTGAAGGCCGAATTCAAGAAGATTTCCTGGCCGGACAGACAATCTACCTTTAAGCAGTCCGTAGCAGTTGTGGCGATATCTATTGTTCTGGGAGTAATCATAGCAGTGCTGGATTATTTCATTCAGTACGGCGTGAATATCCTGACAACCATTTAGAGCGAGGGTGATTGTATGGCAGAGGCAAAGTGGTATGTGGTTCATACTTATTCCGGTTACGAGAATAAGGTCAAAGCCAATATAGAGAAGACCATCGAGAACAACCCCTCCCTGGCAGAGCAGATCCTGGAGGTCCGGGTGCCGCTGGAGGAAGTTGTGGAGATGAAGAACGGTGTAAAGAAGACGGTTCAGCGCAAGATGTTTCCGGGTTATGTACTCCTTAATATGGATATGAACGACGATACCTGGTATGTGGTGCGCAATACCCGTGGCGTCACCGGTTTTGTAGGACCGGGCAGCAAGCCTGTTCCGCTGACAGAGGCGGAGATGAAACCTTTGGGTATCAAGACGGACAATGTCTCCGTGGACTTTGCGGAGGGAGACAGCATATCCGTGGTGGCCGGCGTTTGGAAGGATACCGTGGGTATCGTTCAGAAGATGGACTTCGGCAAACAGACAGCCACCATCAATGTGGAACTGTTCGGCAGAGAGACGCCTGTGGAGATCAGTTTCGCGGAGATCAGAAAGTTATCTTAAAGATATTTTCCGGGCAGGGTATGTCCACCCGGTGAATATAGCCGCAGGGCCTTTGGGGCCGGGCGGCAGCAGGGCTGACGCCCTGGCAGCGTAGGGATGCGGCGGCGATACCCGCGGCGGTATTCCAGTGGGAGCAAGACTTCAGGGTTTTTTGAAACGCTTGCGCCGAATTACCACATTTATAGGAGGTGCCACTATGGCAAAGAAAGTAGAAGGATATATCAAGTTACAGATTCCTGCCGGCAAAGCTACACCGGCTCCGCCCGTTGGTCCCGCACTGGGCCAGCACGGCGTAAACATTGTTGAATTTACCAAGCAGTTCAACGCCAGAACAGCAGATAAGGGTGATCTGATCATCCCTGTTGTTATCACGGTATATGCGGACAGAAGTTTCAGTTTCGTTACCAAGACTCCGCCTGCAGCAGTACTGCTCAAGAAGGCATGCAACTTAAAGACCGCGTCTGCGGCTCCCAACAAGACCAAAGTTGCTACCATTTCCAAGGACAAGGTTCGCGAGATCGCGGAGATGAAGATGCCGGATCTGAACGCGGCAAGCATCGAGGCGGCTATGAGCATGATCGCCGGAACCGCAAGGAGCATGGGTATTGTTGTTGAAGACTAAACACTATTGATTGGGAGACAATTTGTAAAAAATTGTCGCTGGAACCTAGGAGGTATGATAATGAAACGTGGTAAGAAATATGTAGAGGCTGCAAAGCTGGTTGACAGAACAACTTTCTATGAGCCTGCCGATGCCATCGCGCTGGCCAAGAAGACTGCAGTCGCGAAGTTTGACGAGACGATCGAAGTACACATCAGAACAGGCTGCGACGGCCGTCATGCGGATCAGCAGATCCGTGGCGCGGTGGTGCTGCCCAACGGAACCGGTAAGACCGTAAAGGTGCTGGTGTTCGCCAAGGGCGACAAAGTGAATGAGGCCGAGGCCGCAGGCGCTGATTATGTGGGCGGCGATGAGCTGATCCCCAAGATCCAGAACGAAGGCTGGCTGGATTTTGACGTGGTGGTTGCCACTCCCGATATGATGGGTGTGGTTGGACGTCTGGGTAAGGTGCTGGGCCCCAAAGGTCTGATGCCCAACCCCAAGGCCGGTACCGTGACCATGGATGTGGCCAAGGCTATCGCCGATATCAAAGCCGGTAAGATCGAGTACAGACTGGACAAGAACAACATCGTGCATGTTCCCGTGGGCAAGGCATCCTTTACGGATGAGGCTCTGCAGGAGAACTTCAAGGCACTGATGGACGCCATCGTAAAGGCAAAACCCAGCGCTCTGAAAGGTCAGTATCTGAGAAGCATCACTCTGACCTCCACCATGGGCCCTGGCGTAAAGGTCAGCGTTGCCAAGTTCTAACGGCGCAGTGAGCAAGCGGATAAGGAACCTTCCCTTTCGGGAGGGTTCTTTTTGTAAGCGATATGCACATAGAGGTAAGTTTGAAACTGACGTTTCAAATATTGATCAGCGCAGTATCGCAGGCAGGGCCAGCGATATGCACATAGAGGTAATCATGAAGAAACTGTGGGAAATATGGAATCATATTAGACGTAAGGATGCGGTGTGGGTGCTGCTGGGCCTGCTGGCGGTGAGTCTGATCGCGTTGCCCTACGCGGTGCTGGGCGAAGGCTGTTACGTGCAGGTGCATGACCAGCTGGACGGCGAGGTACTCAACTATATGTATCAGGCCAGATATTTGGGCCGGGGTAATGTGATCCCGCAGTTTATGAACGGTATGGACAAGGCGTCCATGCTGCCGCCCGCCCCTTTGGGCGTGCTGCTCTACAAATTCTTTTCTCCCTTTACGGCCTTTGCGGTGATGCATTGGCTCTGCCTGCTGGCGGGGTTTCTGGGCATGTATGCTCTGGGCAAAAAGCTGGGACTGCGGGCGACTGTGAGTTGGGCCGTGGGCTGTGTATTCTGTTATATCCCTTTTTACCCTGTATACGGTCTGGCGGCGCTGGGGCAGCCCATGCTGACGCTGTGCGGGCTGAGGCTGGCAGAGGAGACGGAGTCGAAAACCGTAAAACGGCGTCGATGGGCGGGCTGCTATCTGGGCATAGCTCTGTTTGCGGCATGCTCTTCGCTGACATTGGTGGGCTATGTGTGGGTGGCGGCGGGACTGCTTTGGACCGCTTATCTGGCGTTGAGGGGAAAGCGCGGAAAAACCGGTTATGGCCCGGCGCTGCGAGTGGGCGGCGGCACGTTGACTCTGTTAGCAACCTATCTGGTATTGAACGCGGATCTGTTGCGCAGCTTTACGGGAAAAGGTTTCGCTACCCACCGGCAGGAGATGGTTCTGCGGACGGCTGGGCATCCGCTGGCATCTCTGAGAGAGCTTTTTTTCAGCGGCGGCTCTTACTCTCCTGTGTATTCCGCCGGGATATTGGCGGCGGCAGTGCTGTTGGCGCTGGCGGTATTGCTCTGCCGGGATAAAAAAAGCGGAGCGTCCGGGCGACTGGGCGCAGCCTGGAGTCTGATCGGGCTGGTCTGCCTGTGCGCCCTGCTGGCGGTGCTGTGGAACTGCGGCCAGGTGGTGTCACTGCGATTGTCCGTAGGGGGCATGGTCACATATTTTCAGGCAGACAGGATCTATTGGTGCTTTCCGTTTATGTGGATGCTGGTGCTGGGCCATGTGCTGGAAGGCGTCTGCTTATTGGGTGAATGCAGGACGGTGTCTGCCGGTGCCGGGACCCGGGAGGAAGGCGGTCTGTCTGCCGGGAGAACATGGGACAGGCAGTGGCCGCGTCTGGCGGCCTGTATCTGTTGCCTGTTGCTGCTTGGGATCGAGGGATTCCAAATTCTGAGGGACAGTACGCTGAACAAGAATATGCGGCTGATGTTGCTGGACGGCTACCGTCAGGTGACATGGGAGAGCATATTCATGGAGGATGTGTTCTCACGGATTGACGGGGCCATAGGGGAAGACAAGGAAAAGTACAGCGTGGTGAGCCTGGGGATATACCCCTCTGTGGCGCTGTATCACGGCTACACCTGCGCCGACGGTTACTCCAACAACTACGATCTTAAGTACAAGCACCGTTTCCGCGGGGTGATGGCCCGGGAGCTGGAAGAGAACGAGGAGACCCGGCGCTATTTCGACGAATGGGGCAATCGGCTGTATCTTGCGGGAGCGCCCTATGGCATAAACGGGATGGTGGCGAAGGGACAGAGCGGATACGTGGATCTGGACTATGATCTGGATGCCATGAACGCGCTGCGTATCCGCTATCTGCTGGCGGCGGCTCCGGTGGAGCTGAGCCCTGCCAGCAGGGAACAGACTGACCTGACGCTGGAGCTGGTGGAGGGCAGTCCTTTTACCGAGGAGAATGCCTATTACCAGGTGTGGCTGTACCGGATCTGTGAAAAGTAAAGCCTGAAACGGACATCGCGGATATGAATTGTAAATATATGCGGAGAAAAACGTGTCCGGGGGGTTGACAAAAAGCATTCAGTATGTTACTGTATCAAAGGTTGAAAAACCATGCCGAAGACAGTAGGTTCCGAATCGCGGCAGCGCAGCTCCCATGGGAGCAGGCACGGCGGAGAGGAGTAAGCGTAGCGCCTACCGAGGAGAGTGCGTTTTTATAGGAAACTGTGCCTCCCTGTCAGGGGGGCTTTTTTGATAAAAACCTTCTTTCGGCAACAAAATCTATAAGGAGGTAGAAAAATGGCAAAGGTCGAATTAAAACAGCCTATCGTGGAAGAGATTTCTGCTGGTATCAAGGATGCGCAGTCCGTAGTTCTGGTTGATTACCGTGGACTGACTGTTGAGCAGGATACCGAGCTGCGTAGGAATTTACGTGAGGCAGGAGTTGTCTACAAGGTTTACAAGAACACCATGATGAACTTTGCGTTTAAGGATACCGCTTTTGAAGGTCTTGCTCCTTACTTAAACGGTCCCAGCGCAATGGCCTACTCCACCACAGACGCTACGGCGCCTGCCAGAGTTCTGGCCGAGTTCGCCAAGAAAGCCGACAAGCTTGAGATCAAGGCCGGCGTGGTGGAAGGAACCGTGTATGACGCCAAGGGTATGGCATCCATCGCGAGCATTCCCGGCAGGGAAGTACTGCTGTCCAGACTGCTGGGTTCCATGCAGTCCCCGATCACCAATTTTGCCCGTGTTATGAAACAGTTGGCAGAAAAAGGCGGCGCATCGGCGGTAGAGACTCCTGCGGCAGCGCCCGCTGAAGAGGCCGCCCCTGTGGAAGAGGCAGCAGCACCCGCTGAAGAGTAATTCTCCGGGCACGCGAAAGTAACTTAAAACAGCAACGGCCCGGGCAGTGCCGGAATAAATATCGGCCGCGTTATGGACGGGATTTATTCCAACGAGAGGTGCAGGGAGAGAAGTTGCGGAACTTAAATATGGAGGAAAAGAAAATGGCTAAATTAACAGCTCAGGAATTAATCGACGCTATCAAAGAGTTGAGCGTATTAGAGTTAAATGATCTGGTAAAGGCATGTGAAGAGGAGTTCGGCGTATCTGCGGCAGCCGGCGTTGTAGTGGCGGCAGGCCCTGCGGCAGCAGCTGAGGAAGAGAAGACCGAGTTTGATGTGGAGCTGACCGAGGTTGGCGCTGAGAAGGTTAAGGTTATCAAGGTGGTTCGTGAGATCACCGGCCTGGGCCTGAAGGAAGCCAAGGATCTGGTAGACGGCGCTCCTAAGATGGTCAAGGAGGCTGCTTCCAAGGAAGAGGCCGAGGAGATCAAGAAGAAACTGGAAGAGGTTGGCGCAAAGGCAACTCTCAAGTAAACCACGTCTCTTTGTGCGGACTCGCCTGTCACAGGCGGGTCCGTTGCTTTCCATACAAATTCCATCCATCCTAAATTTATCCAAAAAACTGCTTGACTCTCAAAAACACTTGTGCTATTATGGAAGATGCACTATTGTGGTGTGTTAGGCTTATTTTTTGTGCGAATAAGCAAATCAGAAAGAACGGGGTGAAATGTCCATGGAAAAAAACAGAATACGTCCCATTGCGAACAGCAAGAACATGCGTATGAGTTATTCGAGACAAAAAGAGGTTTTGGGAATGCCCAACCTGATCGAAGTCCAGAAGGACTCCTATCAGTGGTTTTTAAAGGAGGGCTTAAAAGAAGTCTTCGACGATATCTCTCCCATCGCTGATTACAGCGGTTCCCTCAGTCTGGAGTTTGTAGATTTTGAGCTGTGCGAGGATGATGTGAAGTATTCCATCGAGGAGTGCAAGGAGAGAGACGCCAATTATGCAGCGCCTCTTAAAGTAAAGGTACGTCTTTACAATAAGGAGAAAGAGGAGATCAGCGAACATGAGATATTTATGGGCGATCTGCCTCTGATGACCGCCACGGGCACATTTATCATCAATGGCGCGGAGCGTGTCATTGTAAGCCAGCTGGTTCGTTCCCCCGGTATCTATTATGGAATAGGGCATGATAAGATCGGTAAGAGACTGTTTTCCTGTACTGTTATCCCCAATCGCGGCGCATGGCTGGAGTATGAGACCGACTCCAACGATGTGTTCTATGTGCGTGTGGACCGCACCAGAAAAGTACCCATCACTGTGCTGATCAGAGCGCTGGGGATCGGCACCAACGATGAGATCAGGGAAGTATTCGGCGAGGAGCCCAAGATTGAGGCCAGCTTTGCCAAGGACACTGCTGAGAATTATCAGGAGGGTCTGTTAGAGTTATACAAAAAGATACGTCCCGGTGAACCCCTGAGTGTGGAGAGCGCTGAGAGCCTGATCAACGCGATGTTTTTTGACCCTCGCAGATATGATCTGGCGAAGGTAGGAAGATATAAATTCAACAAGAAGCTGGCCCTGCGCAACCGTATCAGACATCAGATACTGGCGGCGGATGCCGTTGACCCCTCCACCGGTGAGGTAGTGGCGGCTGCAGGTACCAAAGTGACGGCGGAGATTGCCGACACGATACAGAATGCCGCGATTCCTTTTGTCTATGTACAGACGGAGGAGCGCAATGTGAAGGTGCTGTCCAATATGATGGTGGACATCACCAGCTTTGTGGACTGCAATCCCAGAGAACTGGGCGTTACGGAGCGGGTGTATTATCCCGTACTGGCGCAGATCATCCAGGAATTCGGCGAGAATCCGGAGAAACTGGCCGAGGCGATCCGCAAGAACGTGCATGAACTGATCCCGAAACATATTACCAAGGAAGATATTTTCGCGTCCATCAACTACAATATCCATCTGGAGTATGGCCTGGGCAATGACGATGATATCGATCATCTGGGCAACAGGCGTATCCGCGCGGTGGGCGAACTGCTGCAGAATCAGTACCGTATCGGTCTGTCCAGAATGGAGCGTGTGGTGCGTGAGCGTATGACCACCCATGACGCGGAGGATATCTCCCCTCAGTCTCTGATCAATATCAAACCGGTGACTGCCGCGGTGAAGGAGTTTTTTGGCTCCTCCCAGCTGTCCCAGTTCATGGATCAGAACAACCCGCTGGGTGAGCTGACCCACAAGAGGCGTCTCTCCGCGCTGGGCCCCGGCGGTCTGTCCAGGGACCGTGCCGGATTTGAGGTGCGTGACGTACATTACTCCCACTATGGAAGAATGTGCCCCATCGAGACTCCCGAAGGTCCCAACATCGGTTTGATCAACTCTCTGGCAAGCTATGCCCGCATCAACGAGTACGGCTTTGTGGAGGCGCCTTACCGCAAGATCGACAAGACAGATCCCGCCAACCCCCGGGTGACGGAGGACGTGGTATATATGACCGCCGACGAGGAGGACAACTACCATGTGGCCCAGGCCAATGAGCAGTTGGATGCGGACGGCCATTTTGTCCGCAACAGCGTGTCCGGCCGTTACCGTGAGGAGACGCAGGAGTATCCCAAGGCCATGTTTGACTACATGGATGTGTCCCCCAGGATGGTGTTCTCTGTGGCTACGGCCTTGATCCCTTTCCTGGAAAACGATGATGCCAACCGTGCGCTGATGGGTTCCAACATGCAGCGGCAGGCTGTGCCTCTGCTGCTCACCGAGGCTCCTGTAGTGGGTACAGGTATCGAACAGAAGGCGGCAGTGGACTCCGGCGTATGTGTGGTTGCGCCCAAGGCGGGTAAGGTGGAGTATGTATCTTCCAACCTGATAAAAATGACTTATGACGACGGAGAGAAGGCGGAGTTCCGTCTGTCCAAGTTCTCCCGCAGTAACCAGTCCAACTGCTACAATCAGAAACCCATTGTTTTTAAGGGGGACCATGTGGAAGCGGGACAGGTGATCGCGGACGGCCCGTCCACCAACGAGGGCGAGCTGGCTCTGGGTAAAAACCCGCTGATCGGCTTTATGACCTGGGAAGGCTACAACTACGAGGACGCCGTTCTGCTAAGCGAGAGACTTGTGATGGAGGATGTATATACATCCGTTCATATTGAAGAATACGAGGCCGAGGCCCGGGATACCAAACTGGGGCCTGAAGAGATCACCCGTGACGTGCCCGGTGTGGGCGACGACGCCCTGAAGGATCTGGACGACCGCGGCATCATCCGCATCGGCGCGGAGGTACGTGCCGGAGATATTCTGGTTGGCAAAGTGACTCCCAAGGGAGAGACCGAGCTGACCGCGGAGGAAAGGCTGCTGCGGGCCATCTTTGGCGAAAAGGCCAGAGAGGTGAGAGATACTTCCCTGAAGGTGCCCCACGGCGAGTATGGTATTGTGGTGGACGCCAAGGTATTTACCAGGGACAACAGCGATGAGCTGTCCCCCGGCGTGAATATGGCTGTCCGTATCTATATAGCGCAGAAGAGAAAGATTTCCGTAGGCGATAAGATGGCCGGCCGTCACGGCAACAAGGGTGTGGTTTCCCGTGTGCTGCCCGTGGAGGATATGCCTTATCTGCCCAACGGACGCCCTCTGGATATCGTGTTGAATCCTCTGGGTGTGCCTTCCCGTATGAATATTGGACAGGTACTGGAGATCCATCTGTCCCTGGCTGCCAAGGCTCTGGGCTTTAATGTGGCTACGCCCGTGTTTGACGGTGCCAACGAGAAGGATATCATGGACACTCTGGATCTGGCCAACGATTACGCCAATCTGCCTTTCGACCAGGCGGAGGCGGACCAGTGGAAGGCCGAGGAGAGGACTCTTACCCCTGACGGCAAACCCTGGAACGGAGAGAGCTTTGAGAGCTTGCACGGCGAAGAATTGCTGCCGGAGGTTATGCAGTATCTTTCCGAAAACAGAGAGCACAGAGAGGTGTGGAAGGGCGTTCCCATCTCCCGCGACGGTAAGGTGCGTCTGCGTGACGGCCGCACAGGCGAGTATTTTGACAGCGCCGTAACCATTGGGCACATGCATTATCTGAAACTCCATCATCTGGTGGACGATAAGATCCATGCCCGTTCCACAGGTCCGTATTCCCTGGTTACGCAGCAGCCTCTGGGCGGTAAGGCTCAGTTCGGCGGCCAGCGTTTCGGTGAGATGGAAGTGTGGGCATTGGAGGCATATGGCGCTTCCTATACGTTACAGGAGATTTTGACTGTGAAGTCCGACGATGTGGTGGGCCGTGTAAAGACCTATGAGGCCATCATCAAGGGGGATAATATCCCCGAGCCCAGCATCCCCGAGTCCTTCAAGGTGCTGTTAAAGGAATTGCAGGCTCTGGGCCTGGATGTGAGGGTGCTGCGCGACGACAACACCGAGGTAGAGATCGCCGAGACCATTGATTACAATGAGACGGATTACCGTTATGAGATGGAGGGCGACCGGAAGTATGACGATTATGATAACAACTCTCTGGGAGAGATGGGTTATCAGGCACAGGAATTCGACGATGAGAGCGGCGAACTGATCAATGCGGAAGACGATTTCAGTGATGAAGACTACGCCGATGAAGGTTACGACGAAACAGACGAAGAGTTCTAAGCGGTTATGAAACTAACATTGGAAGGGAGTGCCATAATGTCAGAAACAAAAAACGAAGCATATCAGCCCATGACATTCGATGCCATAAAGATCGGATTAGCCTCTCCGGAGAAGATCCGTGAGTGGTCCCGGGGCGAAGTGATGAAACCGGAAACCATCAACTACAGGACACTCAAGCCTGAGAGGGACGGTCTGTTCTGTGAGAAGATTTTCGGACCCAGCAAGGACTGGGAGTGTCATTGCGGTAAGTATAAGAAGATCCGATACAAGGGCGTTGTCTGTGACCGATGCGGCGTGGAAGTGACCAAGGCCAGCGTGCGCAGAGAGCGTATGGGCCATATCGAACTGGCGGCCCCGGTATCCCATATCTGGTATTTCAAGGGGATACCCAGCCGTATGGGGCTGATTCTGGATCTGTCGCCCAGAGTGCTGGAGAAGGTGCTGTATTTCGCCTCCTATATTGTGTTGGACCCCGGTGAGACCGGTCTGGATTATAAGCAGGTGTTGTCCGAGAGAGAGTATCAGGACGCCAGGGAGACCTACGGCAACAAGTTCCGTGTGGGTATGGGCGCGGAGGCTATCAAGGAGCTGCTGCAGTCCATCAACCTGGAGACGGAATCCGTGGAACTTAAAGAAGAGCTGCGGGATTCCACCGGCCAGAAACGTGCCCGTATTATCAAGAGACTGGAAGTGGTGGAGGCATTTAACGAGTCCGGCAACCGGCCGGAGTGGATGATCCTGGATACGATTCCGGTGATCCCTCCCGATCTGCGTCCCATGGTGCAGCTGGACGGAGGCCGTTTTGCCACATCCGATTTAAACGATCTGTACAGAAGGATCATCAACAGAAACAACCGTCTGAAGAGACTGCTGGAGCTGGGCGCGCCGGATATCATCGTGCGCAACGAGAAACGTATGCTGCAGGAGGCTGTGGACGCGCTGATCGACAACGGCAGGAGAGGCCGTCCCGTCACCGGCCCCGGCAACAGGGCGCTGAAATCCCTGTCCGATATGTTAAAGGGTAAGGGCGGACGTTTCCGTCAGAATCTGCTGGGCAAGCGTGTGGACTATTCCGGCCGTTCCGTTATCGTGGTGGGTCCGGAACTGAAGATCTATCAGTGCGGTCTGCCCAAGGAGATGGCTATTGAGCTGTTCAAGCCCTTTGTTATGAAGGAACTGGTATCCAAGGGGATCAGCCAGAATATCAAGAATGCCAAAAAGCTGGTGGAGAGAATGGACACCCAGGTGTTTGACGTGTTGGAGGAGGTAATCAAGGAGCATCCCGTGATGCTGAACCGCGCCCCTACTCTGCACAGGCTGGGTATCCAGGCGTTTGAACCGATCCTGGTGGAGGGTAAGGCCATCAAGCTGCATCCGCTGGTGTGTACGGCTTTCAATGCCGACTTTGACGGAGACCAGATGGCAGTGCATCTGCCCCTGTCTGTGGAAGCCCAGGCGGAGTGCCGTTTCCTGCTGCTGTCTCCCAACAACCTGTTAAAGCCTTCGGACGGCGGCCCGGTGGCGGTGCCTTCTCAGGATATGGTGCTGGGTATTTATTATCTGACTCAGGAAAGACCCGGCGTATTGGGTGAAGGCAAGTATTTTAAGGGTGTGAACGAGGCCATACTGGCCTATGAGAATCAGATCATCACGTTGCATTCCCGCATCAAAGTGCGTGTGACAAAAAAGACTCCTCAGGGAGAGACAGTCAGCGGCAATGTGGAGTCCACACTGGGACGTTTTCTGTTCAATGAGATTCTGCCTCAGGATCTGGGATTTGTGGATAGGAACACGCCGGAGGATTATCTGAAACTGGAAGTGGATTTCCATGTGGGCAAGAAACAGCTGAAACAGATACTGGAGAAGGTCATTAACACCCACGGCGCGTCCCGCACCGCAGAAGTGCTGGATGACGTAAAGGCTATCGGCTACAAGTATTCTACCAGAGCAGCCATGACCGTATCCATCTCCGATATGACCGTGCCCGAGCAGAAGGCAGAGATGCTGGCGGCGGCACAGGCTACAGTGGATAAGATCGCGGCTAACTATCGGAGAGGTCTGATCACCGAGGAAGAGAGATACCGTGCGGTGGTGGAGACCTGGAACGAGACCGATAAGGAGCTGACAGACGTTCTGCTGGCAGGTCTGGACAAATATAACAATATCTTTATGATGGCGGATTCCGGAGCCCGTGGTTCCAATCAGCAGATCAAGCAGCTGGCCGGTATGCGTGGCCTGATGGCGGATACTACCGGTAAGACCATCGAGCTGCCCATCAAGTCTAATTTCCGTGAGGGCTTGGATGTATTGGAGTATTTCATGTCCGCTCACGGCGCCCGGAAGGGTATGTCGGATACGGCGCTGCGTACTGCCGACTCCGGTTATCTGACCCGCCGAATGGTAGATGTGTCGCAGGAACTGATCATCCGTGAGGTGGACTGCGCGGAGGGAAGGGACGAGATTCCCGGCAGCGTAGTGAAAGCCTTTATGGACGGTAAGGAGACTATTGAAGGACTGAAGGACCGTATTACAGGCAGATATTCCTGTGAGGATATCTATGACAGAGACGGCAATATGATCGTGAAACACAACCACATGATCACTCCCAGCCGCGCTGCCAGAATACTGAGCGTGGGCGTAAATGAGAATGGCGAGCCTGTGGAGGCGGTGAAGATCCGTACTATTCTGACCTGCCGTTCCCACAACGGCATCTGTGCCAAGTGCTATGGTGCCAATATGGCCACCGGCGAGGCAGTGCAGGTGGGTGAGGCGGTGGGTATCATCGCCGCACAGTCCATCGGTGAGCCGGGTACGCAGCTGACCATGAGAACTTTCCACAGCGGCGGCGTGGCCGGTGACGATATCACACAGGGTCTGCCCCGTGTGGAGGAGCTGTTTGAAGCCAGAAAGCCCAAGGGTCTTGCCATTATCGCCGAGTTTGGGGGCAAGGCGGAGATCCGGGATACCAAGAAAAAGCGCGAGGTGGTGATCACCAACGAGGAGACCGGGGAGAGCAAGGCGTATCTGATTCCTTACGGTTCCCGTATCAAGGTGGTGGATGAGCAGATTCTGGAGGCCGGCGATGAGCTGACAGAGGGTAGTGTCAATCCTCACGACCTGTTAAAGATTAAGGGTATCAAAGCCGTTCAGGACTATATGCTCCGGGAAGTACAGAGAGTGTACCGCCTGCAGGGCGTGGATATCGCGGATAAGCATATCGAAGTGATCGTGCGTCAGATGATGAAGAAGATCCGTATCGAGAACAACGGCGATGCGGAGTTCCTGCCCGGAACTCTGGTGGATGTACTGGAGTATGACGATATGAACGAGTCGCTGATCGCGCAGGGCAAAGAGCCTGCGGAGGGCAAGCAGGTGCTGCTGGGTATCACCAAGGCGGCGCTGGCAACCAACTCCTTCCTGTCCGCGGCATCTTTCCAGGAGACAACGAAAGTGTTGACTGAGGCCGCCATCAAGGGCAAGATCGATCCGTTGATCGGTTTGAAGGAAAATGTAATTCTCGGTAAGCTGATTCCGGCGGGTACCGGCATGAAGAGATACCGCAATACCCGGTTGAACACTGATTATATCCGTCATATCTCCGTAGCGGAGGAGCCGGAGGCGATCATGGAGGAAGAACAGTCCGAGGAAGATATTCTCATTGAGGACGAGATGCTGCAGGAGACGGCGGAAGATGAGACTGGGTTTGAAGTCGAATCTGAAATGAATGAGGAACTGCTGGAGACTGTGGAAGAGGAAGAAGAAACAGAGGTAAGCGAGGAGCAGGCCGAAGTACAGGCGGCGGAAGAGTTTGCAACTGTGGAATAGAGCAAATTGATAAACAGGGCTGAATCCATGTGGGTTCAGCCCTGTCTGTATGCGTATCGTCTTATGTGTCAGTGAATTAATAGTGCGGAATCCTCCTCGGCCTCCGCGCCGGAACTGTCGGTGATGACCTGCCAGGAAGTGATGCGGTAAAAGGGATCGCCCTCCTGCTGCGGATAGAGAATATCCAGCGTCACAGACAGGGTCTGCAGGTCGGAGATGTCAACAATATAGGTTTTCCTATGGCCCACTGCCATAAAGTACTCATCCTCGTCAAAGCTGTCCGCGTAAACCGCCGCAAGGGTGTTATCTATGCTGGCAATACCCGCCTGCGCCCGATTACATGCCTCATAGTATGCGGCAGTGCGCTGGGCGACCCGCCTGCTCAGTCTGGCGTCCGCATTGGCGCTGACGATGGACAGGGTGGCAAAGGAGATCAGGCAGAGGATCACAAATATCAGCAGGATTGATGATGAGCCCACGTTTATATGAAATTCCGGGCCGGATTTTTTTTGAAAGCTCATGGGATGTTCCTTTCTGGGTTAAGAAACTGGGTTACTATGCCAGTGTCATAGAGCATACTGTATATCCCAACGCAGACATGCTCCTGTCTTGTGAGAAACGCAGTGTATCGGCAAAGGTATGTCCTGTTATTTCACACAGGGAATGTGCAAGTCTACATGCAGGGTATAAAGCGGTTCGTAGAGCGTGGAGGAGGCCAGAGAGAGATCGCTTAGCTGCACCGTGTCCGCGCTGTATACGCTGATATCGGCGGAGAGCATGCCGCCGGGGTCGGGACTTCCGCTGCGGCGCAGCCCCACGCGGTAACCGTTTTGGACCAGCGACAGGTAGTCACCCTCCGGGGACAGATAGCTGCCGTCTAACAGGGTCTGCATGGCCTGCAAGTCTCCGTCATAGCCGGTAAATACTTCAGCCATATTCTGGGCGTAGTTTACCGCATAATTTTGGCTTACTGTCTCGGCGGACAGCGCGTGGGCTTTTACAAACAGCCGGATACACACGGTGCTGGACACGGAAAAAAACAGTAACGCTATGATCAACTCCATCAAAAAGAGGGATGATTTTGAATGTTTCAAAGGAGTTCCTCCTTTCGGTCAATGGCTGTGCAGGGAGATATACAGTTCCTTGCGGGTACCGTCCTCCAGCGTCAGATCAATATGCAGCAGATGTTCTCCGGCACTTGTCAGTACCCAATCCTGAAGGGGCATGATCTCCTTTCCCGCGGAGAGGGGATCGCTGCCGATATCACTGCCCTGGCGCATAAACAGTTCCCGCAGGCTGCCATCGTGAAGATAGAGGTAAGTGGCATAGTCGGTGTCTCCTATCTCCCGGGTCAGTACCAGGGCCGTAGTGCCCTCCAGCTCCCCTATGGATATACTGTCGTAGATATCGTTTTGGCGCACTTTTTCCGTCAGATACGAGTAGGCTGTGCGGGCGGTGTAGTTCTCGTCCATATAGCGCACGGTCTGACGGTACACATTGGCTCCCAGGATCACCAAAACCAATGCGGACAGTGTAAATACCACAAACAGCGCCAGCACGAACAACACATCCACGATATGATTTTTTTCCTGTCTTATATTCATAGATTTATTGTCCTTTCCGAATAGCCCTGCTCAGTCTATGGGCAGTACCATGACCTCGGGCATCAGGTTAGAACCCACAGGGTTGTAGTCGATTATAAATTGGCTTTCATCATAGGTCAGTCCATAGTGTTCTTTTATATAATTCAGGCTTGGGGGATACATGCCCTCCACGGCATAGCACTGGGCGATGCTGCGGGACAGGGCGGTCTCCAGACTTTGCTGCTGTTTGGCGGCAGTGGTATCGCTGACGGACTGTATACCTCCCAAAAACAGGATCAGGATAAATATACCTACCAGCAGAGGCAGCATACTTGCCAGCCTGGGCAGGATTCCCGGAGAGTTGGACTCAAAACGGTTTCTGCGCATCATAGCCTCCTTCTCATCCGATGCTGGACATAATGCCCATCAGCGGCAGGATCACGGACAACAGAATCAGCCCCACGATAATGGACAGAATTATGACAAGCGTGGGTTCCAATACGGCGATGATGGACTGCATCTTCTCGTCAGTTTCTTTTTCATAGGCATCGGCTATCCTCTGCATGACCGTGTCTATATTGCCGCTGCGGAAACCGATGGCCACCATGCGGGAATGTACGTTGTTGAATATCTGGGATTCCACCAGAGCTTCGGAAAGATTATCGCCTTTGCGCAGCCGTTCCCTGCAGCCCAGGATCTGTTCGTGCATCTTGGGATTGCCCACCAGCTCCGCCACCATTTCCAGGCTGGTGAAAGTGTCAATGCCGCTGCTGAAAGTCATGGCGAGTCCGCTGGCAAAGCGCTGGCAGGCATATTTATCAAAAAAGCTCCTGGTGGGGGGAAACCAGTTCAAAAAGCGCCGGTTTAACTTTTTCAGAGCCGGAATCCGGGTGAAAGAGAAATACAGTACCAGCAACAGACAGATAAAGCCCAGCAATACTCCGGAATACTTGTTTAAGGTATTGCCCATATGCATCAGGGAGGCTGCAAGCCCGCCCATGTCGCTGCCCAGCTGCGCGAACACCTGGCTGAAAATGGGGAGTACGCGGCTCATCAGTACATAGATGACGACAAACATCATAACGATCATGATCAGGGGGTAGGAGACGGCCTGCTTGATATTTTTTCGTATATTTTCTTCTTTCTCATAATAAATAGCCAGAGACTGCAGGCAGCTGTCCAGTTTACCGGATTCCTCCCCCAGAGCGATCAGGCGCAGGCAGTAATCCGGAAAGACGCCCACGCTCTCCAGCGCCTCATGGAAACTGGTTCCCTTTTTACACACGTCCCAAATCCCCTGAAGGATCTCTCTGCCCTGATCGTTCTTCATATCGCTGAGCATGATGCTCATACTCTCAACCGGTGTGATGCCGGCCTGGATCAGCATGGCTGTCTGGGAACAGAATGAGGCGATCTCGGCTTGTGTCAGTGTTCTTTTTGCTTTCATACGCGTTCTCCTTCTCTCGGACTAATAGATGTATCTGACGGTGTAATTGCTGCCGTCGCCTATAAATTCCTTTAACTCTTCCTCACTGTTGCTGGCGGCGAAGGTGGGGTCCATCAGGCTCCAGGTATCACCGTCGAATTCCACGATGCCGTTGACCCATCCCACATCGGTGATATACACGCTGACCCAGGCGTGGTAGGCGAGGCCGGCGTAGCCCACCTCCATACGGGTGGGGATGTGCTGGGTGCGCAGCATACAGGTCATCAGCGCGGCATAGTCCAGGCAGATGCCCTTGCCGCTTGTCAGGGTGTCGTCTATGTCCGCGATATAGCTGGACAAAGCGCCGCTGGTGATCTGCTCAGCCAGGTCATAGTCGTAGGAGATAGTATCCACTATATAATTGTAGATCAGAGAGACACAGTCCAGATCCGATTCGGCGGTCTCACACAGCTTTGCCGCCAGATCCACCGCCTGCGTATCACTGTCATAATCCACATAGGAACTGGGAATCAGATAGGGGCTGAAAGGGTCGTCGATGGATACGTCCAGACTCAGCTCATAACTGACGATGTATTCGGTCCCCTGTATGTTTTCGTTCACCGTGACGGAATAGCTGCCGTCTCCCGCAGTCAGCGGAAAAGCCTGAAAATCCGCCGAGTTCAGATTGTAGGTGCATTTGTAGGAGTTGGGCCCCATGATCTGTAGCTTTACCTTGGAGCATGTTCCGGTGTAGTTGGCCATGATATAGCCCTGCTCCATATGAGAGACGTCAATGGTAGTCACGTCATTGCCGTAAGTCACCGTTCCGGGAGCTTCCGGGACCGGACAGTAGGGCGTATTGTCCCGCAGAGGCACAAAGGGAGTGGGCTGGGGTGTCGGCTCAGGAGTGGGGCTGGGTGCCGGGGTAGGAGTCGGCGTGGCCACGGGTTCTGCGGTCTGGGCGGGGACATCTGCCCTGTCCGGGGTTTCGGGGGAGCTGGTGGCACCGATCTGCAGCGCATCCACAATGTCTGTCTGCCCCGGAGAAGGCTGGGTGGCGGGGGGGACGGATATGGAATTGGCGTCTCCGCATCCGGCAAGCAGTATCATACATAAAATATATGAAATTAGCTTTGAGTAAACTCTTTTTTTCATATTTGGTGGTATAGAACCTTTCCTGGGGGCATGTGGCTATTGCAGCCACAACAGAACGCCTGCAAAAGCCAGCGCCGCGGTGATGAAAGCTGCCAGAGTCCATAGTCTCTGGCGGCGGCCGTTGTTTTTGTGAAACGCGGAGCGGGAGCATCGGACGATGTCCTCCTGTCCGTTGGCGGCAAGAATTTCCTGTAGTGCCGCCTCGGCCTTATTTTTATCCATCTGATATTTTTTTCTGTATCCGTGAAATGCCATAGGGGGATCATCCTTTCAACTTCCGCGCCAAATGTTCTCTGGCGGAGGCGAGATACCGTTTGATCGTGCTGCGGCTCAGCTCCATGGCGCAGGCGATCTCCTCCAGTTTCATATCGTTGTAGTAGCGCATGGACAAAACAGCCCGTTCCTGAAAAGGAAGTTCCTCCATGGCCCGGCGCAGCCGTCGAATCTCGCTGGAGCGCACGGCAAGGGCCTCAGGGTCCGAGTGGGGGTGCTCATCTCGCACCAATTCCAGCAGCTCGGGATCGGAAAAATCCTGAAATCCCTGATGTTTTTGTCGGATATCATAGCACACATGGAAAGAGATCCTGTTCAGCCAGGCGATAAACAGCGTGGGATCGCTGAGTTTGTCTATATTGCGGAAAGCGGATATATAGACCTCCTGCATGGCGTCCTGAGCCAGATAATCGTCTTTCAGGTAATGTCTGGCGTAATTGTATACCTTATTATAGGTAAGAGCGTACAGTTCGGCAAAGGCATCTGTATCCTGCCGTTTAAAACGGGTAACCAGTTCCGCCAGATATTGGTGATTTGGTTCCGGCATATGGTCTCGCCCCCTCCCCATATGTTGCTAAATGCACAGTTTATACTATATTATAAAAAAAAATGAACCTTTTTTCAAGATATCCCTGTCTTTTTTTATAGATTTGTGATATATTTGATGACAGCATAAGGAGTAAACGGAATGGTTCCTGACAGGATATGTATGTACGTCTGTTTCGGGCTGAGCGTGTTTGGATCAGCCATGCTGCTGACCGCAGGGATAGTCAGTTATCTGTCGCTGTGTTTCCGCTGGCGCAGAAGGATCGCCCAGGTCAGAGAGGAGCAGCCGGTATATTTGGGGTGGAATCTGAAAAAACTAAAGGAGACCGTGCGGGTGTTGGAATATGATAAGGTATCCCGCATGGAACTGACTGTTTAAGAAAGGAATACGGTAATGAGGGTTCTGGTGACGGGAGTTAAGGGCCAGCTGGGCTATGATGTGGTGAACGAGCTGGAAAACAGAGGAATAGAGGCTGTGGGCGTGGACATCGGGGAGATGGATATCACGGACGCCGACAGCGTTAGACGGGTGCTGCGGGAAAACGCGCCGGACGCGGTGATCCACTGCGCCGCCTACACGGCAGTGGACGCGGCGGAGGAAAATGAGGAATTGTGCCGCAGAGTTAACGCGGAAGGTACCCGAAACATAGCCAGGGTCTGTAAGGAGTTAGATAGTAAGATGATCTATATCAGCACGGACTATGTGTTCAGCGGACAGGGGGAAAAGTTCTGGGAGCCGGAGGATGAGAAAGCGCCCCAGAGCGTCTACGGTCAGACTAAGTATGAGGGCGAGCTGGCCGTACAGGAGTTGCTGGAAAAATACTTTATCGTGCGTATCGCATGGGTGTTTGGCGTCAACGGCAAGAATTTTGTCAGGACCATGCTGAAACTGTCCGAGAACCATGACACGATCACGGTGGTGAACGATCAGTTCGGTTCTCCCACCTATACCTATGATCTGGCAAAACTGCTGGCGGATATGGTGCAGACCGAGAAATACGGCGTCTACCATGCCACCAATGAGGGGATCTGCTCCTGGTATGATTTTGCCTGTGCCATATTCCGGGAGGCCGGGATCGACATGACCGTGAAACCGGTGAGCAGCGCGGAGTACGGCGCCAAAGCCAACCGTCCAGCCAACAGCCGCATGAGCAAGGATAAACTGACGGAAAACGGATTTGCGAGGCTGCCTGCGTGGCAGGACGCGCTGAAAAGGTATCTGGATATCATTTTGGAGCGATAACTTTAAAAAAAATGTTGACAAAGCATCCGCAAGTGGCTATACTAATATAGCATGCGTACGGATGCTTTTTTTGTGGACAATACACGACAGGTCCGGCGCAGCGCTATTACATTATAAGAAAGAGGTGAAACAGAATGCCAACATTTAACCAGTTAGTAAGAAAGGGCCGTCAGACAACGGTGAAGAAGTCCACTGCTCCCGCTTTGCAGAAGGGTTACAACTCTCTGCACAAGAAGGCTACCAATGCGTCTTCTCCTCAGAAGAGAGGTGTGTGCACCGCCGTTAAGACCGCAACCCCTAAAAAGCCTAACTCCGCGCTCAGAAAGATCGCCAGAGTACGTCTTTCCAACGGAATCGAAGTTACCAGCTACATTCCCGGTGAAGGTCACAATCTGCAGGAGCACAGCGTTGTTCTGATCAGAGGCGGCAGAGTTAAGGATCTGCCCGGTACCAGATATCACATCATCCGTGGTACACTGGACACTGCGGGAGTCGCTAACAGAAAGCAGGCTCGTTCCAAGTACGGCGCCAAGAGGCCAAAAGATGCAAAAAAATAAGCATCTTTTAGATGCAAAAAAATAAGCATCCGCAGTATCTCGGACCACAACAACGAAACTAAGAAAAGTGTTGGAATTCTGGACTACAGATATACCGCGCGAACACTTGGGGAAACACATGTGAGTACCGATGAATTAACGAAACTAAAATGTTAAGGAGGGAAGAACCGTGCCACGTAAAGGACATATTCAGAAAAGAGATGTATTGGCAGATCCTTTATACAACAACAAAGTGGTGACCAAGCTTATCAACAACATCATGTTGGACGGTAAGAGGGGCGTAGCACAGAAGATTGTATACGGCGCATTTGCTAAGGTTGAGGCAAAGTCTGGTAAGCCCGCTCTGGAGGTATTTGAAGAGGCCATGAACAATATCATGCCTTCTCTGGAGGTTAAGGCCAGACGTATCGGTGGTGCCACCTATCAGGTGCCCATCGAGGTGAGAGCTGACAGACGTCAGGCATTGGGTCTGCGCTGGTTGACTATGTACTCCCGCAAGAGAGGCGAGAAAACCATGATCGACAGGCTTGCCAATGAGATTCTGGATGCGGCAAACAATACAGGTGCCGCAGTAAAGAGAAAAGAAGACGTACACAAGATGGCGGAGGCAAACAAGGCGTTTGCGCATTACCGTTTCTAGAAACGGATAGTAAGAATAAAAAGCATCTTCCCAGGCGGCGCGCCAGTTAAGACATGGGCAGCATAAGCCGGATACAGATCTTGACAAATCGTGTACCGCAGGGGAAGGTGCGGAACTAAAATAGGAGGAAAAAATCTTGGCTGGAAGAGAATATCCCTTAGAGAGAACCAGGAATATAGGTATCATGGCTCATATCGATGCGGGCAAGACCACATTGACCGAGCGTATCCTGTATTACACTGGCGTTAACTACAAGATCGGTGATACTCATGAAGGCACTGCCACCATGGACTGGATGGAGCAGGAGCAGGAGAGAGGCATCACCATCACTTCAGCTGCCACGACCTGTCACTGGACTTTGGAAAAAGAAACCAAGCCCGCTGAAGGCGCGTTAGAGCATCGTATCAACATCATTGACACTCCTGGCCACGTTGACTTTACTGTTGAAGTAGAGCGTTCCTTGCGTGTACTGGACGGCGCTGTCGGTGTATTCTGTGCAAAGGGTGGCGTTGAGCCTCAGTCTGAGAACGTGTGGCGTCAGGCCGACACCTACAACGTGCCCCGTATGGCGTTTATCAACAAGATGGATATCCTGGGCGCCAATTTCTATGGCGCAGTGGAGCAGATTAAGACCCGTCTGGGCAAGAATGCCATCGTGCTGCAGTTGCCCATCGGCAAGGAAGACGAGTTCAAGGGCATCATCGATCTGTTTGAGATGAAGGCATATATCTACAACGACGATAAGGGTGAGAGCATCACCGTTACCGATGATCTGGGAGATATGCAGGACGATGCGGAGTTGTATCGCGGCGAGCTGATCGAAAAGATCTGCGAGCTGGACGATGAGCTGACCATGATGTATCTGGAGGGCGAGGAGCCTTCCGTAGAAGATTTAAAGAGAGTGCTGCGCAAGGCTACCTGCGAGTGTACCGCGATTCCGGTATGCTGCGGTTCCGCGTATCGCAACAAGGGCGTACAGAAACTGCTGGACGCGGTTCTGGAGTATATGCCCGCACCTACAGACATTCCCGCTATCAAGGGAACGGATCTGGACGGAAACGAAGTGGAGAGGCATTCTTCCGATGATGAGCCTTTTTCCGCTCTGGCATTTAAGATCATGGCTGATCCCTTTGTGGGTAAGCTGGCGTTCTTCCGTGTGTACTCCGGTACTATGAACTCCGGTTCTTATGTGTTGAACGCAACCAAGGACAAGAAAGAGCGTGTGGGACGTATCCTGCAGATGCATGCCAACAAGCGCGCGGAGTTGGATAAAGTGTATTCCGGCGATATCGCGGCGGCTGTGGGCTTTAAGTTCACCACCACCGGCGATACGATCTGCGACGAGCAGCATCCGGTTATCCTGGAGTCCATGGAGTTCCCCGAGCCTGTTATCGAGCTGGCCATCGAGCCCAAGACCAAGGCCGGACAGGGCAAGATGGGCGAGGCGCTGGCAAAGCTGGCGGAGGAAGATCCTACTTTCCGCGCTCACACCAATCCCGAGACCGGGCAGACCATCATCGCCGGTATGGGCGAACTGCATCTGGAGATCATCGTGGACCGTCTGCTGCGTGAGTTCAAGGTGGAGGCCAATGTAGGCGCTCCTCAGGTTGCTTACAAGGAGGCGTTTACCAAGGAAGTGGAAGTGGACTCCAAGTACGCGAAACAGTCCGGCGGACGTGGTCAGTATGGTCATTGTAAAGTTAAATTCTCGCCTCTTGAGGCCAACTGTGAGAAGTTTGAGTTTGACCCCAAGGCGAATATCCTGATCAACGAGCCTCCCACACTGCTGTTCGAGTCCACCGTGGTGGGCGGCGCTATTCCAAAGGAATATATTCCGGCGGTGGGCGCAGGTATCAAAGAGGCGGCGCAGGCAGGTATTCTGGGCGGATTCCCGGTGCTGGGCGTTCACGCCAATGTGTATGACGGTTCCTATCATGAGGTAGACTCCTCAGAGATGGCGTTCCACATCGCAGGTTCCATGGCGTTTAAAGAGGCCATGCAGAAGGCGAATCCCGTACTGCTGGAGCCTATCATGAAGGTTGAGGTGACTATGCCCGAGGAATATATGGGTGATGTTATCGGTGATCTGAACTCCCGTCGTGGCCGTGTGGAAGGTATGGACGATATCGGCGGCGGCAAGATGGTGCGCGCTTTCGTGCCTCTTGCGGAGATGTTCGGCTACTCTACCGACCTGCGTTCCAAGACCCAGGGCCGTGGCAATTACTCCATGTTCTTTGATAAGTATGAGCAGGTTCCCAAGAATGTTCAGGAGAAGGTTCTGTCAGAAAAAGGAAAATAGTTTGTATTTTCACTAAAAATTACTTGAAAATCCTCTGGTTATCTAATATAATCAGAGATAGCCGAGTTAAAAGCGCCGGGTGGCGCAAAGCCACTTCGGCGAAACCAAAAACCAGTTTATTTATTAAGGAGGACTACAATAATGGCTAAAGCTAAATTTGAAAGAAACAAGCCCCATTGTAACATCGGTACCATCGGTCACGTTGACCATGGCAAGACCACTCTGACCGCTGCCATCACCAAAGTTCTGGCTGAGAGAGTAGCCGGTAACGAGAAGGTTGATTTCGAGAACATCGACAAGGCTCCCGAAGAGAGAGAGCGTGGTATCACCATCTCTACCGCTCACGTTGAGTATCAGACCGACAAGAGACACTATGCACACGTTGACTGCCCGGGCCATGCTGACTATGTAAAGAACATGATCACCGGTGCCGCTCAGATGGACGGCGCTATCCTGGTGGTAGCTGCTACCGACGGCGTTATGGCTCAGACCAAGGAGCACATCCTGCTGTCCCGTCAGGTGGGCGTGCCTTATATCATCGTATTCATGAATAAGTGCGATATGGTAGACGATCCCGAGCTGCTGGAACTGGTTGAGATGGAGATCACCGAGCAGCTGGAGGAGTACGACTTCACCGATTGCCCGATCATCAAGGGTTCCGCTCTGAAGGCTCTGGAAGATCCCAACGGCGAGTGGGGCGACAAGGTTATGGAGCTGATGGCTACCGTGGACGAGTATATCCCCGATCCTCAGCGTGACACCGACAAGCCTTTCCTGATGCCTGTAGAGGACGTGTTCACCATCACCGGCCGTGGTACTGTTGCTACCGGTAGAGTGGAGCGTGGTACTCTGCACTTGAACGATGAAGTTGAGATCGTTGGTATCAAGGAGGAGACCAAGAAGACTGTTGTTACCGGTATCGAGATGTTCCGTAAGATGCTGGATGAGGCACAGGCTGGTGATAACATCGGCGCACTGCTGCGTGGCGTTCAGAGAACCGAGATCGAGAGAGGCCAGGTTCTGGCTAAACCCGGCAGCGTTACCTGCCACAAGAAATTTACCGCTCAGGTATACGTTCTGACCAAGGACGAGGGCGGCCGTCATACACCTTTCTTCAACAACTATCGTCCTCAGTTCTACTTCAGAACAACCGACGTTACCGGTGTATGCGAACTGCCTGCCGGCACCGAGATGTGCATGCCTGGCGATAACGTTGAGATGACCATCGAGCTGATTCATCCCATCGCTATGGAGCAGGGTCTGACTTTCGCTATCCGTGAGGGTGGACGTACAGTAGGTTCTGGTCGTGTGGCTACTATCATCGAGTAATTAGTAAAAAGCTGGATTTTATGGGGCTTTCCGAGAAATCGGGAAGCCCTTTTTGAAACTTTGCAACAG
>CAJTMX010000033.1 GCA_910577235.1 uncultured Acetatifactor sp. | reverse complement strand
CCGGCATTTATCAAGGCTTTATTCCCGAAATCGGTGTGGGAAGTTTGAGTTATAAATTATATATGGAGGATACGCTATGATCTATTTTATCGCTGATACACATTTCGGAGACGAACGGATAAGACGCTATGAGAACCGCCCTTTTGACGATGCCCGGGCCATGGACCGGGAGCTGATACGGCGGTGGAACGAGACGGTATCCCCGGAGGATACCGTCTATGTGCTGGGAGACTGGGGACATCTGTCCCCTGTCCTTGTTAACGGCACAAAATATCTGGTCAGGGGCAATCACGACACGCTGGACAACCAGGCTTACCGGGATATGGGATTCGCCGAAGTGTACGATCTGCCGGTGATCCTGGAGGGATTCTGGATATTGTCCCATGAACCGCTGTATGTCTGTGAGAACATGCCCTATGCCAATCTCTTCGGCCATGTGCATGCCTCGCCCCTGTATAAGACCTTCAGCAGTCAGCACTACTGCGTCTCTGCGGAGCGCACCGACTATACCCCTGTCTCTTTCGATGAGATCAAGCGGAAGATCGGGGCTCAATAGGCTTTCATTTTTTTCACAAACCACCTGGCGATCCGGTATACCGGATTCTCAAGCACTTTTCCCGCCGCTTTCAACTCCTGCCGGATGGGGATATGCTGGGGGCAGTGCCGCTCGCATTTCCCGCATCCCACACAGTTAGAGGCTCCGGTGGCGTCCTTTCTTATGGCCGTGCACATAAAATAGTCTTTCATGGCCGCCACCCAGCCCTCGCTGTAACGCCTGTTATATGCGGAGAAGGAACCGGGAATATCCACCCCCTTAGGGCAGGGCATACAATAACCGCAGCCCGTGCAGCCCACCTTCATGCGGGCGTTGATGGCCTGCACCACCTGCCGCAGCATGGCCTCATCCGCCTCCGTCAGCTCACCGACCCTTGTATTGTCCGCTGTAAACATATTGTCCCGCACCATCTCCACAGAATTCATCCCCGACAGTACGCAGGTCACTTCCGGCTGGTTCCAGAGCCATTTCAGTGCCCACTGTACCGGCGTATAGCTCACCGTTTTCCCCCGTTCCCGTATATCTCCGCTCTCCGGGCCGCTGTTTCCACACACCTTATGGTCAGCAAAGAGCTTGACTGCAGCCTCCGGCAGCCGGGTCACCAGTTTCCCTCCCCGCAGAGGCTCCATAATGATCACGGGCAGCCCCTTTTCCCGGGCATATTGCAGCCCCCGTCGCCCCGCCTGGCTGTTTTCGTCCATATAGTTGTACTGGATCTGACAAAAATCCCAGGCATAGGCATCCACCAGCCGGCAGAACATATCCGAGTTGCCGTGGTAGGAAAAACCAACCTGACGGATGGCACCGCTATCCTGTTTCTCCCGGAGCCACTCCAGGATTCCCAGATTTTTGAGCCTTTCCCATGTATAAACATCCGTTAGCATATGCATAAGGTAATAGTCAATACGGTCCGTGCGCAGCCGGCGGAGCTGTTCGTCAAAATATTTGTCCAGACTGGCTCTGTTCTGTATCAGATAATGGGGGAGCTTGGTGGCGATATACACCTGATCCCGTATCCCGTTGCGCTCTATGATCTCTCCCAGCGCCGCCTCGCTGCCGCCGTAGATATAAGCCGTATCAAAATAGTTCACACCGCCCCTGAAGGCGGTCATAATCTCCTCCTCGGCCTTTTTCAGATCGATCTTCCCCGCCGTCTGAGTAAAACGCATACAGCCATACCCCAGCACGGAGATATCATTGCCGTATTTATCTCTGCGATACTGCATTCTCACCTCGTTCCCGCAATATTCCGTACCCGGCATATTGCCTGCTAAGCCAAAAAGCGGCGTATTTCTTCCAGTCTCCGCTCCGTGTCCCTCCGCCCCAGCTTATACATGGCCTTGAGTTTCCACGGGTGCCGCTCCAGCTTGGACACCTTGATCCGCCTGCTGGGACACAGCACCAGCGCCAGTCCCGCTTTCTCCAGTTCCGGCAGCTGCTTAAGCGTCTGGTTATAGCGGATATGTCTGGTCTCCATCGCCGCCTTCAGCGCCGGATACTGCCGGATCTTCCGCTTAAAAAAGAACATCCCTCTGGGAGGCTTTTTCCGGTATCCCCTGGGTCTGGTCAATACCACCAGATTTTTTTCATACCCTATACTGCGAAACCAATTCAGCGGAATGGAATCCGAAACGCCGCCGTCCAAAAGCTTTCTCCCTCTGATCTCCACGATCCGGGACACAAGGGGCATGGACGCGGATGCCTGCATCCAGCGCAGGTCCTCCCTCTCTCCCGTGCATCTGTGATACACGGCCCGGCCGGTATCCACGTCCGTGCAGGTCACATAGAACTCCACCGGACTGTTTTTATAAGTATCCCAATCAAAAGGGTCCAGTTTATCCGGCAATTCATGATAGCAGAATTTCTCCTCATAGATATCGCCGCTCCTGACCAATGAACGAAAATCCCCGTACCGGGGATCTCTGCAATATTTCGTATTGTACCGAATGGCTCTTCCGATCTGACGGGATTTATAATTACAGCCGAACACAGCGCCTGCCGATACACCCACCACGCCGTCCACCTGTATCCCGTTCTCCATCAGCACATCCAGCACCCCTGCGGTATACACGCCACGCATGGCACCACCCTCCAGCACAAGTCCCGTTTTCATATACATACCTTCTTCCCTGTCTCAGTTCTATTCATTATAATCCCTTTGCGCCGATTATGCAAGGCAAGGGTCCTCCGGCTGCAAGAATAAAACAGAGGGCGCTGACGCTCCCCCTGCCTGCACTGCTCCTTTATTGGCTGCTTTTTTTCACGTTGGCGGCATTCTTATGGGGCGATTTGCCCACCACCTCAATCGCCTGGCTCACCGCCACCGTAACCTCAATATCACGCTGTACCTGAGTAGACGCAAAACGATACAGCACCTTGCCCTTTATCGACTGCACATACTGCGCCGGAAGACGATTCAGCGCATAGGCCGCCATATCCATCCTGCAACTCTCGCACTTGCAATAGTCCGTGGCCGGCAGCAGCTGGTCTATTTTATTCAATACCGTTTCTTCCATTAAATTAATTAGCCCTGTCATTGAATTACCTCACTCAAATCTTTTGTACCCCCATACTCAAATCTTATCAAAAAAAAAGCTTTCTCAGAACAGTATATCACTAATTTGCCCACATGAAAATATATTTTATAAAAAAATTTGTAAATTAATCACAAAGCGCTTATGCTATCCCTAAAATTTTTCTCTTAACCGATGCAGAAAAAGATATCGGAAGAACTGTACCGCCACAAAACCCATGGTTCCGCCCACCAGCACATCGCTGAAAAAATGGGCACCCGCCGCCACCCGGAAAAATGCCACCGTTCCCGTATAGGCAATGGGAATCACATAGGACAGCACTTTTCGCTTTCGGGTCTGCCAGCTCCTAAACAGATCGGGAAACAGAATCATCAGATAAGCCATGGAACCGGAAAAGGTATGCCCCGAAGGAAAGGACTTGAAATAATCGCGGTCAAACCCCAGGCTGCTCAGCTGCCGCCTGGCATCACTCACACGGTACCAGGGCGTATAGTAAGAATAGTCCCCAATATAGTGCATGGCCCGAAAGCGCATTCTGCCCACGGGATTTTTGATCAGTTCCACAAACAGGAAACAGCAACAGGAACCCACGATCGCCAGCGCAAAGGGCAGGAGCACTTTCATATGAGCCTGAATCCGCTCTCCCGCCAGCGCCAGAATCAATATCGTGACCAGCAGCCCGAAAGCCGCCATCAGCGCGTTAAACCATATCTGATCCATAACGGCCTCTCGGCCGGTGATCTGCAGCAGATATTTCATCATATCCCGCAGGAAAAAGGTGCCCGTAAACACAGACAGTCCAAAGAAAAAGACTTGCAGGCACTGTCCGGGCCCTGTTCTATGATGGGAAAAAACAGTCAGAATACAGGCCGCAAAAGTCGCAAACCCCCAGATGGGAGCCATGGCCGCCACCTCCACCAGATTGCAGAAGAAATTTGTAGAAAAATACCTTCCCTCCACCAGATTGGGGGACGCCAGCAGAAAGCTCACCTGTAGATCAAAAACCGTAGCCAGAGCCAGCAGGCCTCCAAATATCAGCAAAAACGCTGCTGCCACCATATACTTTCTTCTTTTCGTTATCGTGTATGTCATAAGGAATTCTCCCCTCCAAGGATTGCACCGCATTCTCTGAAAATTATCTTACTCATTATATAATAAAACAAAACGTTTGTATACCGTTCATTTTAGAAACTTTGCGATACTAATTTGATCCTGTCAATCCCTAAAATATTGCGGGAAGAGATATACATATAGTCGTTTTCGATATGTGTGCGCCCTGACAGCTTTAACGGAGTACTGATCACTTTTATCTTTTCCAGCGTGTCTTTATTCCAAAGGGCTATTTCCGAGCAGGGATAGGACACTGTTACCAACATATCCTCATATATCCCTGCACAGTCAAACATCTTTTTGTGCGCATTTTTCATTGAAGACTCAATATCAAAGTTTCTCAAACCGATCTTATAAAGTTTACCGTCGTGGCTTGCGGCATACAAAGTTACTCCATCAATATGCAAACTGCCGATATTCTTCTTCCCTAAAACAAGCTTTTTTTCAATGGAAAGCCCGGATTTGTCCAACAACAGCACTTTCCCGTCCACTGTTCCGCAGACCAAATACGGACCATATGTATGGACGCTCCACATGCTGCTGTCGGAGACAATAAACTCCTTTATCAGATACGACTGCCTGTCAAGGGTAATAATCTTTCCATTCCGGACGGAGCAGTAAACAGTATTGCCGTCAACTGCCATCCCACAAATATCAGAACTCAGATCATTGCCCAATTGCCATTTACCAATAAGTTCATAATCCTTTTGCCGTAATATATAAAGTGTACAAAAGTCGTATACAAAAATCTGTTCATTATCCGCGGTTAGTTTTCTTGATAATCCCTCTTTCTCAAACACCGGCTTTTGACAGATAATATCTCCAGAGGTTTTATCAATCTTAATGAAGTTCTTTCCACACATACAGTCAATACAATGCTCTGTAACATTGAAACCTGTTACGATTCCTCCCAGCTCAGCAATATGCTCCATACTGTCCCCCCATAAATTCCGGATCTGTTGTGTTACCCAATGCCCTTATCTTATCACAAAATCAAACATATTTGCAACAACTCCGAAAACATGATTGGGGGGCAGAGATAACCCTGCCCCCAACAGTGACAAATTATATCTTTTGTTGCCAAATAAGGCGGGATTCCAGGAACCAGGCACGCCGGGTTCCTTAATCTTCCACCACCAGATAGATCGAGGGAGCCGGGCCGTCATATCCGGGCAGGAACAGACCGGCCTCTCTGGCCCGCTGCGCCAGCATCATGGGGACACAGCAGCCGCATTGCGTATAGCGGTACCACGTTGTCACAGACTTAAGATGAGGCGGCAGTTTTACCGGATGCTCCAGCAGAGCCTGATAATCGCCATGGTATTTCTTCGCGATCAGATTCCCGTACTCCTCCCCCAGTTTCTTCATATAATTCCTGTTCTCTTTGGAGATCACAGGCACCAGACACTCCAGATGTCCGTCTTCGCCGCGAGCCAGCAGATTCAACTCAAGCAATACGTCCAACTGCTCTAAGATCCGGGGACTTACCAGAGTCAGTTCCCTCTCCTTGCCATATGCTGCCAGGTATAGGATCTTGTGCAGCATGTCTTCCGAGATGCCTCTGCAGCCGCAGGAGAGATAGGTATGTCCCAGCAGACAGTCATAGGAGTGTAATCCCACGGATCTGTGGCCGTCATACCCGTCCAGGATTCTGTTGCTCTCCCCGTCGATCAAGTATTTGTGGTATGCCTGTTTCTCTGCGTTCCAGTCATAATCCGATGCAAAATGTTTTCCGAGCACAAGCCATTTCCCGCCGTTTTTCCGATCAGGATAAGACGCGAAAGGCAGTTGTTCCCCGGCGACCTCTCTGTGCACATACCACTCCGCCCACGACAGTATGCAGATAACCACTTGGCTTTCCAGTTTACGGCGAGCCTCTATCCGCTGTTTTTGATAAAAGTCCTGCTCCCGCAGTTTCGCAAGACCCTGTTCCACAATCTCCCATATCTCCCGGTATCTTCTGTCTGCCATTTCCCTCTGCAATCCCGCAGTGGCCTGCCGGTCCTCCTCACGGTAGATGATAAAATCCGTATAGACCTTATCCCCCACGCGTTTCATCAGTTCACCTTTCACCAGCTGTTCCACCTCCGGTTCGATGTAGGCGACTGCAATACCCAGGGCCTCCGACAGCTCCCTCAGCGTTACCGGCCTGTCATATGCCAGGATCAGAAGATTCTGCTTGATCATGCTGTCACTCACTCCGAGATTAAAAGGCTCTCCGTTTATCCCGCATTCTCCCGATATCCCTATGTTGAGCTGCTCCGGTTCATAACTCTGCTTTGCGTATTTCTCCATAGTGAAATCCTTTCTGATATGCTCTCTGCCCGCATGCAGACGGGATTTTACGGTGTTTGCCGGGATTCCCAATGCCCGGGCGATCTGCCCCACGCTCTCTCCCCGCATATAATAGCGGGCAAGCACTTCCCGGTAGATCCCGGTCAGATGAGCCAGCTGACTCCTGATCGCCTCCGCTTCCTCGGTGCGCTCCAGGCGCTGTAGCTGCTCATCCTCTTCCTGCATCTGCTCCCAGTACTGCTCATACAAAGCGTCATAACTCACCGTAGGGCAACGGTACTTCTGCCGGAGCAGATCATAATATTTCCTGTGCAGTACTCCCTTGAGCCAGGCTTTGGGGTCCTCGATCTCTCTGCCCTGTTCTATAGCCAGCAGCGCCGCCAGCATAGTCTCCTGCACCAGATCCTCCGCATCAGCCCCGTCCGCCTTATACATCGCCGTCTTTAACAGTTCCTCCGCATATCTGATCAAATCGTCTTTGTCCATATTTTCCTCTGCTCACCGTCGTGAGCGTCCGCATTACCCGCCATTTCACCGTCCGGCCACTTACTGCCGAAGTTTCCGCCAGGTTTCTCTTTATGAAAGCTTTCACTATATAGTCGCCAAAAAAACAGATCGGTTCGCCGTTTTGATATTATTTTTTTCCGGTCCGAAGGCGGTTTATCCCCTCCTGTTGGAACGCCGCCAAATCTTTCTCTTCTCAGCCTCCTTTATCAGCATATCCCGGAAATCGGGATGGGCAATGGAGATCAGCGCTTCCGCCCGCTCCCAGGTGGAACGGCCTTCCAGATTGATAACGCCGTATTCCGTGGCCAGAAAATATACCTGACTGCGGGGAGAAGTGACGATATCCCCGTCGAACTGGGGCTTGATCCGGGAGTGCTTTATCCCATGGCGGTCCGTATGTACGGAGCTCATGCAGATAAAAGCTTTGCCGCCCCGGGAGGCGGAGGCCCCGATCAAAAAGTCCAGTTGTCCGCCGGTGCCGCTGATCTGTCTGGCCCCGGCGCTCTCTGCCGCCACCTGTCCGTACAGGTCTACCGCCACACAGCTGTTGATGGACACCATATTGTCGATCTGGGCGATGACGCTGGGACGATTCACATACTCCAATGGATAAGCCGCCACGCCGTGGTTATCGTCCAGCCATTCGTACAATTCCAGACTGCCCAGAGCGCAGCCGAAGACGCCCTTTCCCCTGTCAATACTTTTCTTGCGGTTGGTAAGTTTGCCCGCCCGGTACATGCTGAGATATGCGTCGGAACACAGCTCTGTGTGCATACCCAGATCTCTTATGTCCGATCTGGCGATCAGTTCTCCCAGCGCGTTTGGCATACTGCCAATGCCCAGCTGCAGCGTAGCTCCGTCCACGATATAAGGGATGATATGCTCCGCGATCTGCCTGTCCACCTCCCGGGGCACAAAAGGCCTGCTGCTCTCAAACGGCACATGGGAACCCTCCACTATGTAATCCACCTCCGAGATATGGATACACTCGTCGTAGCCGCCGTGGATCTTGGGCATGTGCTCGTTGACCTCCACGATGACGATATCCGCCATCCGGGCGATGGGTGCCGCCACGCCGGTGTTGACCGAGAAGTTAAAATATCCGTGTTTGTCCATGGGCGATACGCTGACCATGACCACATTCACATCCAGAAAAAATTCGTAATAGGCCGCGTTGTTGTGAAACACCATGGGGATATAATAACACAGCCCCCGGTCACAGAGTTTTCGCTCATAGGAGGAGCAGTGCCAGCTGTGATAGGTGAAATGTTCCTGGCTCTCGTCGCACTCCGCCACATGGATGGGGCCGTCTATCAGATTGCCCCGCACTTTCACATCCCACAGTTCGTCCCTGCGGGCCGCCAGAGCCTGATCCAGCAGCACCGGTTTGCCCAGACAACTGGTATAATCCACCCAATCCCCGCTCTTTACCACTGCCGCCGCCTCCTGAGGCGTGCGCAGCTTGCGCCGGTACTCGTTCATAAAATCCTGCAACATGCCGTCCTCCCTTTCCGTATTCCAGGCTCTGCCTGTATCCTTCAACCACTGTACTGCCCGCTATGTACCTACCCGATTTTTCCCTGTTTTAACCGGTCTTGTTTTGCCTTTATTACCAACCATACTTACTCAGTCATAGTCCACCCGCATCAGGCACAATCCCTGGGCCGGGGCTGTGGGGCCGGCTTTTTGGCGCTCCTGAGACTTAAGTATCTGTCGCACCTGAGCCGGAGGCATATGTCCCCAGCCCACTTCCAGCAGCGTTCCCACCATGATCCGCACCATATTCTGCAAAAAGCCCGTGCCGTGGAATGTAAAGCGAATATAGTCTCCCTCCCGCTCTATATCTATCCGGTCCACCAGCCGCACCGTGGACTTTTTCATCCGGGGATTCACGCAGAAATTGCGAAAGTCGTGCTCCCCCTTTAGAATCTCCGCCGCCTCCCGCATGGCATCCATATCCGGCGTCTCCTCCAGCACATACACATATTTACGGTCAAAAACAGGTTTCACCGGGCCGTCAAAGCAGGTATAACGATAGGTTTTCCCCAGAGCATTGTATCTGGCGTGAAATCTGGGCCCCGCCGCTTTTACCTCTCTGACGCCTATGTCCTCCGGGAGATAGCGGTTTAAATAATCCCGGATCTCCTCGGCGGTAAGCTCCACCTCCAGCACAGCGTTGGCCACCATATTCCGGGCGTGTACGCCGGCATCCGTGCGCCCGGCGCCGATAATCTCCACCGGCCGGCCGCACATCCGCTCCAGTACCGCCTCCAGTTTGCCCTGAACCGTGTCATGGTCCGGCTGCCTCTGCCAGCCGTAATATCTGCTGCCGTCATACATAATGATAAATCTGTAGTTCTGTTTCATACTTATACCCCTTTGGGTGCTTCAGCACGCATACCAATCAATGTTTGAAAGTTTCCCTGCAAAGTTACCTCATCCCGCATACCTGTGTTGACAGGCCGGCTGCCGCTTTGCCCGCATTACCTGCTATATAGCATGACTCCATATAGATACCCAACATGGACTCCACCGATAATGGCGCATTGTATTACCGCTGAACCTGGCATTCCCTGATAAACTGTCTTTTGATCTTCAGCAGTTCCTCCATCTGCCTGAGAACATAAAATAATACCGCACGGGCCTCAAATTCTTCCCGGCTAAGGGGCAGAGGCTGGGTCTGCATATCCGCGAACACATCTTCCATCTTCGCAAGCAGGCCTTCCACATTGTTGTAACGGTGATATTCCTGCCGGACCTGCTCAAGGAGCTGCGCTACCTGCCGCGCCTGGCTGGGCAGACAGGAAAGGCCCCTGATGTTTTCGTGGATCGCCCGCAGAATCACCGTCTGCCGCTGACGCATCCGCACATAGTCAAGCTCGTAAGTATCCCGGGAGAACGGAGTATTGCCATAGTTCTCCACCGCGCAGTCCTCCGCCAAACGCAGCGCCTGCAATAATTCCTGCTCCTGCCACGCCTCCTGTCTTTGCGGCTGACCCGGTTTTTGCTCCTGCAATATGTCCCCGCCGCCGATTTCCTCACTTTCAGAGCCTTCCTCCCGCACCAGCTGCCGGGCCATCTGTCCCAATATCTCCTTGATCAACCCGTCCACCCGGTCCGAGAGCCGGGTGAACTGCTCCCTCCGGCTGCGCAGATGTAGATTGACCAGGATTCCGAATCCCGTACCCACAACGAACAGCAATATCTCATTGCCCAGCAGGGGCAAAAAACAGCCCTGCACCAGAAAATGGCTTACCAGCACGGAGTCCATGGCGATGGCCTCCTGCCATCTCATGATCAGACACAGCAAGACAAATAAAACCAAATAAACGCCAAAGGCCCACACCGTATAGCCCAGCAGCCCATAGCAGACTCCCGCCAGCAGTAGCGCACACAGGAACGCCAGCGCTCTCTTTCCCGCCGTTTTAAGAGTCTCCAGCTTGGTGCCCTGGATACTGAGGATCGTGATGATCCCAGCAGTGGTAGAATTTTCAAGCCCCAAAGCACGGGCCAGCGCCATGGCCAGCATGGCCGCCAGTGCGATCTTCAAGCTCTTTGTCAGTTTTGCCAGCCAGCTACATTTCATGTACCGTCCCTTTCTGTTCTCCACCCCCGCCGCAGCGTTTCCGGATCTCCAGTATCTTCCTCTGAGCAGCCAGTATATCCTCCTCCGTTCCCTGCCAGTTGTCAATATCTTCACCGATAAACGTCAGTACCCGGTCCGAGAGATTGGAGAGAAATCGCATTGCCACCGCTCCTGAAACACCGCGCATGGCCGCCGCAAATTCGCTGTTTTCCAGATTGCGCAAAATAGTCTGTATCTCAAAATCTCCCAACTGCGCCAGCGGCTCCAGCAGACCGGTGTCTTGTGCATACGGCTCTTTATACCGCGCCAGAACGTCTTCCCTTGTGCGCTGCCTGACCCTGTCTCCCGCCATTTTTTCCCAGTATTCCATTCCTATATAGGATGCTACGATCTCCTTGACCATATCGGCCGATTCCCCGGATACGATAGCCTCCAGCGCCGCCGTTACCATAGGTCCCTCGGTCTGCTCGGCAGGCAGAGCCTTGGAGTAATTGCGCAGCAGCTCCATGATCCTGCCCACATCCATCTGATTTCCAAATCCCTGCAGGATATATCGTATGGCAAATGGCAAAAACTCGCTGCCACCCTGAAAATCCGCGATCTCCTGCTCCATGGCGAGAAGCCCCCTACACCTGCTGGCCTCGCTGCACCGCAGCAGATCGTCCGCTATGGCAATCAGATATAGGGACTCTTCCTCATATATACCCATCTGCTCCATCTGCTCCTGTCTGCGTCCTACCAGCTCGTCTATGCTGCAGGCAAAATGGTCAGCCAGCATCCACAGCAATTCCACGCCGGGAACTGCTATATCCCTCTCCCATTTAGATACCGCCGCCGGACTCACACACAACTCTGCCGCCAACTGCTCCTGAGTCAGTCCCTTCGCCCTCCTGAGCAGACTGATCCTTTTTCCCATATAAATCCTGTGGTATTCCATAGTAAAACTCCTTTCCCTTTTTCAGACGGTTTACCGTCCTTTCTATATACTCAGCATAACAGACACGCTTTTTACGGTCAAAGGATAGGGAGTCGATTTTACTCTACCGCAGGTTCTGCACTCTGATCTGCTCCTCCCGGATCACCGGATAGGAGATCAGCTCTGATGCGTCCAGGTTTTCCATGCCCATGTCCACCGCCGTGATCTGATGGTTGTCATAGGTGGTGTAGTAGTAGATACCCTTGTCCGCATTGCAGCAGCAGGTGTAGATCGTGATCTCATATTTTCCCTCTCCCACCTCACAACACCCCCGCTGCTGGTCAACAGATCCCAGTATATGGAAAAACTGGCTGACGCTGTCCGCCTCCGAGTCGCCGGACAGAGAATTCATCTTCACAAAGGCTGCCCTGACAAAACGGGACTGGGAAGACAGATCCCCCGGCAACCCCAATGCACCCATGCCCCGCCCATAGATCCTCAGATCCAGTTGGCGGGAAAAGAGATTAGGGGGATCTTTCGGCGACAGATGCATATAGTTGTTCAACTGGAAAAGCTGCCGATCAAAGGGCGGATTGTTAGTCAGCACGCCCACCGGATTGTCATAGACCCGAAGGCCCTCCTGCACCGATTCCACAACGATGGCCCCGCCACGGTCTGCAATCATCCAATGCAGCTGCGCCGGAGGAAGCTTTTCGTCAAAAGGCGTGTCGGTCAGATTGATCCTCTCCAGAAGGGACCGGGCCTCCTCAAGAGTGGCGCACTGCCCCAATATCCAGGGAATAAACTCAAAAGTTGCCACATTGTCCCTGCCCGGCTGCTCCTTGCCATACACCGCGTTTCCCACGAAATTCAACCCTGCCATCCCCAGGCCCTTCTCGTTCACCGCCTCGTAATACAGAGGGCAGTTCCCGGCAACATGGGCTATCCCGATCATTGCGTAGTGCTTGTCCATGGTATTCTGGCACCGGAAATAAAGCGGGAAACTGCGAGGGGTTATGACTACCTCTTCGCCGTAGGAAAAATCATAGTCCAAAGTGCGTCCAAAGTAAAAATCTTTTGTCTGATAGGTTGCCGCTGTGCACATTTTTCAAACCCTCCCAAATCTTAGTTGTGATAAAGTGATTTATTTACCCATTTTTCCCGCAAAAGCTTATATATATTACAAATCCCATAAATCCAAACAGGCGATTACCTGTCATAGATAATCGCCCGATATCATTCCCTGCTCTCAGAACTGCGGAATGTAACCCGACGCAGATCAACGGTCAGCGCCGGGCGTACGCCAAAACCTTCCAGCCCCGCGTTTTCCTGCCTGATTACATTTTCCGTGTAGCCGTTGTCCACAAGATAGCACAGACTTGACGCCTCCGAAACCGGTTCCCGCAGCCACCAGCTAAAACACTCCACTCCGTAGGTGTCGCGGTCCAAGCTGTACCAAAAGCTTTGATCCTGCTCCACTGCCTCCTCTGTGGGTGTGGTAAATTTACTCATACCTGCCTGGTCAAACCAGGCAAGCTCGTCCAAAGACAACAGCCACACTTTGTCATGGGTAGTTACACTGTCCGTCTCCGAGAGCGCGTTTCCATTTGTCACCAGCTCCGTCTCCACGATGGCGTCCCGCTCCTCCTGGGTAAATCCACACAGAAATCCGGCCTCATTCTGATAGCCGTTCTTCTTCTCTGCCATAGCTGTCGCCACCGGCGGCTGACCGGTATAGGTTACAACCTCGGTATCGGCGTTCAGCCATGCCCGCAGATTGGAGACGCTCCAGTCGCTGTTGCCCCGCACCCGCATCTGAAGCGCCATGTCTGTATCCGCCTCAGACTTCTGCGTCCAGTAATCCGTATCCCCGTCATAGTTGTAGCGTCCGCTCTCCGCCGCGTCATAGGATTTCATGGTCAAAACATGGGCGGCGATCAGGACCGCCTGTGTTTCATCTTCGGAGACATGCAGCACACGCCACTCGATATCCTGATTCAGATAACTTCCAAATAATACGGTATCCCCTGTCTGTACAGTGACCGGGTTCGCCGCGCTCTCCTGTGTACCCGCCTTTCCTATGGCAAAGCAGGCCATCGCCACAGTCGCGAAAACTGCGGCAGCCGCCGCAAATATCCCTGCTCTTTGCACGGCGGCATGTCCCCGGCTCTTGTGGGCGATACGCCCTGCCGCCTTATCCTGCTCTCTGTTTTTCTCTGCCGCTGCATCCTGCTTTCCGTTTTCCTTTTCGGCCAGATCACGCGCAAAGGCCATGATGTCGGCAAAGTCCTCCCGGGGCTTTGCGCTGACCCACTGATGCGTCATCAGAAAATATTCCATGGATTTGGATAGGACTACTTCCTCCATCTTGTATACCAGGATCGGGGTGCCGCCGCTGACGGCATGTTCCACCTCCCGCAGTACATGAGGTGAACTGTTCGCGTTTTGGGACATCAGCAGGATCATTGCCGCCGACTCATCTATGCCATTGATGATCTCCTCCGCGTATTCCTTACCCGGCCGGATGTCCCTGGGGGCGATGAAACATTTTATTCCGTTTTTCTCTAGCTGCTCACAGATTTTATCCGCAATGGCGGCGTCTCTGGAGGAATGTGACAAAAATATCCGCATGACGATGCTCTCCTAGCCGGCGTTCTCTATCGTTCTTTTTCAGTCCGGTCATTTGATATGGTGTAAAATAAGTCCCTGCGACTGCTGGCAGGCTTTCCGCCTGCTAACAGCGAACCCATTTGCCGAAAAAGTTCTTTTTATAATGAGCCAGCTCCGCTTTTGCCTCTTGATGATCCCCCGCTTTTTTCAGATAGGCCACGCCTCTGGAGATATCCTTGGGGCCTCCCAGGCCGTTGGCATAGATCACGCCCCGAAAATAATCGGCCTCCCAATAATCCCAGTTCATCTGCTCCAAGAGTTTCCTGGCCAGAGTATAGTCCTGTCCCGTCCCATAGCCATAGAAAAAGCACTTTGCCAGCAGGAACACGCCCTTTAAACTGCCCTTATTGTATGCATGATACAGATAGGAGTAGGCTTTGGCATAATCCTGAGAGACACCTCTTCCCTGAAAATACGCTCTCCCCAGCAAATCGTAGGCCTTGACGATGCCAAAGGGGATATCCTTCTCAAAACAGCTCACGGCATATCTCTCATCCTTCTCTGTGGCAATACCTTCGTAATAATACCGGCCCACATCGCTCCAGGCTCCCGGATGTCCTCCTTCCGCAGCCTGCTTGTACCAATAGAGCGCGTCCTCGCTCTTCCCTTCTTTCTCCAGATCGTCCGCGTAGATGGCCTGATGGATGGGATAACCGCACTCAGCGCCGATCTTCCATATGTCCCGGGCCTTTTCCGGTTGGGGAGCGATAAGCCCCTCGTCCCCCTGGGTATAATAGCGGTAGAGATTGTTGGCACCAAAATACATACCTCCCCGAAACGCCTTCCAAAACCAATCCTCGCACTTGGAGATGTTCTCTCTCAAATAGACCATGTACTCCGTCTGATCGGAAAACGAGTTCTTATCCCTGCCCTGAATGCGCACAAAGTCCCACCAAAAATATGTATTGGCCACCGTGTACTGGCAAAAAGCCTCCCCGTCCTGCGCCATCTCAAGCACCTGGTCAAAAGCCTCCTGCAGACTGGAAAAAGGCATCTTGCTCTCCAGCTCCGGACTCAGTTCTCCCATGCGCATGGCCACCAATACTCCCAGCGCGCTGCCCTGCTCTACAGACCTGTGCATCAGCTGGATCGCCCGATCGTCGTCCTCCGGGAAACCGTGACCTACCCACACATATTGATGTCCGCAATAGCACCTGGCCAGTAGGCAGGAGGCATCCCCGTCTCCCGCCGCTGACGCCTGCTCCAGCAGAGCGAAAGCCTCCTTGCCCCTCCCGGTGCGCACATTGTAGTAAATATCCTGAAGTCCCTGTTTTACTTCCTGCGATAGAGTTTTCTCCATATCCTTCTCCTTATCTGAATTAATCCTCCAAACGTCAAGCTCTGGCGGCAGAATCCCGGATAATAAATCCCGGAACACAAAACCCCGATTCCTCCCCCAGAACCGCTCACATTTCCTGTTGGCTCCCTGCCACATGGCATTATCCTGCCTAAACGCCAAAAAACCTCATGCCGCGCGCCTGTTACAGATCGTACGGAGTGACTTGATATACGTAGTAATTTAGCCAGTTGCTGTACAGATTGTTGCTGTGGGATCTCCACTGCAACAGGGGCCTTTGCTCCGGATCATCCTCCGGATAATAATTGTAGGGTACATGAATGGGCAGACCCTTATCCAGATCACGGTGGTACTCATTGTTCAGAGTATAGCGGTCATACTCGGGATGGCCGTTGACAAAGATCTTCTTGCCGTCCTCGGCAATGGCCAGAAACACCCCCGCCTCCCGGCTCTCCGCCAGCACCGTCAGCTCCGGGCAGGCATGGATAGCCTCCGCGGGCGTCTCGGTATGACGGCTGTGAGGGGCCAGAAAAATATCGTCAAATCCCCTGACCAACGGAATCTTCCGGTTGGACACCTTATGGGCATACACCCCGAAAAGCTTCTCCGGAAGCTTGCGCTTATTGATCCCATAATAATGATAAAGTCCCGCCTGTGCCCCCCAGCAGATATGTAAAGTGGAAGTCACATGGCTCTCCGCCCAGTCCATGATCTCACAGATCTCATCCCAATAGTCCACCTCCTCAAAGGTGATATCCTCCACCGGGGCACCGGTAATGATCAGACCGTCAAACTTTTTATCCCGCACCTCGTCCAGAGAAGTATAAAACTTATTCAGATGATTGGCCGGGGTATTGACGGAAATATGGCTCTTTACATTCAAAAAAGTCACATCCACCTGCAGCGGCGTATTGGACAGCGCCCGCAACAACTGCAGCTCCGTATCCTGCTTTACCGGCATGATATTCAGTATCATGACCTTCAAAGGCCGGATATCCTGATGCATGGCCCGGTTCTCATCCATCACAAATATATTTTCGTTCTCCAGTATCTCCTTCGCGGGAAGATCGCTCTGTGTCTTAATGGGCATAGTCGTGCGCTCCTTTCGTCATTCCTTTTTCAACTCCCAATACAAATATAACGGTATTTTTTGCAGCCATGCTATAGCTGTAGATATCTTTGCCTCCTCATCCGTAGCTCTGGGTTCATTGACGTCAACGATGGTCAACCCCGCTTTGATGAAGTTCTTAACATATTCCTCCAAGGTCCTGTGATGCCAGAGCACAGGCGTTTTGCCGCCCCACAGCGGAGCCTCCCATTGCCTTGGTTCAAAGTAATTCTTAACTACCACCTGTCTGTCCAGTCCGATCCCCTGTCTTCCGATTCCCTCCTCATGGTTGCCGTCAAAGCAGGGATGCAATACGCTGACAAACAGTCTTCCGCCCGGTTTCAGCACTCTGGCCGCCTCCCGCAGCGTCCCCTCCAGATCCTCGCAATCCATCAGCATCATGGAACACAAAACAATATCAAATGCACTGTCCCTGATACCGAATAGATCATTGCTGTTTCTTATCTGATGTTCTATATCAAGCCCTTCTTGCCGAGCCAGTTCCATAGAATACATCACCGCTTTCTCGGAACAGTCAACCGCCGTCACCTCAGCGCCGCGCCTGGTCAGTTCTCTGGAATAGCCGCCCTCGCCGCAGCCCAGATCAAGAATACATAAACCGTCCACATCTCCCATGAACCGGAGCATATGGGGCATGATAAAGCACTTGCGGCTTTCCCCTTTTTGCGCCAGTTCAAACCACTCCTCGCCAAGATTATTCCACGCTATCGTTGAGCTGTCCTGTCTCATGTTTCCCATACTTACCTCCCTCTCCGTCAAATCACCGGGCATACCGCATATCCTGCTTTCATATCGCGGGCCTACCCTCTACGTCTTAAACCGCCGCCAGGGCACCGGAGAGCCGTAACCTGTCCGGCATCCATCCCGGTCTTACCCTAATCCTGTCATCCCTACAGATATTTTGCCATAAAATCCTCTTCTGTCAAGATGGGAATCCCCAATTCCTTAGCCTTTTTATTCTTGGAAGAATTGGAGGCGATATCGTTGTTGATCAGACACTGGGTCTTGGAAGTCACGCTGCCCGTAACCTTGCCGCCCCGCTGCTCTATGACATCCTTTAACTCATTGCGGCTGCCATAGTGTTCAAGACTGCCTGTAATACAGAATCCCTTGCCCGCCAGATTCTGCTCCGCGGACACCTGTACCGTCTGAATCCGCAGTTCCTTCATCAAATTCCTGATTCTGCGAACATTCTCCTGATTCCGCATATACTCCACAAAGGCAGTGGCGATCACCTCTCCCACCCCCTCTATGGCCCCAAGCTCCTCCTCATCCGCCTGCATCATCTGCTCCATATCATAGTCAAAATGCCTGCACAGCATCTTGGCGTTGGCCACGCCGATATTGGCTATGCCAAGGGCATAGACCACCTGGGGCAGTGTGACTTCACGGGATCTCTCAATGCTGGCCTGTAAGTTTTGATAGGATTTTTCCCCGAATCCCTCCATGGACACGATCTCCTGGCGATAGCGCTCCAAATGGTACAGATCCGCAAACTCATGTAAAAAACCGCTGCTTAGGAATTTCTCCAAAGTCGCCTCGGACATCCCGTCGATATTCATTGCATCCCTGCTGACAAAGAGGGTGAAGGACTTGATCTTTTTGGCGTCGCATTCCTCATTGGTACAGTACAGGCTCTGGGCGTCCGCCACCTGACGGATCTGGGTCTTACCGCCGCAGACCGGGCATGTCTCCGGTATTTCCACAGTGTCGCTCCCCGTTAGATTTTCCGCGATCTGAGGAATGATCATATTGGCTTTATACACGGTGATCCTGTCCCCGATCCCCAGCTTTAATCCCCGGAGAATACTGATATTGTGCACCGAGGCCCGGCTAACCGTGGTGCCCTCCAGCTCCACCGGCTCAAAGATTGCCACCGGATTGATCAGCCCGGTCCGGCTGGGGCTCCACTCGATCTCCAAAAGAGTCGTCTCCCGCAGCTCATCGGCCCACTTAAAGGCAATGGAATGCCGGGGGAATTTGGCCGTCCGCCCCAGAGACTGTCCGAAGGCGATATCCTCATAGGTCAGCACCAGGCCGTCCGAAGGGATCTGGTAGCTCTCTACCCGTCCGGCGTAGTCCTCCACGGCCTCCAGGATCGTATCCTCCGTCACCGTAACCCTCTGTACCACCTCAAACCCCTGTTTTTCCAGAAAAGCAAACTGGGCCTCCCGGGAATTGGCGAAATCCACCCCCTGGGCCCGCACCAGATTAAATGCGATGAACCGCACGTTTCTCCGGGCGGTGATCTCGCTGTTTAACTGGCGCACGGAACCGCTGCACAGGTTCCGGGGATTCTTGTATCTGGCGTCCGCATCCTCGATCCGGCTGTTGATCCGCTCAAAATCGGAGTAGCTAATCACCGCCTCTCCCCGCAGTACCAACTCCCCGGTAAACCCTATATTTAGTGGCAGGTTGATAAATGTCCTGGCGTTGCCGGTGATGACCTCACCCACTTCGCCGTTGCCCCGCGTCACTGCCTTTGCAAGTTTTCCGTCACGATAGGTCAGAACAATCGTCAGTCCGTCCAGTTTCCAGCTCAGAATTGCAGGCTGCCCCTGCAGCCAGGCCCGCAGTTCCTCCCTATCCTTGGTCTTGTCCAGAGAAAGCATGGGAGATTCATGAGCCTCCTTAGGGAGTTCATCCACCGCCTCATACCCTACATGTTGTGTGGGACTGCCCGCCAGAATTATCCCCGTTTCCCGCTCCAGGCCCTCCAGTTCGTCATAGAGTCTGTCGTATTCATAATTGCTCATGATCTCCTGGTCCTGCGCATAATAAGCCCGTGAGGCTCTGCTCAAAAGCTCCGTCAGTTCCTTGATCCGTTCTGCCTTTTCTACTGCCATGATATACTTTCCTCATCTTTCCATGCATCGATACGCCATCTTGTTTTCACATGCACCCGGCCATATTATTCCCTTTACCGCCCCTCTACCGCGATAAAAAATCATTCTATCCGCCGCTGATCAAAATTAGACAGCCCCGCGTCCCGGTATAGCCGCTCAAGTTCCTGACCCTGTACCTCCCGGTACTTTCCCGGCGTCAGGTTTTTCAGTTCTATATTCATAATGCGTACACGCTTTAACTGCCGTACTTCATATCCACAGGCCTGACACATCCGGCGGATCTGCCGGTTAAGGCCCTGGGTCAATATGATCTGAAACGTGTACCTGCCGGTCTGCCTTATCCCGCAGGGACGGGTGGTCTGTTTCAGCTCCCGCAAATATATTCCCGCCGCCATTTTTTCCAGGAACTGCGGTTCTATCTCTCTGTCTACTTTTACAGTATATTCTTTTTCATGCCTGTGGAGTCCCCGCATCACAGACTCGATCAGATCACCGTCATTGGTGAGCAGCAGCAACCCTTCTGAATCCTTGTCCAGACGCCCTGCGTAAGTGACCCGCACAGGGTATTTTACATAGTCGTTTATGATCTTCTCCGCGTGTCTGTCCTGTTCCGTACAGGTGACGCCCACTGGCTTGTAAAAGGCCAGCACCACCTTGGAGGGCCTGCCCTGCAATAATTTTCCGTTTACGGCCACGCTGTCCCGCTCTGTGACCTTGTATCCCGCAGCGGCGGTCTGTCCGTTTACAGTGACCCGCCCCTGTTCTATCAGTCTGTCCGCCTCCCGCCTGGAGCATACGCCGTGGTCCGCCAGAAACTTATTCAGCCTTACGTTGTTCCCTTCCAAGCCCTATCCTCCTTATATGTGGATATCTGATTGACCCGGTCTGCCTGGGCTCTCCCGTTCACCCCGCCCAGGGTTCCCTCTCCTCCATCAGCCATACATCCGGGATTCCGTCTCTCTCTGTCAATCCGTCCTTGGCCAGCCGGTCTGCCAATTCGTTATAATATACATTGGTATGAGCCGCCACCTTTGTAAAACGCATCTGTATACTGCCCATCCAACGCCGCATGGCCGCCGCGTACTTCTGCGTGAGTTCGGTCCTGCTCTTCCATGCGCCGGTGACCCATTTTTCTATGCCCTCGTAATCATAGCGCAGTTCGATCCGGGTAAACCCGTTCTTAATGGCCCATCGCACGGCAAACATGGCTCCCAGCATTTCCCCTGATACATTGCGCTGCCGCGCGGTATCGGGATTGTCTCCGCCGCCGTTTTCTACATATACAGTATCGTCCGGCAGGATAAACACGCAGCCGAAAGCGTATCTTTTGAGGGAATGCTCGTAGCTGCCGTCCACATAGGCCACCAGGCCTCCCTCAGGATCGCCCATACCCCGGGGACGTTCCTTATGGGCAGACCGCTTTGCTCTCTTATCGCCCACGGCTTTTTCATCTCCCTCCATATAAGCCCGGGCCTCCTCCATGGTCTTAAATCCCTTGTACTCCGCCCCGGGATATCCGTCCACAGCCTCTTTGCAGGCCTCCCAGCTGTCCAGTATCCCTATGACCTTTCCCCTGCGCACCGCATACAATTTCTTTGCCGCCATCCCCGCCTCCGCTCTGCCTGTCTGTAGCATAAAGCCACCGCCTTCGTGGGCTGTGGCTCTGTAAAGTATATTAGCATATTTTTACCGGCAGGACAAGAAGAAATCGGCAGCGCGCACTTCGCCCATGCAGGCATCCGGCTGATAATCCGTCATCTTCTCGCGGAACCCGGAATGGGTCTTTTAAAACTCCGGGCGGACCGCACACTATTTTCCCGTCTTTCATACAATATAGTAAGAAAAATGACAGGAAGTTCTCTATTATGTATTTTTTCATCGGTTTTCTACTGTTTCTGGTACTGTTTACAGGATTGTTTATCTGGCGCAGACGAAGGGCGCGCAAAAAAGTCTGCTGCATGTCCTGCCGCGAAAAGCAGGAACTGCTGGATACGATTCTGGAACCCTTCGGGTACTGTTACGTCTGCGATCAGGACCTGATCTCCACCCGCAACGACGCCTGGCAGCGGCAGATGGGCTATACGGCTCTCTTTGACAAGGCCGCGCTGCATCTTCACATGGTGTTTGACGCGCTGCCCGTGTACTTTGATTACTGCGGCCAGACCTGGCTCATAGAGCTGTGGAAAGGCCAATACGGCATCAACACCGGAGCGGAGGTGGGAATTTATCACGCCGACGGGTTGCTGACAGAAGAGGAATACAGCCGGGCCCATTTTCAGGCTGTCTCCGACAGCGAAAGACTGCCCGTTTCCTTTACCCTCTTTAACGGAGAGGAAAAGCTGGCCGAAATGTCCCGCACCACCTGGTGGCTCACGGCATTTCTGGTGGGCATGTTTACCAACCCCCGGCACTTATCCATGGAAGTGGTCATCGGATTTCCCAATCAGGAGATGCAGCACCGTTTTCTGGAGGCTCTTGAATGTCTGAAACAGGATAATCAGTCTCTGCAGTTTTCCTGCTGCTGTCACGGTATGCATGTGCATATCCGCTACAGCTGCGGCTGTCCCCTGTCTCCGATCTGCCCCCAGCGCATCTCCTGTTTCCGAAAACTGCGGATTCGATGGGCACAGTTTTGCAACCGCTTTTTCTGCCGGATGTATTGCCGCATCACCCGGCCCTTTGAATGTACGCTTGACCGGATACTCTATCTGTATGAGCTGCTGCCCTTTATTCTGCGCCGTATGCTGCGGCGTTTGAAAGGAGTTATCCGCGCATGAGTTACTCTTCCCGCCTTACCCGTGCTTTCCGAAGTGCCCCCGTCCTCCCTCTGGGTCCATGCAGCCGCTATGTTCTAATCAGCGACTGCCACAGGGGGAACGGCACCTGGGGCGACAATTTTCTGAAAAATCAAAACCTCTATTTCACGGCCCTGAAACATTATTACAGCCAGGGTTTCACTTATATTGAACTGGGGGACGGGGATGAGTTGTGGGAAAACAGGCGCATGAGCCAGATCATCGAGATCCACAGCAACGTGTTCTGGCTTCTCTCCCAGTTTTACAGGCAGGGACGCCTGTATCTGCTGTACGGTAATCACGATTTGGAGAAAAAAAGACCTGGTTATTCAGACCAGGTCTGCGGCTCCTATTTTTGCACGGATTCCCAACGACGTCAGCCTCTTTTCCCAGGCCTGACTTTTTACGAGGGCCTTATCCTGGAACAGTGCGGTCAGAACCAGCGTTTATATCTGACCCATGGGCATCAGGCGGACCCACTTAATTCCACCTTTTGGAAACTGGCCCGCTTTCTGGTGCGGTATTTCTGGCAGCCGCTGGAACATTTCGGGGTTCTGGACCCTACCAGCGCCGCCAAGAACTACACCCATCAGGACCAGGTGGAACGGCGACTCACGGACTACGCCCAAAAGACCGGCCACATCCTGATCACCGGGCATACCCACCGCCCCAGACTCAGCGCGGACACTCCTTATTTCAATACCGGCAGCTGCGTCCACCCCCGCTGCATCACCTGTCTGGAGATTGTGGGTGATAAGCTCACGCTGGTAAAATGGGCCTGTGATACCAGAAAGGACAACACCCTCTATGTAAACAGAGAAGTGTTGTCCCAGGTTATGCTGTGACCGATATCCATATTGGGTACTGCACAACTATGCTTTTTTCGCAGAAATGGCTCAAAATAAGGATTTATAAGGCTTTATCCGCAAAATGTCCAAGGAAAAATCAGAAAATACAACCTGAGAATGATAGACACAAAAAGTCTAACAAACTTCCTTAAAAATCAATTTGCAAATAAGCCCCTTCGGGATATAATAAGCTTAAACCAATCAACTTAATTTAAGACAGAAATATGGCAAGTTTCCATCCAAAGCAGGGAGGGTTCGCAATGAGCACATTAGACACTACTGTCTCCATGATTCAGAAATGTACGGAAGATGAATTGCAGGTCGTCCAGCAGGTGATCCGACAGTTTTTTCTGAACAGGGGGCCGCACACCACAACAAAAAAACAATTCCTTGAGGAACTACAGATTTCCAGAAGGCAGCACCAAAACGGCCAGAACCAGGAGTCCAGTGAAGCGCTGGCAGAACTGAAAGAAAAATATGGACTATAAGGTGATATTGTCAGATCTTTCCAAGCGGCAGCTTGATGACATTCTTTTTTACATTTATGCAACGCTGGGCAACGAAGTCGCCGCCGCCCGCGTTTTAGAGGATGCCGAGAATATCGTACAGAAACCTTCTCAGGTTGGCGGTTCCATAAAAATATGCGAATAGCCGGAGCTTGCCGACTATGATTACCGGAAGATTCATTTTTTATCGCATCGCTACCTTATGCTGTATACGATAAACGACAACAGCATCCATGTGGATAGAATCTACCATGAACTTGAAGAATATAAAAATCTACCGGATTAGTCGCACCTTGGAGTATCTTTGGCGGATACGTACTTACCCGGTATAAAGAGCCAGCGGACATTTGCAATATCCCCTGGCTCTTTATGTTATGATGCGCTAAACGGTGGCGTCTACACTGCCGCCTTCCAGCGTCACCGGAGCCTGGGCCAGATCCACGGGCATCTCCATGCCGCCCAGCTCCAGCGACACGCCGCTGCCGTCATAACTTCCGCCGCTGGCGGAGACCCCGTTTCCGTCGCCGCTGCCACCGCCGATACCGGAGCTGCCGCTCCCCTGCTGTTTTTCCTGGGCCAGCTTGTAAAAGAGCGCTTTCAGATAGGCCATATCCGCCTCCATAATGTCCCGCTGCTCATCCAGACGGTGCTTTTTCTTCAGTTCGGCCAGATCCACGGGGTCCATATCTCTGGCGCTGCCGCCTCCCAGCGCGTCGGCCAGTTCGTCCATTTCCGAAAGCTGCGCCATTTCCTGTTCAAATTCCCTCTGGGCCTGCTCCATCTCCCGCATCATCCGTTGCATTTCCCGCTGGATCTCCTGCTGGCGCTTATCCAGCTCGGCCTCCTGCTGCCTGCGATCCTTTTCCAGTTCTTCCTCCTGCCCGGAAGGCATATCCTCGCACTCTTCCTCCAATTCCCCAAAGCAGGGGCCGCCGCGCTTGGCCATTTCCTCCTCCTGTAAATGACGTATCCTTTTTCTGGCTATGCGCTCCATCTTCTCCGCATGGATGATGGCGCTCTCCAGCTCCTTGTCGTCATACTCCCCGCCTTTCAGCCGCTGGCGGAGCAGAGCTACCTTGCCCCTGGCCCGGGCGGCCGCCTGCCGGGCTCCGCCGGAGGTCTTGGTCTGCAGGATCATGGCTGATATCTCCTTGAAATTATAGTTCAGCTTTTTTGTCTTTTTCGGCGCGGATTTTGTCACCGACATAGTACCCACATAGGTTCCGTCCATCCGCCGCAGGATAGTTCTCGTAATCACCTTATTGCCCTGCTTTATTACTTTTCGCTCTGTTTTGCAGGGAGAAAAGCCATTGTAATCCGATCCGATTCCGATTCCCATATTCCACCTCGAAAAATCTGCGCCTGTATTCTTTCATCCGGCCGACTCTCTTTCAAAGTTTATATCGGATTACGTGCGTAAATAATTTAGCTCCCATAGACTTATTTATGCTGTCGCCTGCCCCTCTATCTTCCCTGTGGAATCCTCTATCCTTTAGTCCTGGTGGTATTTTCCATCCCACACATAACGGATCACATGGTAAAACTCCCCGGCGGAGCTTTTCAGGTCATAATAGAAAAAGTACGCGTCCTCACCCTCATAATAGTGATCCGGCTGCTCCACCCCCTTGAGCAGTTCATAGTTCTCCTTTTGCCAGGGCGCGTAGGGCAGCTCTTCCCGCGCCCACTCCCCTTCCCGGGAATCCCTGAAACATTCCAGCGCCGCCGTCCCGTCCATGCAAGTGGGCAGTTTATCGCGATGCACATAGTATCTGTCCATCTCCGGCAATGCCTTATGGGTTGCCGGAGATATCCCGTTGGCCAGATCCACCCTGACCGTATGGCCGTTCTCTTCGTCCAGGGCAACGGCATACCTGACCCAGTTTCCCGGCTCCTGTTCATTATACACGCTCACCGTATCGCCGTCCCAGCAGCCGTCCACCACTACGGTCCACATCGGCTCCAGTCTTCCCTGTCTATACCGGTAGATCTTCGTTGTCACGGTGCCCACGCCGCTGCCCGACTCCGACTGAACGAGCACATATCCGTTCCCCATCCATGAGCGTCTCCAAGATCGCAGGCAAAGAGATCCAGTTCCGTGACCGTACCCCTCCCGTTTCCCATTTCCTGACCGGAGCCGGACTCTCCCGCCTCTTTCGCGCCCATATCCTCTGTTTCACACTCTGCCACTGTGCCGGATAGATCCGCCTGTATCCGCGTCTTTGCATCTCCCGGGATACCCTGCCCCTCCTCCCCGCCGGGCAGGCCGCAACCGGTAGGCAACGATCCCCCTATCGCCAGCAGACACAATACCTTACCCGTTACTCTCATATGTTTATGAGTATTCAAAGCATTCCCTCCCATCTCATTTGTGCTGTCTGCCAGTCGAATAGATATTATAACCTCTGTTAATATGTAAATTTAAATAACGTAGCTCCATGTGTAACACCGCTGATCAGGTTCAAACAATAGGACGGCATATCATTGTCCCCTTCATAAATGAAAAATTTTTCCGTTTCTGAGCCTGTTCCATACATCCATATGCGCATCAATCTTTCTCCGTCATATTCACATATATACATGTCCTCATGCGCATATGCATCAGGCAGTTTCTCCGGTGGCAGCTCATCCAACTCAATCTCCTCCGCGCTGTCCCCCTCATAGCGGGCAAATACTCCATAGGGATCATACTGCGCGCAGTTTATCTCCATACATCCCTTGAACACAAATCCGGACATATCTTCAAATGCCTCCCCCGGATAATCTCGATACCCGCATCCCAGTTCCCTCTCCGGGTCATAATACAGTGTGAGCACTTCATCGGAATGGGACCATGCAGTATGGGCAGATGACTCATTGTGCCACTGATACTCATGCAGCTTATCCTCCCGCGACAATCCCACCTGATGAAGAAACGCATCCACACCGTCTCTGGGCACCTCCACTCTGTTGTGACAGTCCTGTTCCTCAATGCATTCTAACAGAGCAAAATTCGCAGAAAGATATAAATGCGCCGTGGGAATCATGGACTCACCCTCGTAGATCAGGCAGTGGCATTCGCCCATGACTCCCGGTTTCATTTCCTCCACATAAAGCAACCTCTCGAGCCCGTCATAGACAAAGCGCTGGTTCCCGCCCACATCCTCATGCCGGAACGCCTCTTCATCAAACTGATAGATTTTTTCCTGTAATGTACCGTTCTCCCCATAAAGAAAAGAAACCGTAAAAAGCGCTTTCTCCTCGCGCTCTCCCTCCTCCGTTTTCAAACGGCCTGTCAAGTGGTAGGCACAAAGTCTGTTTTCCGAATCATACATATATCTTTCTTCAAGCCCCGTGGTCGTCCTGTATAAGAATTCCGGAATCCTGTCTATCCGACGGGCCTCACCATATACGATCTGTGTTGAATAGGGATTGGGAAAATTCCAGTAGGTACTTTGCAGTTTACGCTCATAGCCCTCAATGGGAAATCCCAGCAGATCCATACCGTTTTCTGTTCTTACATACCGCAATCCACAGCCACATCCCGTCTCCCGGTCATAATACAGTTCCAGTTTGGGCATTCCCTCCAGATCATAATAACAGACAGGCGTTTCCGATCCTGCGCTATGGCTCTCCAGATACTCCTCTGCACTATCCCCATCCAACAATACATACATGGAACGTTCGTATGGATTCTCCCCGGCAACGTCTTCCGATACAGGCGCTGTCTTCCTGCCGCATCCCGCAAGCCATAAGACGCACAAAAAGCCGTACAGACAGACTATTCTCTTCTTGGAGGCAACGACTTTTTTCACAATATTTTCACCCTTTCCCCGGATCTCAGCCCATGATTATTTCGGGATCTGTCCGATCTTCCGCAGATCGCTGCCGTCCACATTCATGCGGTAAACCGGATGAACGCTGCCTCCTACATACACCTCAATCACGATCTCTCCGCCGCTAAAATACGGTATCAGTCCCATATAGGGCGGCCTGCCCTCCAATATCTGCTGATCCGTGCCGGGGCATAGGTACTCAAATACGGTTTCCTTTCCGGTGCCATCCATATTGATACGGTTCAGCCGCACACCGATGACATCGTCCTCCTCTTTGACAACCTCCTCCCCGTTCTCCACGGCCTTGTAGGCGATATGCTTTACCGCTTCCGTGCTGTAATAAATTCTGTTTCCATAGATTATCTCATCGTCAATATCGGTGTCTTCCTCCGCCAGCACTGTCAGCGACTTATCCTGCCAGCGGTACATAGCCAGATAATATCTCCAATCGTTCTCCTGCACTTGACGTGAAAAGTCATACACCACACAGTTCTCATCACAATAATCATGGAGATATGCTGTCTCCGGCGTTCTTATCATCTCCTGCGAAAGTTCTATACCCTCCGCAAGCACGATCCTTTGCACCCCCCAGTCCGTCACCCGGTCCGGCGCAAGCCACCAGCGTTTCCCGGCCTGAAAGAGAGTTATCGGCTCGTCCAGTTCCATCTCGTACGCAAGATCATACTCCCCGTCATCCCACATGCCCTCGTAATCTCCCCAGTGTTTTTCCATATCACTGAACTCACTGCTTCGTATCGTTCGGGTATAAACCCCACTATCCCAGTCGTTAATCACATAGTCGGTTATATATGGCCCATATCCATACGAATCTTCCGACCGAATCAGATACCATGTTCCGTCTCTGTAAGTATAGGTATACGCCTCAGACCACTTCCATGCGCTGCCGCCATAGGCATGGGTGGTAAAAGAAGTCCCTTTCGCAGTCAACGGCTCATAGGGGTCTCCAAATACGCCGCCCTCCTCTCTGGTACGAATCAGGTTTTCGTCCTGAAAATCCAAACGGTACTGTCCTGCGCCCTCGCTTACGACACCAAACAGAATCCGCAGCCCGGCCCATTCACCGTCCGGCGCCTCCTGCACCCCCACATAGTCCGTCACACCATCCTCATTGTAGTCCAGTTCCACGCTGTCTATAAGTTCCCAGCCCTCCGCCACAAAATCCGGGAGCGTCCGCCCTGTGGCTGGCAGTGCAGGCACGTAGCGTATAATCTGTTCCTGAGATATATGTTCTGCCTCAGTCTCGTGCTGCCGGGCCTCGCTGCTCTCCGGCCAGTCGAGGGACGTTTCCGGCTGCCCGGCCTCGCTGCTCTCCGGCCGGTCGGGGGTCGTTTCCGGCTGCCCGGCCTCGCTGCTCTCCGACCGGTCGGGGGTCATTTCCGGCTGCCCGGCCTCGCTGCTCTCCAGCCGGTCGAGGGACGTCTCCTGCTGCCCGGAGCGGGTATCTCCGCATCCGGTAACAATGACCGCCCCTATAATGAATACCGCTGATCGAATCCTGTTTCTTCTGTGATATATGCGCGTTTCCACTGCCGCCCTCCTTTTCTCAGTCCACGGTTCCTTCCACATACAACAGCTCAAAATATTCCGTGTCTACCTTTTTCGTGAGCCACACCCCGTTTTCAGACCGGTAGAACAGGACTCCGGCTCTGTGCATATCCCCGCTGTGAACCTTCAGCACCACCGGGCGGCCATGCCGTCTGCCCACTTTGCGGGCCGTCTTCAAGTCCTGCGACAGATGGACATAGAGACGGCTCATGGGCAATAACCCCTGCCGGAGAATGCTGTCCATATATCTGTCGGCTGTACCGTGGTACAGATATTCCGGCGGTTCCTGCTGTGCCAGTTCCACGTCCACCGGTATGCTGTGTCCCTGATTGGCCCGAATCAGCGTTCCCTCCCCGCCAAAGGAATATCTCTGCTTTTTGTCCGTCCTGACTATTTCCTCCAGCATCTGTCTGTCGATCGTCCACCCGGCAGCGTTGATTCCCGCCAAAAGCTCCTCCACATTGGCCCAGCCGTGCTCGTCCAGCTCTATATTCGCGTCCTGCGGCCTGTGGCGAAGTATCCGACTGATAAAGATGCTCAGTTGATCCATATTACTCATTTTCGTTCTCTCCCAATTACATGTCTTTCATGTCCTCTGTCCCACTGCAATACTCCCTACGCTCCCCATACCTTCGCAAACGCCCGGTAATTTCCGTCTTTTCCCTCCGGTATGGCAAAAATCACCCGTTCAAAACATTTGTATCCGTTCTCCAGGTATTCCTTGAATATCCTTGCCACTTCTCCGGCGTCCTGCCCGAAAACGCCGCATCCATAAGCGCCCAGGATCAGTGTACGCACCCTGTTTTCCGCCGCGATATCCAGCACAAACCGTATCCTGCCCCGCAGCGCTTTGCTGTTCTCCTCCCGGGAGACATTCTGGTTCCTGTGGGCCGCCGAGAAATTGGGGGCGGCGCAGGTAATCACATCGCACGCCGCACGCTTTCCGTCCCGGATAAAGACCACGCCCGGCGTGTACATGCCCCGGTTAAGGTACAGCGTCCTGTTCGTATTGCGGTTATTCCAGTCATAAAACTTTTCCGTCATCTGCGACAGCACATTGTACAAAAAAGATTCATGGCACAGACATTCTTCCTGGGCCCTGCTGCCGCCGATAAAGCCTCCGCCCGGATTCTTGAAGGAAGAAAAATTAAGCGCCGCCATGGGTCTCTCGCAGCTTTCCGCTGCCTTCAGAATCGCGGATACGCTGTCCGACGCCTCCAGCGTAATCTTTCCCTCACAGATATGCGCGCCGCCGCCCACAAAATCCACATCATATATTTTGGTCTGCGCTATGGCATCCTGTATCTCTCGCCCATAGACCCTTTCCATCTCCTCCGTATGACGCGCCGCCAGCGCGGCCCGGCTTTCCCTGTTATTTTGATATTCTTTTCCATATGGCATATGATATCCCTCCAAATCAAAAAGTTCCGCTCCCTCCCATGGATCAATCATGGAGTATACCCAGCTCCGGGACGCCGTCATAGTGCATATCAAGCAGATAATAACCCCAGACGGGAAAATCGCTCCCCTGATCGATATCCGTATACAGCAGGAAATCCCGATATGCCTGAAAATATGTCGGCTGTGCCTCGCCTGTTTCTGTCTGCGTCACGCCGCCGCACGCGGTCAGCAATATGAACGCTACCAAAAGATATACCGTCATCCGCCCATTTTCTCCGCTATGGCGTCAATGGATTATTTTCCATATACTTCTTTAAAAAAACTCAACGCCTCCACGGTAAGCCCGATATACAGACAGCGCTCGATCCCCACGCCGGAGGTGGGAATCCGTGCCTTGGCGGAATAGTCCTTGGACCGCAGTTTCCCCCATCCTCCATGGATATCCTGGGTCTGATACATCTCCTCCACGATGTCGCTCTTAAGGAAGTCCTTTCGCAGCGCCGTCAGTTCCCCGTCCTGATAAGGGACGTCCAGCAGGGAAAAAGCACCTTGTAACGCACCGCCGGATACTGACAGAACTCCAAAAGCGCCTCCGCATGTTTTCTGAACTCCTTATATGTAAACATACTCTCTCCTTGCTACCAGCTCAGTCCCAAGGGCAGAAATACCTGATACCGTTTCTCCCTGGCCCGGTATTCCTCCACCGTTACCCTTATGCCGTCAATGGAATACTCCTTCACATTGTCGGTATCCTCCAGCTCCAGAATCGTTTCCGGCGTATAGGGGTGATCCTCGAAGTCATAGAGCAAATGGGCATTTTCCAGCAGCTCCTCCTCGTCAAACTCATATCTGTCATGGTTGTAATAGCGAAACAAAACCTCCTGCGCCGCCTCGCCGTCCTGCAGCGTGTACACCTCCCTGCTGGTCAAAAAACCGCCAAAGCCGCCCAGGCTGCCCCATACCCCCGGTTTCCACCGATCCTGTTCCCTGTCATACGCAAAACACACATAGTCCCCTCTCATGGAGCCGCCGCATTCATACCCGCCCAGCAACTGAACCACCTCTCCGTTCCTGACCGCGAACAGGCCGCTGAGGGACTCGGGAAAATTTGCCCGTTCCCAGGGAGCGGCATGGAAGTACAGCACCTTTTCTTCCCCTATACGGTACAGCTTGTAAAAAACCCGCTCATAATACTGTTCCACCCCACCAAGCAGGGAAGTGTGTATGAGGGGAGTCTCCAGATCCTCATAGAAAAGATTCCCCTTGTGCAAATAGTCCGCAAACAGCCCTGCCTCCGGCGTGATCCGGTTGCGCAGAAATATCTCATCCAGATCTGCCCCGCTCTCCTGCCCTGTTATGAGCAGCGTACTGTTTTCCAGAAGATATGAGTTCTTTGAACCGGGTACGGGATTTCTGACTCCATACATGTAATTGAAAACCACCAGACGGCCCTGTCTGTCCCGATAGCTGTACTCCCGACTTTCCTTCTCCAATTCATACCCGTCTCCGACCTCACGGATATAAGCATATTCCCCCGCATGGAGCCGGTGGCCCTGCCTGTCCCTGAGTACCGCCGTATCCCCATTCCAGAGCGCCAGGGAGCCGTTGGAAAACAAAACGATCCTGTCATACGCAAGCGGATATTCCAATGTTCCGTCCGCTCTGAGAACGCCGTATTTTTCATCCTGAGAAACCACGGCCCTGCCCTGAACGGTCTCCCCTATATAGTCATAGACAGCCGGTATCTTTACCGCAAAACTGTCCCCGTCCAGATATCCCCCTTTTCCGGTTTCACTATCCGCATAATAAAGCCCTATTTCATCGACTTTGTGGCCGATATATTCGTACTGAAACGGAACAATGATCTGCCCCTCATAATCCACTATACCGTACTGGCCCGCCTCATTGTATACCGCCAACAGCTCCCGCCCGGATATGGGATACAGATTAGAACTGCCCATAACCTCATAGAGTATCTTTCCATTCGCGTCCGCCAGAACACACTTGTCTTCTCTGCGGGCCTGAAGCATTCCCTCCTCTTCCCTGATGTAATTCCAGGTTCCGCTCAGGAGCTCTCTGCCCGTTCTGTCAAAGCAGTACATCAAGTCCTCCTGCTCGCCAAGGATATAGGTCTCCTCCAATGTAACGGCATCATACCGACAGGGCAATACCTCTTCGCCGTCTTTCCCGACCACGCCGCAGAGTCCGTTTTTTCTCACCACCGCCAGACCGTCGTAAAAATACCCGGCGTCGTCATAGACAGGCTCGATGACCGCCTGCCCGTCCCGGTCCATATATCCGTACAGACCGTCCCGGCTGAAATACGCCATCCCCTCCCGGAAAGCGCTGATGCTCTCATATCCCTCCAGCCGCTGCTCCTCAAGATTCTCCCGACGGATCAGACCGTACGCCTCCCCCCGGCAAAAATATGCCCTGCCCTCCTGAAAAGGGGATGCCTGATCATAAACAAAGGGCAAAACCGTCTCCCCGTCTTTACCGATATAGCCGTATTTCCCGTCCAGGCACACACAGGCCAGTCCTTCGGAAAAAGGCGTGACGGCGCTGTATACGCAGGGAGTTATCTCGCTGCCGTCCTCCGCCAGATATCCGTAGAGAGCACCCTGCCGATAAGAGTAGCGTCCCTCCGAATAGACGATCCCGCCGATCTGCTCCCCCGGCAACGATACCGCCGCTGGCAGATTACAGTTCCCCTCCGATATCTCCTGCACTGCAGAGCCATTTGCGGCAGGTCTTCCCGTTACCGGGTCATTCCCCATCGGTCGGGAGGCTGCCGCCGGGTCACTCTCCGCCACGCTTCTGATCTGCTCCTGCAAAGCGGTATCCTCCCTCTCTTGCCTTTCCGCCGAAGGCGCTATCTCCCTAGGTCCGCCGCATGCTCCCAGGACCGTTGCCAGAGCTGCCGCTGTAAGCACATAAACCACTTTTTTCCCTCTAAGCATATCGCTCCTCCTTTTCTCGGGAGCCACGGGCATAAGGAACAGTCCCTCCTGTGCCTGCGCAACATATCAGGGACTGCCCTCCTCTTCATTTTCCTCCCATGGAAATTCCTCAGAGACCTGTCCAATCTTTCGCTGTTTGCTGCCATCCGTGTTCATGCGGTACCAGGGATGATCTTCGTCACTGATATACACCTCCAGCACGATCTCACCGCCGCTGACAGAGAAGTCACTGATACTCATATATGGCGGCTCTTCCTCCAAAACCGGTTGATTTGTACCCGGATACCTATAAGTAAATATGGTTTCTTTTTCCGTTCCGTCCAGATTCATTCGAACTACCCTCTGGCCGACCACATCCTCGCCGTCTATTACACGGTCTTTATATTTGGACCAAAAGCGAATCGGTTCTTTGACGCCTATGGCATAGTAAATCTTTTCTTCATAGATTCCAAGGGCCTCCATCCGTCCAAAACTGTCCGCCACATACTCTTCAACGGCCAGCACCGATAAAACTCTGTCCTGCCTGTTGTACAGGGCTAAATATTCTTTTCCATTTTCTTTATCCCCAAAAGTATAAATCAAATACTTCTCATCCATGCATCCGGAATCGTAATAGGCCTCATCCGGCTTTCTTATCCCGTCCTCCGGCAGTTCTATCCCCTCCGCGCACACAATGTCCCTGACTTCCCAATCTGTTGCCCTGTACTGTGTAAGCCACCAGCGCGCGCTTGCCTGCTGGATGGTAAACGGTTCGGCCAGACGCATCTCGTACTCCAGCTCATAGACCCCCGGATCAAAGACGTATTCCCCATGGCAGCAGTTCACGGTGCGCCCTCTGGTCTTATGAACGCGGATACCGCTGTCCCAATCGTCCCTGCGGTAATCATCCACATTCCAGCAATACCCGTTACATATTTCCGAGGCCGTCAGATACCATGTGCCGTCTCTGTATGTGTAAGTGAAGGATTCTGACCATTTGTCCGAGCTCCCGCCCTCGGCATGGGTTGTAAAGGATGTTCCTTCCCCCTCTATGCCGTCAAACGGATCGCCCATCATCCCCCCTTCGGTTCTTGCGCGGATCAGATTGGCGTCCTGAAAGTCAAGCCGGTACTGCCCCTGGCCTTCGCTGGCTATGGCAAACAGAACACGCAGGCTGAGATCATTCCACCACTCATCCTTCTCCTTGTCTAAGGGCACTTCCTGTACGCCTACATAGTCCACGATCCCGTCCTGGTTAAAGTCCAGCTCCACACAGTCGAGAATCTCCCACCCCTCCGCCACAAAATCAGAAAGCTGCGTCCCTGTAACCGGCAGTTCCGGCTCTGTGCTGCCTATATCTGTCTCCGCATTCGGCTCCTCCCCTCCGCTTTCCTCTGGCGTTTCTCCGGCATGGCTCTCTTCTTCGGAATGTGCCTGCGCGGCAGAGCCATCCTCCCTCATTGTCACCTGTCCGCTGGCAATTCCTTCCCCTACTGTCTCCCGTCCGCTGGCGATTCCTTCCCCTGTTGTCTCCCGTCCGCTGACGCTACCTTCCCCTGATATCTCCCATCCGCCGGCGATCCCTTCCTCCGTCATCTCCTGTCCGCTGGCGATCCCCTCCTCCGTTATATCCTGTCCTCCGGCAGTCTCCTCCCCCGGCATCTCCCGTCCATCAGAAGTTCCCGGTACGCTGCACCCTGCCAGCGCTGCCGCCAATACAATCGCTGCAGGCATATAGAATATATTTTTTCTTCCGAACATATTGTTCTCTCCTTTCCGGTTCATGAGGCAGAATGGCGAGCAGTCCTATTTTCCAATCAGCTTATCCTCGTTCAAAATATGGTTTACCAGCCATTCGGTAACCAGGCGCAGCATCTCCTCGATGGCCTCGTCCTGATCCTCGTCGATGGCGTCCAGATCCCAGCCGCTGATGGTCTCCTTCAGCGCGTTGTGCTGGCTTACCTGGGTAAACATCTTTTTGTAGCCGATGGAACGCATATACTCCTCCTCGTGCGCGAAATGGGTGAGGGTATAATCCCGCAGCTCCTCCAGAATATGCCGGATATTGTCATACTTGTCGGGGATAAACTCCTCACATTTCAGCTCGTACAACTCGTTGGCGATCTCAAAGAGCCGCCTGTGCTCCCTGTCGATCATCTCGATTCCCGTCAAAAACTCCTCTTTAAATTCATACATATCTATCTCCTCCTTTTTGTGGCCCGTCAGAGCCTTTTTCGTCAGAGTCCCGGCTGTCCCCTGTTCAAGAGTACATCGGAATCCGCATTTTGCATAGTATCACAGGATCATCAGAAACATCATTATTCTTTCTGCGAGGGATTGTCTGCCCAGTGTCATAACACCCCAATCCTCCGCCATTTTCCCAAAAGCCTTCAGATTGCCGCTTGGCGTCATGCGGCGGAGATGCCGCGTATACTCCTGTAATATGGGGTCGGCCGGAGCTGCCATCCCTCTGGCCGCATCATCGCAGTTGTATGTATAGATCCGATACAGCGGCAGGCTTTCCTCCCGGCTGAGCTGTTCCAGATCCTGCTCATATTCCGCTTTCTTACCTTCATCCTGCTCGTATACCCATTTTTCGTACAGATCCGCAAACCGCTCCTGTGCCTCCCAATAGGGAGCCGCCTGCTCCGCTATGGCGCGGTACTCCTCTGGGGAGATGGGCCTGTAAAGCGCCACATCATAATTGCCGCTGAGCTGGTCGCCGTCCAGTTTCAGGTCTCCCGTCCGCAGAAAGGCGGCTGTCTCCTGCGCCGACATGATACCCATGCTCATTTTTCCCACGCCGCTTTGCCCCAAAAGACTCTCCCACAGGGACCGCTGCATTCCGTTAAAACTGTATACCGTCCCGCAGCCATCCTGATCCACCAGCATCAGGATGCTGTGTCCCAGCCCCTTCATGCCGTCCACATTCACAATATAATACAGCATACATTCCTCTGGGTCCAGAGCTGTATCCCGCGCCGTGAGACGCATGGAAAGGCACAAACACAAATAGACTGCCAGCAGAGCAGCCACACCGCATAATATTCCCTTTTTCCATCTCTTTTTACGGCAGAAACATTTCATGGTATCTCGCATGGCATCCTATGTTTTTACTTCTTATACCATTATACATGCTCTCTCCGCAAAGTACAATAAGCAGAAAATCCATCAGCTGAGCATTCCGTATTCACCCAGCTCCTGAAATCCTATCCGGTTGTATATCCTGCCAGCCACAGGATCGTCATAGAACAGGCAGAGATATTTCTTCCCCCGTTCAAAACAGTCTCTGCACAGGGCCGCCTTGCAGCCCTGTGCCATCTCCTCCTCCATGTGCCTGATCTGCTCCTGCTCCCCGCTCTTTTTATAGGTCTTGGCAAACTCTTTCATACCCCCTGTCGCGCGCCGGCTGCCTACCTGGCCATAACCGGCTCCAGAGCGCTTAAAGCCTCCTCCTCCAGTCCCCTGCATCTTTGCAGTATACCGATGTATGCCTGCCGCTGGGAAGTCGCCTCCTCCACAGTGGTGGGCGTTTTAGGAAAAATCTCGTTCATACATTTTTCACAGAATGTCAGGATTTCCTCGTATTTTGATATCGCCGTCAGAAATGCCTTTTCATCCACATCTTCCAAAATGTGCATACAAAGCTCAAGAAACTCTTTTATGCGCAGCTTGCCCTCATAATGTATGAAAATATGGGGAAACATACACTCGATGGTCACAAGCTCCCTCCGGTTTTCCTCCCTTAGTTCCTCACACCAATTATCATATATGACCAGGCCGTATCCCACAAGCGGCTCGTCAAAACGATGGCTTTTATTGCCCAGAAGAGAATATCCTTTTCGCAGGGTTTCCCTGCATTTATCAGCCACAGAATAGGTCTCCTGACACGGCTTAATGAGCAGTAAGTCCGAATTGCGCTCATACCATTTTGAGAAACTTTGCAGCTGTCCAAAAGACATGACGGAATTCTTATCGTCATCACCGTCCAGAAAAGATATACCTTTCAGTATTTTCCCTCTGTGGGAGAAACCCGTTGCCAGTATCACATCGGTGTATTCTTCCGGAAGGACGATCACCGGATATCCGCTGGAAATGTTGTCCACCGCCAGAGAAATATATTCCTCTTCCGAGCAATCCGTTCTGCCATGTGTCTCCCCGGTAAGTCCATATACACCGAGACAGTTTTTCCACGCCTCGTCGGTCTCTCCCCAGGAATACCCGAAACTGATACAGGAAAACGCGGCTTGGAGAATATATTCGGCATCATCGTTTATCTGCCTGTTCATGGAATCTTTGCGTTTTTCCAGACCCATAAAAAGCTTTAGCGCCGAGAGAACGGCGGGTTTCGCCATACTGCGGGGCCATTTTCTGCCTGTGAAATCCGCCATGGGAGCATAGGGCAACAGTATATGTTCAAAATTGGCGTTTACCGCTGGCCGGGCTACAGGAAATAGAATCCCGTCAACAGTGCAGTCCAGCAGCTCCGCCAATTCCACCAAAATGGACAGTTCAGGCATCGTATGTCCGTTCTCCCACTTGCTGACCGCCTGAGGGCTTATGCCCAACCGCCCGGCCACATCCTCCTGGGTCAGTCCTTTGTTTTTTCTCAGCAACGCGATCTGCTCTCCGGCTTTAATATTGTCAAACATATTCCGTCCTCCCATTAGTGTCCTACTGCGACTCTCCCGATGCCATCTCCCGCAGAGCAATTTCCGGGCGCAAGCGTCCGCAGATTCTTTAGGCATCGTCCGAGCCTTTTGTTCCTCCATTGTACATGTACAGAACTGACTTGACAATACACGGGAAGTTTAACAGCAAAGCCCGAAACTCAACCTGCGGTTAAGTCGGCCATAAAATCTTCCAGCACCCTTTCCCTGTCCCGGGGCTTGTCCCTCTGCGTCCGCCGCTTGCCGTTTATCCCCCCGGCTATTAGTGGGGAGCTCTATTTGCGCATAAGTTATCTCCCCTGGCATATACTATCTCATGAACGCTGCTTTCTGTTTATCCGGTATCGCAAAAACACGCGGTACATATGAGGATTCTTCATGCAACCTATAAAAAAATTTACCGTCATCGGAACCATATTTGTTCTCCTCACGGGAACGCTGGCCCATTTCGTATATGAGTGGTCCGGCAACAATTATATAGTTGGGCTTTTCACACCGGTCAACGAATCCGTTTGGGAACATATGAAATTGGTATTCTTCCCCATGCTGCTGTACGGGCTGTTTATGATCTACCGGATCAAGGAAGACTGTCCCTGTATTACCTCTGCGCTCTGTATGGGGATACTGACTGGCACATTGCTGGTCCCAATACTGTTCTATGCCTATACCGGTATACTGGGAAAAGATATTTTTATTCTGGATATTGGGACCTTTATTGTAAGTGTACTGACTGCCTTCCTGATTTTCTATAAGTTGACGGTGTCCTGTAAACTGGAGTCGCATACTTTTTTTCTGTGCGTATTGGTATGCGTTCTATTTGTCTGCTTTTTGGCGTTCACCTATTACCCGCCGGATGCCGGAATCTTTAAAGTGCCTGATTTCTAGTCAAACTCTTTCTCAAAACTAAGCACTTCTCCGGTGACAGCATCCACATCGCAGGAATACTCCGTCCGTCCCACATACCACTCTATCTCGTACTTTGAGCGTCCATCGTCATAGTCAAACTCGACCTTCATGCGCTGGGTATCTTCTTCTGCCACATCCGCATACTCCAAAGCAATCTGCTTTGCCTTCTCCTCGGCAATCTGCCCATCGTTCGCCGGGCTATGGCCCGCCCCCTGAGGGGAGTATTCCGTATCCATGTCAAAAGACAGGATCTCGCCGGTCAGCGCGTCGATATCATAATCATATTCTATATGAAGTTCGGGGTGATAAAACTCCACTTCGTATTGCCATACTCTGTCTTCATACTCCAATTTGGTGTGTAGAATCTGTACCTCTTCTTCTTTCTGACCGGCATGTTCCAGTGCGATATTTTGCGCCGATTCAAGACCAATATACTGCCCTTCGTCATTCCCCGTTTCCGACTGGGCAGTTCCCGTTTCCGGCTGGGCGGTCACATCCTGAGACGTGCCCTGAGGCACATTCTCCAGATTGTAATCTCCAGCCTCACTATTCATGGAGAGAATTTCTCCTGACGCTGCGTCCACCTTGTAATCATACTCCATATCCACACTGATAAACTCAAGATCATAGAAGGGAGTCTCGCTCTCGGAGGCCAGATGAACCCGCACAAAACGCACATCTTCCTCCACAAGCCCCGCATTATCCAAGGATATGGTCTTCGCCTCCGCCACCGTGATGTAACCGGCAGACTGACTGCCGGGGTTCTCCTGACTATCCTCTGAGGCTCCCGATAAGGCAGACAAATCCTGCCCGCCGTCTGATTCCGCGCTGCATCCCATAAACAGAGAAAGCATACAGACCATAATTAAAAAACCTACATGATATTTTTTTCTCATTGTCACTCATCCCCCGATTCCTTTTCCGTTACAAAAGCATCTCCGTAGCCTGATAGCTCTATAGGAGATTCCTCTCTATATAGCGCGCCACGCCGTCCTGATCATTGCTGTCCGTCACAAAATCCGCCGCGTCTGCAACCTTATCGATGGCATTTGAGACGGCGACTCCCATACCGCAGTTTTTGATCGGCTCTATGTCGTCATTATCATCGCCAAAGTAAACGGTGTCCTTCTGATCGACTCCCACCGCATCGAGCATAGCCCTGATCCCGTTCCACTTTGTGGCCGCAACGCTCATGATCTGTATCAGTTTTCCTTCCGCCACTGTCATATAAGTATCCGGCGTCAATGCCCTTTCCACTTCCGGCTGTATCGTACTCTCCTCCTTGCTCAACAGGATCTTGTAGAGGATGCTTTCCGTGGGCATGGCGGGAAAACCCGCAAAGACAGCGGCGTTCCACTCCGGAATGGGAACATTGGCAAAATGCCCCTCTCCTGTCTCCAATGACAGAATCACATCGGGTATGGTAATGACTTTTTGCAAAATAGCCTCTGCGCTGCGGGGCGCAATGCCGTTTTCCACCACCCTGCCGGGTAAAACGATTCTCGCGCCGTTTAAAGTCGTTACCGCGTCAAAGCCAATCAGTCTCTGATATTCCGCTATGGCCCTTTCCGGACGGGCCGTGGCCGCCATGAGGAGGATGCCCTTTTCACGGCATCTCTTTAAGACCGCGCATGTGTACTCCGACAGGGACTTGTCCGTGCGCAGCAAAGTTCTGTCCAAGTCTGTGATGATCGCTTTCATTCCGTAGTCTCCCTTTATCCATAATCCTATATCTTTTTATCAAACAAAGACTGATCCCCGTTGTCTGCCATATTTACAAAGGCATATTTGTCGTTATGGGGAAACAGCATTTCCATATATAGATTTCCCAGCAGATTCTTCACCGTGTCCGTGTCGATATCCGCCACGGGAAACTCCTGTATCTCCAGACTTTTCAAGTTCTCCAGGATCTTTTCTATGCTCTGCCACTCATAGAGCTGCGGCTCCGGCATATCCACCGAAATCGCAGGGATCTCCGGTTCCATAATAGATTTTATCTCCGGCATCTTATAGACAATATTTTTGCATGTCTTCTCAAAACACTCCGGGTCATACTCGGCCAGATAACCCAGATCATCCATGGTCAGCGACCTTTTATTGTGTATCTTAAGATAGATATTAATCAAGCGGGTATCCTTTGCCATAACGCCTCCCTATCTCCGGTGGTGCATCTTTGCCGCTTACCTGAACTATGCCATCTATATGCTGAATTCATCCTGATGCATGCAGCGCAGCTTTACATAGCCGTCGCGCCTGCGGATCATTCTGGCTTTTCCCGGAAAAAAACCTGCAGGGCATGGTAGAGATCCAGTTGCCAGGCTTTCATGTCGTGAACTCCTCCGGGAATGGTATAAAAATCGTAGTTTTTGCCGGGAACCAACTGGGGACACCGGGGCAGCGCTCTGTCCATAATCTCCCGATGCTCCGCATAGGCAATGTCCTGATCGCCGTTACAGCAGAACAGATAATCCAGCTTAAGTCCTCTGCGCTCCCCTTCCGCCAGCGCGCTGACAATGCGCTCCACCTCTGCGTCCCGGTCACCCTTGGGGCCGCAGCACCCGGAAAACGGGCCGTACCAGGAGAACAGGTCGAAATTGTTGTATAGGGCAGCCCGGTAGGTGGTCATAGAACCCAGAGACAGCCCCGCAAACGCCCTGTGCGAGCGCGTTCTGACCAGTCCCTCCTCGCTGACGTCTCCCCGGGCATGGGTGGCAAATGCCGATTCCACGGCGGGGATCAGATCCCGGCGCAGCTCATGGCAGAAATGTTCAGTGATGTATTCAGCATTCCTGTCCTCTTCCTCCCCCCGGTAATAGGTGGGGGTTACAATGATACAGGGCGGGCAGATCTGCCGCTCCATCATATTGTCCAGCATAAAGACCGTGTCGGGAAACGTCTTTAGCCACCAGTCCTCGTTCACCCCGCCCCCGTGGAGCAGATACAGAATGTCATACTGTTTCCCCCCATCGTATCCACAGGGAAGATACACCCATGCGCCCTTGCGCAGCGGGCGGCTTTCCTTTTCATCGTAGGTCTGGGTATCGTACATGAACCGTCTCACTTCTCCGCGGCGACCGGTCTCCCGCATCATATCCTCCGGCATCTCATAAATATACTCCATGCCTTTGTCCTCTCTTTCTGGCTTTTATACAGCCTTCTGCCCGACCATTAGCAGCCGCAAAATGTTTTTCACGGTAACGATCGGTTCCATCCGAGCCACTGGTGCGGCCATATCATGCGCCGCAATCGCCGATAAAATCCTCCGGTCCCTCCGTGTCCGCGGTTTGCAGACTCTCTCTGAACACAGTATGGTGCCTCCATTTCTCCCGTGTCTCGAGCTGATAATGCCGCCACAGACCGCTCTTCCTGTTTTTCCGGAAAATCTCATATGCCCGATTTTTTTCTATTATACACAAATGTCCGACAAAATACAATAAGCGTGGAACTGCCGTTTGTACTGTATCTTTCAGCACGGGTCTTTAACAGTTCTACAACACAAAAAGTACCTACAGGCCGCTTAGTGC
>CAJTMX010000032.1 GCA_910577235.1 uncultured Acetatifactor sp. | reverse complement strand
GCACTAAGCGGCCTGTAGGTACTTTTTGTGTTGTAGAACTGTTAAAGACCCGTGCAACGGAAGAATAAAGTCAATTAAAGTCAACCCCCAAATCGGTAGTTGCCCAAGCAGGGAAAGGCATGCTACAATAAATATATTGCGTATTATCATTTTTAAAGGATCGCGCGCAAAAACATTGGCAGCGTAATAAAAATAATCAAAATGAAAAAATGTAAGACACGGTGGGGGCGGCATATGCGGATAGACACAGTAATCTTTGACATGGACGGCACGTTGATCGACACGGAGAAATATTATCGGATCTTCTGGCCTATAGCCTTGAAGGAATTTGGGTATGATATGACAGACGAGCAGGCACTGTCCATGCGCAGTCTTGGGCGCCCCTTTGCCCCCCAGCGTCTGAAAGAGATGTTCGGGCCGCAGCTTGATTACAAAGCGGTGCGGGAGCGGCGCAAGGTGCTAATGGAAAAGCGGCTTGAGAGAGACGGCATAGAACTTAAGCCCGGGGCATTGGAACTGCTGTCCTGGCTGCGGCAGCAGGGGATACGCAGTGCCATAGCCACCGCCACAGATATGCAGCGGGCGGAAAAATATCTGGGGAAACTGGGGATACGGGAGTATTTTGACCGGGTCATTTCCGCCACCATGGTAAAGGAGGGGAAACCCTCGCCGGATATCTATCTCTATGCCTGCGAACAGCTGGGCAGACATCCACAGGACTGTATGGCGGTGGAGGATTCCCCCAACGGAGTACTAAGCGCCGTCCGGGCAGGCTGCAAAGTGGTAATGGTGCCCGACCAGACGGATGCGGACTCGGAACTGGAAAAACTTCTGTTCGCAAAAGTGAATAGACTGGATGAAATAACAGGGCTGTTTTGACAGCTCTGTTTTATTTGAAGAACAAAGCAGGATTTCTGAGGACGGGAGTATTGCATTTCCCAAACCGCTGTGCTATTATATTTTACGATAGCGGCGGCTTGTGTAACGGCCGCTGAAAAGAAAGAGAAAAAGAAAACGGGATTGCGGCCGGAGCAGACCGGAGGGGATGCTGCTCCCGGACGAAGGGCCGCAGGAAAGGAAACGTACATGAGATTCGATGACATTATCCAAAAAGTCAATCAGTGCAGTATGAAAAAGATGTCTGTGGCGGCCGCTCAGGACGAGGCTGTACTGCATGCGGTATGGGAGGCCAAAAAGAGAGGGATTGCGGATGCCATTTTAGTGGGTGACGAGGCCAAGATCCGTGAGATCGCGGCGGAGATGAATATGGATCTGAGCGACTATGAGATCATTGACGAGCCTGATATGACCCAGGCGGCGTTAAAGGCGGTAAAGCTGGCCCATGACGGCGTAGTAGATATGTATATGAAAGGCCTTGTGGACACCAAGAACTTCTTAAAGAGCGTGCTGGACAAGGAAGTGGGTCTGCGCACAGGCAATCCCCTGTCCCATGTGGCCGTGTTTGAAGTGCCGGGCATCCCGCAGCTACTGTTTTTGACAGATGTGGCCTTCATCACCTACCCTACTCTGGAAGATAAGGTACATATCATCAACAACACAGTGCCCGTAGCCAAAGCCTGCGGCGTGGAATGCCCCAAGGTTGCTCCCCTGGCGGCGGTGGAAGTGGTCAATCCCAAGATGCAGGTGACTCTGGACGCGGAGGAACTCACCCGTATGAATGAGGCGGGAGAGATCACCGACTGTATCGTGGACGGCCCTCTGTCTCTGGATCTGGCCATCGATCCCGAGGCGGCCAAGCATAAGGGCGCAACCGACCGCAAGATCCAGGGAGACGCTGATATCCTGCTGTTCTCGGATATTCACGCAGGCAACAATGTATACAAGACTATCGTACATATGACCAAGGCGGAAAACGGCTGTATCCTTACAGGGACCAAAGTACCTGTTATCCTGACCAGCCGTTCCGACACCTTTGAGACCAAGGTGAACTCCATCGCTCTGGCGGCCGTGGTGGCTGCGGAAATGGCCAAGGGAGTATAAGGACATGGATTTTATCGTGGAGGCCGTTCTGGAGACGGCTGCGGAAATGGTCTCCGGCATCGTCACGGCGGCGGTAGTATCCCATAAAGAAAAGAAATGACAAAAAGAGCAGGAGGAAGAAAGCAATGTCAGTGAAGAGTTTGATCATTAATCCCGGTTCCACCTCCACCAAGATCGGTGTATTTGAGGATGAGAACCTGCTGTTTGAAGAGACGCTCCGGCATTCTACGGAGGAGATCAGCCAGTATGCTACCATCGTGGATCAGAAGGATTTTCGCAAGAAGATCATCACCGATCTGCTGGAGGAAAAGCAGTTTGATATCAGATCCCTGAATGTGGTGGTGGGACGGGGCGGCATGTTAAAGCCCATTCCCGGCGGCACCTATGCCGTGACCGATGAACTGCTGGCAGATCTGAAGGTGGGCGTTCAGGGCCAGCACGCTTCCAATCTGGGTGGCATTCTGGCAAGAGAGATCGGCGATTCCATCGGCGTTCCCTCCTATATCGTGGACCCTGTTGTTGTGGATGAACTGATGCCCATCGCCAGATATTCCGGCGTGCCGGAGCTGCCCCGCACCAGCGTATTCCATGCGCTGAACCAGAAGGCTGTAGCCAAGAGATATGCCAAAGAGACCGGCAAACCCTACGAATCCCTGCGCTTGATCGTGGTACACATGGGCGGCGGCGTGTCCGTGGGCGCTCACGAATACGGCAAGGTGGTGGATGTGTTTAATGCCTTAGACGGTGATGGCGCTTTCTCCCCTGAGAGGGCGGGAGCGGTTCCCAGCGGTGCTCTGATCAAAATGTGCTACAGCGGTCAGTACACCGAGAAGGAAGTATATGGCAAGATCGTGGGTAAGGGTGGTTTTAACGCTTATCTGGGCACCAATGATATGCGCGAGGTGACAAAGCGTGCCAATGAAGGCGACGAGAAGGCCGCGGAGGCCAAGGACGCTTTCCTGCTGCAGGTGTCCAAGAATATCGGTTCCATGGCCTGTGTTTTAAGCGGCAAAGTGGATCAGATCATACTCACCGGAGGTATCGCATACGGCGCGGATGTATGTGAGGCGTTGAAAGAGAGAGCAGGCTGGATCGCTCCCGTCACCGTATATCCCGGCGAAGACGAATTGCTGGCTCTGGCTCAGGGCGCGCTGCGGGTGTTAAACGGTGAAGAACAGGCCATGAAGTATTAAGCAGGTAATTATGCCTATGATGTTTCCATGATTTGTATAAGGCGTCGTTCAGATCTTTTCAGACCTGGGCAGACGCCTTTTGTAGTTGGTTTCGGTTCTGTTCGTACCGATAGAGATGAACTGTTCTTCGGATAAGATCAATCACTGTATCCAGATAGCAACCGCCATTATTGTCAGGAGGGGTCCGGATTCTTCCGGTACTCCCGGGGAGAGCGCCCGTACACTTTCCGGAACAGGTCCTTAAAGTAGTTGCTGTCGTTAAAACCGCACTCCAGCGCAATGTCCGTGATGGTATTGCCGGTGGTCAGCAGAGCGGTCTGTGCGTGTTTTAAGCGCACATAGTTCAGATATTCCTTGAACCCCATGCCTGTGACCAGTTTAAACTTTTTGCTGAAATAGGTGGGACTTAAGTTTGCCACCGCCGCTACTTCCTCCAATGTGAGGGGACGACGGAAATTCTGGTAGATATAACGAGTGGTCTGTTGTATGTCCGCATCCCGCACATTGATCAGTTCCGGTTCCGGCTGGTGCATCACGGAATGCCTCGCGAGAAACAGCAGAAGCTGCTGTAGATAGCAGGTGGTAAAACCGGAGGAATACTCATCCAGACCGGCACTTTCAGATAACATATGGGAGAGCAGTACAAAAAAATCTTCCAGATACAGGCTGGGGATGCTGCCCATAAAGGAAGGCGCATCCCCTATAACATCCTGATACAAAAAAGATTTCTTAAACAAAATATCCACCATCTCACAGCTGATGCCCGGATAATACCGGGAGTGATGCAACTCTCCGGGGGTTATAAACACCAGATCCCCCTTCTCCAGCTCATAGACCTGATCCCGCAACAAAAAACGGCATTTGCCGGAAAGCAGGCAGAATATCTCATAAAAGCCGTGATAATGGTCTGGCTGCATGGTGTTGGTATCGCCACGCAGCCCTTTGTAAATAATGATATTGTCAATATCAGGTCGGCCGCTGCATACAAATGGTGTCATATTTTTCTCCGTTCTGCCTTCCCTCTCCGCGTAGTCTGCCGTAATAGGACAGTTCTACAGCGGGAATTTAAAATATCTCTTAGCGTTGTTATAGGAGATGTCCGTTACGATCTCGGACAGGATATCCATATCTGCGGGGAACTCCCCATTCTCTACCCAGCCTCCGATAAGATTGCAGAGGATACGACGGAAATACTCGTGTCTGGTATAGGATAAAAAGCTCCGGGAATCCGTCAACATTCCCACAAAGCCGGACAGATTGCCCAAGTTGGCCAGGGAGATCATCTGATCCTGCATACCGGTCTTGTGATCGTTGAACCACCAGGCGCTGCCCTGCTGAATCTTTGCCACGGCGGTGCTGTCCTGGAAACAGCCCAATATGGAGCCGATGGCCTGGTTATCGTTGGGATTCAGGCTGTACAGGATAGTCCTGGGCAGCTCGTCAGTCTTGATAAGCGCATTCAGGAAATCCGCCATCTGTGAGGAGGGAGCATAGTTGTTGATGCAGTCGTAGCCTGTATCGGGTCCCAGCTTATCATACATCAAAGTGTTGTTATCCCTCTTACAGCCATAGTGCAACTGCATGGCCCAATCCAGTTTGGCGTATTCTTTTCCCACGAACAGCATAAACGCCGTCTTGAACTTCAATTCCTCCTCCTTGGTGAGATTCATGCGATTCTGACGTTTTAGGAAGATCTCCTCGATCTCATCATCGGAGGCGGGACAGTACATCACATACTCCAGAGCATGATCCGAAACATTGCAGCCCATGGAGGCAAAGAATGCCATGCGCTGGCGCAAAGCGTCCTTGAGGTGTGCAAATGTGATGATCTCGCTCTTACCCACGGTGGCGGCCAGCTTATCCAGATAGTCCAGATAGTCAGGTTTTTCAATGTTCATCGCCTTGTCGGGTCTCCAGGCGGGCAGTACCTTTACATCAAAGCTTTGGTCTTTCGCGATCTTTTTGTGCCATTCCAGAGAATCGATGGGATCGTCGGTGGTGCAGATCAGTGTCACATTGCTCTGGCGGATCAGATTGCGCACGCTCATGGAGGGCTCCTGCAATTTGGCATTGCACAGATTCCAGACCTCGTCGGCGGTTCTCTTGCTCAGCACGCCGGTGTATCCGAAGTATCTCTGCAACTCCAGATGGCTCCAGTGAAACAGAGGGTTGCCGATGGCCTTGCCCAGACACTCCGCCCATTTGCAGAACTTCTCGTAGTCGGAGGCATCGCCGGTGATATATTTCTCCTCCACGCCGCAGGAACGCATAAAGCGCCATTTGTAGTGGTCGCCGCCCAGCCACACCTGCGTGATATTGTCGAACTGTCTATCCTCGGCAATCTCTCTGGGATTGATGTGGCAGTGGTAGTCCAGCACGGGAGTACTCTCTGCGTAGTCGTGGAACAGCTTTCTGGCAGTTTCCGTCTCAAGTAAAAAATCCTTGTCCATAAAACCTTTCATTGTTCTTCCCTCCATTTATTTTATAATGTATGTAATAGCATATCCTCGGCGATTTTATATGTCTATTTCTGGCAGTCATGGCTACAGGCAAGGGTAGTGCCCCGGTGTATCACTTCGCCGGAAAAAACAGTCTGCTTGGGCATCTCATTGCCGCTGAGCACTCCCATCAGAGTCACGATCAGGTGCTGACAGAGTGTTTCCAGCTTGTTGTCAATACTGGACATTTCCGGCTCGCAGCAGTGTACCAGCAGAGAGTTGTTGTAGCCGATAATACACAGATCCTCCGGGATGGACAGCCCGGCATTCAGGGCAAAACGCACTGCGCCCATGGCCAGACAGTCGTCTGAGGCGATGATGCCGTGGAAACGCAGTCCCTTCTGGTATATTTTCGTCAAATGTTCCGCCATGGCGTGTATATCCTCATGGGACCCTTGGTAAAACTGGATCAGATTGCCGCTTTTTAACAGCTTTTGAGACTCCATGGCGTTTCGGTATCCGGCCATCTTTTTCTTGCTGCTGTAGGATGTGGAATTGGTAAAATACAGGATATCCTCCACCCCGGCTTGTATCAGCTGCAGAGTGGCCTCATATACGGAAGAAAAATCATCCGACAGGATACTGTAGACATTGGGAGCCTCCAGGGCGGCGTTCAGCAACATCACCGGGACCTGAGCGGCGGCGTCCAGAATATAGCGGTTTTCCGTATCCTTATCATAAACAAAATTGGAACCCACCAGAATGATGCCGTCCACTTTCTTGGTGATCAACAGATTCATGCAGCTTTTTTTGCTCTCCAGATCATAGCCGGTACAGCACAATATGCTGTCATAGCCGTTGACCCGAAGTTTCTGTTCTATATAATAGATGGCTTTGGCCAGGTATAGGTCGGAGGAATCGGCGCACATGACGCCGATGGTCTTCATCGTGTTAAGTCCAAGACCTCTGGCAAACGCGTTGGGAGTGTATTCGCACTGGTTGATCACATCCAGAACCTTCTGTTTGGTCTTCTCGCTTACACTGCTGCTGCCGTTGAGCACTCTGGATACGGTGGCTATGGAGACGCCCGCTTTTTCGGAAATATCATATATTGTCATATGCATTTTATTGACCTCATTCCTGCATATCCCGGGCGGGGCCTGGAAAATTGCGTTATGTCCAAACGGACTACAGGATCTTCAATGAAAAAATGTTTGTAAGCGGTTACAGATTTTACTCTAGTTTGAATTATAGCGAATCTAGAAAAATTTTTCAAGAACTATTTTTATGTTCTTGACGAATAAGGGGTTTAGAAGTAAAATTGGAAATGTAAGTACTTACACGGTTTTCAATGTGAGAGTATGGTCTTTTTAGAAAATGCGTATGTAACAATCCGGCGCGGCTCTGCTTGTCCTGAGAGGGAACCGCATGCCGAGATAAGCTGGGGACAGCAGAAAAGAGGAGGAGCTATGGAAGTATTAAACAAGAGCATGACCGGTAAAAAAGAAAGGCCCATCAAGGTCGTACAGTTTGGGGAAGGCAATTTCCTGCGGGCATTTGTGGACTATATGATCGACATTGCCAACGAGCAGGGCAAATTTGACGGCGATATCGTTCTGATCAAGCCCATTGATTTCGGCAATCTGGATATGTTCCACAGACAGGACTGTCAGTACACCGTATCTCTGCGCGGCAATGTGGACGGTCAGGCCAGGATCATCAACAGAGTGGTGACCAGCGTAGCCGACGCGGTGGATGCTATCCATGAGTATGACAAATATATGAGCCTGGCTGAGATAGACACCCTCCGCTTTGTGGTTTCCAATACTACGGAGGCGGGAATCGTGTACGACGCTGACGATAGATTTGAGATGAACCCTCCCAAGAGCTTTCCGGGCAAGTTGACCAAATTTTTATATCACAGATTTGAGACTTTTCAGGGAGACACTTCCAAAGGCCTGGTGATGCTGCCCGTAGAGCTTATCGACGACAACGGTATCATGCTAAAAAAATGCGTGATGCAGCAGATCGCCAACTGGGGCCTGTCCGATGCCTTCAAGAGCTGGATTGAGGAGGCCTGCGTCTTTACCGCGACTCTGGTAGACCGTATCGTGACCGGCTATCCCCGGGCTACGGAGCAGGAGGAATGGGAAAAGCTGGGCTATGAGGACCGTATCATGGTGACAGGTGAGCCTTTTGCCCTGTGGGTCATCGAGTCTGACAGGGACATCAGTAAGGAGTTTGATCTGCCCGGCGCGGGACTGCCTGTGGTGTTTACGGACGACCATCATCCTTACAAACAGAGAAAGGTGCGTATCTTAAACGGCGCGCATACCTCTTTTGTGCTGGCGTCCTGGCTGTGCGGCAACGATATAGTGAGACAGTCCATGGAGGATGCGGATGTGCGGGATTTCATGAACAAGACGATTTTTGACGAAGTGATCCCCACATTGACTCTGCCGGAGGAGGAACTGAGGGCCTTTGCGGGAGAGGTGGTAAACCGATTCAATAACCCTTATGTGGATCACTCGCTGCTGGCTATTTCCCTGAACTCCGTGTCCAAGTGGAGGGCCAGATGCCTGCCCAGCCTGTTGGGATATGTGGATAAGTTCGGCAAGCTGCCGCCGCATATGACGTTCTCCATTGCCGCTCTGATGGCTTTCTACTGCGGTGACGAGATCAGAGACGGCGCGCTGCAAGGCAGCAGAAACGGGCAGGCTTACCCGGTGAAGGACGATATGCCGGTGCTGGAGTTCTTCCGGGACAACTGTCGCAAGGATACCTGTAGCTTTGTCACCGCATATCTGGGCAGGGATGATTTCCACGGACAGGACCTGAATCAGGTGCCGGGTCTGACGGAGGCAGTTGTAAATTATCTGGACGATATCAAGAAAAAGGGAATGAGGGCGGCGTTATGCAGGATTTCGTAAAAATTAATGAAAATGATAATGTTGTGGTTGCTATAAAAACCATAGTCAGCGGTGAGATCATCACCGTTGAGGTATCCGGTCAGGAGAAACAGATCACCGCGCGGGAGGAGATCCCTGCCGGACATAAGATGGCTATCTGCGGTATCCCAAAAGGCAGCGAGATCATTAAATACGGATATTGTATCGGCAATGCCAAAGAGGATATCCGCGCGGGAGCCTGGATTCATGTTCACAATGTGAGTACGACTCTGGGCGATCTGCTGGAGTACAGTTACGAGCCGGTGGAGGTGGAGGAAAGGCATACGGAGGACAAAACCTTTATGGGCTTTAACCGTTCCGACGGCAAGGTGGCCGTACGCAATGAGATATGGGTCATTCCCACAGTGGGTTGTGTCAACAATGTGGCCACGGCCATCGCAAGACAGGCAAAAGCATTTATAAAGGGAACGGTGGGGGATGTTATCGCATTTCCTCACCCTTACGGCTGTTCCCAGATGGGGGACGATCAGGAGTATACCCGCACCATACTTGCGGATCTGATAAATCATCCCAACGCGGGCGGCGTGCTGGTGCTGGGGCTGGGCTGCGAGAACAGCAATATCGGAGAGCTGATGCCTCATATCGGTGATTATGATGAAAACAGAGTAAAATTCCTGGTGGCGCAGGAGTGCGAGGACGAGATCGCGGAGGCGGTGGAGATCATTAAAGGGCTGATTGACTACGCGGCAGGTTTCACAAGAGAACCGATCAGTGTCAGCAAGTTGGTGATCGGTATGAAATGCGGCGGCAGTGACGGGCTTTCCGGCATCACAGCCAATCCGCTGGTAGGCAGTTTTTCCGATCTGCTGATCTCCAAAGGAGGTACCACGATCCTGACCGAAGTACCGGAGATGTTCGGCGCGGAGACAATATTGATGAATCGGTGCGCCAACGAGGAGTTGTTTCACAAGACGGTGGATCTGATCAATGACTTTAAGAAGTATTTTAAGAGCCATAACCAGATGATCTATGAGAATCCGTCGCCGGGCAATAAAAAAGGCGGTATCTCCACGCTTGAGGACAAATCTCTGGGCTGTACCCAGAAGTCCGGCAGCGCTCCGGTAAGGGGTGTGCTGCAATATGGCGAAAGAGTGCAGACACAGGGGCTGAATCTGCTCAGCGCTCCCGGCAACGATTTGGTGGCTTCCACGGCGCTGGCTGCAGCGGGAGCTCACATCGTGCTGTTTACCACGGGGCGGGGAACGCCGTTTGCCTCTCCGGTGCCTACGGTGAAGATATCCACCAACTCCGGGCTGGCGGGCAGGAAGGCTAATTGGATAGATTTCAATGCCGGTGTGCTGGTGGAAGATAAGGCCATGGCGGAGGAGACGCAGCATTTGTTTGATTATGTGGTGGAGGTTGCGTCCGGCAGGCTGGTTTGTAGCGAGGAGGCCGGGTTTCATGATATGGCGATCTTTAAGCAGGGGGTTACGCTGTAGGTTGGGATGGCTGGCCGGGCGACAGGGGATGGTGCAAGGATAGTTGGCCGGGTGATGGTGCAAGGGCGGCGGGCCGGGCGACGGGGGACTACTCTCGGGCTGCGCGGCTCCGTCGGGGGATTTTTCTGGAAAAGCAGGGGGAATTGGCGGCATGGGCCGGGGCGGCGATCACGCGCATCCGTGCGCGGTATCGCCTAAAAAGGCCATCCGTGGCCTTTTTTCCCTACTTTACAGGCTGCTTTTCCGAAAAATCAACCCTCCTCCGCAGCACAGCCCGAGAGTAGTCCCCCATCGCCCGGCCCTCGGTTGAGTAAGCTCCCGTGAACTGGGTTGTGTTAGACTCTCGGTTGCGTAAGTCCCTGTGAGTTGGGGCGTATAAGCTCTCCGGTTGCGTAAGTCCTCGTGAACTGGGTCGTATAAGCTCTCCGGTTGCGTAAGTCCTCGTGAACTGGGTCGTATAAGCTCCCAGGTTGCATAAGTATTCGTGAGTTGGGTCGTATAAGCTCCCCGGTTGCGTAAGACCCCGTGAGTTGGGCCGTATTAGCTCCCCGGTTGCGGAAGTATTTGTGAGTTGGGCTGTATTAGCTCTTCGGTTGCGGAAGTATTCGTGAGTTGGGCCGTATTAGCTCCTTGGTTGTGTAAGTTCCCGTGAGCTGGGTCATATTAGTTCCCGGGTTGCGTAAGTCCCCGTGAGTTGGGTGTATTAGCTCCTTGGACGCTGTAGTTTTGTGAATGAACTGCTCTTGATTATTTCGAGATCGGTTTCCTTTCCGAGCTAAACAGGAGTGGGACTCTTACAAAAATATTCTGCTTTGTTCATTATTTGGATCTTCATTATTTTAAGGTATCAAAAGTATGTGACGGTTTGCCGGTTACGTATTAGTACGTTTTACGATATGCAAAGAATTATAGTTATTATGTGCCTCGGCAAAATCATTAGGATAAACGTATGTTTTGTTCCAACCCAAAGGATTGCTAAGAACTTCATGTGCCATGCATACTTCTATTTGCGATAAAAACATTTCATGTGGACTAATATTGCTAATATTACCTGATATAGTATTGCCTCCCGTCCAATAGCCATGCAACTTACTTAAACACTTATAATGTATATATTTGCAAAAATGTCAATACATAGCCGGATTCTCTATATAAAGTGGTGTTAGAAGAGTATATATAATTTGTTGGCGAGTCTATCTCGGACAGATATCATGAAAAGAGAAAATTTTGAACTTTCGCTTGATATATGGGCGGAGAAGTTTGGATAAAGTCTGCTGAATGAAACGGAATTTGCCTTTTGGATACACAGGCAGGGGACAAACTGGATGTAAGAACGGTATATAAGGAGTAATGTTTTGCAAGAGGGAAATAGATGTATCAAAAGTGTATGGAAAATAGTTATATATTATATACCGGAAAATAGGGAAGGCAGCGAATAATTGAAAGGAAGGAAAGCTATGAGAACAGAATTGGAACAGGCTCTGCAGCAGGTACAGCAGGGGGCTACGGCCCGGACGGCAGGGGTGGTGGAACGTATTAAGGTGCTGCCTCGGGATGAAGAGGGTGTGTTTGATCTGGATAGCGTGGAGAAAGAGCATGGGGATGTGCTGGAGGCAAGGAGAGTTCTTTATCCGGTGTACGCTGCCTATGAGACGGACTGTAACAAGAAGGAGGGATACCCCGATATCATGGAGCAGATGCGGATCTTGGACGCCCGGCTCCAGGCTGGGTATGACATGCTGGAGGCGGCGGTGTATATGGATATGTCGCTGCGGACGCTGATGTATATGAGTCAGGAGATATACGAGTGCTATCGGGAATTGAGGGACTTGTATAAAAAGAATGTGCATCGTTTTATCCGGGAGTTTTACGGGGAAGGGAAGATCCGGCCGGGGGCTGTGCCTTCCGGCCCGGCAGAGGTGTTGTTTATAGGGAGTCTGATGCTGGCGTGTAAGGAACATGTTCTGCTGGCGGAAAAGTATGAAGTATATTATGAGTTTATGAAAGACGAAACAAGCGGCGAAGGACAGGGGAGGTAAGCTATGGAGATCAGTACGATAATGTATACGGCCAGAAGCGCAACGCTGGAGATCAAAGACGGAGGCAGACACTTTACCAGACGTCCTTACCGGGTAGTGGCGAACGGCCTGGAGGTAATGACCACAGAGAAAACCGTTACAAGCCTGTTTGGCTTGAATCCCCAGACATTATATCGAGTGGAGATATTTGACGGCAAGCAGCTGCTGGGAAGTACGGAGTTTACCACGGAGCATGAGTTTGTGACGCTGGATGTGACCCGGTTTGGCGCGAAGGGGGATGGGACGTCCGATGATACTCATTTTATTCAGGCGGCCATCATGGCGTGTCCGGAGCATAGCCGGGTCTATGTTCCGGCTGGGACTTACCGAATCACCAGCTTGTTCTTAAAGAGTCATATCCGTCTGGAACTGGCGGAGGGAGCGGAGCTGAAAGCCTTCACGGAGCGGGAAAAATTTCCCGTTTTCCCGGGCATGCTGGAGAGCTATGACGAACAGGACGAGTACAATCTGGGTACATGGGAGGGAAATCCTCTGCCTATGTTTACCGGCATCCTCTGCGGTGTGGGTGTGGAAGATGTGGTGATATATGGCCCAGGCGTTATAAATGGCAATGCATCCAAGGCAGATTGGTGGAACAATCCGAAGGTTATGCGGGGAGCGTTCCGGCCCAGGCTGTTTTTTATCAGTCATTGCAGGGACATCGCGTTGCAGGGGGTGAAATTCCGCAATTCTCCCTCCTGGACATTGCATCCCTACTTCAGTAACCGTCTGCGTTTTCTGGATCTGGCGGTGGAAAATCCCGCGGATTCACCCAACACTGACGGTCTGGACCCCGAGTCCTGCCGGGATGTGGAGATCTTGGGTGTGCGTTTTTCTCTGGGAGACGATTGCATTGCCGTCAAGTCCGGCAAGATTTATATGGGCAGAAAGCATAAAACTCCTTCGGAGAATATCCATATCCGTCAGTGCCTAATGGAAAACGGTCACGGGGCGGTGACTTTGGGCAGCGAAATGGCGGGAGGCGTAGTAAATCTGACAGTGGAGGACTGCATTTTCCGGCACACGGACAGAGGGCTGCGGATCAAGACCCGACGGGGACGCGGAAGAGATGCGGTGCTTGATAATATCACTTTCCGCAATCTGACATTGGATCATGTGATGACGCCGCTGGTGATCAACGCTTTTTATTTCTGCGATCCGGACGGCAAGACCAGGTATGTACAATCCCGGGAACTCTATCCGGTGGACGAGAGGACTCCCATTATCGGCAAGCTGGCTTTTGAAAATATGGATTGTACTAACTGTCATGTGGCGGCGGCCTATTTTGACGGACTGCCGGAACAGAAGATCGAGGAGATAACGCTGAAGAATATCTCCGTCAGTTATGCCGAGAACCCTAAATGTGATGTGCCTGCCATGTCCGAGGGCGTGGAGAAGAGCAGCAGACGGGGTATGTTCGTCCGCAATGTCAAGCGTCTGGTGATGGAGCATGTGTCCGTCAGCGGACAGGACGGCGAGGTACTGGAGACAGAGGGCGTAGATGAGGTGGAGGTACGCCTGTAGGAAATGCGGAACTCAAACAGCATATGCCCGGAAAGAGCACTGATGCATGTGCGGACGCCTGAGCGGCCGGATATGCATCATTGTAATGTGTGCTTGAAGGGAAATGCGGAACTCAAACAGCATATGCCCGGAAAGCGCACTGATGCATGTGCGGACGCCTGAGCGGCCGGATATGCATCATCGTAATGTGTGCTTGAAGGGAAATGCGAAACTCTTAATGGAGGAAAAAGGATGCAGTTAGGAATTCGTTTACATGACACAAAAGAACTCCCTTTTGAGGAGCGTATCGCGGATGTGCGGAATCTGGGCTTTGCCTGTGGGCATCTGGCGCTATCCAAAGTGATAAAAGAATTTTCAACCTCCGATGAGGCTCTTACACCGGGACTTGCCATGTATATCAAAAATGTGTTTGCCCGCAATCAGGTGGATATAGCCGTATTGGGCTGTTATCTGAATCTTGCCAATCCCGATCCGGAGCAGCTTAAGAAGATCACGAACCGCTATATGGCCCATATCCGTTTCGCCTCCTGGCTGGGCTGTGGCGTGGTGGGCACGGAGACCGGAGCGCCCAATGTGGCATACAGCTATGAGCTTGCGTGCCATGAAGAACAGGCCTTGCAAACCTTCATCACCAACCTGCGCCCCGTTGTAAAATATGCGGAGCAGATGGGCGTGGTGATGGCCATTGAGCCGGTGTGGAAACATATTGTATACAGTCCGCAGCGGGCCAGAAGAGTGTTGGACGAAATAGCCTCGCCCAACCTTCAGATCATACTGGACCCGGTAAATCTGCTGGATATCAGCAATTACCAGAAACAGGAGGCTATTGTGGAGGAAGCTATCGATGTGCTGGGGCCGGATGTGGCGATGGTACACTTGAAGGACTACAGGCCTGTGGACGGAAAACTGGAGGCCATGGGCTGTGGGCTGGGTATGATGAAGTACGACACGGTGCTGAAATTTATCAAGGAGCGTAAGCCCTATATACATGTGACATTGGAAAATACCCTGCCGGAGAATAATCGGCAGGTTCGGGCGCACATCTTGGAAATGTATCAAAACGCATGATGAATACAGTGTCACTTGTCCCGAGGGCCATATCCGCCGTAGATTTGGGTTATTTTCCCAAAATGTCTGACCGTGGACAGACAGGCGGAGCACTCCGGGGGTCAGGTGTCGTTTGAGCGGGGGTTCCATCCCTCCAGCACCCGCTCCAACTCATACGTCTCCGCCTCTCCATCCGTCAGCCGGCAGGAAAAACCGGCCCGCATCCCGGTGTTGCTGCCGGGTCCGTAACAGGCGTATTCCCCGTAATAAAAATGCCCGTGCTCTTTTCCCCAATCATCCCATCCGGCGGGATGTATATGGGCATCCATATAACATTCCAGATACACTGTGCGGGCGTACTCTCTCCAGGGCCGCCCCAGATAGACGGATTTTTCCGGGCAGTCGCTCAGCAGTCGGCAGCGGTGGAACACATAGCCGTAGGGCCTCTCCCGAAAAGTGGACGCAGCAGTGAGATAGCCGTAGATAACCGATCCCCCGGGACTTTCCGGCGGCGGCAACGGCGGCATGGCGGCAAAGATGTCGCATTCCTCAAAATAACAGATTCCTCCCCCGAAGATAAAGTCCACATCCCCCTGTATATAACAATGTTCATAGTACTGTCTGCCCAGAGTGCGCGGCAGGTGTTCGCCGGGGCCGGTAAAGCCGCCGGGCTGTGCCTCTTTCAGAGGAAGAGGAGCCGTAAACAATGTATCCTGACTGCCCAGCAGGCGGCAGTACTCCAGCTTGAGCCGGTCACCGTCCGCGTAGAGAGCGATGGCCTGCCCAACCAGACGTCCGCAGCCGGCGTCATTTTGAACGGTCATATGCCGCACAGTCACATCGTGGGTGTGGATACGCAGCGTAGCAGTGCGGAAAGTGCCCCGCTTGCTGCCGTCCTCCAGAATCTGCAGGGCGTGATCTCCGTATACCAGCACCGTATCTTCTGTGCCGCTGCCTTCCAACGTCACATAGGGACGCTCCAGTACCAGCTTTTCCCGATAGATACCCGGAGCAATATGAATGACAATGGGAGCGAGCATTTCCCGGGGAGCGGGATAGACGGGAGGCAGTGGCGTATATTCCCTGCTCACATAGGCGATAGCCTCTCCGATAGTAGAAAAACAAGGGGCAGGGTGTTCCCCGCCCACATACACATGAATGTTTTCACACATAGCAGTACCTCACAGCAGACTGTGACCATATTTCCGGCAGAGAGTGACCGGGCGGCCGTCTATGCCATATAAGCCAAAGCCTTTATAGTAAAGTTTCAATGCACAGTTCCGGCTTTTCCGCCAGATTTACATATTCATTTTCACACTGCACCACTGGACGGGACAGTTTGGACTTGTTGATAAAGATGATCGTGCCTTCTCTGCCGTCGCTTAAGCGGCAGCGGTTCTGTATGTAAGTGTTCACGATATTTTCCAGAAAACAGAGTACATAGTTGGCATCATACCGCTGTAGCCCCTCCGCCTCAAAGATCTCAATGACCTTAAACGGGCAGATGGGGGCTCGGTAAACCCGCGCGGAAGTCATGGCGTCATATACATCCGCGATGGCTACCATCTTAGCGTAACTGTCTATCTCATCGGCCCTGAGTCCATGGGGATAACCGGAGCCGTCGCAGCGCTCATGATGCATCAGTGCCGCATTGCATATATGTATGCCGATATTTTGGCCCGTCAGCAGTTGATAGCCTTCCATCGAATGTTTTTTGACCTGATGAAATTCCAGATCGGTGAGCTTGCCCGGCTTGACGATAATGTCCCGGGGAATCAAAAGCTTACCCACATCATGGAGCAGACCGCAGGCTGTGGCCATCTCCACCTCCTCGTCCGACAAGCGCAGCCAGTGGGCAAATACATTGCAGATCAGTCCCACATTCAGGCAGTGGGCAAAGGTAGAGTCGTCATATTCACGCATGTTGTGGAGCATATCCAGGATACTGATATGTCCTTTTGCATCCGTCACCATCAAAAGAGAGCGGGACAGTAACTCCTTTACATCAAGCCGGGTGTTTTTTTCCACCACATTGTTTATCATGCCCTTAAAAGAATCGACTTCATTTTCATAGACCTTTTTAAAGACCTTGAACTGGGCGCTTTTCTTTATGCGTTCAAAATAGGAAGGGCCGATGAAAGCAGGCGGGATTTTGGGCTGCTCGATGATCTGATCCCGCACGTGTACGGTGAGAATGCCATATAGATCCAGTTTCATGATCTGCGCGTCCGTGAGCACAGTGTCTCTGGGCAGAATCATCTGATGGTTTGAAGTCATCACATCATCTGCCACGATCATGCCCGGGACTAATTGCTGTGTGGATAATCTCTTCATAATATCAGCTGTTCCCTCCTGCGTGACTCATGCCGGATCGCTTACATGTTGAACAATTCAATTATAGCGAAAAAGGCGTACAATGTCAAATTTAACATAAAGTTTACAAAATGTTTAGGGATATGTATTTATCTGAGGTTGAATACTGGGTATAAATCTGCTACAATAGTTCTGTTCGGGTATTATGATTTGAATATGGTGCGTATCCAAGGCCGGTCTGTGATATGCAGGAATGCGGCATTTTGGATAAGACAATCCAAATGCTGATTAGGGCAGTATCGCAGGCCAGTTTGCGATATATGGGAATGCGGCATTTTGGATAAGACAATCCAAATGCCGATTAGGGCAGTATCGCAGGCCAGTCTGCGATATGCGGGAATGTGGTAGCTTGGATAAGACAATCCAAATGCCGATTAGGGCAGTATCGCAGGCCAGTCTGCGATATGCGGGAACGGGGTATTTTGGAGCTGACGTTCCAAGTACTGATTAAGGCAGTATCGCAGACTTGCCTGCGATATGCAGGAACGAGGTAGAGATGAAATTAACGGAAAAGATATTCGGAACGCACAGTCAGAGGGAGTTAAAGCGCATACTGCCAATAGTGGATGCCATTGAGGCGCTGCGCCCCCAGATGATGGAGATGACGGACGAGCAGATGAAGGCGAAGACAGAGGAATTTAAAGGACGTCTGGAAAATGGAGACACTCTGGACGATATTCTGCCGGAGGCCTACGCTCTGGTGCGGGAGGCTGCCAGAAGGGTGCTGAAGACAGAGCACTACAGGGTACAGCTGATCGGCGGCGTGATCATGCACCAGGGCCGCATCGCCGAGATGAAGACCGGTGAAGGTAAGACCCAGACTTTCTTACTTCCCGCCTACTTAAATGCGCTGGAGGGCAAGGGCGTGCATGTGGTAACGGTCAACGACTATCTGGCCAAGCGTGACGCGGAATGGATGGGCCAGGTTCATGAGTTCCTGGGACTGACCGTAGGCGTGGTGCTCAACAGCATGACGCCTGAGGAGCGCCAGAAAGCGTACCGCTGTGACGTCACCTATGTGACCAACAATGAGCTGGGATTCGATTATCTGCGTGACAATATGGTGATCTACAAAGAACAGCTGGTATTGCGGGATCTCCATTTTGCCATTATCGATGAGGTGGACTCGGTGCTGATCGACGAGGCTCGTACGCCGCTGATCATTTCCGGTCAGAGCGGCAAATCCACGGCTCTGTATGAGATGTGCGATATGCTGGCCCGTCAGATGAAACGGGGCGACGATATGCAGCAGCTGTCCAAGATGGACGCCTTGATGGGTATCGTGCAGGAGGAGACAGGCGACTTTATCGTCAACGAGAAGGATAAGGTGATCAACCTGACGGCAGCAGGTGTTGAGAAAGTGGAGAAATTCTTCCATATCGACAACTATGCCGATCCGGAAAATCTGGAGATACAGCACAATATCATACTGGCGCTGCGCGCCCACAATCTGATGTTCCGGGATCAGGATTACGTGGTCAAGGACGACCAGGTGCTGATCGTGGATGAGTTTACCGGACGTATCATGCCGGGACGGCGATATTCCGACGGCCTGCATCAGGCCATAGAGGCCAAGGAGCGGGTGAAAGTCAAGAGGGAGAGCAAGACGCTGGCCTCCATCACTTTCCAGAATTTCTTTAATCTGTTTGATAAAAAATGCGGCGGTACCGGTACGGCGCTGACCGAGGAAAATGAGTTCCGCGATATCTACGGCATGGATGTGGTGGAAGTGCCCACCAACAAGTCCATTGCCCGTATTGACCGACAGGACGCGGTGTATAAGACCCGCGCCGAAAAACTGAAAGCCATCGTGGAGGCAGTGGAGGAGGCACACGCCAAAGGACAGCCCGTTCTGGTCGGCACCATCACCATCGATGCCAGCGAAGAACTCAGTAAGCTGCTGAACAAGAGAGGCATCTCCCACAAGGTGTTGAATGCCAAATTCCATGAGCTGGAGGCGGAGATCGTAGCGGACGCCGGCATACACGGGGCCGTGACCATCGCCACCAATATGGCCGGACGTGGTACGGATATCAAGCTGGACGAGGAGGCAAGAGCGGCGGGAGGCCTCAAGATCATCGGCACGGAGCGCCATGAGTCCCGGCGTATTGACAATCAGCTGCGTGGACGTTCCGGACGTCAGGGAGATCCGGGTGAATCCAAGTTCTATATCTCTCTGGAGGATGAGTTGATGCGGCTCTTCGGTTCCGAACGGCTGATCAGTATGTTTAACGCTCTGGGCATTCCCGAGGGGCAGGAGATCGAGCACAAGGCGCTGACCAACGCCATTGAGTCTGCCCAGAAGAAGATAGAGAACAATAACTTCGGTATCAGAAAGAATCTGTTGGAGTACGACAGAGTCATGAGTGAGCAGAGGGAGATCATCTATGATGAGAGAAGACGGGTGCTGAACGGAGAGAGCATGCGGGATGTGATCTTTAAGATGATCACCGATATCACCGAAAATACGGTGGATATCTGTATCGGGGATGAGGGAGACGCGGACGAGTGGGATTACAACGAGTTGAATACACTGCTGCTGCCCACGGTGCCCATCGAGCCTGTGACCAGAGAGCGGGTGAGCAAACCCAAAAAGAACGGCCTGAAACAGCAGCTGAAAGAAGAGGCCGTTAAGCTCTATGAGTCCAAGGAAACGGAATTCCCGGACGCGGAAGCCGTCCGTGAGATCGAGCGTGTGATCCTGCTCAAGGTCATTGACCGTAAGTGGATGGATCACATTGACGATATGGACCAGCTGCGGCAGGGAATAGGTCTCCAGGCTTACGGCCAGAGAGATCCTCTGGTAGAATACAAGATGAACGGCTATGAGATGTTTGACGAGATGACTCAGAATATTAAAGAGGAGACGGTGCGCCTGCTGTTCCATGTCAAGCTCGAACAGAAGGTGGAGCGTGAGCAGGTGGCTCAGGTGACCGGGACCAACAAGGACGTCTCTCTGGCCAAGGCTCCCGCCAAACGGGCGGCAGCTAAGATCTATCCCAACGATCCCTGTCCCTGCGGCAGCGGAAAGAAGTATAAACAGTGCTGCGGCAGAGCCGGAAAATAAATCAGATTATAAAATATGAAAGGCGGTGACGCAAAGTGGTAGAATTAGATTCTATGAAGTCGGAACTTCTGACTTACGAAACTCCATTAGCGGAAGTGAGGGATTCACTTTGACCTTGCTAATAAGGCCAAGCGAATCGAAGAACTGGAGATGGAGTTGGAGGCTCCCGGTTTTTGGGACGATCCGGAACGCTCCAACAAGCGGATGAAAGAACTGAAAAACATGAAGGATACCGTGGAGGGTTTTCGCAAGCTGGAGACCCAGTATGACGATATTCTCACCCTGATCGAGATGGGTTACGAGGAGGAGGATGCCTCCCTGATTCCCGAGATACGGGGGGAACTGGATGAATTTATCGGAGAACTGGAAGGACTGCGCATCGGCATATTGCTGTCGGGCGAGTACGACAAAAACAACGCGATCCTAAAACTGAATGCAGGTGCGGGCGGCACGGAGAGCTGTGATTGGTGCAGTATGCTCTACCGCATGTACACCCGCTGGGCGGAGCGAAAAGGTTTTTCGCTGGAGGTGCTGGACTACCTGGACGGAGACGAGGCGGGCATCAAGTCCGTGACTTTCCAGGTCAACGGCATCAATGCCTACGGCTATCTGAAATCGGAAAAAGGAGTGCACCGCCTGGTGCGGATCTCTCCCTTTAACGCGCAGGGTAAGCGCCAGACTTCCTTTGTATCTCTGGATGTGATGCCGGACATCGAGGAAGATCTGGACGTGGAGATCGACGAGAAGGATCTGCGTATCGACACCTACCGCAGCAGCGGTGCAGGCGGGCAGCATATCAACAAGACTTCCTCGGCCATCCGTATCACCCATATTCCCACCGGGACGGTGGTGCAGTGTCAGAACGAGCGCAGCCAGTTCCAGAACAAGGATAAGGCCATGCAGATGTTAAAAGCCAAGCTGTATCTGCTCAAGCAGGAGGCCAATGTGGAGAAACTCTCGGATATCAGAGGAGAAGTCAAGGATATAGCCTGGGGCAATCAGATACGTTCCTATGTGCTCCAACCCTACAAGCTTGTTAAGGACCTGCGCACGGAAGTGGAGAGCGGAAACGCTGACGCCGTGCTGGACGGGGCACTGGACCCCTTTATAAACGGCTACCTGAAATGGATGAGCGTTCAGGGCAGAAAGCCTGTCGCTGAGCAGTAAGCGTTAGGCATAGGTAAAATTGAATGTAAGAGGGTATCGCCAAACTATCTGAATAGATGATCCGGCGATACCCTCTTTTGCTTACAGACATCTGTACTGAAACAGGAAAAAATTTCTACAAAAGTTATTGACAACTATTTATAGTTAGTATATACTAACTACTGGAAATATTTCCACTGACGGAGAAAGTGAGGATGATGTTATGCCCTTGACAATGGCAAAGGAAGGCGAGGAAAATGTGATCAAAAAGATTGGCGGAAGGGAAGAGATTCGCAGGTTTCTGGAGAGCCTGGGTTTTGTGACTGGCGGGACGGTTACAGTGATCTCCGTAACCGGCGGCAATGTGATCGTCAATGTGAGGGAGGCACGGGTGGCTATCGGGAGGGATATGGCCTGTAAGATTACGGTGTGAGGGAAACGGTTCTTACAGGTAATCCAAACAAGACGAGTAAAGGAGAGACGGAATGAAAACATTGAGAGATATATCGGTGGGGCAGACAGCCACGGTGAAAAAGTTAACCGGAAAAGGTCCTGTAAAACGCAGGATCATGGACATGGGAATAACCCAAGGTGTGCGGGTGCATGTGAGAAAAGTCGCGCCCCTGGGAGATCCGCTGGAGATCACGGTCAGAGGCTATGAGCTTTCCCTTCGGAAGGCGGATGCCGACATGATAGAAGTGGAGTAATTATTTGACCATGTGTTAGTCGAGACTAATAAAAGTAAGTTAAAAAAGGAGGGTATTTATGTCAGTAAAGATTGCGCTCGCAGGTAATCCCAACTGCGGTAAGACGACATTATTTAACGCGCTGACCGGCTCTAATCAGTTTGTCGGAAACTGGCCGGGAGTGACGGTGGAAAAAAAGGAGGGGCGGTTGAAAAATTCCTTTGGTATGCAGGAGACTGTCATCACGGATCTGCCGGGTATATACTCTCTGTCCCCTTACACTTTGGAGGAAGTGGTTGCCCGCGATTATCTGATCGGGGAGCGGCCGGACGCCATTTTGAATATTGTAGACGGCACCAACATTGAAAGGAACCTGTATCTGTCCACCCAGCTGTTGGAATTGGGTATTCCGGTGGTCATGGCGGTGAACATGCTGGATGTACTGGAAAAGAGCGGCACTGTAATCCAAGTATCAAAATTGTCCGAAAAGCTGGGGTGTCCGGTGACAGCTATCTCTGCATTGAAAGGAAACGGCGTGTACGAGGCGGTAAAAAGTGCCGTGGACGCTGCTGTACAGTCAAATCCGGCAATGTCGGGGCATAAATATGACGCTGCCCTTGAGAACGCCATCGGGACCGTGTCCGGCAGACTGGGCAGCGAAGTGCCGGAGGCGCAGAAACGTTTCTTCAGCATCAAACTGCTTGAGCGGGACGACAAGATATCGGCCCGTCTCCTCCATACGCCGGATGTATCTGCGGAGATCACGGCTCTGGAAAAGGCCTATGGCGATGACACGGAAAGCATCATAACCAATGCCCGATACGAATATATAGATTCCGTCATCAGGGAGTGCTGCGCCAAAAAAAGAAAAGACAATAGGAGTATCTCCGACAAAATCGACCGCGTTGTTACCAACAGGTGGGCTGCGCTACCGATTTTCGCGCTTATCATGGTCTTGGTGTACTATATCTCCATATCCACAGTGGGAACATGGGTCACGGACTGGACCAATGACGGTATGTTTGGGGAGGGATTCTATCTCTTTGGCATGAGGGGAGACCGTGAAGTGTGGGTGCCTGGGATTCCCGTGCTGGCACAGAGGGGGCTGGAGTCGGTGGGCTGCGCTCCCTGGCTGCAGAGCCTGATCGTGGACGGAATTATCGGCGGTGTGGGGGCCGTGCTGGGATTTGTGCCTCAGATGTTGGTGCTGTTCGTTTTTCTGGCATTCCTGGAGGCCTGTGGCTATATGGCCAGGGTGGCATTCATCATGGACAGGATCTTTCGCAGATTCGGCTTATCCGGCAAATCCTTTATTCCTATGCTGATCGGCTCGGGCTGCGGTGTGCCCGGTATCATGGCCTCCCGCACCATTGAGAGCGACAGGGACAGAAAGATAACTATTATGACCACCACTTTTATTCCCTGTGGAGCCAAGATGCCAATTATTGCCCTGATCGCCTCGGCGCTGTTTGCCAATGCCTGGTGGGTGGCTCCCAGCGCATATTTAATTGGTGTGGCCGCCATCGTCTGCTCCGGTATCATCCTGAAAAAGACTAGGATATTTGCGGGGGACCCGGCGCCTTTCGTCATGGAACTTCCGGCCTACCACTGGCCCACTGCGGGCAATGTGCTGCGCAGTATGTGGGAGCGGGGCTGGTCCTTTATCAAAAAGGCCGGCACCATTATCCTTCTGTCATCTATTCTTATTTGGGCGGGGTCCTGTTTTGGCTTGGTGAGCGGACGTTTTCTGTTTGACAGTGAGATGGAGCTGGAAAACAGTGTGCTGGGAATTGCCGGGAGCGCTGTCAGCTGGATATTTGCTCCTCTCGGATTTGGCAATATCCGTGCCACGATCGCCACGATTATGGGGCTGGTGGCCAAGGAAGAGGTGGTGAGTGTGTTCGGCGTACTGGACTTTGAGGGTATGTCCCGGCAGGCCGCGTATTCTTTCCTGGTGTTCAATCTGCTGTGCGCCCCCTGCTTTGCGGCCATGGGCGCTATCAGGCGGGAGATGAACAATCCGAAATGGTTCTGGTTTGCCATCGGATACCAGAGCGGTCTGGCCTATGCGGTGTCCCTGTGTATCTATCAGATCGGAATTCTCTTTACAGGTATCTTCGGAATTGGTACAATAGTAGCGTTCCTGTTGTTGGCCGGTTTCATCTATCTGCTGGCAAGACCCTGTGGAGAGAACAGGACAACAGAAACCGACACCATAAAGAAAAAGGCCGCGTAAGGAGGAGACAAAATGGGAACGTTAATTGTACTGGCAGCGCTTGTGGGTATTGTAGCGCTGGTTGTCAGAAATATGGTGCGCAGCAGAAAAAACGGAAACTCCGTTCACTGTGGCGGAGACTGTAGACACTGCGGCGGCAGCTGCCACTCATAAAGCTATATTTTTCTTTACACGACAGAAGGCCATCCGGTTTACACCGAAATGGCCTTCATGCCATCAATAAATTGAGGTCAGCCCTCCGAAAGGGGATTCATAAGGTTAAGGAAAAAGCAAGTGTATGTCATCTGCACATATGGCGTTAGCCACAACATACCGATGCCACAAGTCAGCAGAGCCAGCAGGACCAAGGGAATGAAACTTACCTGTAGATAAAACAGACGCCCTTTGTGCCCCTTCATGATCCGCATACTGCTTCTGAGCAATTGCTTTACCGTGTAGTCTGGAAAATCCAGCAGTAAAAAATAACACTGTGAAAAAACCAGATAAAATATGGTGCTGGCCACCATGGCGATAGAACTGAGCAACAGACTCGCCATCAACCAGCCTGTGTCCTGTGTCTGTCCGAACATGCCGTTACAGAGCTGTACAGGCAATAGCAGGACAAAAGACACAGAGGTAAAAAAAGCGGACAGAGTCAGACATTTACCAAACTGCCACCTAAAACCGTAGAATAGGCAGCCTATGTCACAACTGCGCTTACTGGCAATATTTAAAAAGAACAGAGCATACCCTACCGAAAATATATTGGTGAACAGGGAAACCACCGAGCTGATCAGCAGAGTAATGACGCCGACCACCGGGGAGGAAGGTTTTAACCGCAACAGAAGAAGTGATACAAAACTGTTGGAGGTCATATTCAGAACTCCGGTGATCATGCTGCCCAAAAATATGATCAGAACAGCGGAACCGAAACGCCCTTCCAGCAAATCTTTTGCCCTGGTCTTTAACTGAGAGGAGGTCATATATTGTACGTTCATCTTTTCTCACTCCTTTCTAACATTCATTCGGTGGGGAAAAGCTCGTCCAAGTCAATACCGTAGGCCCTCTCAAACAGATCGTCATAACTTTCGCCGTACATATTCTCGGAATAGCGGTTCAACATATCCCGATAATCCGGATCGCGCATCATAGCGGGCATCATGGATAATGCCACGCCGTAGAAAAATACGGAAACGGCAAGACCCACGCAGGATGTTGCGATACCGACCATTGCCATGGTATCCATCTGACGTCCCTTCCGATAAGCCAGGACGGCGAAAAGGATTCCCAGCGCCCCCAGAGGGAGCGGCAATATGGCAGTGCAAATGCTCGCCATAGAACATATGCCCAGGACCAGCGAGGCAACAGTGAACGGATTCCTGCGGGGAGCAGGGGAGTTCTGACGATAATCCATAATAAATATACTCCTGCTTGTCTAAATAAGCGATTTTATTTATTATATCACCATTTATCCAGAAAGGCAATCATTTTCTTTCTTGAAATGTGGGGCAGTTATCTGTTATAGTAATATATATGAGAAAATGCATACGAAAACTGTCAAAATCCAATAAAAACGTAGATAATTGGCAGAATGCAACAGGAAAGGCAAGGACTACATATGGACATTTTACAGACGATCAAAGAAGAATTGCAGGTGGAGAAATGGCAGGTGGAGGCGGCTGTCAAGCTGATCGATGAGGGCAATACCATCCCCTTTATCTCGCGATACAGAAAGGAGGCTACCGGTTCTCTGAACGACGAGCAGCTCCGGGACCTGCACGAGCGACTGCAATATCTTCGCAATCTTGAGGACAAAAAGCAGCAGGTGCTGGGCAGCATAGAAGAGCAGGGACAGCTGACGCAGGAACTAAAGGACAAGATCCTGGCAGCCCAGACTCTGGTGGCGGTGGAGGACCTGTATCGCCCCTACCGCCCCAAGAGAAAGACCAGGGCCAGCGTGGCCCGGGAGAAAGGACTGGAACCTCTGGCGCAGACCATTCAGGCCCAGGAGATACAGACCCCTTTGGAAGAGGAGGCGGAGAAATACGTTTCCGCCGAAAAAGGTGTGGCATCGGCTCGGGAGGCTCTGCAGGGAGCCATGGATATTCTGGCGGAGCAGATTTCCGATGAGGCGGATCACCGCGCTTACATACGTCAGGCTACCTTTGACGAGGGAACCGTCAGCAGCGAGGCCAAGGATGAAAAGGCGCAGAGCGTATATGAGATGTATTATCATTATGAAGAACCCGTAAAAAAGATCGCCGGGCACCGGGTGCTGGCTCTGAACCGGGGGGAGGCGGAAAAAGTATTGACAGTAAAGCTCACGGCTCCCACAGAACGCGTTCTCCGTTACCTGGAAAAGCAGACGCTGAAAAAAGACAATCCGGTGACGGCGTCGGTGCTCAAGGAGGTGTGCCGGGATGCCTATGAACGGTTGATAGCGCCCGCCATCGAGCGGGAGATAAGAGGTGAACTGACGGAGAAAGCGGAGGACGGGGCCATCTCCGTATTTGGCAAGAATCTGGAGCAGCTGCTGCTGCAGCCGCCCATAGCCGGCAAGGTGGTGCTGGGCTGGGACCCCGCTTTTCGCACCGGCTGCAAGCTGGCTGTGGTAGATGCCACAGGCAAGGTGTTGGATACCAAGGTGATCTATCCCACTGCCCCGCAGAATAAGGTGACGGAGGCCAAGGCAGAGCTTAAACGCCTGATCTCGAAATACCGTGTGGACCTGATCTCCGTGGGCAACGGGACGGCCTCCAGGGAGTCCGAGCAGGTGATCGTGGAGCTGCTTAAAGAGCTGGACCGCCCGGTGCAGTATGTGATCGTCAACGAGGCCGGAGCCTCCGTGTACTCAGCCAGCAAGCTTGCCACCGAGGAATTCCCCAATTTTGATGTGGGACAGAGAAGCGCCGCCTCCATCGCCCGCAGACTTCAGGACCCTCTGGCGGAGCTGGTGAAGATAGACCCGCAATCCATCGGTGTGGGGCAGTATCAGCATGACATGAACCAGAAAAAGCTGGGCGAGGCCTTGGGAGGCGTAGTGGAAGACAGCGTGAACAAGGTGGGTGTGGACCTGAACACCGCCTCCGTGTCCCTGTTGGAGTATGTATCCGGCATCAACAAGACCATCGCCAGAAATATTGTGGAATACCGTGAAACAAACGGACGCTTTGTAAACAGAAAACAGCTTTTGAAAGTACCCAAGCTGGGGCCCAAGGCCTATGAACAGTGCGCGGGCTTTATGCGTATACTGGACGGGGACAACCCCTTAGACGCCACCAGCGTACATCCCGAATCCTATCAGGCGACGCTGAAACTGCTGGACCGGCTGGGCATGACGGTGGAGGATGTGCGGGAGGCTCAGAAAAAGGCTGCGGCAGAGAAAGCGGCAGGCAGAAAAGCTCCGGGAACCGCGGCGGCGCAGCGTCCTGCCCAGAGAAAGCAGAGCCGTACCATTCAGGTGAAAAGTACCGATACGGCCATGGGCAAGGCCCTGGCGGCGGCCATGTCCGGTGTGAGAGTGGAAGACCCCGGGAAGGGGGCACAGCCGCAAAACGGCAGGCCAGCGCAAGCCAGCGCCGGGGCAGACGCGGGGCGGCAAAGCGGCAGCCTGGAAAAAAGGGTTAAAAACAAAGCGCAGCTGGCCCAGGAACTGGGCATCGGTGAGATCACACTGACCGATATCCTGAGGGAGCTGGAAAAACCGGCCCGCGACCCCAGAGACGATATGCCCAGACCCATCCTGCGCAGCGACGTTCTGGATATGAAGGACTTAAAGCCGGGCATGGTACTGAAAGGTACCGTGCGCAATGTCATCGACTTCGGCGCTTTTGTGGACATCGGCGTACATCAGGACGGGCTGGTACATATCTCCCAGATCACGGACAAATATATTAAGCATCCACTTGAGGCTGTCAGTGTGGGAGATATCGTGGATGTGCAGGTGCTGGATGTGGATCTGCAGAAAAAAAGGATCTCTCTGACCATGAAGATCAAAGAAACAGGAGGACAGACAAAATGAACAGGATATCGGAACTTCAGAGAAACAATAAAGCGGCGATGACGGCCCATTTTATAACCGTGGCGGTAATGCTTGCGCTCATGGTTATTCAGGCGGTCAGAGGGGATATATCCTTTGGGTATGTGGCGGTGATGGGTGTGATCGGCGCCGTGCCGGTGATCCTGGAATTTATCTTTTGGAGCCGTAACAGAGAGACGAATATGGTGCGCCATCTGGCGGCTGTAGGCTTTGCCATATTTTATACGGTATGCATGTTTACGGAAGTGAATCAGCTGGTGTTTATCTTTGTTATTCCCATAGTGTTTGTGGTGGCTGTGTACAATGATGTGAAATACCAGATGCTGATCAATATAGGCACTGTCCTGGAAAATCTGGCGGTAGTGATACTGGGAGCCGCCACAGGAAAATTCGGCTATCAGGGTGTGGAAACGGCTGTTATACAGATGGTGGTCATATGTATGGTGGCGGTGTATTCCGCTTTCACCACCAGAACGCTGAAAGCCAACACGGACCAGAGGATAGGAGATATCTCCCAGTCGCGGCAGCAGGCGGAAGTCTTGCTGCAGGCCAATGCGGAACTGTCTGACAGGCTGTCGGAGGGGATCACCGCGGTTCACGAAAAGATGGAGGAACTGAGCAGGGCGTCAAAGGCGACCAAGGCCGCCATGGAGGAAGTGTCCGCGGGCGCGGAGGACACCTCCCGGCATGTTATTAATCAGAGACAGCAGACCGAGACCATTCAGGGCAAGGTCAACGAGGTACATGACGTTTCCGTACAGATCAGTACCAATATGCGGCAGACGATGGACGCGCTGGACACCGGCAACCGGAACGTGTCTGTGCTGGTAGGGCAGGTGGAGGCGTCTGTGGAGAACGGGACGGCAGTGAACGAAAAGCTGGAAACCCTGGGGAAATATATGGAAAAGATGAACACCATCGTGGAGCTGATCGGAGGCATCACCTCCCAGACCAGTATGCTGGCACTGAACGCCAGCATTGAGGCCGCCAGAGCAGGAGAGGCGGGCAGGGGATTCTCGGTGGTGGCCACACAGATCTCCGAGATGGCCACCAGGACCAAGGACGCTACGGTGAGTATCAACAGTCTGATCGACGATGTCTCAAAGGCCATACGAGAGGTAATGGGGGTAGTGGCGGACATGGTCTCCGGCATCGATGAAGAAAAACAGGGCGCTCTGCATGCGGCGGAGAGTTTTCAGGCGATCAGGGACAATGCCCAGGCGGTCTGCGGCAATATGGAGGGACTTGCCCAGGCGGTAGAGGAACTGAACGCATCCAATCAGGTGATCGTGGATTCCGTACAGACGATCTCAGCGATCTCCGAGGAAGTGTCCGCCCATGCCGGCGAAACCATGGGCGCCGAGGAAAAAAACGCGGTGGTCATGGAACAGATCATACAGGTCATGCAGGAACTGATGACTCTGGCGCGGAAATGCTAGAAGAATATAAAAGAAACGGCGCAGGCAATGCCTGCGCCATAGTTTATTTCGGGATGATATGGGGACTATCTTCTGGCCTTGATGATGGGACTTAAGGGTTTGTAGACCAGCATGGTGATCAGGGATACGCTGCTGCCCTTTATCAGATTAATGGGAGCCACGCAGCAGGCCACAAAACTGACCAGGCTTCCGTCGCTCACAAGAGGATTGATCTTTGTTCCCATGGCCAGAATACTTTCCAGCGGCATGCCGTACAGTCTGGAAAAGGCCGGCAGCAGATAGACGGCGTTAAAGGCGGTGCCGAACAAAGTCAGGATCAAAGTTCCGATCACGCATCCTGCCAGGGCGCTCTTTTTACTCTTCTTAAAATAATAGATGAGAGAGGCGGGCAGGATGAAACTGCAGCCGATGACGAAATTGGCCAGATCTCCCACGAAAGCGGTGCTGGTCCCCTTGATCATAAGTTTCAATAGGATCTTGACGGCCTCGATCAGCACGCCCACCACCGGGCCGAAGGCGAAAGCTCCCACCAGCGCGGGCAGCTCGCTGAAATCCAGCTTGTAAAAATCGGGTGCCAGAAAGGGCAGGGGGAAGTCCAACAGATGCAGGATCAGGGCGATAGCCGAAAACATCGCCGTCATGGTCATTTTCTGCGTGGTAAGGGCGCGCTCTTTGACGCCGTTCTTCCTGTCTGCAAGTTTCTCCAGAGCCAGAGCCACCACAAAAATGGCTATGACGATCAGCAGGAACTGCACTGCGAAAAGGGTGTTTGCCTTTACGCTCTCGATAAATTTGTTCATAATGTTTCCTCACTTTCCGCCGCGTGCCGCGGCCTATGTATTTTTTTGCCAGGAAAGTCTTTCGTGTAAAAAAACCCTGATCTTTGCGGAAAACCGCAAAAGACCAGGGCCGATTCGCATGATATGCCGACGGGTGTCTAACACCCGCCTGTTTCCATGTTCTTCTTCCATCCAGACTGTACTGTTGGTACCGGATTCTCACCGGTTCAGCCATAGTGTCACCACCACGGGTCGCGGACTGATATGTTTCCATATATCACCGCCAGTAGGGAATTGCACCCAACCCTGAAGACTCACCTTATGCGTTATAGTATAGCGCTGCCTATTTCGTTTTGCAAGTCTTTTTTTTGTCTTGCATTTTGTGCGGCATCTGTTTATAATCTAGGTAGTCAGACGAAAGAAGATTGGGAAGGATACAGATAGTATGAAGAAATTTTTAAAAGAATTTAAGGAGTTTGCGGTCAAAGGAAATATGATGGATCTGGCGGTGGGCATGATCATCGGCAGCGCGTTTACCAGTATCGTGAGTTCTCTGGTCAATGATATTTTTATGCCTGTGGTCAGTATTTTCACCGGCAAATTGGACTTTTCCAATCTGTTCGTGGCGCTGGACGGGAATCATTATCCCACGCTGGCGGCGGCCCAGGAGGCCGGGGCAGCCACACTCAGCTACGGCAGTTTTATCTCGGGACTGATCAATTTCCTGATTATGGCTTTTGTGGTGTTCCTGATCGTAAAGGCTCTCAATAAGCTTAAAAAAGAGCAGCCGAAAGCGGTGCCCGTCACCAAAAAGTGCCCCTACTGTAAGAGCGAGATCGCACTGGAGGCAAGCAGATGCCCTCACTGCACTTCTCAGCTGGAACAGTCAGAGCAGTAGGGACGGACACAAGAGACTTTGATGGGAGCCCTATGCAGGCAGAGGTGGATATGATTGAATTCGATGTGAAAATAGAGGCGCAGGATCTGTATAATTATATGATGGCTCATGCCTACAACAGCGCCTCCGGCCTGATCGGCAGCTGCTTTGGCGCGTTGATGATAGTGATCTTCGGTCTGGACCCCAGGCAGTGGATCTTTCTGGTCTGCGGCGTGATCCTGCTGCTGTATTTGCCGGTGAGCCTAAAATTGAAGAGCAAGCAGATTGCGCTGACCAACCCTTCCTTCCAAAAACCGCTCCACTATACGCTGGACGAGGAGGGGATCGCGGTGTCTCAGGGGGAGACAACGGAGAGGCAGGCCTGGACGGATCTGTACAAGGCCACCGCTACGGGAAAGAGCGTGATCGTATATACTACAAAGGTCAGCGCGGCTATTTTTCCCAACCGTGACCTGGGGGAGCAGCGTGCCGACGTGGTGAAGATGATCAGTACTCACATGCCGCCGGGCAAGGTCAAAATTCGCGGCTAGCGCGCCCTCTGCTCAACGGCGGGGGAGGGAAACGCGGGCAAGACAGTCGGCGAAACGGAAACGACGGAGTACATTGGCAATCGGAAAAGAGGAAGATTTGGCAGAGACAGAGAATATAAGGGCATGGGAGAGCCATAGCCCGCAGGAGACTTTTTCCATAGGAGAACGGCTGGGACGCCAGGCTATCCCGGGGCAGGTCTATACGCTGATCGGGGAGCTGGGCACGGGAAAGACTGTATTTACCCAGGGGGTAGCGGCGGGGCTTGGGATTGCCGGTCCGGTAAACAGTCCCACTTTTACGATCATGCAGGTGTATGAGGAGGGGCGGCTGCCCTTTTATCATTTTGACGTCTACCGCATCGGAGATCCGGAGGAGATGGAGGAGATAGGATACGAGGAGTATTTCTTTGGGGAGGGGGTCTGCCTGATCGAGTGGGCCGACCTGATCCCGGAACTCTTGCCTCATGGCCATATGCGGATCACCATCGAAAAGGATCTGGAAAAGGGCTTTGACTATCGCAGAATCGTAATGAAAGAAGTGGAATGAGCATGAAAGTACTGGCAATAGACAGTTCCGGCCTGGTGGCCAGCGTGGCTTTGGCGGAGGACGAAGTGCTGCGGGCGGAATTTACAATAAATGACAAAAAGACCCATTCCCAGACGTTGCTGCCCATGTTGGACCAGCTCCGTCAGATGACGGGATTGGAGTTGGACACGGTGGATGCTGTAGCCGTGGCTGCCGGCCCCGGTTCCTTTACCGGGTTGCGGATCGGTTCGGCAACGGCCAAGGGTCTGGGTCTGGCGCTGAGAAAGCCTCTGGTGGAGGTGCCTACTCTGGAGGCGCTGGCTTACAATCTGTACGGTACGGACAGGCTGGTGTGCCCTATGATGGACGCCCGTAGGAATCAGGTATACACGGGACTCTATGAGTACGTGGGAAAAGGCCGGGCCATGTCTGAGACCGGTTCTCCCGGTACCTCGGGTACAGCCCGGGATATATGGGGGCGGGACAGCTATGAACTGCGTGTCCTGCAAGATCAATGTGCCGTGGAAGTGGCACAGATCGTGGAGCAGTGCAACCGGCTGGGCCGGGAAGTGATCTTTCTGGGAGACGGGGTGCCGGTATATCTGGAACAGATCAGGGAGCGGATCAGCGTGCCCTACGCGCTGGCTCCCGCCCATGTAAACCGCCAGCGGGCGGGCAGTGTGGCGGCTCTGGGAGTGGTGTACGCATCCCGGGGACAGACGGTGGACGCGGCGCTGCATCAGCCCCTGTATCTGCGCAAGAGCCAGGCGGAGAGAGAAAGGGAAGAGGCGGATGATCATACGGGAGCTTAGAACGGAGGATGTGGAACCGCTCTGTGTAATAGAGTCCAAGTCCTTTTCCATGCCCTGGTCCGCAGCGGATTTTGTCCGGCTGATACAGGACCGCGACAGCCTGTATCTGGTGGCGGAGGAAGACGGCCGGGTGGTGGGCAGCTGCGGCGTCACCAATGTGTCCGGGGACGGTGAGATTGATAATGTGGTGGTGGACGAGGCGTACCGGAACCGGGGGATCGCTACGGCGCTGCTGCGGGAGACTTTGAAAAGGGGACAGGCCATGGGCGTAAAGGCATTTACGCTGGAGGTGCGTGTGAGCAACGCGGCGGCTATCCATGTCTATGAAAAGGCGGGCTTTGTGTCGGAAGGCATCCGCCCACGGTTTTATGAGAAACCCACGGAGGATGCAATGATTCTGTGGAAAAGAGATGATTAGAATGCGTTCCAACAATTCCCACGCCAATTCGACAAAAAACGTGCTACAATGTATGCGGATGCACGAAGGTGATTGACACAGATTGGTGGAGGATGATGATGAAACGGGAAAATAAAATTTTTTGCAATCGTTGCGGAAAAGAATTACAGCAGCGGGAGGACGTGGTCCGGGAGGGATATTTTTCGGCGGATGTGTCCTTCGGCTATTTTAGCAATAAGGATGGGCTGCGGCACCGCTGGGATCTGTGTGAAAGCTGCTATGACGCTCTGACGGACAGTTTTCGGATTCCGGTGGAGGAGAGCGAAGTAAGCGAGCTGGTGTGACACCGGAGAGCGCGCCGCCATCCCACGAATGCAGATAGGAGACGGCGATGCTGGATGTGTGTTTGCTGGGAACGGGAGGAATGATGCCTCTGCCTTATCGGTGGCTGACCTCCCTGATGATGCGTTATAACGGAAAGAGTATACTGATCGACTGCGGCGAGGGAACCCAGATCGCGCTGCGGGAGAAGGGCTGGAGTCCCAAGCCCATCGATATCATATGTTTTACCCACTATCATGCGGACCATATCAGCGGCCTGCCGGGCATGCTGCTGACCATGGGCAACGCGGAGCGGACCGAGCCGCTGCTGCTGGTGGGACCCAGAGGATTGCAGAGAGTTGTCAGCGCGCTGCGCTGTATTGCCCCGGAACTGCCCTTTGAGATCCGCTGCGAGGAGATCACGGAGCCGGAACAGACATTTTTCTTTGAAGGATTTCAAATTGAGGCTTTCAAGGTGAATCATAATGTGTTATGCTATGGATATAGCCTGGTAATAGACCGTATCGGGAAGTTTCAGCTGGAGAAGGCTCAGGAGCTGGGCATCCCTCAAAAGTGCTGGAGCCGCCTGCAAAAAGGGGAGACCCAGGAGGTGGACGGCCGAGTCTATACCCCGGATATGGTGCTGGGGGAGCCGCGCAAAGGGTTAAAAGTCACCTACTGTACGGACAGCCGGCCCACGGAGAGTATCGTGGCCCATGCCAAAGGAGCGGATCTGTTTGTCTGCGAGGGGATGTACGGCGAGCCGGACAAACTGGCCAAGGCCAAAGAGAACAGGCATATGACCATGTACGAGGCGGCACGTATGGCCAGGGAGGCGCAGGTGCCGCAGCTGTGGCTTACACATTACAGTCCTTCCTTAAGCCGTCCGGAGGAATATATGCAGGAAGTGCGGAAGATATTCCCTGCCGCCGTGGCAGCCAAAGACGGAAGAAGCGTGGAACTGAATTTTCTGGATTAGGAGCGGCGCATGAAGACGAAAAAGGGCAAATTTACAACCCAGACCACCATAGTGGTCATGGTACTCATTGTAGCGGTAGTGGGATACTACTGCTATTTGGTGAACCGTTCAAACCGTCAGGTGGAAGAGCGGACTCTCACAACGGTGGAGAACATATTGCTGCGGGATCTGGAGAACAATTATCCTCCCACGCCCAAAGAGGTGATCCGCTATTACAACGACATTATCAAGTGTTTCTACAATGAGGACTGCAGTCAGGAGCAGCTGGAGGAGCTGGCTCTCAAGGCAAGAGGGCTGTATGACCAGGAACTGCTGGACCACAATGCATGGGATACATATATCTTTAATTTGGAGGCAGAGATTCAGGACTTTAAGAGCAATAAGCGCAAGATATCCAATATTTCCCTGGCCGCCAGCACGGATGTGGACGAATTTACCCAGGACGGCTACAAATTTGCCAAGATACGTTGCGGATACAATATCCTTCAAGGCAGGGAGAGCTCGTCTACCATACAGGTATATCTGCTGCGCAAGGACAGTGACGGACACTGGAAGATATACGGCTGGGATCTGGCGGAGAACGTGGGTAACGGCCAGAGAGAGGATTGAGGGAATGGAAGAGGAAAAGGATATATATATACTGGCCATCGAGAGCTCCTGTGACGAAACGGCGGCAGCGGTGGTGAGAAACGGCAGAGAAGTGTTATCTAACGTGATCTCCACGCAGATAGCACTTCATACTTTGTACGGGGGCGTGGTGCCGGAGATCGCCTCCCGCAAACACATCGAGAAGATCAATCAGGTCATAGAGGCGGCGCTCAAGGAGGCGGGTACAGAGCTGCGGCAGATGGACGCCATAGCCGTGACCTATGGGCCGGGCCTGGTGGGAGCCCTTTTGGTAGGCGTGTCGGCGGCCAAGGCCATCAGCTTTGCCACAGGGATTCCCCTGGTGGGGGTACACCATATTGAAGGACATATCAGTGCCAACTATATTGAACACAAGGAACTGGAACCGCCCTATGTGTGCCTGGTGGTGTCCGGCGGTCATTCCCATCTGGTGGTGGTGAAAGATTACGGCGAGTATGAGATCATCGGACAGACGAGGGACGACGCGGCGGGGGAGGCCTTTGACAAGGTGGCCCGCGCCATCGGCCTGGGGTATCCCGGAGGCCCCAAGATAGACAAGGTCTCCCGGGAGGGCAATCCCGATGCCATCGCTTTTCCACGGCCCAAGCTGGCGGATAATGTCTATGATTTCAGTTTCAGCGGCCTTAAGTCGGCGGTACTGAACTATCTGAACGGCTGCCGGATGAAGGGGGAGGAGATCTGCCAGGCGGATGTGGCGGCCTCCTTTCAGAAAGCGGTGGTGGAGGTGTTGGTGGAACATTCCATGTATGCTTTGCGGGAATATGGCTACGATCGCTTTGCCATTGCCGGGGGAGTGGCCTCCAATTCCGCCCTGCGGGAGGCTATGGCCGGGGCGTGCCGGGAGAATAACATACGCTTTTATTACCCCAGTCCCGTGTACTGCACGGACAATGCCGCGATGATCGGTGTGGCGGGGTATTACGAATACAGGCGGGGGCGGCGCAGCGGCCTGGATCTCAACGCCGTGCCCAATCTGCGGCTCGGTTCCAAAGAGGCATTTTAAGAGGTATATATATTATGAAAAAAAAGAGATGTACCGCCGTGCTCCTGGCGGCAGGCAGCGGCAGCAGAATGCATAGCAGCGTACCAAAACAGTTTATGGACCTGGGAGGCAGGCCGCTGATCTGGTATTCTCTGGAAACCGTGGAGCGTTCCGCCATCATCGACGACTGTATTTTGGTGACCGGGGCGGAGGATGTTTCTTATGTGCAGCAGGAGATTGTAGAGAAATACGGTTTTACCAAAGTGAGCGATATCACGGTGGGAGGCGGACAGCGTTATGAGTCCGTGGCTCACGCTCTGGAGCTGCTTGAGAACAGAGGGCTGAGAACTGCCTGCGAGGACGGCTTTGTGTTTATCCATGACGGGGCGAGGCCCTTTCTGACAGAAAAGATACTGGAGGATACCTACGCCGCCGCTTACGCCTACGGCGCCTGCGTGGCGGCCATGCCCTCCAAGGACACGGTCAAGCTGGCGGACCCGGAGGGCTATGCCTGTCAGACACCCAACAGGAACAGCGTGTGGCTGGTACAGACGCCCCAGGTGTTTGAGGCGCGGATGATATGCGAGGCCTACCGCATGCTCATGACAAGTCTTCCCACGCTGGAGCGGCAGGGGATCGAGATCACGGACGATGCGATGGTGGTAGAGACCATGCTGCACCGTCATGTTAAGTTGGTTCCGGCCTCCTATGAAAATATTAAAGTGACCACGCCGGAGGACATGCGGATAGCCATGGCCCTGCTCCCGGGCAGTCTTTCTGGCGGACAGCCTTAAACACGGCTGTCCTGCCCGGGAGCCAGGAGCCCGTACAGATGTCCGCTGTACTCTTCAAACAGATTTTCTTCCTGCTTTTTCATATATACAGTCACATCATCTTCCCCAAAATACAACTGAAAGTGAATACTGCCCACGCTGGTATCCAGCAGATGGGTGCGGATGTAAAAAGTGTGCTCGTCCAGCCACATACCGCTGGAGGCGCAAAACATATCATAGACCGGGAAACGGCAGGGGGTCACCTCGTCCGACCCAAAGGGCAGACGGCAGCGGGAATCTCCCAGCGTATAACACAGAGTTCCCGATCCGGGGGCCAGTTCCAGGAAAAGCTCGGTGAACGGGCTGTCCCCCTGTACCCGGTACACTTTCCCCCGGATTCTGGGGCCGTCTGTCCGTAAGTCCAGAAAACTTCCCGCCCCGTAGGGCCGTTCTGCCGGATCGCAGCCGTCCCGCAGACAAGGACTGCCCGGCCTGACAACTAACTTCCCCCATGTGTCCGCCAGATCACCGTTGCCTCGCAGAGAAGGGCTGCATCCCCGGGACAGGGTATGAGATACCGGTTCCATGCGCAGCCGGGCAACCCGCTTTTGCAGTTTTTGACGGTCATCTTCAGAGATATTGCCACATTCTCTGGTTCGTTCCTGCACCCGGGGGAGCAGAAAGCGGTGAACGGCATCGTAGAGCAGCTGGTTGGCACCCTGCATCCCCTGGGTGTCCCCGGTGGTCACTACCAGCAGTTCCAGGGCGGGATAGCAGAGGATCAGTTGTCCGCCCATGCCATAACAGACCAGAGCGTCATGCTCCCCCCGCCAGAAGGAATAGCCATAGCCCTGGCGCTCGGCGGGGATGGGGCCTGTGACTGCCGTGGCGCTCTGCCAGGCCACAGCCTGCGCCAGCAGATCCTTTCGCAGCAGTACCTTTCCGTTGCAGGTCCCCTCCTGCATAAGAAAGCTCCCCAGCAGTACCAGATCTTCCGACGTGGCCATGAGTCCGCTGCCGCCCATGGAATGCCCGAAAGGATCGGTGAGCATATAAGACTTCTCGCTCCATCCCATCTCCCGCAGCATCACATCCTTTAAGTAGTCCAGCATGGGACGGCCGCTCAGCTTTTCCGCAAGAGCGCAGAGCGTATGGGTAGAGCTGGTGTCATAATGGAACACGGTCCCGGGCTTATGGGTGGGCGGAACCGTGAAAAAGCTCCGCACCCAGTCTTGAGACATATCAAATTTATATGTGGTGGAGGCATGACAGCTGCGCATCATCAACATATTTCTGACCGTAGTCATCAAAACCCATGGATGGGTATCTTCATTTACATATTCGGGAAAATAGCGGCAGATGGGATCATCCAATGAAAGAGAGCCCTCCTCGCAGAGTTTCAGCACGGCCAGCGCAGTCAAATTCTTGCTGACGGAAAACATGCGGTGCAGCTGTCCCTTTTGACAGGGGGCAAAGTATGCCTCCAGCTCTGTATGTCCGGACAGCAGGATGTGAAGACTGTGCAGTGGGATATGAGTCTGACGCAGATGATCCAGCAGATCCAGTAACACAAGGGGGGATATGCCGTTTTGGGCCGCAGGACAGTTGGTTGAGTTTTCCATGGGTATCACCATTCCTTTTTTAATATTGGGGTACATACATGCCACGATTGTGACGCTCATACATTTTAGCACGGAATTCGCGGCTTTTTCAAGGCCTTCGCGTTTATTCCCTTGCAATGAAAGCAATTACATAAAACAAAATTGCAGGCTCGGTAAAAAATGTCAAAGCGCTTACAAATTTGAATATAAAATGTAAACTGACATTTTGTAAAATAATGACATATAGCACAAAATCCCTGCAAAAACTTGAATATATCAAGAATTTCCGCAGAACGCCAATAAGGCGTTCTGCGGGTAGACGCTTTTTTGATTGCCTCTTATAAAAGATATAGCCAAAGTAAAAATGAAAGCGCTTACGTAAGTGGGTCCGGGAAAAATGCACATATAAGTGCACAAAAAAACAGCACAATTAACAAAAAAAAGCAAAAAAACAATGTTTTAAGAAAAATGGGTTGTTAATATGCCCAATGTGTGCTAATATATACATACCGTCAGTGATGGAACGAACGGCGGGACAGGTAAAAAACCTGTAAACACTTACATTTTTAGGAGGAGGATACATTACTATGAAAAAAGCAAGTAAGTTTGTTGCATCCCTTCTGGCAGGGAGCATGGTTTTATCCATGGCAGCCTGCGGAAACGAGGGCGGCAATCAGGAATCAAGCAGCACCCCTCAGCAGTCCACTACTGAGTCTACACCTTCAGGCGGCGGAGATACAACTCCGACAGAGAGCAACCAGCCTGAGTCGGAGCCTGCAGCGGAAGTTGCAAAGCCCGATAAGATTAAGATCATGATTGATGGTACCGTACCTACCCAGGAGAACTACGGCGATGATTTTTGGAAGAAGTATACTGAGCTTACCGGCATTGAAGTGGAGATAATCCAGCCCGACCATGACGCTTACTATGATGTGGTTGGTCAGACTTTCGCAGGCAGAGATTGGCCGGATGTCATCATTCTGTCTTCCACCTACTACACCGGTTACGCGTCTGAGGGCGCTCTGTGGGATATGACCGATGCGTATGCCAATTCCGACCTGAAGGCCCGCCATGACGCTAAGGCCGGCAGCGACACCGTTGTGGACAGCTTGAGAATCAACGGTTCCCTGTATGGTATGCCCGCTACACATGGCAACGGCTGCGTTACCTATGTAAAGCAGTCCTGGCTGGACAACTGCGGTATCGCATCCGTACCCACCAACTATGAAGAGTATGTGGCTATGATGGATGCGTTTACCAACGGCGATCCCGACGGTGACGGTGTTGACGGTAATACCTTTGCGGTAGCTGCCGCAGGTTTCATCGGCAATGAGGCTCCTTTCACCAACTACTTGCCCGAATTCTATCAGGATGCTTATCCTTCTTTTATGCAGGATGCGAACGGCAACTGGATAGATGGCTTTGAGACTGATGCGATGAAAGCCGCATTGGGAAGATTGGCTGACGCTTATGCGAATGGTTATATAGATCCCACTACTCTGACCAACGGTACCGGCGACTGCCGTAACAAGTTCTATGACGATGAGTTTGGTGTATTTACCTACTGGGCAGGCACATGGGGCAACAATCTGAAGAATAACCTGGAGGCCAATGGGCTGTCCGGCGAGCTGGTTGCTCTGCCGCCTATTGCCGAAGTTGGCGCTTATATCGACCGTATTACTCCCGCATGGAGCATCACCTCTGCCTGCGAGAATCCCGAGGGCGTGTTCAAGTATTTCATTGAGGCCATGCAGGATGGCGGCGATGTGCAGTATCTGTTCACCTATGGCGTAGAGGGCAAGCATTGGTCCCAGGCTGCCGAGACTCTGTGGGAGGGCACCGATAAAGAGAAGACCTATGAGGAAGGCCAGTGGCATTTCCTGCCTAACGCCGAGAAACCCGAGACCGCTTACACCAAGGCACACATAGATCCCATGCTGGCTCTGGTTGACTTGGAGGCACCTGAGAACAGCGTGACCGATGTTGCTTTGGATGCGCAGGAGTTGTTCAATGCAAACTGTAAATCCGCGTTTATCGTCCCTTCTACGGATGAGATGAGCATGTACAACGGTGACTTGACCACTCTGAAGAACGAGCTGATCGCTAAGGTTACCATGGGTGAGATGACTATTGACGAAGCATATGCAAAATATGAGGCTGACGGCGGCGCAGAATGGTCCAAGACCATTGTTGACTCCCTGAACGCCCAGTAAAGTAAGTTGATCGCGGTTAGCAAGAATATAATTTGTGGAGCTGTGGAGTAATCCATGGCTCCGCATATTCTTGGATGTATGGGTGGATTATATTTATAGAAGAGGAAGAGCAGATATGAAAAAAACGAAAACAGCAGTTCCAAAGCAGAAGATCAGCGGTGCCAAGCTTTGGGCCAAGATATATAAGTACAGGGGATTTTATTTGATGTTTCTGCCTGTATTTGTTTTTGCAATAATATTTAGCTATCTGCCAATGTTAGGTATCGTGCTTGGCTTTACCGACTATAACGGCATCAAAGACCCAACCTTTGTCGGCTTTAAACATTTTGAAAGAATGTTTAAAATGGCCAATTTCTGGTCAGCTTTCGCGAACACAATTGTGATCAGTTTGGTAAAGCTCATTTTGACGACACTGTTTGCGGTAATAGTGTCCCTGCTCCTAAATGAAATTGTGAATCTTCATTTTAAGAAAGTGGTTCAGACGATTATCTATCTGCCCCATTTTATGTCATGGGTGGTGACAGCGTCCATCTTCTCGCTGATCTTGGCTCCCACCAACCATGGTCTGGTAAATACTTTCCTGGTGAATATCGGCGTGCTGGATGCCAATAATATGATTTATTTTCTAGGATCAGAAAAGTGGTGGCGATTTGCGTACTACATAATTAACATTTGGAAAGAAACTGGCTGGCAGACCGTTATTTTTATGGCTACGTTGGCCGGCATTAACACAGAACTTTATGAGGCAGCCGCAATAGATGGCGCCGGGCGTTGGAACAAGATGCGTTTCATTACTTTTCCCGCGCTGGCAAATACTATATTGACAGTATTTATTCTGAATCTGGCAAAGGTTATGAATCTGTTCGAGTCCGCATTCGTATTGCAGAATGATGCGGTACTGGGTACGGCGAACGTGCTGGAGACATATATTTACTATCAGACTTTCAACAGCGGCGCTATTCCAAACTATGGATATACAACAGCTATCGGTTTGTTTAAGTCGTTGGTAGGCTGCGTACTTGTACTTGTCTGCAACCAGTGGAGCAAGAAAGTACGTGAAGGCCGCGGAATCGTATAGGGAGAGGAGACGGATATGAAAACGAAAAAGAAATTTCCGGTTTTCCGGATTGTCAATGGCCTGATTTTTATTATTTTGGCATTGATTATCATTATTCCCATGTGGAAGATTCTGGTGGACTCATTTGACTTAAAGACTGCTTACGGTATGAAACTGTGGCCTGAGAATTTCGGCTTGGCAGGATATGTCTCTGTGTTCCGAAATCCAACGCTGTTCCGACCCCTGGTGATTTCCTTTATCACTACGATCTTGGGAACGATTTTGGCGTTGACGCTGTCTACCCTGGGCGCGTATGTGCTGATTCAGTGGGAGATGCCAGGCAGAACGTTTTTTGCCAACTTCCTGTTGTTTACGATGATTTTCAATGGAGGTATGATCCCTACTTATCTGGTGCTCAGTTCCATGCACCTGACCAATACTCTGCTGGTAGTTATCCTGTTCCCGGCTTTGAATGTATATAATCTGGTGCTGATGCGTAACTTCTTTGAGGGTATTCCCCAGAGCCTGTTTGAGTCGGCGACATTGGATGGCTGTTCCCCGATGCAGACATTTATCCGTATTGTGCTGCCTATGTCCAAAGCCGCGCTGGCATCCATCGGTCTGATGTATGCAGTGACTTATTGGAATGATTATACTCATTATAAATTGTATATCACAGATTCTAAATGGTATAATTTCCAGATGAAACTGCGTAGCGTTATCATGGGCAGCGATCTGCCCCAGTCAACCGGCGGAGCTACCGAGAATACGGTAAAGAATGCAGCGATCATCGTGGTTATCATTCCTTTTATGCTTTTGTATCCATTCTTACAGAAATATTTTGTAAAGGGTGTAAATATCGGTGCGGTAAAGGAATAAATAAAGATATCGTATATACCGAATGCAAGACAGGGGAAACTTCGGTTTCCCTTGTTTTGCCGAATGCGTAATTCCTGTTAACGTAAGTGTGCGGCTGATTCCTTGAAATGACGGTGCACAGGAGGCGTGTCAATGAATACAATTTTTTGGGCGGGAGATTCTACCGTACAGACAAATGATTACTCCACTTATCCGCAGACCGGAATCGGTCAGGTCTTTTCTTTATTTATGAATAGGGATTATCATGTGGAGAATCATAGTAAGAACGGGCGCAGTACCAAAAGTTTTATAGACGAAGGAAGACTGAAGGAGATAGAAGGGCGGATAGGCGAGGGCGATTTTCTCTTTATTCAGTTTGGGCATAATGATGAAAAGACAGAAGATCCATTAAGATATACGGAGCCCTTTTCGGGATTTGTGAGCAACCTGGAGTGCTTTATCCGCGTGGCAAGACAACATGGAGCCTATCCTGTGCTGATCACTCCGTTGGAGCGGCGAATATTTGACGGCGAAGGGAATCTGGAGCCCAGTCTGCACAAGGACTATGTGACTGCGATGAAACAGACGGCCGAGCGATATGAGGTACCATTGATCGATCTGTGTGGTATGAGCCGTGAAGTTCTGGAGCGTGCAGGGGAACAGGAGAGCAGAAGATGGTATATGTTTTTTCCGGAAGAGACTTATCGGGAGCACCCGGAGGAGTCCAGAGATAATACGCATCTGCGCTACGAAGGAGCCGTTTTGTATGGCAGTCTCATCGCCAAAGGACTTCGTGCATTGGGCGGCATCTATGGGGATTTGCTGGCAGATTTTTGATATCGCAAATTTTTGCATAATTCTTTAAAAAAGTTGTTGACAGTGCCAGGCTTTTTTGTTATTATATTTCTTGCCGTTGAGAAAACGGAGCGAAAAGAATGGCTCGCTATAAACTATTGGAGAGATATCGAAGTGGTCATAACGAGGCGGTCTTGAAAACCGTTTGTCCGCAAGGGCGCGTGGGTTCGAATCCCACCCTCTCCGCTGGAGATCCCTCTCCGACCGAATCCTTTTTGATTCGGTATATATGTTGATATGTATTTAGCTATGTCTGGAGATGTACCCAAGATGGCTGAAGGGACACCCCTGGAAAGGGTGCAGGTCGTTAATAGCG
>CAJTMX010000031.1 GCA_910577235.1 uncultured Acetatifactor sp. | reverse complement strand
AATACTGGGCATACAGCCATTCATCTCCCTCACAACTGTTAAAAACAGGATTATAGCGAATTTTAAAAAAAATAGCAACTTTTCGCAAAAAAATGATGCAGATTAAAAAAAGCTGTGTTAAGATATCCTTGATATAGTATGTACATAGGTGTTTTGAGCAGAGGTAACTATGAAAACAACTTTAGAGGAATTGATCAGATACAGATTGCTCAAGCTGAGCAAAAAGGGACCGTTACGCAGGGTGGTCGCCATCGCCTGCATGTGTGTCTGCGTGCCCGTTTTTCACTGTCTGTATTATCTGTGGAACAATAAGAAACGTTTGGCAATGGTGATGATGTCTCTGGTATTGTTTACCGCCTATGCCAGTTTTTCCTTCCCGATCTTTGTCGGCGGCGAGGAACATAAGATGGACGAGCGTCTGGCGGCGATGATCAGTGACGACTCCGTATCTCTGGTGCAGGAGGAGGAGATCGACCTTGAGAATATGGAGAGTTGGGACGATGAACTGCTGCTGGAGGAAGACGAGACGCAGCTGTCTCAGGAGTACGATGAGGAGGATCAGATCGTCCTGGAGGACATTCTGAGCTATCGCAGGGAGCAGGAAGGATTGCAGGATAGAGAGCCGGATATGCCCGGGGAGAAGGAAACAGAGGAGTTGTGGGCCTTTTCACCGGATGACTGGCGGCTTATTCTGGTAAACAAACAGCATCCCATACCGGAGGACTATGATTTTACGCTGGCTACGATCAAGGGCAGCCAGAAGTGCGATGAGAGGATCATAGACGATCTGCTGGATATGATGCAGGCGGCAAAGGAGGCGGGGTTCAATCTGATCATCAAGTCTCCCTACCGCAGTGACGCCAGACAGGAATGGCTGTTCGCCAGAAAGATCAAGCTGTACATGGGGAAGGGAATGTCCTATATGGACGCGTTTAAGCTTTCCAGCCAGATCGTGATGGTGCCGGATTCCAGCGAGCATCAGATCGGGCTGTCTCTGGATATCGTGTGCGACTACTATGAGACGCTGACCCAGGGCTTTGGGGACACGGGGGCAGGTATCTGGCTGGAAGAGCACTGCGCGGAGTATGGCTTTATCGTGCGCTATCCTCAGGGTAAGGAATATATCACCAGCGTGGAATATGAGCCATGGCATTTCCGCTATGTGGGAGTGGAGGCAGCCACGATCATCATGGAGCAGGAACTTACGCTGGAGGAATTTTTGGATCGGTTGGATTGACATATTTAGAATCGAGGAAATATAGATTATGTATCAGATACTTAAAATGGAGGGCAGGGCCAAAAGAGGGCGGCTGTCCACCGTACACGGGGTGATCGAGACACCGGTTTTTATGAATGTGGGCACGGTGGCCGCCATTAAGGGAGCGGTATCTACCGAGGATCTGGAAGGGATCGGTACTCAGGTGGAATTATCCAACACCTATCATCTGCATGTGAGACCGGGAGACGGTGTGGTAAAACAGATGGGGGGGCTGCACCGGTTTATGTCATGGAACAGGCCCATACTCACGGACTCCGGCGGATTTCAGGTATTTTCCCTGGCGGGACTGCGCAAGATCAAGGAGGAGGGGGTGTACTTCAACTCTCATATTGACGGGCGCGGGATTTTTATGGGGCCGGAGGAGAGTATGCAGATCCAGTCCAATCTGGCGTCCACCATTGCCATGGCTTTTGACGAGTGCGCGCCCAGCAAGGCGGACCGCTCCTATGTGCAGGCATCCGTGGAGCGTACTACCAGATGGCTGGAGCGCTGCAAACGCAAGATGGGGCAGCTAAATCAGCTGGAGGATACCATCAACAGAGAGCAGCTGCTGTTTGGGATCAATCAGGGAGCGGTTTATGAGGACATCCGTATCGAACATGCCAAACGCATCCGGGAGATGGAGTTGGACGGCTATGCCGTCGGGGGATTGGCAGTGGGGGAGAGCCACGAGGAAATGTACTACATTTTGGAGGAGGTGGTTCCTCATCTGCCCGTGGACAAGCCCACTTATCTGATGGGAGTAGGAACCCCGGCCAACATACTGGAGGGCGTGGAGCGGGGAGTGGACTTTTTTGACTGCGTCTATCCCAGCAGGAACGGCAGGCACGGACATCTGTATACCAATCATGGCAAGATCAATCTGTTTAACGCCAGATATGAGACGGACAGCAGGCCGATTGAGGAGGGATGCGCCTGTCCTGCCTGCAGGCGGTATTCCAGGGCATATATCCGGCATCTGCTGAAGGCCAAGGAGATGTTGGGAATGCGGCTTTGCGTACTGCACAATCTGTATTTTTATAACACGATGATGACAGAGATACGGGATGCTTTGGACGTGGGCCGGTTCGCGGCTTATAAGCGGGAAAAGCTGGATAAGATGTCAACGCCGGAGGTATAAATTTTTTCTTAATTTTCATAGAAAACACTTGTCCCGGGGACAAATATTATGTATAGTAATACGATGAGCGTGTATGCAGGTGAAACCTGTCTAACACAGGGAAAGGAGTAGACATGGGCATATTATTAACTGGAGAAGAGGCGGCGGCACAAACCGGAGGCACTATGGGGGGGCTGTTGTCCATGGTCATAATTTACGGCTTGTTTTTTCTGGTGATCTGGTTTGTTCTGTTTAGACCGCAGAAAAAGGAGCAGAAGAAAGTACAGGCCATGCTGGCCGCATTGGCGATAGGGGACAGCGTGTTGACAACAGCAGGGTTTTACGGTGTGGTAATTGATATTCCGGATGACACCACTGTTATCGTGGAGTTTGGCAGCAACAAGAACTGCCGTATTCCTATGGAGAAGTCGGCGATCAGCCGTGTGGAGAAGGCTGCGGAGCAATAGGGATGGACGCGGGTCACGAGGCGGGTGTCTCGTGGCTTTTCCTATATATGGGAAATATGTATGAATTCTTTACAAGATATAGCGAAAAACACTTGCATAAATCTGAACATATAGTAAAATAGAGAGTAAGATGACATACATGTGAATACATATGTTTCTGGAAAGTACAGGAGCAGAGCGGGCAAAAGTTATGGCACAGAAAGTTTATATTGTGGAGGGGAGACAGTTTCGGACGCAGTCAGAATACCGAAAGGCTCTCCGAGACAAACAGATCATAGACCGGCTGCGAGAGCAGATAGACTTTCAAAGCCGCAGCCAGCTTACACAGCTGGTCAAAGCGCTACAACAAAAAAAGTATCCATTCTATACATTGCTGGGACAGGATTTTCTGGAAGAATCGGAGGATGCCCTGCAGCAGTTGGGTAAATCTCCGTCCTCCGCAGGCAGGAAACGGGGCAAGTCCGCCGCCAGGTCCTCCGGAAGGACTTCCCGTAAGGAAAAGGCAGTATCCGTAACTACGTCCACCGGTCCCGGTCAGGACGAACAGATGGACAAATATGTCCAGGAGGAGTTGAAACGCCGGGAAAAGATACGGAAACGGCTGGCCTTGCTGTGCAGCGCGGTTGCCGTGGTATGTCTGGGATACTTTGGTATATATACTTATCAGGCGGTCAGAACGCAGCAGGAGTTTGCCCGCATGGCAGCTTTCCGGGAGAGAGCGCAGGATTTGCCGTTTCCCGAAACGTTCACAGGCCCTGTTATCCACTATACTCAGGACGGAGAACGGGTGATCCCGGAAGTGCTGGATGAATATAAAAATTTATATAACAGCAATAAAAGACTAATCGGATGGCTGAAAATTGACGATACAAATATAGATTACCCTGTTATGCAGACTACGGATAACGAGTATTTTTTGAACCACAATATCAACCAGCAAAAGGATCGGAACGGGGCGCTTTTTCTGGATAAAGACTGCGATGTGCTGGCTCCCAGCACCAATCTCATCATATACGGACATCATATGAGGAGCGGAAACATGTTCGGAACTCTGGACAAATACAGTTCGGAGGAGTATTATAAAGAACATCCTGTTATACAGTTTGATTCGATCTACGAAAAGGGAACCTACGAAGTCATGTATGTGTTTCGGTCGAAGATATATAACGAGGAAGATGTGGTCTTTAAGTATTATCAGTTTATAGATGCCTTAAGCCAGCAGGAGTTCGAGTCCAATATGCAGGAGATGGCGGCCATGTCTCTGTATGACACGGGTGTGACGGCCAGTTATGGAGACCGTTTGCTGACTTTGTCCACCTGTGATTATTATGTGGATGACGGGCGTTTCGTAGTGGTGGCAAAAAGAAAAAACTAGATATAGACAGTCATTGGAAAGGAAATGGTTGTTAACATGGCAAAGATGATGAAAAGCAGAAGAATGAGAAGAAGAATCAGAAAGACTCTGGGGGCATTGTTTCTGGCATCCGCGATCGCGGTGGCAGCGATTCCGGTGGACGATCTGCAGGCGGATACGCCGACAAACTATAAGATGGGCGTAACGCTGACAGAGACCGAAAGTTTGATCCCCAAGGTGGATGCAAACGAGCCGATCTACGCGGACGGCGAGTTTACTTTTGCCTATGTTCCGCGCCGCAACGCTACTTCTCAATCCGACAGGGTGGCGGTGATCCTGCGCTACAGCGGTGGGGCTCTGGGGTCTGAAGGCGTGCTGAAAATACCCGAGACCGTGGACGTGTACGGCAAGTATACAGGGAGCGCGGGTACCAGCGGCGGTTATGTGGCTCTCAATAAAGACTTAAAATATCTGTTTTACAGGCAGGATGTTCAGGATAAAGATGAAAACGGCAATCCGGTGTTTAATCAGAAGGATCAGCAGGTGACCTATTATAAAGTAGGGGACGGGTCTGTATTGGTTCCGGTTAACGACTGGAATAGTGACGCGGACGGCGTTAGGATTCCTGTATGGAAAAAGGACGCGGATGGCAATTATGTAGTAGATGAGAACAATCAGCGTGTACAGGATACGGCGCTTGACGGGACTCTTCTGTGGGAGACGGAAACGAAAACCGAGAAGGTGGATGATCCGGACAGTCCTAAGATGCATTCGGAGTATTTCCCGTGTTTCAACAGGGATAAGGAAACCTGGATTGAAATGGGCAAGGATCAGTTATATATATTAAGGGAAATACCCGGAGGGAACGGTGCGCTTTACCCGTATGACCGTTTCGGAGAATATAACGGAGCCGTTCCACCCGGCGGCGGGATCTATGAGCAGACCAACAATCCCGACCAGCAGTGGATCACGGATGTGGATGTGGCCTATATAGGCAATCAGGTGCTCACGGAGGATACAAACGGCGACCTTCGCGCAGGCGCATGGATCACGGCCCAGATGGTGGACCAGGGAACCGCTCAGGGTATTTTCGCCAACAACGGTAACATCAAGAAATTAGTGATTTCCTCCAAGCTGCAGGGTATCGGGGACTATGCTTTCAATTACTGTACCGCTTTGCAGGAGATCACTTTGGGAGACGGCCTGCAGGTCATCGGCAACCATGCCTTTGACAACTGCGCCAGAATCACAAAGATCGATATACCTGACGCCTGCCGGCTGACCAAGATCGGGGATCATGCCTTCTATATGTGCCAGAATCTCCTTTCATTCCAGATGCCGACCTCCGTGCAGTCCATCGGAGACGGCGCTTTTGAGAATTGTTACGCCATGGCCACAATGAATCTGGACAATGCGTTGGTACTGCATACCATCGGGGACCATGCGTTCAAGAACTGTCGTTCCCTGCAGCGCCTGGTGATACCCGAGGGCGTGAAAGACAATTCACGCTATGCCGCAGACGGACCGGGACGGGGCAATACCCTGCAGCTGAATATGATCGAGGGATGTACGTCTCTCCAGTCGGTTACGCTGGTAAACCCCGATGCGAATTTCTCCGAGAGTACGATTTCAGGAGGTTCCCTCAGTGATTTTTCCTTTGAGCAGTTCAAGGCGGCGCTGCGGGATACAGTGAAAGATACATTTTATTTTGAGGGCGTGAACAGCCGCGTGGACGGTACGGTGAGACCCGGTACGCTCCACGCCACCGCCAATGAAAAGGGAATTGCGTTTAAGTTCCTGAACGAGAAATACAACGGACAATTTGATATCTATGAGATCGTTATAAAAGATACGGCCCCGGGTTCGGATAAAAAAGCGGTCTACCGGGTGGCCTCCAATGACGAGTTGATCTATTGCAGCATTGAAGAGGGAATGAAAAACGTGGTCATTCCGCCTGCCGTAGGTCCTGCCCGGATCAAGACCATCAGCGGTACCAGCTTTAACGGGAACTGTTTTCTGGAGAGAGTAACGATCCCTGCCTGTGTGGAGAAGATCGAGGCGGATGCTTTCAAGGGCTGCCATCAGCTTAAGGATGTGATCTTTGAATCTCCCAGCAATCTGCATGCGGGCAGTATAGGTGCCAATGCTTTCAAGACTCAGGAGGTGACGACTCATCAGAGAACCTGCCAGAACCAGACATTGAGCGGCACTCCCAGTCTGACCTTTACCGGGGCCATATCCCCGGCCAGCGGTCCCTTTGATTATGCCATGAACGAGGGCAATAACATCAATGCGGGCAGTCAGCAGCGCACTTATATCAAGTTTTACAGCGGATGGCCTACCAATCTGACTGTGCAGTATAATCCGGATACGACGAAAAACGAGTTGATCGATTATCCTACATTTGCTGAATTGAAAAGCGGAACCAAGTATACGACTTCAAAATATCCCTACATAACCCAGGAGTTTGAGGACGCTGCGAGAGATGCCGTGGCAAAATATAACGGTACGTATACAGGCCCCAATGATCCCAACATGACAGACTACGAGCAGCAGATCATCGATGCGGCTCTTAATATCAAATTGCCGCAGGGAATTGAGGCGGTGAAAGAGAATTTCTTTAAGGATAAAGAGGCTGCTGAGGATTCGGTGGATAAAAAGATTACCACCGAGGGTATCGCGGAGATTCCGGAGAGAACTTTTGAGGGATGCAGTAACCTAAAGGAGCTGTATATTTTAGGAGCTACTTCATCTATCGGCGATTATGCCTTTAAGGACTGCGTCAATCTGGAGACAGTGGAGATATCCAGCAATGTGAAAGACATGGGGGTAAGGCCTTTTGCAGGTTGTCCCCAAGTCAGCTATGTAAGTTTTCAAGGGGGACCGAATTTTGTTTGTGGCGACTCCATTATCTACGGTTTAAACAATGGCAATAGAAATACAATAGTGGAATGCTTGGAGGCCAGAGGCAGAATCAGCGGTTCTACCAGCGTCAAACCGGAGGAATTGGCCGGAATCACAGGCATTAACAAGGAGGCCTTTTATGATACCGGAGTAGGTATTGTAGATTTAAGGGATTCCGCCATTACCGCGGTTCCCGAATATGCCTTTGCGTGTACCCATATGGCTGACAGCAAGATGTTTGCCGTGTATCTGCCTAAAACTTGTCAGCAGATTCAGAAAAATGCGTTTAAGAACAGTGCAGTCAGCTCCGTGGAGATTCCCGGCAGTGTCAGTTATATTGATGTAGATGCTTTCAATACTGACAAAAACAGTCCCAGAAGCGCAGCCGATGAAGGAGACGGAATCGACAGAGAGAAATATCAGACAATAGAGTTTTACTGTGAGAAGAACAGCGCAGCGAGCATTTTTGCCGACAATCATGGAAATATCAATATCAGCGATAAGGAGATCATCCATGAGTTTAAAGTTACATTTGTGGCGGTCAATCCGGATGATCCTGTGAATGATATAAGGACTCTGGATGTTCAGACAGTAATAGCAGGTAAAGATGCAATTCCGCCCACGGATAAGATTCCGGTATTTGAAGGATATACCTTTGTGGGATGGGTTCCCGACTATAAGGGCATTGGCAGCGATATGATCATTGAGGCCCGTTATAAGGCTAACGATCTGGAGGACACCAAGCTGACAGTTACCTTTATGGATGAAGACGGTCTCACAGTGCTGGGAACGGACAGAGTATTCAAGGGGCAGGATGCCAAGGCTCCTGATGTGCCGGAGAAAAAGGGATATCGTTTTATCGGCTGGGCACCGCCTTGCACCAATGTTCAGGATAATATCACTGTCAACGCCAGATACGAGAAAATAGACTCTGACGAGACGAAGTATACGGTAAATTTCTACGGTTGGAACACGGAGACCGGTAAGACGGATAAGCTTATTTCCACTCAGCGTATTGGGCCCGGAGAGAGCGTTACATATCCGCAAACACCGGTTAGACCCAATCACCGTTTTACCGGTTGGAATCCGGATGTATCAAATATTACAAAGGATGTGGATACTTACGCGCAGTATGATTACGCGGGGCCCGGCGCGCCTACACCTACGCCGAATCCCAATGCCACACCGGGACCTACGGCAAATCCCAATGCAACGCCTACGCCTGCTCCCGGCGCGCCTACACCTACGCCGAATCCCAATGCCACACCGGGACCTACGGCAAATCCCAATGCAACGCCTACACCGTCTCCCAGTCCTGTACCGGGTATTTATACACTGACGGTGCGTAACGGTTCCGGTTCCGGCAGTTATATAGTAGGGGCACAGGTTATTGTTATAGCGGATAATCCGGATAATAACTCGGAGTTCAGCAATTGGACGGTGGAACCTCCCACCGCAGTGGTGGCCAGTAAGGATGCCATGGGAACCGTGCTGATCATGCCTTCATCCAATGTGGTGATGACAGCTAACTATAAGCCGAAGTCCAATACGGGCGGCAATACAGGCAATACTGTACGGCCCGGCGGCAACACCGGCAGTACCGGAAACGGAAATACTTCTACAGGCGGCAGCACAGGCGGAACCACTGTTGTGATCAACAAGAACGGTCTGTCCAATACGGGCGTTGTTTCCGTGACGGTAAACGGATCATCCGACAATTTTGTGGTGAAGATCTCGGAGGACAGTAATGCGACAGAGGCAGTATTGAAAGCATTAATGAGCGAGTACAGTGATATGTCGAAGATTTCCTATTTCCCTATGGATATCAGTCTGTATGATTCCACGGGAACGACAAAGATCACGGATACCACCGGTTTGGCAGTGAGTATCACTTTGCCTATTCCGGACTCTCTGATACCTTATGCCGGCAACAATAAGATTGCGGGTGTGGTTGACGGCAGACTGGACCGACTGTCCCCTAAGTTCACAACGATATCAGGTGTTCCCTGTATCAGCTTTACGGCGACGCATTTTTCGCCCTATGTGATCTATGTGGACACTACGGATCTGTCTGAAGGGTATACTCCGGACAGTACGCCCAAGACCGGCGATGGAATCCATCCCAAGTGGTTCCTGGCCATAGGTCTGGCATGCATCTCCTTTATACTGTTTATCAAGAAAGAAAAACGGCCCGTGCCTGTGAAAGTAAGGGCGGCAAAATAGGCTGGCTTAAGTCAGACTGTATACATGGGGATTACTATGAGAATTAAATGGAATGTGATAGGGATAATGCTCATAATAACGGCAGTCCTGATCATGCAGATTCCCGTACCGGAGGCGGATGCAGCGTCATCCGCTTCCGATTTTAAAATAGACGGAAATACGCTGATCAGTTATACAGGCACGGGAGAGGATGTGTCTGTTCCGTCCACCGTAAAGGTGATCGGCGAGGGGGCTTTCCAGAATAATACTGCGGTGACAAAGGTGAGCATACCTGATAGTGTGGAAACGATAGAGCCATATGCTTTCTGGGGCTGCGATAAGTTAAAGCAGGTAAATCTGGGGGGAGGACTGAGCGAGGTGGGAGATTATGTCTTCGCCAACTGTCCGGGACTGGAGACAGTCTATTTCCCAGGAAATATAACCCGTATCGGCATCATGGCTTTCGGCGACTGTGTCTCCCTAAAAAATTTTAGAATTCCGTATACTGTGCGCTCCATACACGACTCGGCCTTTGACGGATGTTACCGTTTGGAGATAGAATATGAGAGCGGCACCGAAGGGGAGCGTTTTGCGCTGTATTTTGCGGAGAAAAAAAAGGAGATGCCGGAGTACGAAGATATTGACGAGTATGAGGAGGCTGTGACAACGCCTTGGCCGGATTCTCCGGGGAGTACGCTGGAAAACATACTGGGCAGTATTGGCCAAGAGATCAGCCGCCCGGTGGATCATATACCGGGGAAAGAATTGGGCTCCGCCACTGTGGTTGGCAATATGGCAGTGGTGTTTATGGATAATACCCAGCCCAATGTGAACGATGGGGAGACAGGGAATGCCACGCCTGTTTCACAGACGGGCCAATCCGTGCAGGAATATACTACGGAGAAAGGCAAGGGAACCGTAAAGTATACGCTGATAAACGGCAGAGTACTGGCGGATCGGGCCTATTACGCATATCAGAATTTGGGGAGCCTTGAGCTGCCGTCAGGGATAGAGGAGATCGGTGAGTTTTGCTTTGCCAGGAGCAGTTTGCAGGAAGTGGCCATTCCCGAGGGTGTGACCAGCATCGGCTATGGAGCGTTTTACCACTGCGAAGGTCTGACCCAGGTGCAGCTGCCGGATACGATCACCCATATCGCGCCTAAAGCTTTTTCCCATACCGGTTGGGTACGGCAGTTTTATGAGACGGGAGATTCGGATTATCTGGTGGCAGGAGACGGTATATTGATCGCCTATAAAGGAAATGCCGCCAATGTGGTCATACCGGAGGGGGTTCGGCAGATAGGTCCCGAAGTATTTCAGGGACATGAGGAGATTACATCCGTGTCTCTACCGGACTCTCTGGAGATCATCGGCGAGGCTGCTTTTGCGGATTGCGTCAGCCTTACGGAGATCGAGGGTATGCCCCGGGTGCGCATCATTCGGGACAGAGCATTTTTCCACTGTCCGCTGAATTGGGTGGTATTGCCGGATACTGTTGAAACCGTGGGGCTGGGTGCTTTTGCCAGAGAGAGCGTGGGCGGAGTGGTGTTGCTGCAAGGGCAGATTCCTGCCAGAGGACAGGAAATGTCCGCAGACAGGCGCTCCAATGAGGGATACCGTGTCAATGCCTTTGACGGTGTAGAGTATGTGCTGGTATCTCATACCTTAAATTCCGGGCAGGAATTGGAGGGAACGGTGCTGGACAGTGACCAGACCGTGTACAATGGCATCGTGGGACATCTGGAGACTTCCGTTTTTGTGATGGGATACACTTATCTGACAGAGGAGGAGTTACGGAGCAGGAGTTGGAGCGGGCAGATTCAGATTGGCGGGGAGAGCTATGAACAGCGGGGAAAAGCGCAGCATCTTACCCCTAAGTGGCAGGCTCCGTCGGGCGAAGGGCTGACCGTCACGGGCGATACGGAGCTGACAGCCAGCCTGCAGCCTGAGGGATCGGGTGATCTGCTGCGGGTACAGCGGCTGAACGGCTCAGGTGAAACAGTTTATCTGAATGAGGCTTACAGAAGAATATATCAGCAGGATTTGCCCATGAGCACCATGATTTTTACTCTCTCTCTGCTGGAAGGGGAGAGCGGCGCCGCTATCAACCGTATGGGCAAGCAGGCGCTGGAGATAGCGTTGCCAATACCCTTGCAGATGCAGGGGCAGGATCTGAGGGTGGTGACAGTGGACCGCAACGGACAGCTGGAATATTTACCTGCTACGATAGAGGATCAGCGGATTTGTTTCTCTACGGATTATCTGTCCGAATATGGTATCTATGGGAGCGGCACACTTTTTGCCCAGGGGAACGTGGTGGACGGTCAGGTGGTGATCACCGGATACGGCACCAGAGATACGTCCCCGGACACGGGAGATCATATACACCCCAAATGGATATTGGGCGTGGGGCTTTTGGCCGCGGGCCTGGCGGTAATATTGTTACAGAGTAAGAAGAAAAGGCTGGTTTGACCGGCTTTTTCTTTTTGCTCTGAAGGGTGCAGACGACACATTTCGTTTTCGGTTTGATATGACAGAATATCCTCGAGCGTCATATCTTATAGATAAATGGGTGATTGCGTGGAAGGTATGATTGTATGAAGGTATCCCGCGGCTGCCCGACAGAGTGACGAAATCGGGGGATGAACGGAAATGCAGCGTGTCAGAAAGGAGATCGGAGCAGAACATATAGATTTAAGGTCCTGGCAGAGGCATGGTATCACGGTGGCGGTTTTGGATACAGGTATGGCTGAGCATCCTGATCTGGACGGGCGCGTAGATGCCTTTTTTGATTTTGTGTGGACAAACGGCAGAGAGACGGCCTGTTATGACGATAACGGACACGGTACTCATGTATGTGGCATCTTGTGCGGCAGTGGCCGTATGTCGGACGGCAGATACAGGGGGATTGCGCCCGACAGCCGTCTGGTGGTCTGTAAGGTGTTGGATCATCGGGGGGACGGCAGTATGGAGCATATGCTACAGGGAATCTTGTTTGTGGAAAAGAATTACAAATTGTATAATATACGCATAGTAAATATTTCTGTGGGAATCGGTCAGCTCAAGGACAGAAGGAAGGTATCTGAGCTGGCAGGGGCCATACAGCGTCTGTGGAAATTGGGGTTGGTGGTAGTGTGCGCGGCGGGCAATAAGGGGCCGGGAGAAAATACCATCTCTGCGGTGGGAAGTGGGGAAAAAATAATAATGGTGGGATGCCACGACGGAAACTATCGGCGGGGCGAGCCCGGCAGCTGTAGTCTGTACTCCGGGAGAGGACAGGAGGGAGGGCTTATACGCAAGCCGGATCTGGTGGCTCCCGGGACAGATATCATATCCTGCAACGCGTTTTATCGGGAGAGGGGGGAGTGGAGATACTATGTGGCCAAAAGCGGCACGTCTATGGCAACGCCTGTAGTGACAGGCTGCGCAGCGCTGCTGCTGCAAAAAGAACCGTACCTGTCCAATGATCAGGTGCGGGAGAGGCTGATCTACTCAGCCAGGGATCTGGGTGAAGCATGGAACCAACAAGGTTGGGGAATGGTAAATCTGAGAAATCTGTAATATAATTCGGGAAAGAAAGCTATTGACATATCCGGTATAATTGTATACACTTATACCGGATAATATATAAGGCGGGCTCCCTCGGACATCCATGTCCCCGGGAATTCTATGGCATGTGCGGTCAGAAATGTTTGTTGCGGGCAATGATTCAAGCGTATCGCATATGGAGTTGCCGTGCGTCTTCTGAGTATCTCGGCGGATGCGCGGGAGGAATAAGAGGAGCCTGTTTGAGGAGGAGAGATCATGAGGGATAATGAAGCCTTCCAGAATCGTCCGGTTACGATGAATCAACACAACAATCTGCTGGAGATTGAGGAACATATGTACATATTGGATGACGTGGAAAAGCCCAATGTTTTCCGCAATATGTTCCCCTATTCAGAGATTCCCAAGATACCGTTTAACGACAGGATCGTACCGCACAATATGCCCAGAGAGATATGGATCACAGATACCACTTTCAGAGACGGCCAGCAGTCCAGAGCGCCCTACACTACGGAGCAGATTGTGACGATCTACGATTATCTGCATAAGCTGGGGGGACCTAATGGCATGATAAGGGCCAGCGAGTTTTTCCTGTACAGCAAAAAGGACAGGGACGCCGTCTACAAATGTATGGAGCGAGGGTACCGTTTCCCCGAAGTGACCAGCTGGATAAGGGCCAGCAAGGAAGATTTCAAGCTGGTGAAGGAGATCGGTATGAAAGAGACGGGTATTCTGGTATCCTGCTCGGACTATCATATTTTTCTGAAATTAAAAATGACCAGAAAACAGGCCATGGAACATTATCTCAGTGTGATCCGGGACTGCCTGGAGGAGGGGATCAGTCCCAGGTGCCATCTGGAGGATATCACCAGAGCGGATATATACGGCTATGTGGTGCCTTTTTGCCTGGAGCTGATGAAGTTGATGAAAGAATACCGGATTCCCATTAAGGTGCGGGCCTGCGATACCATGGGCTATGGCGTCAACTATCCCGGCGCGGTTATTCCCAGAAGCGTGCAGGGGATCATATACGCCATACATACCCATGCAGGTGTGCCTCATGAACTGATAGAGTGGCATGGGCACAACGATTTTTACAAGGCGGTGGCTAACTCCACTACGGCATGGCTCTATGGATGCTCCGGCATCAACACATCGCTGTTCGGTATAGGCGAGAGGACCGGCAACACTCCTCTGGAGGCCATGGTGTTTGAGTACGCTCAGCTGAAGGGGGATCTGAACGGGATGGATACCACGGTGATCACGGAGCTGGCGGAGTATTATGAGAAGGAGATCGGTTATCAGATTCCTCCCAGGACTCCTTTTGTGGGCAAGAATTTCAATGTGACCCGTGCGGGTATCCATGCGGACGGTCTGCTGAAAAATGAGGAGATATACAATATCTTCGACACGGAGAAATTTTTAAACCGTCCCGTGCTGTGCGCCATATCCAATACTTCCGGCCTGGCCGGCATCGCTCACTGGATCAATACCTATTATGGTCTGAAAGACGGGCGGCAGGTAGAGAAAAGTTCTCCTCTGGTAAAGGAGATCAAAGTCTGGGTGGATGAAGAATATGCCGGGGGTCGGGTGACGGTTCTGACGGATGAGGAGATCGTGGACAACCTTAAGCGCATCTGTGAGGAAAAGGGTTATATCATCGGAGGCGGAGATGAACAGTAATTATAATGTAAAGCAGGAGGTCACGGACAAGTATTCCCTGCGGGGCAGAGTGTTTCACAAGCTCAGGGATGATATTCTGAGCGGAAAATATGAGGAGAACGAGGAGCTTAAGGAGGTTGCCATCGGGGAGGAGCTGGGAGTCAGCCGGACCCCGGTCAGAGAGGCTTTCCGGCAGCTGGAACTGGAGGGATTGATACAGATCATTCCCAACAAGGGTGCCTATGTGACCGGTATTACGGAAAAGGATGTAAAAGACATCTATATGATACGCTCCCTGCTGGAGGGACTATGCGCCCGCTGGGCCACGGAGCATATCACCCAGGAGCAGCTGGCAGAGATGGAAGAAAATATCTATCTGTCCAAGTTTCATGCCCAGAAAGGACATCTGGAGCAGCTGGCGGAGCTGGATAACCGTTTTCATGATATTATGTACGAGGCATGCGACAGCAAGATATTGGAGCATCAACTGAAGGATTTTCATCAGTATGTGCTGCGGGTGCGCAGAAAGACTTTGGCCAGCAAAAACCGCGGTCCCAAGTCCAACGAGGAGCATGAGGAGATTCTGCAGGCGATCAAGGCAGGCGATGGGGAGCGGGCGGAGCAGCTGGCGAACCGACATATGATCAACGCTTATGACAACATGGTCAAAAATGGTCTTCACGAGGCGTACCATGAGAAGAGCATATCTGAAAACAAGTAAACGGCAAGTTTCCCTACGGCGCGCCAATGCAGGGCATAGAGCCAGCGCCTGAGTATGCGGTGTGTACAGTGACACTCATATGGCAACCGGATTTTGCAAATGCCTGATCAATGGTATTGTGCGCAGGGAGAGAAACATGTGGCGTGAGAGATTCTAAAAACATTTTATGGAGGCTGAAACATGGAAAAGATCAAGATGACAACCCCGCTGGTGGAGATGGACGGAGACGAGATGACCCGGATTCTGTGGCAGATGATCAAGGACGAACTGATCCTGCCCTATGTGGACTTAAAGACGGAATATTATGATCTGGGTCTGGAGCATCGCAACGAGACGGACGATCAGGTGACAGTGGACTCCGCCAACGCCACGCTGAAATACGGTGTGGCGGTAAAGTGCGCCACCATTACGCCCAACGCGGCAAGGATGACGGAATATAACCTCAAGGAGATGTGGAAGAGTCCCAACGGGACGATCCGGGCTATTCTGGACGGTACCGTATTCCGGGCACCCATACTGATAAAGGGCATCGTACCCTATGTGAGCAAGTGGGACAAGCCCATAACCATCGCCAGACATGCCTACGGAGACGTGTACAAAAATACCGAGATCAAAGTGCCCGGCCCCGGCAAAGCGGAGCTGGTGTTCACGGCCCAGGACGGCACCGAGATCCGGGAGACCATCCACGAGTTTACCGGCCCCGGCATCCTGCAGGGCATTCACAATACGGAGAAGTCCGTCTCCAGTTTTGCCCGGGCCTGCTTTAACTATGCCATAGATACCAGGCAGGATCTGTGGTTTGCCACCAAGGATACCATATCCAAAAAATACGACCACACATTCAAGGATATCTTTCAGGAGATTTATGACAAGGAGTACGCGCAGCGGTTTAAGGAACTGGGAATCGAGTATTTCTATACCCTCATAGACGATGCGGTGGCCAGGGTAATACGCTCTGAGGGCGGATTTATCTGGGCCTGCAAGAATTATGACGGAGACGTCATGTCGGATATGGTGGCCACGGCTTACGGGGATCTGTCCATGATGACCTCGGTGCTGGTATCTCCCGACGGCATCTATGAGTATGAGGCGGCTCACGGCACGGTTCAGCGGCATTATTACAAGCATCTGAAGGGGGAGGAGACCTCCACCAACGGTATCGCCACGATCTTTGCCTGGACCGGCGCGCTGAAAAAGAGGGGCGAGTTGGACAACATCCCGGAGCTCACCGCTTTCGGTGAAAAGCTGGAGCAGGCATGTATCAAGACCGTGGAGAACGGCAGGATGACGAGATCCCTGGCGGCTATCTCCACCTGTGAGAATCCGGTGGTGTTAAACAGCCTGGATTTTATCAGAGCCATCCGGGAAACGCTGGATAGTTTGCTATAGAAACCGTTTTTTCAAAGGCTTCAGGCGGGAACATATATTCCTGTCCGGAGCCTTGTTCTCATTGACATATTTTTAACGTTCGGCTATAATTAATGTAGGATATGGGTTTGTTTTTGTTTTGGAGGATATGATGGAAGAAAAAGAGATTTCCCAGGCGGTGATCGGGAGGCTGCCCAGATATCTCAGGTATCTGGGAGATCTGAAAGATGAGGGCATGGAAAGGGTTTCTTCACAGGAACTCAGCGAGAGAATGAAAGTGACGGCCTCGCAGATCCGCCAGGATCTCAATAATTTTGGCGGTTTTGGACAGCAGGGTTACGGATACAATGTGGAATATCTGTATCAGGAGATCAGCAGAATATTGGGTTTGGACCAGACACATCGTTTTATCATTATCGGCGCGGGCAATCTGGGGCAGGCGCTGGGAGGATACCTGAATTTTGAGCGCAGAGGATTTATTTTCAGCGGGATATTCGATAAAAACCCGGAGCTGGCAGACAGGGAAGTCCGGGGAATCCGGGTGCAGCCCATGGAGGAGATGGAGCAGTTTATCAGGGACAACGATATAGATATAGCGGTGTTGGCGATTCCCAAGAACAGCGCGGTGGAAGTGGCGGAATGTCTGGTTCGCAACGGTATCAAAGCCATCTGGAATTTTGCGCATGTGGATCTGAATGTGCCGGAGGGAATCCAGGTTGAAAACGTGCACCTGTCAGACAGTCTGATGAAACTGTCTTACAATATCAACAGATATCTCCAGGAAAACGGGAATTGATGACGCAAGCGAAAGGACGGATGGGCAGTGGGTGATAAATCGGAGTTATATGAGCAGGCTCTGGCGGGAAAAAAGGTGCCGGTGCTTACGCTGGATAACAAATGGTATAAGCTCTTCAGGAATCTGGCTGAGCTGCCGAGGATACAGGAGCAGGAAAGAAAGCTCAATGAACTGATACAGCGGCAGGGTCAGCTGAATGTCGACTCCAAGAATATCAGAAAACTGAAAAGAAAACTGATGGATGAGATCGTCCCCATGGCTAACGAACTTGAACAGGGGCGGAATAAAGCGCTGGAGAAAAAGCTGGACGAACATAAACGTCTGATCGAAGAGTGCAATGAAAAGCTGGAACAGTATCAGGATGAACTGCTGGACCTGCCGGGGCAGATCGAGAGAGTCAATCACAATCTGATGCTCTCCACTATGAATTACTGTTATGAGAGTATGCAGGAAAATACACAGCAGATCGCGGAGATAGCCCAGTGGGTCAAATATATCCGTATCGAGCTGAAAAAAAATCTTGTGCGCAAGCAGGAGATGGAATACCAGAATCGGCAGATATATTCCTATATGCACGATCTGTTCGGGGCGGACGTGATAGATATGTTCGATATGAAGTATGATCCGACGGCGGCCCCACAGCAGAGCAAAGCGGAGGGAAACAAAGCGGAGAACGGTAAGGAAGGTAAGAAATAGGAACCGGAGGGAAGGACTGCCATGCTGTGACAGTCCTCTTTTTGAGGAAAAAGAACACGGAGGGGAAATATGAAATATGCTGTAGACGTTCAGGAGATGAAACATTATGAGGAGACTGTCATAGACACAATGGGTGTGCCTGCTCTGGTGCTTATGGAGCGGGCGGCAATGGCAGTGGCCGAAGAGATCCGCCAGTGGGCCGAGGCCGAAGACTTGCGGAGCGCGGATAAGAAAATCCTGGTGGTGGCGGGCTGCGGCAACAACGGGGCGGACGGTCTTGCCGTGGCCAGGATACTGTCTATGGAGGGCTGGCGGGTGACGGTGTATCAGACAGGTCCCTCATCCCATAGCACCCGGGAGTGGGAGAGACAGTATAAAATTATCGGATATTATCCGGTTCGGATGGTCAGCAACTGGCCCCAGGAGGAATATACTATAATTGTGGATGCCCTTTTCGGCATAGGGCTGTCCCGGCAGATACAGGGCGAGTACGCTCAGATCGTGCGGGAGCTGAACCGCAGAACAGGGTATAAGCTGGCTGTGGATGTGCCCAGCGGAGTCCACGCGCAGACGGGAAAGATCATGGGGGAGGCCGTGAAAGCGGATAAGACCGTTACTTTCGGCTGGGCCAAAAAGGGTCTGCTCTGCTATCCCGGCGCGGAGTATGCCGGGGATGTGGCAGTGCGGGATATCGGCATCAACGCCACCTGTTTTGAGGCGGCGGGGAAAAAACCGGCAATGTTCTATTATGACGAGCCGGTGATAAAGCTTTTGCCTCCCCGGAAAGCGGACGGACATAAGGGAGATTTCGGCAAAGTCCTGTTGATCGCCGGCTTTGAACAGATGCCGGGAGCAGCGATACTGGCGGCCCAGGCGGCGTACCATACCGGAGCGGGCATGGTAAAGGTGGCATGTCCTGAGGAAAACAGAGGGATCGTACAGGCGGCAGCCCCGGAGGTACTGTGGATAGAACCGGAGAACTGGCGGCAGGGCTGTCAGTGGGCGGACGTGGCAGCCATCGGCCCGGGGCTTGGAAAGAGCAGCCGGGCAAAGGAGATTCTGGAGGGCGTCTTGCGGGAGAGCCGTCTGCCGCTGGTGTTGGACGCGGACGCGCTGAATCTGATCGCCGGAGATATGAGCTTGCAGCTATTGACCGCCGACCAGGGAAAAAGCGGGAGAGATATTGTTTTGACGCCCCACGAGGGAGAGATGGCCCGTCTGAGCGGCAAGTCCGTCTCCCAGATACGGGAGGACAGAGAACATGCCGCCAAGGTTCTTGCCCGGGATCTGCACTGCGTACTGGTATGCAAGGGAGCCCGGACGCTGACCTGTAGGGAGCAGGGAGAGTGCTGCGTGAACTTAAGGGGGGACAGCGGTATGGGAACCGCCGGCAGCGGCGATGTGCTCAGCGGCATTATAGCAGCTCTGCTGGCCCAGGGGGCGGATGCTTTCACGGCGGCCGGAGCGGGGGTATATCTGCACGGGCTGGCCGGAGAGCTGGCGGCGGACCGGTGCAGCAGTTACGGGATGGCTGCGGGTAATCTTGCAGAGACGATCCCGCTGGTCCTGGGCGGACCGGAATGGATGCAAAAATAAAGGGATGAGGATATTATGGATAGCAGAGAATGGGAATACAGCAGAGTGTATGCGCAGATAGATCTGGACGCGATCAGAGCCAATCTGGAACAGATCGGCAGACACACGGAGCAGACCAAAGTGCTGGCGGTAGTGAAATGTGACGGTTACGGACACGGCAGCGTCCCTATCGCCAGATCTATAGAGGATATGGACATAGTGGGCGGATATGCCACGGCCACCGCGGAGGAGGCGTTGGATCTGCGCGGCGCGGGGATCGGGAAACCCATACTGATCCTGGGGTACACGTTCCCTTACGCATATGAGGAACTGATCAGCCGGGACGTGCGGATGACGGTGTTTAGAGAGGATACTCTGGCACAGCTGGAGACGGCGGCGCGGCGCGTGGGTAAAAAAGCATTTGTCCATGTTAAAGTGGATACGGGAATGGGCAGAGTCGGAATCAGGCCCTGTGAGGAGAGTCTGGATTTCCTGCGGCGGATTGTTCAGTCCGACTGTATGGAGCTGGAGGGAATCTTTACACATTTCGCCAAGGCGGACGAGAGCGATATGACTTACACACTGGAGCAGACGGATCGGTTCAACAGGTTTGTTGAGACGGCAGAGGCATCTCTGGGCAGGAGGATACCCTGTCGTCATGCCTCCAACAGCGCGGGGATCGTCAGACTGCCCCAGGCGCGTCTGGATCTGGTGCGGGCGGGGATCATCCTGTACGGACTCTGTCCTTCTCAGGAGATGGCGGGAGAGACAAAGTGGCTGCGGCCCGCATTGTCCCTGCACAGCCATCTGGTCTATGTCAAGGAGGTGGAACCGGGGCAGAGTATCAGCTATGGCGGTACTTTTACGGCGGCGGAGCATATGCGGGTGGGAACCGTGCCTGTGGGATACGGCGACGGATATCCCAGGAGTCTGTCCCGGAAGGGCAGCGTTCTCATAAGGGGAAGGAGAGTTCCCATACTGGGAAGAGTGTGCATGGATCAGTTTATGGTGGACGTCACCGCGTTGCCCACGGTTAAGGAGGGCGAGCCGGTGGTGCTGCTGGGCCGGGACGGACAGGAGGAGATTACAGCCCAGGAGCTGGGCGCTTTATCGGGGAGATTCAATTATGAGCTGATGTGCGATCTAAGCCCCAGAGTTCCGCGGGTATATATCAAAAACGGACAGCTTGAACAGTTTTAGATAGGCGGCAGAACTTCTCTCCCCATTTGAATACCTTGAGAAGAAATGGAAATACTCAGAGTAAATGAATAATTCGAGAGGTATCAGGAAATGAAAAGAGGAGATATTTTTTACGCGGATCTGCGGCCGGTGATAGGCTCGGAACAGGGAGGGATCAGACCCGTACTGATCATACAGAACGATGTGGGCAACCGGCACAGCCCCACGGTGATCTGCGCCGCCATCACCTCCAAGATGAACAAGGCAAAACTTCCCACACATATCGAATTGAGCGCGCGGGAATATGATATGGACAAAGATTCGGTGATCCTGCTGGAACAGCTGCGCACCATTGACAAAAAGAGACTTAAGACCAAAGTGTGCCATCTGGAGGGGGAGATCATGCGGAAGGTAAACAGGGCGCTCATGATCAGTCTGGAACTGGATACATAAAATAGACTGTTCCTTGACGAATAGAGCTAATGATGGTATGATTAACAGCATCTGATATTATACAGAACAAAGGAGTGATAGACAAATGGACGACAGTGGGCCCACTGCCAGTATAATTTTTGTGATTCTCGTATTGATCGATATGTTTTTCCACGGATTCGGAGCGGCTGTAGAACAGTTGAATCCCAAGGATGTGGAGAAAAAGGCCAGGGAGGAAAAGGACCGCCGTTCCCAGCGGTTGCTGAAGATCCTGGAGGACCCCACCAGATATGTAAATTCCATGCAGTTGGTCATTACATTGAACAATGTGGTCATGGGCGGCGTGTACCTGGGAATCTGGCTGAGCGTGGTGAAAAATTTCCTGGAGGGTTTTGCGAAACGCAGCCTGGCAGGGATCGTGTCGGTCCCGCAGGTGGTGATCACCGTGCTCTCCGCGGTAGTCACGATGATATTTTTGCTGTACATACTGCTGACTTTCGGAGTGCTGCTGCCCAAGAAGATAGCCAGACGCCTGCCGCAGCGGTGGGCTTACGCCAGCATCAATATCGTGTATGTGATGATGAAACTTCTGATTCCTTTTACGGGGCTGGTAACCTTGTCCGCCAATCTGATACTCAGGCTTTTCGGCGCTAAAAACGTGGGAGATGAGGCGGATGTGACCGAGGAGGAGATCATCAACATGGTCAACGAGGGTCATGAACAGGGCATTATTCAAGCCAGCGAGGCGGAGATGATCTCCAATATCTTTGAGTTTGGGGATAAGGAAGCTCACGATATCATGACCCACCGGAACAACATCGTGGCGCTGGACGGTTCCATGCTGCTCAAAGACGCTCTGGATTTTTTGGCGGAGAGCAAGAACAGCCGCTACCCGGTGTACCACGAGAACGTGGATCATATCGTAGGTATTCTCTACCTGAAGGACGCTCTGCGATATCACCATACGGAGGATAAGCTGCAGTGCAGCATAGGGCAGTTGGGCGATCTGCTGCGGGAGCCGGTATATATTCCCCAGACCAGAAACATCGACGAGCTGTTTAAGCAGATGCAGTCCCGCAAACTGCAAATGGTGATCGTGGTGGACGAGTACGGTCAGACTGCCGGACTGGTGACCATGGAGGATATACTGGAGGAGATCGTGGGCAACATCCTGGATGAGTATGACGAGGAGGAAGATTTCATCGAGGAGACAGGAAACGACGAATATGTCATTGAGGGAAAGACTCCCCTGGAGGATCTGGAAGAGCGGTTTGACATCTCCTTTGACGAAACGGATTTTGAGACGCTAAACGGCTTTCTGATATCCAGAATGGACAAGATTCCCGATGAGAACGAAGAGTTTGAGATATCCGTGGACGGTTACCATTTCAAGGTTCTGTCCGTGGAAAATAAGATGATACACAGTGTGCTGGTGACTAAGCTGCCCCAGGAGTCTGCGGAGGAGCAGGAAGAAGACGCGTCTGAAGAAGAGGCGCAGTGACAACAGGATAATAAAGGAGAAGGAGAAAAACATGTCAGGACATTCTAAATTCGCGAATATTAAGCATAAGAAAGAGAAAAACGATGCCGCAAAGGGTAAGATATTTACCATAATCGGACGTGAGATCGCCGTGGCGGTAAAGGAGGGCGGTCCGGACCCCAACAATAATTTCAAGCTGGCCACGGTCATTGCCAAGGCCAAATCCAACAATATGCCCAACGATACCATAGAGCGGGGGATCAAAAAAGCCGCCGGCGACGTGGGCAATGTGAACTATGAATATATCACTTATGAGGGATACGGGCCGGGCGGCACGGCGATCATAGTGGATACCCTGACGGACAACAAGAACCGTACCGCCGCCAATGTGAGGAGCGCTTTTACAAAGGGACAGGGCAATATCGGGACCCCCGGCTGCGTTTCCTTTATGTTTGATAAAAAAGGCCAGATCATCATTGACAGGGAAGAGTGCGATATGGAGTTTGACGATCTGATGATGGTAGCTCTGGACGCGGGAGCCGACGACATCTCGGAGGAGGAGGACAGCTTTGAGGTACTCACTGATCCCGATGCCCTGGAGACGGTGCGGGCCGGGCTGGAGGAGGCCGGCGTTCCCATGGTCAGCGCGGAGGTCACCATGCTGCCGCAGAATTATGTGACATTGACGGACGAGACGGCCATCAAAAATCTCACAAGGATACTGGATATTCTGGATGATGACGATGACGTGCAGAATGTATACCATAACTGGGACGAATAAAACAGCAAAGCCCTAGTGACGCCCGGAGAATATGCGGACGTACGGAAAATCTAAAGAGTTTCGATTAGGAGGATGAGTGATGGACAGACTGGCAATCGTGGTTCCTTGCTATAATGAGGAGGAAGTGCTGAAGATTGCTTCCGAGGCTCTGCGTAAGGTACTGGATGATCTGGCAGCCAAGAACAAGATCGCTCAGGACAGCTTTATCCTGTTCGTCAATGACGGCAGCAAAGACAGGACCTGGGAGTTGATCCGACAGGAGCATGATCTCTATCCCCATCAGGTGCGCGGTGTGAAACTGGCCGGCAATGTGGGACATCAGTTCGCATTGACGGCAGGGCTGCTAACAGCTATGGAGCGCAGCGATGTGACGGTTTCCATAGACGCGGATCTACAGGACGATGTAAATGTGATAGAAGAGATGATAGATAAGTTTCACGCGGGTAATGACATTGTCTATGGCGTTCGCAGGGAGAGAAAGACGGATACATTTTTTAAGCGTACCACCGCCCAGGGTTTCTATAAGCTGATGGCTTTGATGGGAGTGAAGACCGTCTACAATCACGCGGACTTCCGGCTGATGTCGAAACGTGCCGTGGAGCAGTTTTCAGAGTATAAGGAGACCAATCTTTTCCTGCGGGGCATGATGCCGCTGATCGGCTATCAGACGGACAGCGTATATTATGACAGGAAGGAAAGGGTGGCAGGAGAATCCAAATATCCGCTAAAAAAAATGCTGGCACTGGCATTTAACGGCATCTCCTCTTTCAGCGTGAAACCGATCAGCATGATCACGGGACTGGGTATGTTCATTATTATCTGCTCCGCGCTTGCCGCGGTGTACGCGCTTGTGTCTTATTTTACCGGCAGCGTAGTGCCGGGATGGACTTCACTGATCCTTTCCATCTGGTTCTTAGGAGGGCTGCAGTTGATGGCTGTGGGCATGGTGGGGCAGTATATCGGTAAGATCTATATGGAAGTGAAACAGCGCCCCCGGTACAATATCGAAAAGATACTGGAGTAAGGAGTGACCGGGAGAACGGGAGCAAACAGAGGAAACGTAGGATGATTTTTAAAAAGAATGCGGTAAGCTATGGAATATGGGCGCTGTATCTGATGGTGGTGGGCATTGTGCTGTCCTTTTTGGGCATGGCGGTGGGCGGTCAGGGCAACGGTATTCCCTATATGGCATTGATCCTTCTGGCGCTGGCTTTCGGATCGCTGGCTCTGGTCTATTTTCTTGCGAAAAAGATCATAGACAACGTGAAGATTAAGAAGATGGCTTCTGCAAAAGCCGCTCTGGTTGAGGGAATTCTGGTGGCTGTGCTGATGGTGACAGGAATCCTGCTGCGAATCCTGATGATAGGCGGCGCGGGGGAGGAAGCGGCCTACTACGAGGTTGCCAAGGTTACGGAGAGCGGAATGCAGGCCCAGCTGGTGCAGGGAAGCATCTATTACTATCTCTGTCTGCTGAACGGACTTTTTCGCCTGGTGGGAAATAAATGGATGGCGGGGATCGTGCTACAGATCGTGTTGCAGATGCTGGGCATCGGGATTGCCTACTTTGCTGTGAGACGCCTCTCCGGCAAGGGCCCGGCTTTGGTATCTCTGGTGTTTCTGACGGTGGCTCCCGGCTCTGTCAGGGACGGGATAACATATTCCCCCAAAATGCTGTATTTCTGTATGTATGCGCTGATCCTTCTGATCGTTGCGCAGTATCTTTACAGGACTACCCGCTGCGGCGGCAAGGCATTTACCTGGATATTGGCGGCGGTATGCGGCATATTGGTGGCTTTTGCCGGATATACGGATATCGTGGGTTTCACTCTGGCAATCCCTCTTCTGGGTCTGCCCACGCTGAAACGGGAGGAAAAAGGCACGGTGCTGTGGGTGGCGCAGATGTTTTTGTCCATGCTTGCCATGGCGGGTGCTTTTTGCCTGCTGGTGCAGCTGGACAGCGTTATGAGCGGTTCTGATTTTGGACGGGTGCTGGGAGCCTGGGGCGATACATACTGCCTGAAAGGAGCGGATTATACTTTCTTTTTCCGGGAGGCGGACTATGAGACAATTCCCATGCTGGTGCTGATAGCGCTGGGAATATTTACTTTTATGCGCCGGAAAAACGAGGAGATGTTTTCACCCTGGGTTATGACGTTGATGTCGATCACGCTGATGAGGATATTGGGGATCGTGACTCCCAACATGAACGGCAGTTATCAGATGTATTTTGCCATGGCTGGGCTGGCCGGTGTGTCCCTCAGCGAACTGTTTGTCCAGAGCGGAGGCTTGGCGGAGGAGACCGTTTCCGTGCCCGAGACGGTGGTAGAGGATCTGGACGAGGAGCCCAGAGTCGTTCAGCCGTCCATAGGGATCTGGCCTCCGGAGCCTGCGGTTTCCAATGAGGCCGATACGGCGGCTACCGGGGAGGCGGCGGAGAAGGCTCCCACCCCCCGACAGACCGTTCGCCGCAGAACCTTAAGAAGGCGGAGACAACAGACAGAGACGGACGTGCCGGTATGGGAATCTCCGTCACAGGAACCGGCGACAGATCAGGGTATCGCGGAGGTTAAGGACGATATGGCCGAGAGAAAGCAGGAAGAACCTCAAAAGCAGGTGCAGCTTATAGAGAATCCGCTGCCTCTGCCTAAAAAGCATGTGAAGAAAGTTATGGATTATCCCATACAGCCGGACGCGTCGCTGATGCATTATGACGTAGAAGTAGACCCCGGGGATAATTTTGATTTTTAGCGTGTGCAGTTTGCCGGATACTTTTATTATCGAGAGAATGAAAACCGTATATCTGGTTACGCTAAGAGAAGAACCGTTACAGGTTCTTTTCTTAATTGACGCATTAAGATCGGTTAGCCAGAGATTGGGGGATCATTATGAACAACGAAAACAAACGTATAGAGGAAGAAGAACATCGTGACGAGCGCATTGAGAAGATAGGGCAGCTTACTCTGAATCAGAATGAGGAACACAAAAATATACATCTGTTGTCCATAATCGGCGAGATCGAGGGACACGACAATCTTTCCGGCAACTCCAAAACCACCAAATATGAACATATCCTGCCGCAGCTGGCCGCTATAGAAGACAGCCGGGAGATAGACGGCGTGCTGGTGATCTTAAACACCATGGGCGGAGACGTGGAGGCGGGACTGGCCATAGCGGAGATGCTGGCCTCTCTCAGCAAGCCCACCGTGTCCTTGGTGCTGGGAGGCAGCCACTCCATTGGCGTTCCCATTGCCGTCAGCACCAGATATTCGTTTATCGTGCCCACAGGAACCATGGTGATCCATCCGGTGCGGATGAACGGCACTGTGATCGGTGTGCCTCAGACCTTCGACTATTTCAAGCAGATCCAGGACCGCATCACCGGCTTTGTATGCAGCCATTGCGGTATAGGCAAAAAACGCTTGGAGGAGCTGATGATGGAAACGGGGATGCTGACCAAGGACGTGGGAACCATATTGGTGGGAGACGAGGCGGTTAAAATGGGTATCATCAACGAGGTGGGCGGTATAGACAAAGCCGTTGCAAAACTTCATGAGATGATGCGGGAAAAGACCGAAGAAACAAATTAAAGGATGACAAGCGGGGGAGAAAATGCTATAATATTGATTGTTTGGAGCCGGGAATCCGAGGCTCCAAACCCCCGACAGAAAAAGGAGTATGATGAGATGGCAAATTCATCAGGCAGGAGGGCAGCCTCATCGGCGGGCGGGCGCGGCGGGAAAAAGACGTCCGGCAGCCGTAAAAAAGGGAATACCGCTACATATGATTATGAAAAAGAAAGCGAATTGCTGCATGAGATAGGACTTATTGTTTTTTTCATCGCCATGGTGATTTTGTTTTTGTGCAATTTTGGCATTATAGGTCCGGTGGGCAATGGGATCAGCGGATTTTTATTTGGTCTGTTCGGAGTGACGGCCTACGGGGTGCCGGTACTCTTATTTGTGGCGGTATCCTTTTGGTACGCCAATTCCGGCAATCCCAACGCGCTGCGTAAGCTGATCTCGGGGGTCGTGCTGTTTTTGATGATCGGCGTGGTCTGTGAGCTTTTCTCCACAAATATTCTGAGTATGGAAAAATATGATCTGAAACAGATCTATGAGACGGCGCATACCGGCCGGGTGGGCGGCGGCGTCATCGGCGGCAGCCTGGCCTATCTGCTGCATCACTATCTAGAGACCATAGGCACCGTGCTGGTGGTGCTGCTCTGCTCTGTCATCAGCTTTATCCTGATGACAGAGCGCTCCCTGATCAGCGGCGTCAAAAACAGAGGGTCCAGGATGCTGGAGCGCACCAGGGAAGACAGCGAGCGCAGAAGAGAATATATGAAACAGCGGCGTGAGGAAGAGGAGGAGGAGTATCTAAGCCGCAGGCAGCAGCGCCGTGAGGAGGACAGGCTGCGCCGCCAGGAGCAGGAGGATGCCAGGCTCAGACGCGATGAGGAGCGGAGGCAAAGGGCGCTGGAGAAGGAAAATAACAGGCAGCTGCGCCGTCAGGAGAAGGAGACGGAAAAGATCCTGCGAATGGACAGAAAGGTATCCGGCGTGATCCTGGATACGGCAATCCTGCGGGAGAACGAGGAGCGCAGGCGCGACGATATCCATGAGATCATGTGGAATGAGGACGGTCAGGAGTATGTTTCGACGGAGACGGAAGATAGTCCGGTGCAGCCGGATGAGACGGGACAAAAGCCCGGGGGCAGCGTATTTGATTTTGACAATATCCGCATTCGCAGTATGCACCAGCTGACCATAGACGAGGCTGCGGAGGAAGAGGAACCGGAGCAGTACTACTCGACTCTTGATCCCGAACCTGTGACAAACGCAAACCCTCTGCGGGAGGATTACCGTGAATCTGCCGGCCCGGTGAAGGAGGAGGAACCTGAGGACGCACAGGATATCAGGATACATAGAGAGGATATTCCGGAGCCGCCCAGGCAGAAGAACAGGCCCGTGGCCCGCCTGCAAGAGGCTGAGGAGGAGCGGGACACAGCGGCGCGGCAGGTACAGAATACGGCGCCGAAGATATACAGGTTTCCTTCCCTGTCCCTGCTGCAAAAGGGAAAAGGGGGAAATCCCGATTCCACTAAGGAACTGAAAGAGACGGCCATGCGCTTGCAGCAGACGCTGGAGAACTTTGGCGTGCGGGTCACCATCACCGATATCAGTCAGGGACCCAGCGTGACCCGATACGAACTACAGCCGGAGCAGGGGGTCAAGGTCAGCAAGATCGTGGGACTGACGGACGATATCAAGCTGAATCTGGCCGCCACGGATATCCGTATCGAGGCGCCGATCCCGGGTAAGGCGGCCATCGGAATCGAGGTCCCCAACAAAGAGAATATGGCGGTGGCGCTGCGGGACCTGTTAGAGAGTAAAGAGTTCAAGGAGTTTTCCTCCAATCTGGCTTTTGCTGTGGGTAAGGATATCGGCGGCCAGACGGTGGTGTCGGATATTGCCAAGATGCCCCATATGCTCATTGCGGGAGCCACCGGCTCCGGTAAATCCGTGTGTATCAACACATTGATCATGAGCATACTCTATAAGGCTCACCCGGATGACGTGAAACTGATCATGGTCGATCCCAAGGTGGTGGAGCTGAGCGTGTACAATGGCATTCCCCACCTGCTGATCCCGGTGGTGACAGACCCCAAAAAGGCCTCCGCCGCTTTGCAGTGGGGCGTGGCGGAGATGACGGACCGCTATAAAAAATTCGCGGATTACAATGTCCGCGATCTGAAAGGATACAATAAAAAGGTGGAGTCCATGCGGGAGGGAGGCGATGACCAGGCGCCTGCCAAGATGCCCCAGATCGTGATCATCGTGGACGAGCTGGCGGATCTGATGATGGTGTCTCCCGGCGAGGTGGAGGAGTCCATCTGCCGTCTGGCACAGCTGGCCAGAGCGGCGGGCATTCATCTGATCATAGCTACCCAGAGGCCCAGCGTGGACGTCATCACCGGGCTGATCAAGGCCAATATGCCCAGCAGAGTGGCCTTCTCCGTGTCCAGCGGCGTGGATTCCCGCACTATTCTGGATATGAACGGCGCAGAGAAACTGCTGGGCAAGGGCGATATGCTCTTTTATCCCCAGGGATATTCCAAGCCCGCCAGAATACAGGGGGCTTTCGTGTCGGACAAGGAAGTGTCGGACGTGGTGGATTTTTTGAAAAATCAAGCTTTGGGCAACACCTATTCGCCTGATGTGGAAGAAAAGCTGAAAAGTATGGGTTCCCAGGGCCCGGCCATGGGCGGCGGTGACGAGCGGGACGAGTATTTTGAGGAGGCAGGGCGCTTTATCATTGACAAGGACAAGGCATCCATCGGTATGCTGCAGCGGGCTTTTAAGATCGGGTTTAACCGCGCCGCCCGGATCATGGAGCAGCTTCACGATTACGGAGTCGTGGGGGAGGAAGAGGGAACCAAACCCCGCAAGATCCTGATGAGCGCGGAGGAATTTGAACAGTTGCTGGAAGAGTAAGATCACATGTGTTTACAGAAGGAGACAGACTATGAAAACGGATATTCAGATCGCGCAGGAAGCTGTGATGGAACCTATCGCGCAGGTGGCGGAGCGCATGGGCATCCCCCAGGAGGAGCTGGAGCTGTACGGCAGGTATAAGGCCAAGATTTCCGATACATATCTGAAACGGATTCAGGGACAGCCGGAGGGCAAACTGATCCTGGTGACAGCCATCAATCCCACTCCTGCGGGAGAGGGTAAGACCACTGTCACGGTAGGACTGGGAGAGGCTTTCGGTCAGCTGGGCAAAAAAGCGGTGATCGCTCTGCGGGAGCCGTCCCTGGGTCCCTGTTTTGGCATAAAGGGCGGAGCTGCCGGCGGCGGATATGCCCAGGTGGTGCCCATGGAGGACCTGAATCTGCATTTTACAGGGGATTTTCATGCCATCACCAGCGCCAACAATCTGCTGGCGGCGCTTTTGGACAATCATATCCAGCAGGGCAATGAGCTGCAGATCGATACCCGGCAGGTAGTCTGGAAACGCTGTATGGATATGAACGACAGAGTGCTGCGCAATATTGTGGTGGGCATGGGAAACAAGGCGGACGGAGTGGTCAGGGAAGATCACTTTGTGATCACGGTGGCCTCGGAGATCATGGCCATCCTTTGCCTGGCCTCGGATATGGAAGATCTGAAGGCGCGGCTCTCCCGGATCGTGGTAGCGTACAACTACGCGGGAGAACCGGTGACGGCTAAGCAGCTGGGAGCCGTGGGAGCCATGGCCGCGTTGCTTAAAGACGCTCTAAAGCCCAATCTGATCCAGACTCTGGAGCATACTCCCGCTCTGGTCCATGGCGGTCCTTTCGCCAACATTGCTCATGGATGCAATTCCATCATTGCCACCAAGGCGGCGCTGAAGATGGCGGATTACTGTATCACAGAGGCCGGTTTCGGAGCCGATCTGGGCGCGGAGAAGTTTTTTGATATCAAGTGCCGCAAAGCGGAGCTGGCGCCGGACGCGGTGGTGTTGGTGGCCACCGTCAGGGCTTTGAAGTACAACGGCGGCGTTGCCAAGAGCGAGCTTTCCACGGAAAATCTGGAGGCGCTTAAAAAGGGAATCGTCAATCTGGAAAAGCATATTGAAAATTTGCAGAAATACGGGGTGCCCGTGGTGGTGGCGCTGAACGCGTTTACGGCGGACACAGAGGCGGAGATCGGATATGTGGAAGGTTTCTGCCGGGAGAGGGATTGCGAATTCGCTCTGGCCCGGGTGTGGGAGCAGGGCGGTAAGGGCGGCATGGAGCTGGCCGAAAAGGTTCTGCGTACGCTGGAAGAAAAAGAGAGTCATTTTCATGTGCTCTATGAGGACAGCCTGCCGCTGCGGGACAAGATCCAGTGCGTGGCCAAGGAAATCTACGGGGCTGGAAAAGTGAATTTTGCCCCTGCCGCTTTAAAACAGTTAAAGCGCCTGGAGGAGTTGGGATATGGGCAGCTGCCGGTATGTATGGCAAAAACACAGTATTCTCTGTCCGACGACGCCGCTCTGCTGGGCAGACCGGAGAATTTTGAGATGAATATCCGGGAGGCATATGTGTCCGCAGGAGCCGGATTTGTGGTGGTGCTGACGGGGACGGTGGTAACCATGCCCGGACTTTCTAAAAATCCTGCGGCTTATGGCATTGATGTAAACGAAGAGGGAATGATAACCGGATTGTTTTAAGGAAAGAGGGAGCTATGACACAGATTATTGACGGTAAAAAGATTAGCGCGGAGATCAAGGATGAATTGAAGGAACAGGTAGCGGCCTACAGGGAGCAGGGGATAGAGATCTGTCTGGCGGTGATACAGGTGGGAGACGATCCGGCATCCAGCGTCTATGTGCGCAACAAGAAAAAGGCGTGTGAGTATATAGGGATCAAATCTCTGTCCTATGAACTTCCTGCCCGGACCACGGAGGAGGAACTGCTGTCTCTGGTGGAACAGTTGAATGGGAGAGCGGATGTAAACGGCATTCTGGTACAGCTCCCTCTGCCGGAGCAGATCGATGAGGAGAAGGTGCTGAATGCCATCAGCCCTTTAAAAGATGTGGACGGTTTTCATCCCATGAATGTGGGCGCGCTGTGTATCGGAAAAAAGGGCTTTGTGTCCTGTACCCCTGCCGGGGTGATACAGCTGCTGAAACGTTCCGGTATCTCCATAAGCGGCAGGGAGTGTGTGGTGGTGGGACGCAGCAACATCGTGGGGAAACCCATGGCGCTGTTGCTCCTTAGAGAGAACGGCACCGTTACGGTGGCGCACAGCCGGACGGAAGACCTGAAGGCAGTCACCCGCCGGGCGGATATCCTGGTGGTGGCGGTGGGCAGACCGCAGATGATCACGGAGGAATATGTAAAAGAGGGAGCGGTGGTCATCGACGTGGGCATACACAGGGATGAGAATAACAAGCTGTGCGGAGATGTGGAGTATGCAAGGGTGGCTCCTCATTGCAGCGCCATAACGCCTGTTCCCGGCGGAGTCGGCCCTATGACCATCGCCATGCTGATGAAAAACTGTGTGGAGAGCGTGGAGATTCAGAAAGCTTCATTTGTTGAAAGGGCGGAGTAATTCTTATGAATTGTCCAAAATGTGGAACAAAAATTGAAGAGGGCTCGCTCTACTGTACAGCCTGTGGAGAGGATATCCATATAGTTCCCGATTTTGAATCCGAAGTGGAACAGAGTATGCAGGATACCCTGGAACAGATAGCGGAAGAATTGCAGGATACCGCCGGAAAGACCGAGACCCGGAAAGATCCCCCAAAACTTAAAAAAAGCTATATGGGATGGATCATAGGTATTTTTTTCCTGGTCATAATTATTCTGACGGGTGTGCTCGTGGGTGCCTGGTATCATATGGAGCACTCGGTGGAGTATCAGTTGTCCCGGGCGGCGCAGTGCGTCGGAGCGCAGAAATATGAACAGGCGGCAGAATACTATCTGCGCGCCAAGGAGCTCGGCAGCAGGGACCCGGAGACGGGATTTGCGCTGGCGGACTGTTATTACGCGATGGATAATGTGGGCGGCTATGAGAGTCAACTGCTGGAGCTGATAGACAGCGGACTGCTTGACCAGAAACAGTTGGAGAGAGCCTATGCGGGACTGATACAGTCCTACAGAACCAGAAATGATTACCAGACGATTGACAGTCTGCTGAATAGCTGTGATAATGAAACTATCAGGAGCAGTTATCAGAATCTTCAGGCCAAAGCGCCGGAGTTTGGATTTGAGGAGGGATATTATCAGGAGATCATTCCGCTAAAGCTCAGTTCCAACACGGCGGGAACCATCTATTATACTATGGATGGGTCGGAACCGGACGAGAACAGTACAGTGTATACCGCCCCGATCTTTCTGGACAACGGCGAGTATACGGTCAAAGCGGTATTTGTGAATCAGTACGGTCTGGTCAGCGATGTGGTGACAAAAAAATATCGGATTGAGATACAGATTCCCATTGCCCCGGATGTGGAGACCGTCAGCGGAGAGTACAGCAGTCCCACTATGATACGGGTCAACTGTGAGGAGGGCGAGGCAGTCTATTATACCATGGACGGTACGGTTCCCACGGAAAAGTCCACCAGATATACGGGCCCCATCCCCATGCCGCTGGGCAATTCCAACTATTCTTTCGCCATTATAGAGGAGGACGGAATCGTTGGGGAGGTAACACAGCGAAGTTACAGCTTGCAACTGCGCACGGACATCTCGCTGGATATGGCTACCGTCACCGTGTACAGTGAGATGTTGCGGATCGGCAGAATCCAGAATCCCGAAGGGTACGCGGGGGAGAACGGTATCTATCAGTATCAGTTTCAATACCCCATGACTGTTGAGGAGGAGGATTACTATATCTTTGCGGAGCTGCATGTGGATGAGAGCGGTGGCAGTATCCGTACAGGCAGTTATTATGCGGTACAGGCGTATAACTGCACCTGCTACAAGCTTGTGGCGGATGAGTATAATAATTACAGTATAGCTGAGATTCCATAAGACCGTGGATGTCTGCGGGATTATAATATAGGAGGATAATATGTATAAGATTGTGAGAGCAGAGGAACTTACCACTAATATCTATTTGATGGAGGTGGAGGCGGAACGGGTGGCAAAATACTGTCAGCCCGGTCAGTTTGTTATCGTCAGGACAGACGCTGATGGGGAGAGGATTCCTCTGACGATCTGTGACTATGACAGGGAGAAGGGCACGGTGACCATCGTATTCCAGATTGTAGGCGCTGCTACGCAGATGATGTCAGGGCTGGGCGAGGGAGACAGTTTTCATGATTTTGTGGGGCCGCTGGGCTGTGCGTCCGAGTTTGTGGACGAGGACCCGGATAGCTTAAAGAGCAAGAAACTCCTGTTTGTGGCGGGAGGTGTAGGCGCGGCGCCGGTGTATCCTCAAGTGAAATGGCTCCATGAGCACGGAATCGCCGCGGATGTGATCGTGGGCAGCAAGACCAAAGATCTGCTGATCCTTGAGAAGGAGATGGAGGCTGTGGCCGGCAATCTGTATGTGACCACCGATGACGGTTCCTATGGCAGAAGCGGTATGGTGACACAGACCATCAAAGATCTGGTGGCGGAGGGAAAACAGTATGACCGCTGCGTGGCCATCGGTCCCATGATCATGATGAAATTTGTCTGCATGCTGACCAGGGAACTGGATATTCCCACCATTGTCAGCCTCAATCCCATCATGGTGGACGGCACTGGTATGTGCGGTGCCTGCCGTGTAACCGTGGGCGGCAAGGTGAAATTTGCCTGCGTGGACGGACCGGAGTTTGACGGACATCAAGTGAATTTTGACGAGGCCATGAGCCGTCAGCAGATATATAAGACGGAGGAGGGAAGAGCCTTCTTAAAAGCGAAAGAGGGAGCTACCCACCACGGCGGATGCGGCAACTGCAACTAAGCCATAATTAGAGGGCCAGGATGATGCCTCAGGGAGTCCATTTGCTGCTGGAAATGCCCCTGCGGCAAACGGTATCGGGAGTGCTGTAACGGAATGGAGGATCGGACGATCCTGTAAAGTAGGAGAGATGATATGGACATTTTAAAAAAGGTGCCTGTGAGAGAGCAGGACGCGCAGGTGCGCGCAAAGAATTTTGAAGAGGTATGTCTGGGATATAACAAGGAGGAGGCCATGGAAGAGGCCAGCCGCTGCATCAACTGCAAGAACGCGCAGTGCATCAAAGGCTGCCCCGTGGCAATCAATATCCCGGGCTTTGTGGAGCAGGTGAAGAACGGAGATATAGAGGGAGCATACCAGACGATCAGTCAGGCCAGCGCTCTGCCCGCTGTATGCGGACGTGTGTGCCCTCAGGAGAGCCAGTGCGAGGGCAAGTGTATCCGGGGCATCAAGGGCGAACCGGTGTCCATCGGCAAGCTGGAGCGCTTTGTGGCGGACTATGCCCGGGAGCAGGGGATCAAGCCCGAGGGAGCCAAAGAGAAAAAAGGGAAAAAGGTGGCGGTGATCGGTTCCGGCCCCGCAGGACTCACCTGCGCCGGAGATCTGGCGAAAATGGGTTATGAGGTTACGATCTTTGAGGCGCTGCATGAGCCGGGCGGCGTGCTGGTATACGGTATTCCCGAGTTTCGTCTGCCCAAGGAGGCGGTGGTGGCCAAGGAGATCGAGAACGTAAGATCCCTGGGCGTAAAGATTGAGACCAATGTGGTAGTGGGCAAATCCGTGACCATCGACCAACTGCTGGCGGAGGAGGGATTTTCCGCTGTGTTCATCGGTTCCGGCGCGGGACTTCCCAAGTTCATGGGTATCCCCGGCGAGAACAGCAACGGCGTATTTTCCGCCAATGAATATCTGACCAGAAGCAATCTGATGAAGGCTTTTGATGAAAACAGCAATACACCGATCATGCGGGGTAAGAAGGTTGCCGTGGTAGGCGGCGGCAATGTGGCTATGGACGCCGCCCGCACGGCCCTGAGACTGGGGGCGGAGGTGCATATCGTGTACCGCCGCAGCGAGGAAGAGCTGCCTGCCCGTGTGGAGGAGGTACACCATGCCAAGGAGGAAGGCATCATCTTTGATCTGCTGACCAATCCCACCGAGATCCTGGCGGATGAAAAGGGCTGGGTGACGGGCATGAAATGTATCCGTATGGAGCTGGGCGAGCCGGATGAGTCCGGCAGGAGAAGGCCGGTGGAGGTGCCGGATTCCGAGTTTACGCTGGATGTGGATACGGTGATCATGTCTCTGGGAACCTCCCCGAATCCGCTGATCTCCTCCACCACGGAAGGACTGGAGATCAACAAATGGAAATGCATCGTGGCCGAGGAGGATAACGGAAAGACCACCAAGGAGGGCGTGTACGCCGGAGGCGACGCCGTGACCGGAGCGGCAACAGTGATCCTGGCCATGGGAGCCGGAAAAGCGGCGGCCAAAGGAATTGACGAATATCTTTCCAGTGTGGGTTGACGGTTAAGGTTTGTGCCTGAGACGGAATACAAGGACGCGGATGGCAATTATATTGTAGATTGCAGCATAAGCAGCACGGGCAGTATGCGTTCCCATATATCCACTGCGCATATACGGGAACGCGGGTTAGAAGAGATATAGAAACAAATGACAATACAGGGGTTACAGGAGGGGTTAGCATGTTGATATGTCCCAAGTGCAGAAACGAGTACAGAGACGGAATAGCCGTATGCGCGGACTGCGGCTGCCAGCTGGTGTCGGAGAAGGAACTTGTGAACAGGATTCCGCTTATCTTTGGAGGAGAGGAAGAACTGACCCGGCTGAAGGAGTATTTGGAGTATAACGGATTTAAGGATATGGAGATCGTCTATGACGAAAAGGAGGCTGTGCACGAACTGCTGATCAATGAGAAAGATAAGCAGAGGGCCATCAAGATCGGCTCCGTATTTATACAGCAGGAACAGATGCGGCAGGCCGAGGAGGCCGCCAGAATGCAGCAGCAGCGGGCGCAGGAGGAGGCGGAGAAACCGCAGCCCCAGTGGTTTGGCATGGATGAGAGCGAACCGAAAGAAAAGACGGGAGCCAATGCCCAGCCTGTCCGCCGCCGCTCTTTAGGGAAATATCAGAACAAGGCGGAGCAGGCTGCCGAGAATAAATCTTCGGCGTGGACGCTTTTGATCGTGGGCGGCCTGGGTATGGTGGGGTTGATCCTGCTGCTGACGGGTGTGCTGCCCATACAGCTGCAGGGCAGCAACCGCTTTATGATCGGCGGCATCATGGGCGTCATGTTCGTGATCTTCATAGTCATGGGCTTTGTATCCCTAAAGAATTCCAAGCAATATGCCAAGGAGGCGGACTCCGAGAACTCACTCAAAAGCACTATGGAGAAATGGTGTGAAGAGAATCTGGAGGGGGCAAAGATTGACGCCGGATTGCAGCTGTCCACCGCACCTGAGGAGGAGTGGTATTTCCGAAGGACGGCTCTCTTAAAGGCGGCGCTGAACCGCCAGTTCGTCAATTTGGATCAGGAATTTTTGGATCATTTTGTGGATGATATGTATGATACCATTTTCCCCGAGGGATGACAGTATTCCCGCAAGGGTTAAATTTCAAGTTGCCTGCAACGGTGGCTTTGGTTAGTAGTCATCGGCAGTAGTGCCGGATCGCTCGGAGTCTGGAGGGATATGTTCCCGACTCCGGGCAGAATTTTTTTGCGGGTTGCGGATATAAGCTGTGGAACGCAGAGAGGAGCGGGAACGGGATAGCCGGAATAGGGTGGCAGGAACGGGATAGCCGGAATAGGGTGGCGGGAACGGTATAGCCGGAATAGGGTGGCGGGAACGGGATAACTGGATGGGACAGGTGGAACGAGAAAAGTGGAATGAAATAGACGTCCGGAGATAAAGGAACTGGGGATAGATGAAACGATGAAAATTACAATCTTGTGCGTGGGAAAGATTAAGGAAAGCTTTTACCGGGAGGCCATAGAAGAATATGCCAAACGCCTGAGCAGATACTGCAAACTGGATATCGTGGAGGTGGCGGACGAGAAGACGCCGGATAAAGCATCGGAGACTCTTAGGGAGCAGATCATGGAGAAGGAGGCCGAACGCCTGCTGCCCCGTCTGGAGGAGGGGGCTTATGTCTGCACGCTGGAGATACAGGGCAAACGGTATACCTCAGAGGCGTTTGCACAGGTCATAGACAGGGTGGGCCTTGGCGGGCAGAGTCACATTATCTTTGTGATCGGCGGCTCTCTGGGACTCCACGAGAAGGTGCGAAAGCGCGCGGATATGGCCATCAGCTTTTCAGATATGACCTTTCCCCATCAGTTGATGCGGGTGATCCTGTGCGAGCAGATATACCGGGCCTACCGGATCATCTGCGGCGAACCGTATCATAAGTGAGTACGAAAAGGAGCAGAAAAGGATAATAATGATGGAAAAAATAATGGTATTAGGAGCAAGCGGCACAGTAGGTGCAGCGGTTTTCCGACAGCTAAGTCAAAATAATATGTCTCAAAAAGGAACACCCCCGTTGCCTGCCGCGGGGGTGTTGACTGTTAGCCGACATAAGACTTTTCTTCATAGCTTCCTCGTCTCTTCGGGTATCGGGCCTTATAGCTCATTTCATATTCCGGTAAGCCTCGGCAACAAGCGCAGCCTTATTAGGGAAAGCGGTTTCCAGGTGCATTAAGTATTGTAAGCTGTTTCCTTCGTAGGGCTGTATCTCACCCAGAAAACCTATTTCATAGCAGTTGCGGATCACATTGATGATGCAGTCCTCAACATGGTCTTCCTTGCAGTCTTTGCATTCTTTTAAGATATGGGCGATTGCGGTTTCCAGAGTTTCCTCATCAAAGGTCTTATAATCCAGAACAGGGATATTTTTCGTACCCTCCGGAACTATTTTTTTCGGCTCTCTCTGATACTCCTTCATACATTCCTTTGCATAGCCGATAACGCAGGCCGTTTTCTGACATTTGATACATGCGCTTTCGCCTTTACAGCAATTGTTCAAATCATTTATGACCAGTTCCGCGTTTAATCCTTTCTTGTGTGTTTCTGCCATACCGTTCCCTCCTGTTAATGATGAGATGCATTTATGGAATATAGGATACTATACAAAGCATCGCGTGTCAATCTGAATGTAGTTTACTTGAGTTTCCACAGTTTTGTCCGTCCCAATACCGATTAACGGATTTAGTTATCCATTACTCCTTTTTCGGAATTATGTACCCATAGAACACAAAGCATAGAACACTAGCTTAAAAATATACATTGCAAGTAACAGGCAAATATTTTATAATCAAATATATAACTTGGATTTCGAGATAAGTATGAAGACAGTGTTTATCCGCCACATGAATTTATTCCGGATAAAACATTTCAAGTTAAAGGTGAAGATGAGAACAAAATATAACATAAAGACTTTATGCGCTGTTTGGGTGAATATCCAGAAGGAGAGGTTCGCAAATGGGAAACAATCACAGAAATAACAAATCGTACCTAAACGGACATCTAAGCAGTGGGAACACTTTTCCGAAAAAGGAGTTTTTTGAAAGAAGACTGGTGGAGGGATGGAAAGAAGGCGAAGAAAAATCGGGAATGGGGCGTGAGTATATGACGTTGTTAATGCGAGACAGGGAAAACCAGAAGATCGGGAAAGAGATCGTGTGGTATCCATGGGGTATTTTTATATTGCAGAAGGGAAGTTGCATGATATGAAATGTCATAATAAAAGGAAACTATACCTTATACTCTTGATTTGCTGTACTATGGCGCTGACATTTGCACTGATTCCGGTCAATATTTTTTGCGTGAATTTTCCTGAGTGGGTCACGGTTTTATTAAGTTTATTCAGCTGCTGCGGCTTGATCGCATACCTCGCAGCATTTAAGACAAAAGCGGTGATTAAAATAGTCCTGCTGCCGGTCTTTGGCTTAACGGCCATCGTTTGTTCGTTTGCTCCATATCTTATTCCATACTGGAACTCATTCTCATTCAAAAATTATAACGGGGTTATTCTGAACTATAATGAAGTAATTCCATATGAGGATGCTGCGGACGATCTGAATGCGCTTATGGGTCATCTGAAAAAGGTACATCCCCTGTTCGGAGACGGGGTGACAGCGGATGTGAAAACAGCGTATTTACAGGCACTGAAAAGGCTGGAGACAGCGGATACGATCACTGTCAACGATCTGCGCCGTGAAATACAGACCATTTTGTATCCCATGCATGATGCCCATACTTCCACCTATAACAATTATCCAGACGACAGGTTTTTGAAGGTTTTTCCGCAAAAAAACCATGAGGGCTACAGTGTATTCTCAATAAACGGGAAATGTGTGGAGCAGATATTTGAAGACGCAAAACCCTATGTCTGTTTTGAGACGGAAGATTGGATCAGCATTGATCTGGGGAGTCTTGCAACTCTTGACTTTTACGGATATGACGCACCGTTTGTCTTTGAATGGACGGATGGTGATAACGTGATCTCGGAAGTGTATTCCGAAAAAGACTTTGTCAGTTGGGAAGAGTTTCTTGAGATTCGCGCTCCATACGTTGAAGGAGGCGATAAGCCCACAGAGTTTGTCTATTATGAAATCGACAGGGAGAAAAGCCTTGCACTACTCACTCTCACCCAGTGTGATTATAATCAAACGTATGTTAACTGTGTCAGATCTATGTTTGAGGAGATAATGCAAAAAGACATTCACAATGTCGCTGTAGATCTGAGAGGGAACGGCGGAGGCAGTTCGCTAGTGGGAAATGAGTTTATAAAATATCTGCCAGTGGATATGTATTATGATGGCCCGTATGATTGGAGATGGGGTTTTCTCAACTTTCACAGTGACGGACAAACTGCCAATAAACAATACAAAGACTTGCTGTTTAACGGCAATGTCTATATGCTGACAGACAGGGATTCTTTTTCAGCGGCAAAAGATTTTGCGATGCTGATACAGGATAACCGTTTGGGCAAGGTCATCGGAGCGTCCCCCGCAAATACTGTAAACGGTTACGGAGAGATCGCAGTATTCCACCTGCCCAATACGGGACTGTATGTGCAGATATCCACTAAAAAATGGTATCGTATCGACCAGACAAACACAGACAGCTATGTCATGCCGGATTATACCTGTAATGGCCAAAATGCGATCGAAAAGCTGTATGAAATACTTGAATTTAATTCTGTTTGATAGTATATTTTTTATAGAGTATTTTTAGTAGATAAATAAAAATTATAGGAGGGATGAATCAATTATGATCACTTGGAAGAATTTGGATACCGTTTCCGCGTTTCAAGAGTTGTTAAAGGCTGCGCCTGCAAATCTCGCGGAGGTAATGGCCGGAGAGAAGGGCGCGGACCGCGTAAAGAAATACAGCGTTCCCATGGCGGCAGGACTGTCATACAATTATGCCGCAAAGCAGGTGGATGACAAGGTTCTGGAAGTCCTTGTGAAATTGGCACAGGAGACGCAGCTGTCGGACAAATTTGAGGCCCTGTACAACGGCGAGGTGATCAACACCGGAGAGAACCGCAGAGTACTTCACCATATGACCCGCGGACAGTTGGGCGAGGCTGTATCGGCCGACGGTGTGGATAAGCGGGGCTTTTATGTAGAGCAGCAGAAAAAGATCGCGGAACTGGCCAATAAGGTGCACAGTGGACAGATCACCAACGCGGCAGGGGAGAAGTTTACCACCGTTGTACAGATCGGAATCGGCGGCAGTGATCTGGGTCCCCGCGCCATGTATCTGGCGTTGGAGAACTGGGCAAAGGTGAACAACACATTTAAGATGGAGGCCCGGTTCATCAGCAATGTAGATCCCGACGACGCGGCTGCGGTTTTAAGCGGCATTGATGTGGAACACTCCCTCTTCATATTGGTATCCAAATCCGGCACCACCCTGGAGACGCTGACCAATGAGTCCTTTGTGAAGGATGCGCTGAAGAAAGCGGGACTGGATGCCTCCAAGCATATGATCGCCGTTACCAGCGAGACTTCTCCTCTGGCAAAGAGCGACGACTATCTGGCGGCATTCTTTATGGACGATTATATCGGAGGCCGGTTCTCGTCCACTTCCGGCGTGGGCGGCGCGGTATTGTCCCTGGCTTTCGGCCCGGAGGTATTCGCACAGTTCTTAGAGGGTGCGGCCAAGGAAGATGAGCTTGCGAAGAACAGGGATGTATTGGCCAATCCTGCCATGCTGGACGCCCTGATCGGAATATATGAGCGCAATGTGCTGGGGTATCAGAATACGGCCGTGTTGCCTTATTCTCAGGCGCTCAGCCGTTTCCCCGCACATCTTCAGCAGATGGATATGGAATCCAACGGAAAGTCGGTTAACCGTTTTGGTGAGCCTGTGCATTATTCTACCGGCCCTGTCATCTTTGGAGAACCGGGCACCAATGGACAGCATTCCTTCTATCAGCTGCTGCATCAGGGCACGGATATCGTTCCTCTACAGTTTGTGGGCTTTAAGAAGAATCAGATGGGCAGGGACGTTGTGATCCAGGACAGCACAAGCCAGCAGAAGTTATGCGCCAATGTTGCGGCGCAGATCGTGGCGTTTGCCTGCGGCAAAGCCGACGAGAACCGCAATAAGAATTTTGAGGGCGGAAGACCCTCCAGCATCATCATCGGCGAGCAGCTGACTCCCCAGGCGCTGGGCGCTCTCTTGTCCCATTTTGAGAACAAGGTTATGTATCAGGGATTTGTGTGGAATGTCAACAGCTTTGACCAGGAGGGCGTACAGCTGGGCAAGGTTCTGGCTAAGAAGGTTCTGGCTCATGACACCGACGGCGCGCTGAAAGCGTACAGTGATCTGTTAGATATTTAGTCCTGGCCCGGACAAGCCGGAATCAAAATATTGATGTGTTGGGTAAGAATATTGTAAAATGCCTGACCAGGGGAAACTGCCGTATGGACGAATGGATATTCGTAAGACGGCAGTTTCATTTAAAGTAAAATAAGCCTTATAGATCGTGAATGCCTTTGCTTTTCTGTAATCCACTATGAGGCGGGAGGTGCGCTGATGTTACAGCCATATGACCTGATGGAACAATTGCTGTTTGCCATAGAAGATCAGATCACAGAGACGATAACGATATCAGATCTGTCAAAAAGATTCTATATATCGGAGGTTCATTTACAGCGCCTTTTTAAGTTTGCCTTTGGAACTCCTTTAGCCGGATATATCCGGTCCAGAAAGTTGGCCGCCAGTGTGGAGAAACTGTTGAAAACGGACTACCGTATTATTGACATCGCAAATGAATATGGCTTTACCCATGAACAGGCTTATATACGCGCTTTTAAAAAGGAGTACCGGATTACTCCCGGAGAGTTGCGCAGATCGGGAACGATAATCAAGGTACTTCCGCCGTTGCAAATTTTCCCCGAAAATAAATTGCCAAACGGAGCGATGTTTGGTCCGGATATTGTTATGGTTCCACAGTTTCTGGTGATAGGAAAGCGTTTTAAAGTGCCTTTTGATCAGTCGGTGGTACTTCCGCCTAAGCTTGCGAAAAGGTTCTGGGAGGAAGACAGTATAAAGATTGATAATATTGCGGAAACGGATGTCTATTATGGGATAACCCGCATCGGCGACTTAAGAGATGGCTACTCCCACTATATGCCTTCCGTCAAAGTAAATGATATCTCTCAAGTACCGGAGGGCATGACAGCGGACTGTTTCCCCTCCGGCATGTGTGCAAGATTCCACTATATCGGCAAACATCACTATTATGATATCAACGCGGATATGGCTAGAGGCATGTATGACGCTATCTGCGATTTTGCTAACAAGGAAGGAAAGAAATATGAGACGCAGCATCAGAAACTGTATTTTGAACGCATAAGCGATGAGGATTATGACGGGACATACTGTCAGATGGAATGGTTTACGCCCATACGGCATTTATGATATAAATGGTTCATTTGTTTCATGTGGATCGTGCTAGACTGATAATACAACGCGCATGTGGCACCTTCATCCCGGCAGACAGGGATAATCCGTGAATCCTATCTGGACGGAAATGTCTATTACTGCCCGGTATGCAGGAGAGAACCGGCGACTGAGGGATAGGCTGTAAAGCGCGTATGAATAACAACGACGGAGGAAGAACACATGGGAGATAACACGATAAACTATGAGGAACTGGGATTTGGATTTCACACATTTAAGAAGGAAATCTGCGCGGAACTGGGACAAGAATTTTGGGATACACTGACGGCAGATATTGTGTTGCCGAATATGGATACAGAGTGTAAATATAAGTGCCATAATATGTATGTGTTTATCGAAAAGCTTGAGAAGATGGCTCCCAGAAAAACGGTAGAAAGAATTCTCCGCAGGGTGAGACATGGACTGCATCCCTCGCAGGTGTCCCATATTCGCGAGGAATTGCAGGCGACAGGCGATCTGGATGCTTTTCTCCGTAATTCCCAAGAGGGCACAATGGAGTATTTTGTCCAACTGAATAAGGAAAAACGAGATTTTTACGGGCAGGAGATCACGGACGAGGTACTGGAATTTATCGGGCAGAATCCGGCCATGCTTTCTCCTGTCCGAAGAGGGAACAAGTTGAAATGTATGGCGTTTCCCTGCAACATGGCAGAATACTTAAAGGCGGAGGATGACGTGATGAAACGCTATCATGCCTGTCATTGTCCCTTTGCAAAGGAGTCGATCCTGTCAGATGCAACGGTTTCCCCGATCTTATGTCATTGCAGCCAGGGACATGTTATGAATTCCATGGAGGCTCTTTTTGACAGAGAGTTGGAGGGCAGGCCGGTACGCTCCGTATTGAACGGTGATCTGAGCTGCGAATATGAGATTGATATACCGGAGGATATCATGGAAAAATACGTGAGGCGCCGGGAAAAAAGCATTGTTGCTGCTAACTATTTTCGTTATTACCGTGCTTTTTCCCTCTCGGGGATCGTTGACTGGCATCAAGGGCCGGTAGAGTGGATCATGCCCAGGGAAGGGGAAAAGGGGCCGGCTCTGGCGTTTCATATCAATCTGGGCGAACAGGATTGGGAGAGAGAGCTGTCGTCTCTGATAGAGGGGATCAAGGCAGGCAGAGTGCCGTCGAAATGGGTGGTCACGCCGGATGATATGCCCGGAGATATCGTAAAGCGGCTGGAATCCATGGGTTTTCAGAATCTTTCCGCGGGGGGGACTGAGCCGGGGATGATACTGCATCAGCATGAGTTTTGCCCCTGTTTTTCTGAGGGAGGGACTCTGCGTATAAAGAGAGTACAGACCAGAGAAGAGATGGAGATCTGGGTGGATGTGGTAAACACTGCCCTGCACGGCTGGGACATGATAGACGCGCAGCACTATTTCGTATGGGTGGAAAGTGAGGATATAAAGCTGTATCTGTGTGAGATTGACGGCGTAGCGGTGTCCACGGCAGCCACGATCCGGACAGAGGATACGGCGTCTCTGGAGTTCGTGTCCACTTTGGAGGAATACCGCAGGAGGGGAGCGGCCGCCGCGGTATGCTCCCGGGCGCTGGAGGAACTCTTTGCGGACGGCGTGCGCACCGTCACTCTCAGCGGCGCCGAGGAGGCTCTTGCGCTGTATAAAAATCTCGGATTTAACGAATGTTTTGAGAACACTATCATGTTGTATGACTGCTGAGTGGTAAGCATTGATATTTCAGCGCATATCAGTGATGCAAAGGAACTGCCCCAGAATAGGAGTGATGGTCATGGGCAATATGCTTGCAGGGCCCGGGGAGGCCGATGGCATTCTTTTGACCGGATTTGAGGGTACATCCGCCGAACTGCTTGTAAAAAAAGCAGTTTATAAGTCGCTGATACTGCCCAATGATAAGGTATTGGACTCTCAGATCCTTTCCGCGGAGATCGGGCGGCAAAGCTACAGGTATGTATTCAGCTTTGGCCAGAAACCTGTTATCAGGGATAAAGTATACCTTGAAACTGCCGCCAGGAACGGAGACAGCATGATCTTTACGGATTTCGCATACGGAAAATTGCGGGACGCGCTCAAAGCGGAAGATTTGGAGGTTCGGATTTCTGATAACGCCGGAACCTCATTTTGCAATGCGCTGTATTGGAACGCGCTTGCCTATATCCGCGATCATGGGTTGGAGACAAAGATGGTCTTTGTGCATATTCCGTTTTGCAAGAACATGACGGAGATGGACGGCTTTTTTGACAAGGTACTCAAGGCGGTGGAGAACTGCTGAAAGATACAGTACAAACGGCAGTTCCACGCTTATTGTATTTTGTCGGACATTTGTGTATAATCCTGTTTTTAACAGTTGTGAGGGAGATGAATGGCTGTATGCCCAGTAT
>CAJTMX010000030.1 GCA_910577235.1 uncultured Acetatifactor sp. | reverse complement strand
ATATACTGGAGTTCAGCGAAATGGATTTGTGAAGAAACTGTCAAAGACCCGTGTGGGGCAACTGATAGATTTTGAGTATGAGTATGCGCTTTTGGAGAGGAGAATTTGATTTGCTTTTAAATCCAGGGATATGTTATACTTTCATAAAATAAAAAAAGCTGATACAGGCAGGAAAGAGGCTGGAACAGAATATGAAAATATATCACGCGTTTCCCGGCGGCAGAGCCAAGGCACTGACTATGAGTTACGACGACGGCAAGCTGGCGGATGAAAAACTGCTGGAGATTTTTAACCGGTATGGGATAAAAGGAACGTTTAACTTAAACTACGGTTTGATGGACATGGATGTCCGGCTGAAACCGGAGCAGATCCCCCGGCTATATCAGGGGCATGAGATCGCCACTCACACAATGACCCACCCCACCATTGCCAGATGCCCGCTGACCCAGGCGGCAAAGGAAATTCTGGAGGACCGGGAAGGGTTGGAGCGTATCACAGGGGGATTGGTGCGGGGACATGCCTATCCCAACGGCTCTTATAATGAAGAGATCAAGGACTTGTTTCAAAAGCTGGGGATCGCCTATGCCCGTGTGGTGGAGCCCACGGAGGGATTTGAACTGCCTGCGGACCCCATGGAATGGCATCCTACCTGTCACCACAACCATCCCCGGCTGCTGGAGATGGCGCGGTGGTTTGCGGATTTCCCTAAAAAACAGTATCTGAAACTCATGTACGTGTGGGGGCACAGCTACGAGTTTGACGCGGATGACAATTGGGACCGGATAGAGGAGTTCTGCCGCATCGTCGGGGGCAGGGAAGAAATCTGGTATGCCACCAATATCGAGATCATTGATTACATGCAGGTGCTGCGCAACTTACAGTTTTCCGCAGACAATACCGCCGTATATAATCCGTCGGCTCAAGGCGCGTGGCTGACTGTGGATGACAGCCATATCGTGGAGGTGTCGGGCGGTGAGTATGTAAAATTTTGAACCGATATATTCTATAAATATATTTTATTGAGAAAGGAAACTATAAGCAAGGCAATTCAGCCCTTTCATCCGGTTTTGTATTGCCGCGCGGCGGTAAAATGTGGATCAGTATGAAACAATTTATTATGGCGCTGGATCAGGGGACCACCAGCTCCCGCTGTATTTTGTTTGACAAAGCGGGAAATATCTGTTCCATGGCGCAGAAAGAATTTACCCAGATCTATCCCCGGCCCGGCTGGGTGGAGCACAATCCCAGAGAGATATGGTCTTCACAGCTTGCGGTGGCCACGGAGGCCATGGCTATGGTGGGGGCGGGAGCGGAGCAGATCGCCGGCATCGGCATCACCAACCAGCGGGAGACCACCATATGCTGGGACAGGGTCACCGGGGAGCCGGTGTACAATGCCATCGTCTGGCAGTGCCGCAGAACTTCGGACAGGATCGAAGAGCTGAAAGCGGAGGGCTTTGACGGCCTGATCCGGGAGCGGACAGGGCTGGTGCCGGACGCCTATTTCAGCGCCACCAAGATTGCCTGGATATTGGAGCATGTTCCGGGAGCGCGGGAGAGGGCGCAGCGTGGCGAGATCCTCTTCGGGACAGTGGATACCTGGCTGATCTGGAATCTCACAAAAGGCCGGGTACATGCCACGGATTATACCAACGCCTCCCGGACCATGCTCTTTGACATTCATAAGCTGTGCTGGGATGAACGGATACTTAAGCGGCTGGGAATACCCGCCTGCATGCTGCCCAAAGTGTACCCTTCCAGTCATGTGTTCGGCCATACGGCAGGCTCGCTGCTTGGGGGAGAGATACCCATTGCCGGGGCTGCGGGGGACCAGCAGGCGGCGCTGTTCGGACAGGGGTGTTTCGCGCCGGGAGAAGTCAAGAATACCTACGGGACAGGCTGTTTTATGTTGATGCATACAGGCAGTCAGGCAGTTAACTCCAAGGCGGGCCTGCTGACCACACTGGCGGCGGGATGCGGCCACCGGGTGGAATACGCGCTGGAGGGCAGTGTGTTTGTGGCCGGGGCGGCAGTGCAGTGGCTGCGGGACGGTATGAGGCTGGTGCGAACGGCCGCGGCCACTCAGGAGAGCGCCGACAAGGTGGAGGACACGGCGGGAGTCTATGTGGTTCCGGCCTTTGCGGGTATGGGTGCTCCCTACTGGAATCAGTTTGCCAGAGGGACAGTGGTGGGTATCACCAGAGGCTGCAGCCAGGAACATTTCATCCGGGCCACGCTGGAATCCATTGCCTATCAGACCATGGACGTGCTTACGGCGATGGAGCAGGATCTGGGCGAGCCGCTAAAGGGCCTGAAAGTGGATGGCGGTGCCAGCGCCAATGATTTTTTGATGCAGTTTCAGGCAGACATCATAAACGCCCATGTTCAGCGTCCCCGATGCATAGAGACTACAGCCTTAGGTGCCGCCTACCTGGCGGGACTGGCTGTGGGCTACTGGCGTGATCTGGCTCAGATCAGAGATAACTGGCAGCTGGACAGAGAGTTTGCTCCCCGAATGGAGGAGGAGCGCCGCCGGCATCTGAAGAGGGGGTGGAAACGGGCGGTCCGGTGCGCCCTGGCCTGGGCGGAGGACGAGGAGGCATAGGGCCGCAGCGGAACTTAGATCAAAACAGCAAGGCCCGGAGGATGCCCAGAGAATTTGCGGACGCGGGCGTCCGGAAATTACTCTGCGTGTGTTGGTATCAGGAGGGCCGCAGCGGAACTTAGATCAAAACAGCAAGGCCCGGAGGATGCCCAGAGAATTTGCGGACGCGGGCGTCCGGAAATTACTCTGCGTGTGTTGGTATCAGGAGGGCCGCAGCGGAACTTATAATAAGAAAAGAGGATATGGACATGATTGTGCAGAAATATAAAGATATGTTATCGGGAAAATCAGTGATACGGCAGCTGTCGGAATTTGCCACAGCCAGAGGAGCCGAGATCGGGTATGACAATGTGTTTGATTACAGCCTGGGCAACCCTTCCGTGCCTACGCCAAGAGAGTTTACGGAGGAGATGATCCGTCTTCTGGAGACAAAAGATCCCATGGAGCTGCACGGTTACAGCCCCAGCCTGGGCATTACCTCCGTCAGGGAGGCAGTGGCGGCGTCCCTGTCCAAGCGTTTCGGAGTCCCTTATGAGGGGAAACATATCTTCATGACCAGCGGCGCGGCGGGGGCCATCGCCCATGCGGTGCGCTGCGTGACGCAGCCGGGAGACGAAATATTGACATTTGCTCCCTTTTTTCCCGAGTATCACCCCTATATCGATCTGACAGGGGCCGTGCTGAAGGTAGTGCCCGCCCAAGTGGAAGATTTTCAGATTAATTTCCGGGCTTTTGAGGAGATGCTCACGGATAAGACCATGGCGGTTCTGATCAATACCCCCAACAATCCCTCCGGCATTGTATACTCGCCTGAGACGATTCAGAAATTGGCGGATACGCTGCAGCGTAAATCCGAGGAATACGGACATGATATTTTTATCATTTCCGACGAGCCATACCGTGAAATCGTGTTTGAAGGGGTTGTAAATCCCTGTGTTTCCGCATACTATAGTAACACTATTATGTGTTACTCCTTCTCCAAATCTCTGTCCCTGCCCGGAGAGCGCATCGGCTATGTAGCGGTGAATCCGGCCTGCCGGGAGGCGGAGACTCTGGTAAACATGTGCGGCCAGATCTCCCGGGGAATCGGACACAACTGCCCGCCCTCTATTATACAGCTTGCGGTTGCGCGGGTTCTGAACCGGACGGCGGACCTGTCCGTCTATGAGACCAACATGGAACTGATCTACCGCACGCTTATGGAGCTGGGTTTCACCGTAGTAAAACCGGGCGGGACTTTTTACATTTTTCCCAAGGCTCTGGAGGAGGACGCCAAAGTCTTCTGCCAAAAAGCCTTAAAGTACGACCTGATCCTGGTGCCCTCCGACTCCTTTGGCGTCCCCGGTCATTTCCGCATGGCCTACTGCATTGACACGGAAAAAGTACAGCGCTCCCTGGAGGCTCTGCGCAGATTTGTGGAGACAGAATACCCCTCCTTCTCCTGACTTGCCGGAGCTCCCCCTGTACCTTGAAACGGGGTTTCGCAATTGCCTGACTATCGAATAAACAGAAAGGAATCATAAAATGTTAGAAATATTAAAAGCGATCTTTTACGGCATCGTGGAGGGCATCACCGAATGGCTGCCTGTGAGCAGCACCGGACATCTGATCCTGCTGGAAGAACTGCTCCCTTTTAAAGGTATGAGCGAGAACTTTTTTGATATGTTTGATGTGGTGATCCAATTGGGAGCCATCCTGGCCGTGGTGGTGCTGTTCTGGAACAAGCTCTGGCCCTTTGCGTTTACGGCCGGAGCCCAGGCCGGCAATCCAAGCAAGATCCCCTGGCTGCGCATGGACATTATGACCATGTGGTTTAAGATACTGGTGTCCTGTGTGCCCGCCGCGATCATCGGCGTGCTGTTTGACGATGTTCTGAACGCGCTTTTTTACCGCTACGAGGTGGTGGCGCTGGCGCTGATCATCTTTGGTATCGCCTTTATCATTATTGAGAACTGGAACAAGGGCAGAAAACCCAAGATCAATACCCTGGCCGAGATCACCTATCAGACGGCTCTGCTCATCGGGGTGTTTCAAGTGCTGGCGGCGGTGTTCCCCGGAACCTCCCGCTCCGGTGCCACGATCGTGGGCGCGCTGCTCATAGGAGTGTCCCGCACCGTGGCGGCGGAATACACTTTTTTCCTGGCAGTTCCGGTGATGTTCGGTGCCAGCCTGCTGAAACTGGTGAAGTTTGGCTTTCACTTTACGGCGTTGGAGCTGGGAGCTCTGCTGACGGGATGCGCGGTGGCCTTTGTGGTGTCCGTGTTTGTACTGCGTTTCCTGTTAAACTATATTAAGAGGCATGATTTTAAGGTGTTCGGCTGGTATCGTATTTTACTGGGAATTGTTGTGCTGGTGGCTTTTGGCTTTATTCTACAGTGATTATGCCTAAGATAATCACTTTTAATAAAGCCTTTGCAGGCAATATGGCAAATTTTTAACAAAAAGTTGACAGATATGATAAAAAGGGCTAAACTGTAGCATAACAGGGATTGCAATAGGAAATTTGACGCATATCACTGCCCCCGGAACGAACAGAGAGCGGAATATGGATGTAGGAAGGTAAATGAAGGGAGATAAACATTATGGCACCTGCTAAGAAAAACGTAACTGTTAATAAGGAAGAGGTTAAGCCCACTGTCAAGGCTACCGTCAAGAAAGCGCCCGCCACTGAGGCGGCTGCCAAAGTTGAGGAGCCCAAGGCCGAGGAGGCAAAGACCGAGGACGTAAAGGTTGAGGAGCCCAAGGCGGAGAAGAAATCTACCGCCAAGAAGACCGTTGCCAAAAAGCTTGTGGTCAAGGCTTCCGACAAGAAACCCGCGGCAAAGAAGGCTGCTGAAAAAAAGGAGTTAAAATCCGAGATCACGGTACAGTTTGGCGGCAAGTCTTACACGCAGGATGAGCTGGTACAGATTGCCAAGGACGTATGGAAATATGATCTGAACCAGAAAGTGTCCGACTTAAACAGCATCGAGCTGTATGTAAAGCCGGAGGAAAATGTGGCTTACTACGTTATGAACAAGGAGTTTGCCGGTAGCTTTTATCTGTAAGCAAAGCGGATCATTAAGTAAAAAGAACACAGACGGAGACATCTCTTGCGTCCCGGCTGTGTTCTTTTTTTACTTTATGCTCCGTTTAGAATTATTTTAGAAATAATTTTAGGGAAAGCAGTTGACAATATGTGGGGTAAGTGATATTTTAATTCTAGTAAGTGTTAGCACTCCATGCGATTGAGTGCTAACAACGAACGGAAACACAGTGAGGCAGGAGGATGGGAATGCAGTTGGATGAGAGAAAGACAAAAATATTGCAGGCCATCATCCGTAACTATCTGGAGACAGGCGAGCCGGTGGGCAGCAGGACCATCAGCAAGTATACGGATCTGAATCTAAGTTCCGCAACCATTCGCAATGAGATGGCCGATCTGGAGGAGCTTGGCTATATTGTTCAGCCCCACACCTCCGCGGGCCGCATTCCCTCTGACCAGGGATACCGTTTCTATGTGGACTGTATGATGGAGCAGAAGGAGCGGGAAGTCGTCGAGATGAAGGAGATGCTGCTTGAGAGGCAGGACCGCATGGAGACGCTGCTGAAACAGGTGGCCAGAGTGCTGGCACAGAATACCCAGTACGCCACGATGATCAGCGCCCCCCAGACCCACGGCAGCAAGGTTAAGTTCATTCAGCTGTCCCGGGTGGATTACAACCAGATCCTGGCGGTGATCGTGGCGGAGGGCAATGTGATCAAGAATAACATCCTGCAGGTGGCCCAGGAACTGGATGACGAGACATTGCTGAAACTGAATATCCTGCTGAACACCCATTTGAACGGCCTGTGTATGGAGGAGATCAATCTGGGAATGATCGCGGCCATGAAACAGCAGGCAGGCATTCACAGCGACATAGTCAGCGAGGTTATCGACGCGGTGGCCGAGGCGATCAAGGCGGATGAGGATCTGGAGATATATACCAGCGGCACCAACAATATCTTCCGGTATCCGGAGCTGGCAGACCAGCGCAAGGCCAGCCAGTTGATCACGACTTTCGAGGAAAAGGAACTTCTCAGTGAGCTGGTCCAGGAGACATTGGCGGACAGCAGCGACACGGGAATACAGGTATATATCGGCGAAGAGACTCCCGTCAGAGGCATGAAGGACTGCAGCGTAGTGACTGCCACTTACGAACTGGAAGAGGGCATGAAGGGCACGATCGGAATCATCGGCCCCAAGAGAATGGACTACGACAAGGTGATCGGAACATTGCAGACTCTGAAACAGCGGCTGGATGAGTTATATAAGAAATAGAGGGTATGGCCGCTGCGGAACTAAAAATAGAGGAAAGGGATGAGGACATGGCAGATCAGGAGAAGGAGATATTAGAAGAAGAGAACGTGGAAGAACAGGTTACGGCGGAGCAGTCAGAAGAGGCGGCGGATGCATCCGGGGCCGAGAGGACCGGGGAGGAAACACCGCAGCAGGACGAGAATCCTGCCACTGAGGAACTGGGGGAGGAGACTCCCGAGGGCGAGGACCCCAAGACCTGGGCGGAGAAAAGGGCTGCCAAGAAACAGGCGAAACAGGATAAGAAAGCCGATGCCGCAAAAGAGAAGATAGCGGAGCTGGAGGACAGAGTAAAACGCCAGCTGGCAGAATTTGAGAACTTCCGCAACAGGACCGAGAAAGAAAAGCAGGCCATGTTTGAGACCGGAGCCAAGAGCGTCATAGAGAAGATACTTCCGGTGATCGACAATTTTGAGCGGGGGTTGGCAACGGTCCCCGAGGATCAGCAGGGCGATGCCTTTGTGGACGGAATGAACAAGATCTACAAACAGATGATGACGGAGCTGGAAAATATCGGCGTGAAACCCATCCAGGCGGTGGGGTGTGAGTTTGATCCCAATCTCCACAACGCCGTGATGCAGGTGGAAGACGAGGAACTGGAGTCCGGCACCGTGGCGCAGGAACTGCAAAAAGGCTATACCTACAGAGACTCTGTTGTAAGACACAGCATGGTTTCCGTAGTTTCATAGATAAGCAAGCACTTTAAAACATCAGTTCAGCATAGAACGAGGAGGACAAAGAAATGAGCAAGATCATAGGTATTGACTTAGGAACGACCAACAGCTGCGTAGCTGTGATGGAAGGTGGTAAGCCCACCGTTATCGCCAACGCCGAGGGCGCGAGAACAACTCCCTCCGTGGTGGCTTTCACCAAGACAGGCGAGAGACTGATCGGTGAACCCGCTAAGCGTCAGGCAGTGACCAACGCGGAGAAGACCATTTCCTCCATCAAGAGAGAGATGGGTACGGACCAGAAACGCGCCATCGATGACAAGAAGTACTCCCCCCAGCAGATTTCCGCAATGATCCTTCAGAAACTGAAAGCGGACGCGGAGAGCTATCTGGGTGAGAAGGTCACCGAGGCCGTGATCACCGTTCCCGCGTATTTCAACGATGCGCAGCGTCAGGCGACCAAGGATGCGGGTAAGATCGCGGGTCTGGATGTAAAGCGTATCATCAACGAGCCCACTGCGGCAGCTCTGGCATACGGTCTGGACAATGAAAAAGAGCAGAATATCATGGTATACGACCTGGGCGGCGGTACTTTCGATGTATCCATTATCGAGATCGCCGAGGGCGTTATCACCGTGCTGGCCACAAACGGCGATACTTTCCTGGGCGGTGACGACTTCGACAACAAGATCACCCAGTGGATGATCGATGAGTTTAAGAAGACTGAGGGAGTGGATCTCTCCGGCGATAAGATGGCTATGCAGAGACTGAAAGAGGCGGCGGAGAAGGCCAAGAAAGAGCTGTCCAGCGCCATGACCACCAATATCAATCTGCCCTTCATCACAGCCACCGCGGAAGGCCCCAAGCACTTTGACATGAATCTGACAAGGGCGAAGTTTGACGAGCTGACTCACGATCTGGTAGAGAGAACGGCTATCCCTGTGCAGAACGCCATGAAGGACGCCGGACTGAACAATTCCGATCTGGGCCAGGTGCTGCTGGTAGGCGGTTCCACCCGTATCCCTGCGGTGCAGGATAAGGTGAGACAGCTGACAGGCAAGGAACCCAGCAAATCTCTGAACCCGGATGAGTGTGTAGCGATCGGTGCCTCCATCCAGGGCGGTAAGCTGGCGGGCGATGCCGGCGCAGGTGAGATCCTGCTGCTGGATGTTACTCCCCTGTCTCTGTCCATCGAGACCATGGGCGGCGTAGCCACCAGACTGATCGAGAGAAATACCACCATCCCTACCAAGAAGAGCCAGATCTTCTCCACTGCAGCCGACAATCAGACCGCCGTGGACATCAATGTGGTACAGGGTGAGAGACAGTTTGCAAGGGATAACAAATCTCTCGGACAATTCCGTCTGGACGGAATACCCCCTGCAAGAAGAGGTATTCCTCAGATCGAAGTTACTTTTGATATCGATGCCAACGGTATTGTAAATGTGTCCGCCAAGGATCTTGGAACCGGCAAGGAGCAGCATATCACCATCACCGCAGGTTCCAACATGTCCGATGACGAGATCGAGAGAGCCGTGAAAGAGGCGGCCGAGTTCGAGGCTCAGGACAAGAAACGCAAGGAGGCCGTGGAGGCCAGAAACGATGCCGACGCGTTTGTATTCCAGACCGAGAAAGCTCTGGAGGAAGTGGGCGACAAGATCGGTGACAGTGAAAAATCTGCGGTACAGGCCGATCTGGAGGCTGTAAAGGCTATTCTGGAGAGAACCAAGGACCAGGAGATGAGCGACAGCGATCTGGATGAGTTAAAGGCTGCAAAAGAGAAATTGACAAACAGCGCTCAGTCCCTGTTTACAAAGATGTATGAGAACATGCAGCAGGCACAGGGCGGTCAGGCCGGTCCCGACATGGGTGGTTTCAGCGGCGGTGCAGGTCCTGAGGCGGGTGCGTCTTCCGCTCCCGAAGATGATGTGATCGACGGAGATTTCAGAGAAGTATAAGTTTGGACGTAAAGATTTTTCTACACCGAAGAATGGCTCATATTGGGCCATTCTTCGTGTGAGGTTGTAACGGATAACGGAGGTCGTACTTATGGCAGAACAGAAACGCGATTATTATGAGGTCCTGGGCGTAGGGAAGAACGCGGACGACGCGGAGATCAAGAAAGCATACCGCGCCCTGGCTAAGAAATATCATCCGGATGTGAATCCGGGGAATGCGGAGGCGGAAGCGAAATTCAAGGAAGCATCGGAAGCATATGCTGTTTTGAGCGATCCGGACAAGAGACGCCAGTATGACCAGTTTGGCCATGCGGCCTTTGAAGGCGGAGCAGGCGGTCCCGGCGGATTTGATTTCAGCGGCGCGGATTTCAGTGACATATTCGGCGATATATTCGGTGATTTCTTTGGCGGCCGCAGCAGAAGTGCAAGTAACGGACCCATGAAGGGCGCCAATCTGCGCACCAGCCTGCGGATCACCTTTGAGGAGGCTGTATTCGGCTGTGAAAAGGAAATAGAGCTGACGGTAAAGGAGACCTGTAAGACCTGTAACGGCAGCGGAGCAAAACCCGGAACCAGTCCGGAAACCTGCTCCAAGTGCGGCGGCAAGGGCCAGGTAGTGTTTACCTCCCAGTCTTTCTTCGGCACTGTGCGCAATGTGCAGGCCTGCCCCGACTGTCAGGGAACCGGCAAGATCATCAGGGACAAATGTACGGATTGCCGGGGCACCGGATATGTGCCTATGAAGAAACGCTATGCAGTGGATATTCCCGCCGGTATTGACAACGGACAGTGCAAGCGCCTGCCCGGCCTGGGTGAGCCGGGAACCAATGGCGGCGCTCGGGGAGACGTGCTGGTGGAAGTGGTGGTGGGGCGTCACCCTATCTTCCAGAGGCAGGATTACAATATATTTTCCACCGTACCCATCTCCTTTGCCGTGGCTGCATTGGGGGGGGAGATTGTCATTGACACTGTGGACGGCAAAGTTATCTATGATGTCAAACCCGGCACCCAGACGGACACCAAAGTGCGGCTCAAGGGCAAGGGCGTACCCACGCTGCGCAACAAAGAAGTGCGGGGCGACCATTATGTCACATTGGTGGTGGAAGTACCCGATAAACTTTCCCATGAGGCAAAAGAGTTGCTGCGCCAGTTTGACGCGGAGAGCGGCGACAGTCTGAATGCGGCTAAAAAGCTGGGTAAAGAAGACAAATCAGGAGATGGCAACGCCAAAGAGGGAAAGGATAAAAAGAAAAAGTTCTGGAAATAAATGAACAGGAAAGAAATCATGATAGCGGTGTTGGAGGAAAGCCAGCGCCGCTGTTAATTTTTGCATACCGGCTACCGAATCTCTGCGGCATACCCTCCGCGGTCAATATCCGCGTTGATAATATCCACTGCACCTCCCGGACAACCGTTTCCGGATTCTGCATTGAGAGATGCCCGGTGAAAAGCGGCGTCAGTATGGCGATCACAGGAATAAATGTTCTTGCTATTGAGGTATGCAGTGTCAGGTAGTATAATATTTTTGAAAGACACGGCTGTGCCGGAGAGGGTGGAACAGAGTGTCCATGCCGCTGCATAAATCGGCGGTCAGGTATAATGATCCGGGAGGAAAGAACATGAAAAACCGCAGAATTAAAATCTTATCTGTAGCCTTTGTGTTATGTATGCTCTGTGGGTGCGGCCAGAGCGGCCAGGGCGGGGAGAGCACAGTCTCCCAGCCTGTACTCAATGAAAACGGCAAAGAGGAAGTTCAGATATGCGCCTCTGTTTTCAGCACTCTTATGCAGGAAATCATTGCGGACTACAATGATAAGAGTGACCGCTATGAGGTCGTGCCTGTGGAATTTAACAGAGAGTCTACCTTTGACGACCAGCGTACCCGTCTACAGTTGGATCTCACCAATGGCGGAGGCCCCGATCTGCTAGCCGATACGGCGCTTTGTGAGATTGATATGAAACCCTATGCGGAGAACGGGTTATTGCTGGATGTGACAGACTTTATTGCCGAGCAGGACGATTTTGTCAGGAATGTGGCGGAGGCCAATCAGCTGGGGGAAACAATATATGGCGTCCCTTATACTTTTAGTGTGGGAACGCTGATCACTTCTCCACAGATGGCAACGGACATCCAAAATTGGACAAAGGACTATTGCATGGCAACGGCGGAGGAGAAAGAAATCTCTCTGTTTGTCGGTGCCCCTTATGGCTGGGGGAAAGAACAATCCGGGCTGTATGTGCTGAATGTTCTGGGCGTAGGCCGGGGCGGCATCCAGTTGTTTGTGGATGAAGAGCAGGGGATAAGCCACTTTGATCAGCCAGAATTTATCCAGATGCTGGAGTTTGCCAAGAGGTACTGGGATGCAAATCCGGAAACATCCGATGTGAAACGACTGGCGACAGGCGAACAGTTTTGCACATCGGGAACGATAAGGAACTTTAGTGAATTCAGCTATTATGAAAAGTTGTTTGAAGGAAGTCCGGTCTATATGGGATATCCCAGCCCCCAGGGAGGGGTAAGCCAATTATCCGTCAACAGTTTTTATATAAATGCCGCATCCGTTCACAAAGAGGGGGCAAAAGATTTCCTGTGTTATCTGTTATCGGATCAGGTGCAGCGCAAGATGGTGTCCGGAATTGGAGGAGGTTTTCCGGTAAAACAAAAACTGTTGGAGGACTTTTGGAAAGAGGCTCAGGTAAAAGTCCTTGACAATGCAGAAGGATATGAAATAGGAGGAGTCTTTTACGCACCGGAACTCATGACGCAGGAGGAGGAACGGAGCTTTTGGGCACTGCTGGAGAATTCCGTATATTATCAATGGACGAACGATATATGGGACATCGTCTGGGATGAAGCACAGCCTTTCTTCTTTGGAGAGAAAACGGCTCAGGAAGTTGCTGACGTCATAGACAACAGGGTTCAACTGTATCTGGATGAAACTAAATAGGTATCATCGCAACAATTCAAACAGATCCGCCTCGTCCTCCTGATATATCAGGTACAACTCTTCATAAGATTCATTTAAGTAATGCGGATGATCGGGAAACACATCCTGTTTCAGGTAAAAGATAACCTTGTTGATAAAAGTATCTCTTTGGCAAAGGTCGGCTTCCGACACAAAAAACGGCCCCAGCTTTTTGTTCTCCGGGATACGGGCCAGGCGGTATCTGGCCTCGCCGGAGCGATTGCCGGCATCCTGCAGCTGCTGGCGGTTGACCATATCGATGATCTTGTTGACCAAGCGTGCAAAGGTGGGCCAGTCCCGGGACAGATGCCCCTCATAATACAGCTGGCTCACATAGTCTTCCAGGGGCGTTCCCTGGAAGATCGCGGTCAGAGGTTTTCTGCCCGCGAAGGTGTCATAGGGATGGCTCCACTCCTGGGGAAGGTTCTCAAAGCTGATGCGCACATATTCCAGCGCGAAACGGCGTTTGAAAGCATTGTCCAGCACAAAGATATTCTCGTCCGCAGTATTCATCGTGGCAAGTATGTTAAAATTGGCGGGGAACCAGATCTTACCCTCCATAAACAGCTTTTTCAGCCCAGGGTCCCGGGAAAAAAAGGCAGTGATGTCATTGTTCGCCACCGCGTACTCGGATTTACCGCTGCTCTGCCGGTCCAGCAGCTGAAACAGGTCTCCGAAGATGGCGGGGGCATTGCCCCGGTTGATCTCCTCGATGACCAGATAGTACTTTTCGGTGGGATGCATAAACGCCTCCTTCAACAGAACGGTCAGCGGCCCGGCGGCAAAGATATAGTCCAGAGGCCGGTCCAGCGTGATCAGAGGCTTTATGCTGCCGATAAAATCCTGGTAAGTGTAGGTGGGGTGGAAGATCAGCCGCTTGCAGTGGGAGTCCCTCTCCGACCGCACCGGATACTCCCTCTCGATCATCTTGTTCACACGGTAGGATTTTCCGGTGCCGGGAGCGCCGTAGTAGATCTTCTGAAGAGGTGTCATAGGCACTTCTTCATAGCGGAAATCCAGCCCCTGATCATCGTCATAGCCGTTGCTGTCAATATCCTGTTTCAGATAAAAGGGCGCGGACACTTCCGGCGCCGGAGCGTCATCCCCATTGTGCAGAAAAGCCTGATAGAGCTGTATGCCTGCAGCCAGAGTACCGTTGCCATACAGCTCGTTGGCCCGCCGAAACTCCGCCTTTTCCCGCAGCTGTTCGTATACCGCGTCAAATTCACATCCGTTTTTATAGAAAAAGAGATTGCCCGCCACATAGGGCTCCAGCGTTCGGCAGCCTGTGCGCAGCGCATGGGAGTATGCGATAATGGCGTTGTCCGTATAGCGGCGCATCCCCTCATCGTTGTACTGCTTGCGCATCCATTCCCGGAATGCCTGTTCCTGTTCTTCGTTGCTCAATTTCATGACGGCTCCTTTCTGTCTTCGGTTCACCCCTAATCCAATAACATTTTCTATTATATTAAGTATGCAACAAAACGGCGGGCATTGCAACCATATGAATTAGTATTTGACAGGTTTTTTATTAGATTGTACAATGAACTTCAAAAGGCGTCCGCAGGGCGGGCGGTATCTGGGAAAAGGACGGGATTTCATATGAAATGGGTGAGGTTTAGGATCAAGACGGTGACGGAGGCGGAGGATATGATCATCAGCGCTCTGTATGACATCGGTCTGGAGGGAGCGCAGATCGAGGACAAGGTACCTCTGACGGCGTTTGAAAAGGAGCAGATGTTTGTGGACATTCTGCCGGATATGCAGGACGACGACGGCATCGCCTATCTGAGCTTTTTTGTGGAAAAAACAGAAGACGGCTCTCTGGAGGTGCAGGGGGAGCGCACGGATGTGGAGACTCTTCTGGGAAAAGTGTCACAGGAGCTGGAGGAGATACGCTGCTTTATGGAGATCGGCGAGGGGAGCGTTGCCGTGGACGAGACGGAGGACATCGACTGGATCAATAACTGGAAACAGTATTTTCATCAGTTTTATATCGATGACATCCTGGTGATCCCCTCCTGGGAGGACGTACAGTCCCAGGACGATTCCCGGTTGGTGCTGCACATCGATCCGGGCACTGCTTTCGGCACCGGTATGCACGAGACCACCCAGCTGTGCATCCGGCAGCTGCGCAAGCATGTGAAAGAGGGAACCCGGCTGTTGGATGTGGGAACCGGCAGCGGCATCCTGGCGATCCTGTCCCTGATGTTCGGGGCACGGCACGCCCTGGGCACGGATCTGGATATCTGCGCCGTGGACGCGGTGGCGGACAACTGCCGGGCCAACGGGATAGACCCGGCGGACTTTGAACTGCTGATCGGCAATATCATCACCGACCCGGCGCTGGGTCAGCGCATCGGCTATGAGAGCTACGATATCGTGACGGCCAATATTCTGGCGGACGTGCTGGTGCCGCTGACTCCTGTGATCGTGAAACATTTAAAACCCGGCGGCATCTATATCACCTCCGGCATCATCGACGACAAGGAACAGACCGTGCGGGACGCGGTGGAGGCGGCGGGCATGAAAGTGCTGGAGGTGACATATCAGGGAGAATGGGTCTCCGTCACCGCTCAAAAACAGCCGCAGCAGTGACACAGAGCCTGCGGGCGGGGAGAAAAAAATGTATCAGTTTTTTGTGGAACCGGGGCAGATTCAGGGCAGGGAGATTCTGATCCGGGGCGTGGACGTAAACCATATCAAAAATGTGCTGCGCATGAAAGTGGGGGAAGAGCTGTCTGTCCGAAGCGGCGTGGACGGCAGGGAGTATCGGTGTGCCATAGCGGAGCTTTCAGAGGAAACGGTGCGCTGCGAACTGCGTTTTATCAAGGAGGACGGCGTGGAACTGCCCTCCCGGATCTATCTGTTCCAGGGGCTGCCCAAGGCGGATAAGATGGAATTGATCGTGCAAAAGGCGGTGGAGCTGGGAGCTTATCAGGTGATACCCGTGTCGGCCCGCAGGTCGGTGGTACGTCTGGATGAAAAAAAGGCGGCGGCAAAAGTGGACCGCTGGCAGGCCATCGCCCAGGCGGCGGCAAAACAGAGCAAGCGGGGGGTGATTCCCCAGGTGTGTCCCGTCATGAGCTGGAGACAGGCGCTGACGTATGCAGGGGACATTCCTGTCAAATTGATCCCGTACGAACTGGCGGATAATATGGACAGAACCCGGGAGCTGATAAACGGTTTGGAGCCGGGGCAGGATATCGCTGTATTTATCGGGCCCGAGGGCGGGTTTGAAGAGGAAGAGATAGAGACTGCCAGGGCGGCCGGAGCGATTCCCGTCACCTTGGGCCGGAGGATTCTACGCACGGAGACGGCGGGTATGACCGTGCTCTCCTGGCTGGTCTACCGGCTGGAGCGGTAAAGAGGCAGGCGCAGCCCAAACTTTTGGTGCATATGATAGTTTATAGAAACCAGCAGTTTGTGAGTACGTCTCTTTACGGGACGGAGAGGGGAGAAATAAATGGAAGTATATTTAGATAATTCCGCAACCACGAGGGTGCTCCCCCAGGTGGCGGAACTGGTCACGAAAATCATGTGCGAGGATTACGGCAATCCTTCCAGCCTGCATCGCAAGGGCGTGGAGGCGGAGCAGTATCTGCGCTATGCGAAAGAGACTTTAGCGGGTATCATGAAAGTGCAGACAAAGGAGATATTATTTACCTCAGGAGGCACGGAAGCAAACAATATGGCCCTGATCGGCTGCGCCATGGCCGCCCGCAGACAGGGCAATCACCTGATAACCACCCAGGTGGAACATCCTGCGGTGCTGCAGCCCATGCAATATCTGGAGAGTCAGGGATTTCAGGTCACTTATCTGCCGGTGGATGCCTGGGGGCGGATATCCCTGCAGGATCTGGAGGCGGCCATACGGCCCGAAACGATTCTGGTATCTGTCATGCACACCAACAATGAGGTGGGAGCGCTGCAGCCTATCCAGGAGGCGGGAGCGCTGATCAAGCGCAGAAACCCCGCGATCCTTTTCCATGTGGACGCGGTGCAGGGGTTTGGCAAATTCAGGATACTGCCCCGGCGGATGCAGATCGATCTGCTGTCGGCCAGCAGCCATAAGATCCACGGCCCCAAGGGCGTGGGATTCCTCTATATGCGGGAAGGGGTAAAGTTCCAGCCCATCGTACACGGCGGCGGCCAGCAGAAAAATATGCGTTCCGGCACGGAGAACGTGCCCGGTATCGCGGGTATGGCCAAGGCGGCAGAGCTGGTATACGCCCATCTGGATGAGGATACGCGGCGGCTGTATGAGTTGAAGGAATATTTTGCGGAACAGATCGGCAAGGTGGAAGGTGTACGTATCAACGGGATTCCGTCGGAGGGATGCCGGGCCACGGCGCCCCATGTGGTCAGCGTATCCTTTGCCGGAGTCCGCAGCGAGGTGATGCTGCACGCATTGGAGGAGAAGGGGATCTATGTCTCTGCCGGAAGTGCCTGCGCCTCCAATAAGCCGCAGACGTCCGCCACGCTGAAAGCCATGAAACTGCCCAGAGAGCTGTGGGACAGCACCATACGATTCAGTTTTTCCGTCTATACCACCAGGGAAGAAATTGACTATACATTGCATACAATGTATGATATGATTCCTATGTTGCGAAAATACACGCGCCGGTAAGGGAGGGGACTGCGGGCCTTGCGGCCCGCAGGAACCGATTCAGAGCGCGGAAACGAGGAGATTTATGTTTACAGCATTTTTGATCAAGTATGCCGAGATCGGCATCAAGGGAAAGAACCGGTATCTGTTTGAGGACGCATTGATCGCGCAGATCAAACATGCCTTGAAAAAATGTGAGGGTGAGTTTTCCATACGCAAGACCATGGGACGCATTTTTGTGGAGGCCCAGGGAGATTTTGATTATGACGAGACCGTGGAACGTCTCAGGAGAGTGTTCGGCATCTGGGGCATATGCCCGGTGATCTATGTGGAGGACCAGGGCTGGGAGAAACTCTGCGAGGAGGTAGTGGCCTATCTGGGTGAGATGTATCCCGACAAGAGCAGAACCTTTAAGGTCAATGCCCGGCGCAGCCGCAAAAACTACTTAAAGGATTCCATGGAGATCAACCGTGACATGGGAGAGGCGATCTTACACGCTTACCCTCAGATGCATGTGGACGTGCATCATCCCGATGTGCTGCTGAATATCGAAGTGCGGGAAAAGATATATGTATATTCGGAGATGATTCCCGGCCCCGGGGGTATGCCTGTGGGCACCGGAGGAAAAGCGATGCTGCTGCTCTCCGGCGGAATAGACTCTCCGGTGGCCGGGTATATGATCGCCAAGAGAGGGGTCAAGATTGATGCCGTCTATTTCCATGCGCCGCCTTACACCAGCGACAGGGCCAAGCAGAAGGTGGTGGATCTGGCCAGGCTGGTCTCCCGTTACACGGGGCCGATCTATCTGCACGTGATCAATTTCACGGATCTTCAGATGTATATTTATGAGAATGCGCCCCACGAGGAGCTGACGATCATCATGCGCCGCTATATGATGCGGATCGCGGAGGCCATCGCCAGAGATACACAGTGCCTGGGGCTGATCACCGGGGAGAGTATCGGGCAGGTAGCCTCCCAGACCATGAGTTCTCTGATCGCCACCAACGAAGTGTGCGAGCTGCCGGTATACCGTCCGCTGATCGGTTTTGACAAGGAGGAGATCGTGGAGGTGGCCAAGAAGATCGACACTTACGAGACTTCCATACAGCCCTTTGAGGACTGCTGCACGATCTTCGTGGCAAAGCACCCGGTGACGAAACCCAATGTGAATATTATCCGCAAGCATGAAAAACATATAGCGGAAAAGCTGGACGAGCTGATGCAGGCTGCGCTGGAGACGGATGAGCTGATCATTGTGTCGGAATAGGGTAGAGCAAAAAGAGAGAAAAAATATGCCCATCCTGTTCGGACCAGGATGGGCACCTCTCACAGAGAGGTAAAACGCTTAGAAGAGTTGTTCCCTGCGGATCATGTCAACGCGAACAAAAATCACAGCGTATAAGGCGCCAAAGCGGCCAGTACGTCGTCAACATTATCCTCGGCATGGATGTTCAACTCGATGGGCTTGGACAGGTCCAGGCTGAAGATACCCATGATGGATTTGGCATCGATCACATATCTGCCGGACACCAGATCGAAGTCATAGTCAAACTTCGTGATGTCGTTTACAAAAGATTTTACCTTGTCGATGGAATTTAAAGAAATATGTACAGTTTTCATAGTTATGCCTCCTTACTGTTTGTGGTTCCTTATGTTTCCATCTTAAAGGCAGAGTAAACAAAAGTCAAGGAGAAAACGATACAAAAAAAGCGGGGAATACCATGGAAAAAATAGCGTTTCATAATCTGGGCTGCAAGGTTAATTCTTATGAGATGGATTATGTGCAGCAAATAATGAAGGAAAAGGGCTATAAGGTTGTGCCTTTTGAGGAAAAAGCCGATATCTATGTCATAAATACCTGCACGGTGACGAATATTGCGGATCGTAAGAGCAGACAGATGATACACCGGGCCAGGGCGCTGAATCCACAGGCACTGGTGGTTGCCATGGGCTGTTATGTTCAGGTGGGGCGGGAGGAAGCCCTGGAGGATGAGGGGATCGATCTGGCAGTGGGCAACAACCGGAAAAAGGATATTGTCCGTATTATAGAGGAATATCTGAAAGTAAAAACTGAGACGCGGGCGGATAAGACTCTGGGAGGCAGTACGATCATCGACATCGCCCATACCCGTGAATATGAGGAAATGCAGCTTAAAGAGACCGCGGAGCATACCAGAGCCTATGTGAAGATCCAGGACGGCTGCAATCAGTTTTGCAGCTACTGTATTATCCCCTATGCCAGGGGCCGGGTGCGCAGCCGCCGCAGAGAAGATATTTTGCGGGAGGTACGGGGCCTGGTGGGGGCGGGATACCGGGAGGTGGTACTCACGGGAATACATATCAGCTCCTACGGTATGGACTGGGAGGAGGCTCAAAATCCTGGGGACATGGACCCGGAAGAGATTCAAAACACAGGGAACATGGACCCGGGAGAGATTCAAAACACAGGAGACATGGCCCCGGGAGAGATTCAAAACACAGGAGACATGGACCCGGGAGAGATTCAAAGCACAGGGAACATGGACGCGGGAGAGTTTCAAAATGCAGGACACCCGGATGGGGAAGAGATTCAAAGGACCGGAGGGGACAGAAGACAGGGACAGTGCCGTCTGGCGCAGCTGGTGGAGGAGTTGCAGAGCCTGGAGGGTCTTGAACGGATAAGGCTGGGCTCTCTGGAACCAAGGGTCGTGACGGTGGATTTCGTATCCCGCCTGGCGGCCTGTGACAAGCTGTGTCCGCATTTCCATCTGTCTCTGCAAAGCGGCTGTGACGCCACTTTAAAAAGGATGAATAGGCGGTATACCACCGGGGAATACTTATACAGCGTACAGCTGCTGCGAGACGCCTTTGACCGCCCTGCCATCACCACCGATGTGATCGTGGGTTTTCCGGGCGAGACGGAAGAGGACTTTGAGATATGCCGGCGATTTGTGGAGCAGGTGGAATTTTATGAGATGCATATATTTAAGTACTCCCGCCGCAGGGGTACCGTGGCGGACCGGATGCCGGGGCAGCTGACGGACGCGGTAAAGTCCCGGCGAAGCGCGGTGCTGCAGCAGCTGGAGAAAATACAGTCCAGGGCTTTTCGCGGTAAATACATAGGACGGGATGTTGAAGTGTTGTTTGAGGAGGCCAGAGAGACGGAGGCGGGGCTCTGCCAGGTAGGCTACACCAGAGACTATATCCGGGTGGCGCTGCCCGGTGAGACGCCGCTGCAGGGGAGTATGCGGCGGGTACGGATCACGGGATTTCTCAATGATGAAGTATTACTGGCGGACGTATTACAGCTTTGACTTGAAATTTTCAGACAAATAGAGTATGATAAAAAAATAGCAGAATACATTCGTGGAGGACATATGCAGGATTTAGGGAATACACAATACTTCAAAGTACAGACAGAACCAGAAACCGGTGTAAAAGTGATCCTTTCCACCGTATATGAAGCTCTGACGGAAAAGGGTTACGATCCGGTGAATCAGATCGTGGGTTATATCATGAGCGGGGACCCCACATATATAACCAGCCACAAGAGCGCGCGCAGCCTGATCATGAAAGTGGAGCGCGACGAGATCGTGGAAGAGCTGCTCACCGAGTATATCCGTCATAATCAGTGGCATGCGTAAGCGACGGCAGACGGAGGCAGACAGACCGGCGCAATATCATGGGAACAGCCGGTGGCAGGAACGGGGATTTTATGCGTATTATGGGACTTGATTTCGGGTCAAAGACAGTGGGGGTAGCTGTCAGCGATCCGTTGGGGATCACCGCGCAGGGATTGGAGATCATCCGGCGCAAAGAGGAGAACAAGCTGCGTCAGACTTATGCCAGGATCGAGGAATTGATCGTGGAATATCATGTGGAGCAGATCGTGCTGGGGCTGCCCAAAAACATGAATGCCACAGAGGGAGAGCGGGCGGAGCTGACCAGAGAGTTTAAGGCGGGGCTGGAGCGCAGGACAGGCCTGCCTGTGACGATGTGGGACGAAAGACTGACGACGGTGGCTGCAGACAGAGCTATGATGGAGGCAGGTATCCGCAGAGAGCATCGCAGGGACTATGTGGACATGATAGCCGCGAGCCTGATATTGCAGGGATATCTGGACCGGATGAGGATGTCGGCGGAAGAGTAAAATGTGCGGAACTCTGCGGAACATTATTATGGAGGCAAAAAATTGAGTAAGTTGGAAAAGATCACCTTTAATCCCGACGGAGAGGCGCCCGTAGATTTTTTTGTGCTGGAACAGACCAGGATCGGCGGCTACAACTATATTCTGGTGACGGACTTTGAGGAGGGCGACGGAGAGGCCCTGATCCTTAAGGATATGTCACAGGACGGGGAAGAGGAGAGCGTGTTTGCCATCGTATCGGACGATGAGGAGTTGCGGGCAGTCGCGGATGTGTTCGCAAACATGCTGGAAGACGTAGAATTTGTTTAGGGTTTTTAACCCGCTCCGGTCAGGCCGGAGCTTTTCGTGATGGCACTATGCCATATTTGGATTTGGAGGAATATCATTGAATAGGAAAAAAGAGAATAAGTGTGAAAATGCGTCCAGACTGAAGATCATCCCTTTGGGAGGTCTGGAGCAGATTGGAATGAACATTACTGCCTTTGAGTATGAGGACAGTATTATTGTGGTGGACTGTGGGCTGGCGTTTCCGGCGGACGATATGCTGGGAATAGACCTGGTGATCCCGGACATCACCTACCTCAAGGACAATGCGGATAAGGTCAAGGGCTTTGTGATCACCCACGGACATGAGGACCATATCGGCGCGCTGCCCTATGTGCTCAAGGAGATCAACGTGCCGGTATATGCCACCAGGCTCACCATGGGCATTATCGAGAACAAGCTGAAAGAACATAACTTGATGAAAGGCACCAAGCGCAAGGTCGTGAAGTTTGGCCAGTCCATCAATCTGGGACAATTCAGGGTGGAGTATATCAAGACAAATCACAGTATTGTGGACGCGGCGGCTCTGGCCATCTACTCCCCGGCGGGAACAGTGGTGCATACCGGTGACTTTAAAGTGGATTACACCCCTGTGTTCGGCGATGCCATCGACCTGCCCCGCTTTGCGGAGATCGGCAAAAAGGGTGTGCTGGCGCTGATGTGCGATTCCACCAATGCGGAGCGCCCGGGCTTTACCCCCTCCGAGAGGACCGTGGGCAGGACCTTTGACACTCTGTTTGAAGAACACAAGCACACCCGTATTTTTGTGGCGACTTTCGCCTCCAATGTGGACCGCGTGCAGCAGATCATCAACTCTGCCTATAAGTTTGGCCGCAAGGTAGTGGTGGAAGGCCGCAGCATGGTGAACGTCATTGAGACCGCCATCAATCTGGGCTGTATCAACATCCCGGAGAATACGCTGATCGAGATAGACCAGCTGAAAAATTACCCTGACGAGCAGCAGGTGATCATCACCACCGGGAGCCAGGGAGAGAGCATGGCGGCGCTGAGCCGTATGGCCAGCAATATGCATAAAAAGATCACCATAGGACATGGGGACACGGTTATCTTTTCGTCCAGCCCCATACCGGGCAACGAGAAGGCAGTGACCAAGATCATCAATGAACTGCTGCGCAAGGGCGCGGATGTGATCTTTCAGGACACCCATGTGTCGGGACATGCCTGCCAGGAGGAGATCAAGCTGATCTATACGCTGGTACATCCCAAGTATGCCATACCGGCGCACGGCGAGTATAAACATCTGAAAGCACAGGCCAAGATTGCGGAAAACCTGGGTATTGACAAGGATCATATCTTTATCCTGTCCTCCGGGGATGTGCTGGAGCTGGATGAAAACAGGGCCAGTATCACCGGCCATGTTCCCGTGGGCAGTATTTTAGTGGACGGCCTGGGCGTGGGCGATGTGGGAAATGTGGTACTCCGGGACAGACAGCATCTGGCGGAGGACGGAATACTGATCGTGGTCATGAGCCTGGACAAGTACAGCGGTCAACTGATGGCAGGGCCGGATATCGTATCCAGAGGATTTGTCTATGTGAGAGAGTCGGACGAGCTGATGGAGGAGGCTCATCAGGTGGTGGACAGCGCCATCTGCGGATGCCTTGACCGGGGGATCACCGACTGGGGCAAGCTAAAGAGCACCACAAAGGATGTGCTGGGAGAATATGTCTGGAGAAAGACCAAACGTCGCCCCATGATCCTGCCCATCATTATGGAAGTATAACGGAAATCATACGGCGGACAGAGTAAGCGTTGATTTAGAGCATAAGCGGGAAACGAGGTAAGCATGAGACTGGAAGAACATCTGGACCGGGCTGTGGAGTCACTGGTTGCCGAGATCAAAGGAACGGAAGTGTACAGAAATTATCTGACGGCTCTGGCGGCGGTAAAGCGGCAGCCTGGTCTTAAAGAGCAGGTGGATGAGTTCCGCAAGAAAAACTATCTGATGCAGAGTACAGGGGATATGGCGTTTGAGAGGATCGAGCAGTTTGAGCGGGAATACTCGGATTTTCGCGAGAATCCGCTGGTATCGGATTTTCTTGCGGCGGAGCTGGCGCTTTGCCGTACGATCCAGCAGATCAATTTTAACATTACGGAAGCGTTGAATTTCGAGTAACCATAGAGGTGATACAGGCATGAGTATAAAAAGTCTGATAGCTGCGGTATGCGGCACTATATTGAAAGTAGCTGTGGCGATATTGATCATTATGCTGATATACCGCGGAGCGCTCAGGGCCTATGACTACGGATACAGGGTCTTTGAGGAACCTCCCATTTCGGCGGGAGAAGGGCGGGTGGTCAGCGTGACCATCACGGAAGATATGTCGGCGGGAGAGATGGGAAAGCTTTTTCTGAGCAAAGGGCTGATCCGGGACGACAGGCTGTTTGTGGTACAGTACTATTTGTCGGAATTCAGGAAAGAACTGAAAACCGGAGATTTTGAACTGAGTACCGCCATGACGGTGGAAGAGATGATGGAGGCGATGACCAAGGAGCCGGTAGTGGAAGAGTCCGAACCTGTGGGGGACGACGCATTGCCCTCAGATATCACCGACCCCGACGAGGGCGGGTCCGGAGATACGGCAGAACCTGATGGAGTGTAAATGCGGCTACCGCTATGCGGGAACAGGGTAAGTATATGATAGTGGATGAGAGAATGGTTGCCTTTATTAATTCGTTTGATAAAGGCAACACGCCTTTTTTGGACAGTTTGGAGCGGGAGGCGCTGGAGGCGGAGGTGCCCGTTATTCGCAGGGAGACCCAGAGCCTGTTAAAGTTTCTGCTGGCCCTTTGCCGTCCCACGCGGATATTGGAGGTGGGCACGGCCGTGGGCTTTTCGGCGCTGCTTATGAGTGAGTACGGGCCGGAGGGCTGCCATGTTACCACCATTGAAAAATATGAGAAAAGGATTCCGCAGGCAAGGGAGAACTTTGCCAGAGCCGGCCGGGAGCGGGATATCACGCTGCTGGAGGGTGACGCGGCGGATATATTAAAGGGGCTTGACGGAGAATATCAGCTGATCTTCATGGATGCCGCCAAAGGGCAGTATATCCATTTCCTGCCGGATGTACTGCGTCTGCTGCCCCGGGGCGGCCTGCTGGTGTCGGACAATGTATTGCAGGACGGGGACGTGGTAGAGTCCCGGTTTGCGGTGACCCGCCGCAACCGGACCATACATGCCAGAATGCGGGAATATCTCTATGAGCTGACACATCACCCCCTGCTGGAGACCTGCATACTGCCGCTGGGAGACGGGGTGACGCTGAGCGTAAAACGGGAGCCTGAGCGCATATGTGAAGAGAAAGGGCCGTGAGAATGAGCAGGAGTGCCCCCGGGTGACATTTCAAACACTGATTGGAGCAATGCCGCAGGCAAGGCCGGCGGTATGTGGGAGAGAGGAAATATGGAACGTAAAAAACCGGAACTGCTGGTCCCTGCCTCCAGTTTGGAGGTATTGCGTACGGCGGTGATATTTGGGGCGGATGCGGTCTACATCGGCGGAGAGGCATATGGCCTGCGGGCCAAGGCCAGGAATTTCTCTATGGAGGAGATGGCCGAGGGAATCGCCTTTGCCCATGAGCATGGAGTGAAAGTATATGTGACTGCCAACATTCTGGCTCATAACGGCGACCTGGAGGGGGCGAAACAGTATTTTGAGGAATTGCGGGATATGAAACCCCAGCGGGCGGATGCCCTGATCATCGCAGATCCCGGGCTGTTTTTGATTGCCCGGGAGGTCTGGCCCCAGGCGGAAATACATATTTCCACCCAGGCCAACAACACCAACTATCAGACCTACCTGTTCTGGTGGCAGTTGGGGGCGAAGAGAGTGGTGAGCGCCCGGGAGCTGTCCCTGGCGGAGATCGGCGAGATACGGCGGCACATCCCTCCACAGATGGAGATAGAGAGTTTTATTCATGGGGCCATGTGCGTCTCCTACTCCGGCCGCTGCCTGCTCAGCAATTATTTTACCGGAAGGGACGCCAACAAGGGAGCCTGTACCCATCCCTGCCGCTGGAAATACGCGGTGGCGGAGGAGACCAGACCGGGGGAATATCTGCCGGTATATGAGAATGAACGGGGAACCTTTATCTTTAACTCCCGGGATTTATGTATGATAGAGTATATTCCCCAGCTGGCAGCGGCGGGGATAGACAGTTTCAAGATTGAAGGGCGCATGAAGACGGCTCTGTATGTGGCGGCGGTGGCCAGAACCTACCGCAGGGCCATAGACGACTTTTTTGAAAGCGAAGATAAATACAGGCGGAATATGGACTGGTACCGGGCGGAGATCGCCAAATGCACGTACCGGCAATTCTCCACCGGCTTTTATTTTGGCAAGCCGGATGAAAATAACCAGATCTACGACAACAGTACCTATGTGAACGAATATATATATCTGGGATGGGTCCGGGAGATCATGCCCGGGAGGGACCTGGCCCGCATAGAGCAGCGCAACAAGTTCCGCGTGGGCGACCGGATCGAGATCATGAAACCCTTCGGCGACAATGTGGAGGTGACGGTGGAGGCCATGTACAATGAGGAAATGCAGCCTGTGGACAGCTGTCCCCACGCCAGAGAGCTGATCTGGCTGCGGCTGTCTCAGGTCCCGGAGCCTTACGACCTGCTGCGGGTTCGCAACACGACTGCGGAATCCGTAAATTAGGTATTGCTTTTTTATGGGAAAAAAGGTATCTTAGGTTAAGAATGGCGCGGAAATATTCCCATATACATACTGAATATACATAAAAAAGACGCGTGATGAAAAAGGAGTATGGCTGTATGAGCGATATGATAAATGTGGAGGAACTTTTTGGCAGCAGGGTGTTTACCGTGGGCAAAATGAAGGAAAGGCTGCCCAAACAGGTATTTGCCGAGGTGAGGCGTGTGACGGAGCAGGGCGGAGAACTGCCCCTGGCAACGGCGGACGTGGTGGCCAAAGCCATGAAAGACTGGGCCGTGGAGAACGGTGCCACCCATTATACCCACTGGTTTCAGCCGCTGACCGGCATCACGGCGGAAAAACATGACGCGTTCGTGTCCCACCCTGACGGCGAGGGCCGTATGCTGCTGGAATTTTCCGGCAAGGAACTGATCAAGGGCGAGCCGGACGCCTCCTCTTTTCCCTCCGGGGGCCTGCGGGCCACCTTTGAGGCCAGAGGCTATACGGCCTGGGATATGACTTCCCCCGCTTTTCTGAAGGAGGACGCCACCGGTGTGATCCTGTGCATCCCCACGGCGTTCTGTTCCTACACCGGGGAGGCTTTGGACAAAAAGACTCCTCTGCTGCGCTCCATGGAGGCCATCAGCCAGCAGGCCCTGCGCATCGTGCGGCTCTTTGGCGATAACAAGGCCACCAAGGTGGTGCCCAGCGTAGGCGCGGAGCAGGAGTATTTTTTGGTGGACAGGGAGAAGTATCTGAAACGGGAGGACCTGATCTTTGCGGGCCGCACGCTGTTCGGTGCCCCCGCCCCCAAAGGACAGGAGCTGGAGGATCACTACTTCGGAACCATCCGGGAGCGCATTGGCGCTTATATGAAAGATCTGAATATCGAGCTGTGGAAACTGGGCGTCACCGCCAAGACCCAGCACAATGAGGCGGCTCCCGCCCAGCACGAGCTGGCCCCCATATACGAGACCGCCAATATCGCGGTGGATCACAATCAGCTGGTCATGGAGACCATGAAAAAAGTGGCGGGCCGCCACGGGCTGACCTGCCTGCTGCACGAGAAACCGTTTGCGGGAGTAAACGGTTCCGGCAAGCATGACAACTGGTCCCTGTGCACGGACAACGGAGTGAATCTGCTGGACCCCGGCGATACGCCCAACGCCAACATTCAGTTCCTGCTGGTGCTGGCCTGTATCATGAAGGCGGTGGACACCCATGCGGATCTGCTGCGCCAAAGCGCCTCCGATGTGGGCAACGATCACAGACTGGGTGCCAACGAGGCCCCTCCCGCCATCATCTCCATGTTTTTGGGAGAGCAGCTGGACGATGTGGTAAAACAGCTGGTGGAGACCGGGGAGGCGGCCCATCTGATCGAGGGAGGCAAGCTGGAGACCGGTGTGTCCACTCTGCCTGACTTTGAAAAGGACGCCACGGACCGCAACAGAACGTCGCCCTTTGCCTTTACCGGCAACAAGTTTGAGTTCCGCACCGTAGGCTCCGCGGACTCCATCGCCAGCCCCAACACCACGCTGAACGCCATCGTGGCGGAGGCTTTCTGCGAGGCGGCGGATACTCTGGAGGCGGAGATGGCGGCCGGCAAGGCGTTTGAGCTGGCGGTACACGATCTGATCAAGGAATATATGAGCAGACATCAGCGTATCATTTTTAACGGCGACGGCTATTCGGAGGAGTGGGTAAAGGAGGCGGAGCGCCGGGGGCTGCCCAACATCAGGACCATGGTGGAGGCGGCCGGCACGCTCACCACCGATAAGGCAATCCGGCTGTTTGAAAAGTTTGGGATCTTCACCAGAGTGGAACTGGAGTCCCGGGAGGAGATCCTGTACGAGACCTACGCCAAGACCGTCAATATCGAGGCGCTGACCATGATCAATATGGCCAACAAGCGGTATATCCCCGCTGTGGTGGGCTATACCAAAACCCTTGCGGACACCGTGATCGCGGTGAGGGAGGCGGGGGCTGACAGCAGCGTGCAGACGGAGCTTTTAAGCGAAGTGAGCCAAGGGCTGGCAGCTGCCAGAAAGGCGCTGAAGGAGCTGGAAAGGGTTACCGCGCAGGCCGTGGCCATGCCGGACGCCAAAGCCCAGGCATTTTTCTATATGGATACGGTAAAGAGGGCTATGGACGCTCTGCGGCTCCCGGTGGACGCCCTGGAAATGCTGGTGGATAAAAAAGTGTGGCCCGTGCCCTCCTACGGAGAGCTGATTTTTGAGGTGTAAAGCACAAAAAGACTATAAAATGTATATAAGTATGTAGTGCATTCCTGCCGATAATATGGTAAAATACAGTAAACGGCAGATATATAAAAGGAACCGGTAACAGCAAGGATGCGCAGGAAAGAATACCCGGCGGTATCACAGGACGTGGTACAGGGTATACACGGAGGTAAAAATTATGGGTATTAACATTAACGCAAAGAGCGACTATTCATTCATGTTCTCCAGTCTGGGGAGCGGTGCCGCAGGTGTGGGAAGCAGCAACTTCCTCATGGACTATGCGTCCATCAAGAACGGCAGTTACGGTAAGCTGATGAAGGCCTATTACAGATCGGAGCAGGCCTCAGGCAGCGCGGGCGGTCAAAAGACCGGCTCGAACAACATAATCGACAAGCTCCTGGAGGAGAAGAGGAATCCGAAGGTTTCCAAGGAAGTGCAGGAGGCGAACACCAAACTGACATCGGGACTTTCTAATCTGAAGTCTTCCGTTTCCGCGCTGCAGAACGACAAGACTTTCACGGATACGGCAAACGGTAAGAGCGCGGTAGACAAAGTGACAACCGCTTTGAAAGCATATGTGGCGGATTACAATGATGTTGTAAATGCGGCCAAAGGCTCCACGCTGACCCATAAAACGGCATATGTGGCAAACGTGATGAGCAGTACCGCCGCCAACGCGGATAAACTTGCGGAGATCGGCGTCAAGGTCAATTCCAACGGGACCCTTACTTTTGACGAATCCATGGTGAAGACAGCCGACGGCGTTTCCAAGGCGCAGGAACTGTTTTCTTCCAAGAATATCATGAGCTACGGCTCCGTGGTTGCCTCCCGTCTTCGGTTTGCAGGCACCTCGGCCACTACAGGTACTTCTACCGACAAGACGGATTCTGACAGCAGCACAGCCCTTTCCGGTGCAGCCTCTCTCAAGGCGGACAGCAAAGCTCTCGCGTCCGAGGCGCTGTTTAAAAAGATATTGGATAAGGACGGCGAGGAGAAATATGATGTTGACAAGATTTTTGCCACGGCAAAGAGCTTTGTGAACAGCTATAATCGGATGTTTGACACTGCCGGGTCCAGTTCCAACTCCGGCGTAGTGGCCAATCTGTCCTACATCAGGGAGAAGACGGCGAACAATGAGGACGCGCTCAAGAAGTTCGGGATCAGCGTGGACCGCAAGGGCAAAATGAGTATTGATGAGGACACCTTTAAGAATTCGGATATGTCACAGGTACAGAAGTTCTTCAAGGACTTTGGTTCCTCCATTGCCACCAACGCGTCGCTGGTAGATTTCTATATGACTACTCAGGCCAACGCCGCCAACGGCTATACATCTGACGGAACATACAATGTACAGGGAAGTGCCCGCTACGCTGACTTTGTATAAAATGCAGCCCTAAAGGGCGAAGTACAGTGGATCATGGAACAGCTGCCAGGTATGCCTGAGCAGCTGTTTTTAATCCTTTTACCAAAATTTTAAATTTTTTGCATTTTCCTATTGCAAAATGGAAATACTTCGTGTATAATTCATCAAGTAGTCAAGAAATAGCGCTATCGCCAAACGGTAAGGCAACGGACTCTGACTCCGTCATTTCAAGGTTCGAATCCTTGTAGCGCTGCTATATGGAACACTCGGCGGTCTGTGCTGCCGGGTGTTTTTTTATCCGGGCAATGTGCCCTCGGGACATATATTTGACAAGCCTGTCCGGGTGTGCAATAATCAATATGTGAATCCCGCGGTTTTTGTTTGCGCGGTATGACCGGAAAATCCGGGATATCCATGGGAGGAGTTTTATGTATACTTTTGACAGCCGGATACGGTACAGCGAGTGTGACAGCCAGGCCAGACTGACTCTGGCAGCTTTGATGAATTATTTTCAGGACGGTTCCACCTTTCAGTCAGAGGCCTTGGGCGTGGGCGGCGACTATTTGAAAGACAACAATCTGGTGTGGGTGCTCTCGTCCTGGCAGATCGTGGTGAGCCGTTATCCCAAACTGTGTGAGGAAGTGGAGATAGGTACTTTTCCCTATGGGTTTAAGGGATGTTTCGGATTCCGCAACTTTTTTATGAGGACCAAAGAGGGGGAGATTCTTGCCCAGGCCAATTCGCTGTGGACTCTGCTGAATCTGAAGGAACAGACCATGGCATATCCCACGGACAAGATGAAACAGGTGTATGTGTTGGATCAGCGTTTGCCCATGGAATACGCGGACAGAAAGATCGCGGTGCCGGGGGGAGGGGTCCGGGAGGAGCCGGTTTTGGTGAAAAAACACCACTTGGATACCAACAATCATGTGAACAATGTGCAGTTTGTGGACATGGCAATGGACAGCCTGCCGCCGGATTTTGTCATTGGGCAGATCAGGGCGGAGTATAAAATGCAGGCGCATCTGGGGGATGAGCTGATCCCGTATGTGGTGCGGGACGCGGAACGCTGTATCGTATCCCTGCAAAGCCCCGAGGGAAAGCCCTACGCGGTGGTGGAATTTGCCGGATAAGGCCGGGAGGGCGGGATTACGGCCCGCTGCGGACACAGAGTAATGCAGACGGAAACGAGGAAAAGATGAGATTAGGAGAAAAGCAGACTTTATATATTGTGAAAAAGGTGGAGTTCGGCGTGTATCTGGCACAGCGCCACAATGACACGGAGGACCGTGTGCTGCTGCCGCTAAAACAGGTGCCGCCCGGAGCGCAGGTGGGAGAACAGCTGGAAGTATTTTTATACAAGGATTCCAAGGACAGAATGATCGCCACCACCAATACGCCGAAACTGATGATGGGAGAGGTGGCGCTGCTGACAGTGGCGCAGACCGGCAAGGTGGGAGCTTTTCTGGACTGGGGACTGGAGAAAGATCTGCTGCTGCCATTTCGCCAACAGGTAAAACGGGTGAAAGAGGGGGAGGAGGTTCTGGTGTCTCTATATATCGACAAGAGCCAGCGCTTGTGCGCCACAATGAACGTGTATCACAATCTGCGATCGGACAGCCCCTATCACGCGGGCGATCAGGTGGTGGGGCGGGCCTATGCCTCCAGCGACGAGTACGGCGTCTTTGTGGCGGTGGACAATATATATTCCGCGCTGCTGCCTAAAAAGGAGCTCTACGGCAATGTGGAACTGGGCGAAGATCTGCGGGCCAGAGTGACGAAAGTGCAGCCCGACGGCAGGCTGGTGCTGAGCATCCGGGAGAAAGCATATCTGCAGATCCACGAGGACGCGGAACGGCTGCTGGGGATCATAGACAGCTACGACGGGGTGCTGCCCTTTAACGATAAGGTGTCTCCGGCCATTATCCTGCGTGAGACCGGCATGAGCAAGAACGAGTTTAAACGCGCGGTGGGCAGTCTGCTGAAAGCGGGAAAGATACAGATCACAGAGAAGGTGATACGAAGGGTATGAATACAAAAAAAGCGAATTGGATGTTTCTGTTCATTGTTGCGTCTCATGCCGGCCTGAGTCTCCTGGTGTCGTTTGTTCCGGCGATATACGAGATCGTGGAGAATATGGCGGTAAATATTGTGGTGTCCGAGATCACGATCTGGCTGCCGGCAGTTTTGTTCCTGGCGGCAGGCGAATCACGCCCGGTTGCCTTTTGCGGGCTGAAAAGGGTTCATGTTTCCACCGTGTTGATGACGGTTCTGTTTACTCTGCTGCTGGAGCCGCTGATCACGTTGGTGAATGCGCTCTCCATGCTGGTTACGGACAACACAGTTGCGGGGCTCGGTCCCCAGATCGCGCAGCTGCCCCTGTGGGGGATGTTTTTGGGCATAGCGGTCTACGGCCCGTTTTCGGAGGAACTGGCTTTCAGAGGGGTGCTCTACCGCAGTTACCGCCAGCAGGGAAACCGATTGAAAGCGCTGCTGCTGAGCAGCCTGTTGTTCGGCATGATGCATATGAATCTGAATCAGGCCTGTTACGCGTTCGTCATAGGTATCGCGCTGGCTCTGCTGGTGGAAGCCACCGGTAGTATGCTTCCGGCATTTATCTGCCATATGTGCGTCAACGGTCTGTCCGTTTTGCTGATGTTCGCCATGGACGGCATGGATACAGGAGCCATGGAGCAGATGATGGAGGCGGCGGAGAGTAGCCTTGGCGGAGAGGAATTGCTGCTGGTCATCAGCGTTTACGCGGTGATAGCCACCTGCAGCACACCGTTGGCGGGTTGTGTGCTGGCATGGATCGCCGGGCGCGAGGGGCACAGGGAGGATCTGCGGGAACTGTGGCGCAGCCGGAAAATAAAGGGGGACAGGCTTATGAGCGTTCCGCTGGCTTTGGGTATTCTGATATGCGCGGCGGTGATCGTACTGCAGCTTGTTTTATAATTTACCACTTGGCAAAATGCGGCTGATGTGTTAAGATAAACATATACGGATCAAAGCGGCGGCGCAGGCGGAGCCGGCGCACGCGGGAAAGAGGTAAGTATGGATATTGCGGGACTGTCAATGGATATGGCGATGATGGATGTGAAATCTCAGGTGGGGATCAAGATGTTGAGTAAGGCCATTGATCTGGGCAAGGATATGGGGGCCGAAATGGTGCAGATGATGGACGCGGCAGCTATGGAGCTCAGTGTGAATCCGGCTGTGGGCGGCAATGTGGATATTCGCCTGTAACGAATTGGTTATTTTTACCGACTATAGGGGTGGTGGGGCATGAGAAAAAGAGCCTGCCACCTTTTTTGTGACTAATTCTCCATTAATTTTTCACAAAAAGCTATTGCTTTTTCTGTGATTTTTTTGTACATTTGTATTAAATGGAATTTTCAGCATTTTTACTAATGCCCATATGCTTATGATGGGAAGACACTCACACAGGAAAAGGAGTAGAAAATATGATATCAAATCAGATCTTGCAGAGTACCATAGACGGGTTGAAAGGAATTGCAAGGGTCGATATCTGCGTGATGGATGCTGACGGCAAGCCGGTGGCGTATACCTCCGACATGTCCGGCATCGGTAAGGCGGCGGCGGAGTTTGCCAAATCTCCGGCAGATTCCCAGGAGATTCAGGGATATCAGTTTTTCAAGGTTTACGATGAGCAGCAACTGGAGTATGTGCTGGTTATCGCCGGCGGCGAGGATGTGTATACGATCGGAAAGATGAGCGCTTTCCAGATACAGAATTTGATGGTAGCCTATAAAGAGCGTTTTGATAAGGACAATTTTATCAAGAACCTGCTGCTTGACAATCTGCTGCTGGTGGATATCTACAGCCGCGCCAAGAAACTGCATATTCAGATGGATGTGAGCCGGGTGGTGATGATCGTTGAGTCAGAGAACGGCAAGGACAACAATGCGCTGGAGCTGGTCAGGGCATATTTTGGCAGCAACGGTAAGGATTTTGTCACCGCGGTGGATGAGAACAATGTCATCGTGGTAAAAGACCTGTCGGAGTCCGACAACGGCAAGGAGATCGACAAGGCGGCCAGGGGACTTTGCGCTGCCTTGCAGAAGGAAGGTCTGAAAGGGGTACATATCGCATACGGCACCGTGATCAAAGAGATCAAAGAGGTCAGCCGTTCCTACAAGGAGGCCAAGATGGCCCTGGATGTGGGCAGGATATTTTTTGACGAGAGGGATGTAATCGCCTACAGCGCTCTGGGGATCGGAAGGCTGATCTATCAACTGCCGATCCCGCTGTGCAAAATGTTCATCAGGGAGATATTTGGCGGTAAGAGTCCGGATGAGTTCGATGAGGAGACTCTGACGACGATACATAAATTCTTTGAGAACAGCCTGAATGTGTCCGAGACTTCCAGGCAGCTGTTCATTCACCGCAATACGCTGGTGTACCGTTTGGATAAGCTGCAAAAGAGTACCGGGCTGGACCTGCGGGTATTTGAGGACGCTATCACTTTCAAGATCGCGCTGATGGTGGTAAAGTATATGAAGTACATGGAGAATTTTGAATTTTAAATAAACAGCATATCCCGTAAACAATATATCCCCGTGCAGTGCGCCGGTCCGTGTCGGGACGGGAAGGCGGCCCGGAACGGATCACAGGAAATGTGCGCCGGGAGGGGAAAAGCGGAGCTGAAATAACGAAATGAGGAACGCATGAGAAAAAAAGATCTGAAAAAAAAGCAGCAGGCGAAATTCATCGAGGAGAACGGTGTAATATGCCTGGACAATGTGAGCAAATCCTACTCCACCGGTTCTCCGGCGCTGAACGGGATATCTCTTAAAATACGCAGGGGTGAGTTTGTGTTCATCGTGGGAGACAGCGGTTCCGGCAAGTCTACGCTGATCAAGCTGCTCCTGCGGGAGCTGGTTTCCAGCTCGGGCCAGGTCTATGTGATGGGCAAGGACATGGCTAAGCTTCGCAGCCGGGAGATTCCCAGACTGCGCCGCAATCTGGGCGTGGTGTTTCAGGATTTCCGTCTGTTGAACGACAGAAATGTATACGAGAATGTAGCCTTTGCCCAGCGCATCGTGGAGGTGCCGGGGCGGGAGATCAGGCGCAATGTGCCTGCCATTCTGGCCACCGTGGGCCTGGCCGGTAAATACAAGGCCAAGACCAAGCAGCTCTCCGGAGGCGAGCAGCAGAGAGTGGCTCTGGCCAGGGCGCTGATAAACAATCCTTCCATTCTGCTGGCGGATGAGCCTACCGGCAATCTGGACCCCAAGAACTCCTGGGATATCATGAAATTGCTGGAGGAGATCAATGAGGCCGGAACCACAGTGGTGGTAGTTACCCATAACCGTGAGATCGTCAATGCTATGCAGAAACGCGTGGTTACTATGAAAAAGGGCGTGATCATCAGCGACGAAGAGGAAGGGGCATATATAGACGATGAAGATTAGTACATTTTTTTATACCATACAACAGGGATTCCGCAATCTGTTCCGCAATAAGTGGTATTCTCTGGCATCCATTGCCACCATCTCCGCGTGTCTGTTTTTGTTTGGCGTACTTTACGCCATCGTGTCGAATTTTCAGAATATGGTCAGGAGCATGGAGGAGAATGTGTGCGTAACCGTATTTTTTGAGGAGGGTATCACCGATAACCGGATAGAGGAGATCGGCCGTATGATCAGCAGCCGCGCCGAGGTGTCGGAGGTGGTTTATATTTCCGCGGAGGAGGCATGGGCAGATTACCAGAAGATATATTTCGGCGACAGAGTGGATGAGTTTATTGCGGGATATCCCACTAATCCGCTGTATAAAGATATGAATTATGTGGTATACTTGAGCGATGTGTCCCTTCAGGACGCCCTGGTGACTTATCTGTATTCCATCGAGGGGGTGCGGCTGGTGAGGTATTCCGCTCTGACGGCCAACACGCTGGGCGGTGTGAATCTGCTGATCGGATATGTGTCGCTGGGTATTATCGCGGTGCTGCTGGCAGTGTCCGTGTTCCTGATCAGCAATACCGTGACCATCGGTATCTCGGTGCGCAAGGAGGAGATCAACATTATGAAGTATATCGGCGCTACGGACTTTTTCGTGCGCGCCCCCTTTGTACTGGAAGGAATTCTGATCGGTCTGATCGGTGCGGCGATCCCCCTGTGGGGAATCCACTATGCCTATGACAGCGTGCTGACCTATACCGCGGAAAAATTCTCCATGCTGGCCAATTTGCTGCAGTTTCTGCCCTCAGAGACCATTTTCGGTTTCTTGACGCCGGTGTGCCTGGGCGTGGGCGTAGGCATCGGCTTTATCGGCAGCTTTTCCACCGTGCGCAAACACTTACATGTGTAAGGCGGAAAAAGCCAGGCAAACGGCGGTAAACGAGATACGAAGATTAAGTACCCATTGACGTTATGACGCGGAAAAAACGCGATATGTATACAGAGGCAATCATGAGAAAATGGAAGATTACGGGATGTCTGGTATTGGCGACAGTGCTGTTGTGCGGCGCGGGGGAACCCCGGGTATATGCCACCAATCTGTCCAATATCACATCGGACTCCATCCGGGAGATGGAGGATCAGATCGACAATGCGCAGAATGAGAGAGACCAGCTGAAAAACGGTCTCTCCGATATCAAAAAACTGGTTCAGCAGCTGGAGCAGGAGAAAAAGGATCTGAAGAGCTATGTGGCCAAGTTGGACGAGAACATGGCCCAGATCGAGCAGAAGATCGCGGAGCTCAAGATACAGATCGCCGATAAGGAGACGGATATCGAGGAGGCGGGCAGACAGCTGGAGCATGCTATGGAAGTGGAAGCCAATCAGTATGAAACAATGTCCAACCGCATAAAATTCAGTTATGAGAGAGGCGAGAATTATTTTCTGGAGATGCTTTTGGGATCTACCAGCTTTGCGGATTTCCTGAATCGCAGTTATTACATGGAACAGGTGGCTGATTACGATAACCAGATGCTGGAGTCCTTTATACAGACCCGGGAGTATGTGGAACTGTGCAAGGCCCAGCTGGAGCAGGATAAGGCATTTTTAGATGAGGCCAAGGCGGGCGTGGAGATCGAGCAGGCGGCTCTGGAAGAATTGATGGATCAGAAAGCCCGGGAGCTGGACGCCTATGAACAGAGGATCAGCACCGGCGAGCAGTCTATCGATGAATACGAGGCGGATATCAAGGCCCAGGAAGAACTGATATCCGCGCTGGAAAAAGCGGTGGAGGATGAGAAAAAGAGGATACTTGCCAGCAGCGGTAAGGTGCTGACCTACGACGGCGGCACATTTAAGTTTCCTCTGGCCTCCTACACCAGGATTTCGGACGAATACGGCATGCGCACGCATCCCACCCTTCATGTACCGCAGTTCCATAACGGCGTGGATCTGGCCTCGCCAAAAGGAACCGCTATCTATGCAGCCTATGACGGGATCGTAGTCGCGGCGGATTACAGCTCCACCATGGGCAACTATGTGATGATAGACCATGGGGGCGGATTGTATACGATCTATATGCATGCTTCAAAATTGTATGTAAAAAAAGACGATGTGGTGGCCAGAGGCAATACCATTGCGGCGGTGGGTTCCACCGGGCGCTCCACTGGACCGCATCTGCACTTCAGCGTGCGGCTTAACGGGGAGTATGTCTCCCCCTGGAATTACATTTCTCCTTAACGGGAAAAGACGGAAGAGCGGTTTGTGACAGATATGCCCGCCAAGGGCGGGCGGATAGGAGTCGGCATGGAGATATATGAGCAGCAGAACAGACGGCAGACCAGCGGAAAAGGGCATTTTATAGCGGGAATGGCAGTGGGCATTGTCACTGCGCTGCTGGTGGTGTGCGTGGGATATCTTGGGTATCAGATTCAGAAGAAAGTGGAGGATGGCTCCCGGAACAGCCAGCAGGTCAATGCGGACAACGCCGGGCAGAACGCTACGCTGGGCCAGGCGGTATCGGAGAAGGTCGACATATTGAAATACATGATCGATCAATACTATTATAAGGATGATATTGACCGGCAAGCTCTGGAGAACGGGGTATATCAGGGACTGATGGACGCGGTGGGCGATCCCTACACCAGCTATTTTAACGCTGACGACTTTAACACCTTTATGGAGCAGACTACAGGCGCTTATTACGGGATCGGGGCCTATGTGGCCCAGGACATAGAGCGCAACTATCCCAAGATCAACAGCCCGATCCCCGGCTCCCCGGCGGAGGAGGCGGGGCTGCGTCCCAACGATATCATTTTTGAGGTGGACGGAGTATCCACATACGGCATGGACCTGGATAAGGTGGTAAGCCTGATCAAGGGAGAGGAAGGTACTTCCGTGAACATAACCATTTACCGGGACGGCGAGTACATGGATCTGGCGGTGGAGCGCAGACAGGTGGAGATACCCACGGTAGAACACGAAATGATGGAAGACGGTATGGCCTATATCCGTATCATAGAGTTTGACGATGTGACACCGGGACAGTTTCAGGAGGCATTACAGACGTCCCGCAATAAGGGGATGAAGGGCCTGGTGCTGGACTTGAGAGGAAATCCGGGCGGAAGCGTCAACGCGGTGGTGGATGTGGCCAGGATGCTGCTGCCGGAGGGGCTGGTGGTCTATACGGAAAATAAGTACGGCAAGCGTGAGGAGTACCGGTGCGACGGCAGCAACGAGTTTGATCTGCCGCTGGTGGTGCTGGTGGACGGCAACAGCGCCAGCGCGTCGGAGCTGCTTTCGGGGGCTATACAGGATTATAACAAAGGTACGTTGGTGGGAACCACTACTTTCGGAAAAGGCATTGTACAGCAGTTGATGAAATTGGAGGACGGCTCCGCCATCAAGATCACGGTCAGCAGCTATTATACGCCCAAGGGCCGCAATATTCACGGCACGGGCATCGAGCCGGACGTGGAATGTCCTTTTGACGCAGAGGCCTATTACAACGGCGATTTTGACAATCAGTTGTACAGGGCCAAACAGGTGCTGGAGGATATGATGGAGTAGTACGGACAGGAGTCAAATAATGCCTGTCAGGGTATAATAGCAGGATATCCAGGGGAGATATCCTGCTATTATTTTGCTCTGGTGAATATGATATCGCAGCGCAGAACAGATTTTCGGAACAAATGTTCTAAATTTGGCGTTTACATCTATACAAATAAAAATCCGTATGGTACAATGAGTAAAGCGTTCCGCAGCTTTACTTCTTTGGACAGAATATGCGTTGATGCGCACCTAATCAGGATATGATCAAACTTGCGTTTAGAGCGGGAGGAGACTTTGATGCAAGGCGAACAGAAATGCTTTAAACTACATTCGGAATATCAGCCCACCGGCGACCAGCCCCAGGCCATAGAGGCACTGGTGGAAGGCTTTAGGCAGGGCAATCAGTGCGAGACTTTGCTGGGTGTCACCGGTTCCGGCAAGACGTTTACCATGGCCAATGTGATCGCGGCGCTGAATAAACCCACGCTTATCATCGCTCACAACAAGACCCTGGCCGGACAGCTCTACGGCGAATTCAAGGAATTTTTCCCGGAAAATGCGGTAGAATATTTCGTGTCCTATTATGATTATTACCAGCCGGAGGCCTATGTGCCCTCCTCCGACACCTATATTGCCAAGGATTCATCCGTGAATGACGAGATCGACAAGCTCCGGCTGTCCGCCACCGCCTCCCTGTCCGAGCGCCGGGATGTGATCGTGGTTGCCAGCGTGTCCTGTATCTACGGTCTGGGCAGTCCCGACGACTATCAGGAGATGATCGTGTCTCTGCGGCCCGGCATGGTCAAGGACCGGGACCGGGTACTGCGGGAGCTGATCGATATACAATACGACCGCAACGACATGGATCTCCAGAGAGGTACGTTCCGGGTGAGGGGAGACGTGGTGGAGATCTATCCCGCCCAGGGAGGAGACTTCTTGATCCGGGTGGAATTTTTCGGGGATGAGATCGACCGTATCTCGGAGGTGGAACCTCTGACGGGCAAGGTACACGCGGCGCTTAACCATATCGCCATATTTCCGGCCTCCCACTATGTGGTGGCGGCGGATAAGATCCGGCGGGCCTGTGACAATATCGAGATAGAGCTGGAGGAGCGGATACGGTTTTTTAAGGGGGAGGACAAGCTGATCGAGGCCCAGCGCATCGCGGAGCGCACGAACTTCGATGTGGAGATGCTGCGGGAGGCAGGTTTTTGTTCCGGTATAGAGAATTATTCCAGACATCTGAGCGGTGCCAAACCCGGGGAACCGCCCAAATGTCTGATGGATTATTTCGGGGACGATTATCTGATCATCATAGACGAGTCCCATATGACCATACCCCAGATCGGGGCCATGTATGCCGGGGACAGATCCCGCAAGACTACGCTGGTGGACTACGGGTTCAGGCTGCCGTCGGCGCTGGACAACAGGCCCCTCAATTTCCCGGAGTTCGAGGCCCATATCGACCAGATCCTTTTTGTGTCCGCCACCCCTGCCAAGTACGAGGAGGAACACGAACTGCTCCGGGCGGAGCAGATCATCCGGCCCACAGGGTTGTTGGACCCCCAGGTGGACGTGCGCCCGGTGGAGGGCCAGGTGGACGATCTGATCGGAGAAGTGAACAGAGAGGTGGAAAAGCACAACAAGGTGCTGATCACCACACTGACCAAGCGCATGGCAGAAGATCTCACGGATTATATGAAGGAAGTGGGCATACGGGTAAGGTATCTCCACTCGGATATTGATACCTTGGAGAGGGCGGAGATCATCCGGGATATGCGTCTGGATGTATTCGATGTGCTGGTGGGTATCAATCTGCTCCGGGAAGGTCTGGATATCCCGGAGATCACGCTGGTAGCCATACTGGACGCGGACAAGGAGGGATTCCTGCGCAGCGGCACCTCTCTGATCCAAACCATAGGCAGGGCGGCCCGCAATTCGGACGGTCACGTGATCATGTACGCGGATGTGATCACGGATTCCATGCGCATGGCTATCGACGAGACCAACCGACGCCGGGCCATTCAGACTGCCTATAACAAAGCCCACGGCATCACGCCTCAGACCATCAGGAAAGCGGTCCGGGATCTGATCAGCATATCCAGAGAGATCGCCCAGGAAGAGGTGCGGTTTGAAAAAGATCCGGAATCCATGAGCCGCAAGGAACTGGATAAACTCATAGCCGACGTGCAGAAAAAGATGCGGAAAGCGGCGGCGGAGCTGAATTTCGAGGCAGCTGCCCAGCTGCGCGACAAGATGCTGGAACTGAAGACAAAACTGAGTGAATTGGAGGAATGATTAACGGCATGGAAGAAGTTAAGAAGATGCTGCCCAAAAAGGAATACATCAAAATACGGGGAGCCAACGAACACAATCTGAAAAATATCGATGTGAATATCCCCAGAAACGAGTTTGTGGTGCTGACAGGCATGTCCGGCTCCGGCAAGTCTTCCCTGGCGTTTGATACCATCTATGCAGAGGGGCAGCGCCGGTATATGGAGTCTCTGTCCTCCTACGCCAGACAGTTTCTGGGACAGATGGAGAAACCCAATGTGGAGCGCATTGACGGCCTGTCTCCCGCCATCTCCATAGATCAGAAATCCACCAACCGCAATCCCCGTTCCACGGTGGGCACGGTGACGGAGATCTATGACTATTTCCGTCTGCTGTACGCCCGCATCGGTATTCCCCACTGTCCCAAATGCGGCAGGGTCATAGCCCGCCAGACCGTAGACCAGATGGTAGACCGGATCATGGAGCTGGGGGAGGGCGCCCGTATACAGCTTCTGGCCCCGGTGGTGAGAGGCAGAAAGGGCATGCATGAAAAAGTGTTTGACAGGGCCAAGAGAAGCGGCTATGTGAGAGTGCGGGTGGACGGCAATCTCTATGAGCTGTCCGAGGATATATCCCTGGAAAAAAATATCAAGCACAATATAGAGATCGTGGTGGACCGTCTGGTGGTGAAAGAGGGCATACAGAAACGTCTGGCCGGCTCCATAGAGGACGTGCTGGAGCTGGCGGAAGGGCTGCTGGAGGTGGATGTGATCGGCGGGGAACCCTTAAATTTCTCCCAGAGTTTCTCCTGTCCCGACTGCGGTATCAGCATCAGCGAGGTGGAACCCCGCAGCTTTTCCTTTAACAATCCCTTCGGTGCCTGTCCGGTGTGTTACGGTCTGGGGTATAAGATGGAGTTTGATATGGAGCTGGTCATTCCCAACCAGGAGCTGTCCATCAATCAGGGAGCCATCGTGGTTCCGGGCTGGCAGTCCTGTAACTCCAAGGGCAGTTTTACCAACGCTCTGCTGCAGGCCCTGAGCGGGGAGTATAACTTTGATCTGGACACGCCGTATAAGGATTACCCGGACAGTATCAAGGATATCCTGGTTCACGGGACGAATGGCAGGAAAGTAAACGTTATCTATGAAGGGCAGCGGGGAAAAGGAGAATATCCCATTGCTTTTGAAGGCATGTTACTCAATTTGGAGCGCCGCTACCGGGAATCGGGTTCCGAATCCCTAAAAGCGGAGTATGAGACTTTTATGCGTGTCACTCCCTGTAAAGAGTGCAAGGGCATGCGTCTGAAAAAGGAATCCCTGGCGGTTACGGTGGGGGATAAGAATATATATGAGGTAACGGCTCTGTCCATCGTGAAACTCCATGACTTTGTGACAAACCTGCAGCTGACGTCCCAGCAGGAGATGATAGGCAGGCAGTTGCTGAAGGAGATACGGGCCAGAGTGAAATTTCTGCTGGATGTGGGGCTGGACTATCTGTCCCTGGCCAGAGGCACTGCCAGCCTTTCCGGCGGCGAGGCACAGAGAATCCGTCTGGCCACCCAGATCGGCTCGGGGCTGGTGGGAGTATGCTATATTCTGGACGAGCCCAGCATCGGCCTGCATCAGCGTGACAACGACAAGCTGCTGGCTACGCTAAAACAGCTGCGGGATCTGGGCAACACGCTGATCGTGGTGGAGCATGACGAGGATACCATGCTGGCGGCGGACTATATCGTGGACATCGGGCCGGGAGCGGGTTCCCACGGCGGAGAAGTGGTGGCGGCGGGAACGGCCAGGGAGATCATGCAGGTGGAGGAGAGCATCACGGGTCAGTACCTCAGCGGCAAAAAGTCCATCCCCGTGCCCGCCAAACGCCGCAAACCCACCGGGTATATCAAGGTGCTGGGAGCTGCGGAAAACAATCTGAAAAATATAGACGTGACCTTCCCTCTGGGTGTTGTGACCTGTGTCACCGGCGTATCCGGCTCCGGGAAAAGTTCCCTGGTAAACGAAGTGCTGAACAAGCATTTAAACCGGGATCTGAACCGGGCGAGAGTGATTCCCGGCAAGCATAGAGGGATAGAAGGGATAGGGCAGTTGGACAAGGTCATAGACATTGACCAGTCGCCCATCGGGCGTACCCCCCGTTCCAATCCGGCCACCTACACAGGCGTGTTTGATATGATCCGGGATCTGTTTGCCTCCACACCGGATGCCAAGGCCCGGGGATATAACAAGGGGCGTTTCAGTTTCAATGTGAAGGGCGGACGCTGCGAGGCATGCAGCGGAGACGGCATCATCAAGATCGAGATGCACTTTCTGCCGGATGTGTACGTGCCCTGCGAGGTATGCGGCGGCAAGCGCTACAACAGGGAGACGCTGGATGTAAAATATAAGGGTAAGAGTATTTATGACGTGCTGGATATGACGGTGGAGGAGGCGCTGCCTTTCTTTGAGAATGTGCCCTCCATACGGAACAAGATCAGGACGCTGTACGACGTGGGTCTGTCCTATGTTAAGCTGGGCCAGCCGTCCACTACGCTCTCAGGCGGCGAGGCACAGCGGATCAAGCTGGCAACGGAGCTGTCCAGGCGCAGCACAGGCAAGACGGTCTATATTTTGGACGAGCCTACCACGGGCCTGCATTTCGCGGACGTACACAAGCTGGTGGAGATTTTGCACAAACTGGCGGACAGCGGCAATACGGTTATTGTTATCGAGCACAATCTGGACGTGATCAAGACGGCGGACTATATCATCGATATGGGCCCGGAGGGAGGGGACAGGGGCGGCACGGTCATAGCCCTGGGCACGCCGGAAGAGGTGGCTGGGAAAGCGGAATCCTACACGGGCATTTATATCAAAAAAATGTTGGAGAAGGGTTAAGATGTTCCGAAATCAGTCGATATAAAATAGGAAAGCACGGATGCGGAAAGAGGGCGGAGGGAACCGTCCGCTTTTCGCATTTAAAATTTATGAAATTTTTATAAACCCCTTTGAAAAAAGAAATTTATCATGTATAATGTAGGTTGATACTGCGCGCCCATGACAGGCATGACTATTTTCGGAAAATGTGGAGACATTATTAATTTAAACGGCGCGCATTCTGTATACCATGAAAGGGGTAGTAATATATGTATACTGATATTGGAATTGATTTGGGTACCGCCAGCATTTTGGTTTACATCAGAGGAAAAGGCGTAGTTCTGAAAGAGCCGTCTGTTGTAGCTTTCGATAGAGATACCAACAAGATCAAAGCCATAGGTGAGGATGCCCGGCTGATGCTGGGACGTACACCCGGCAATATCGTGGCCGTGAGGCCGCTGCGTCAGGGCGTTATCTCCGATTATACCGTCACCGAGAAAATGATGAAATATTTTATTCAGAAGGCATTGGGCAAAAGAACGTTCCGCAAGCCCCGCATTGCCGTATGTGTTCCCAGCGGCGTGACGGAAGTGGAGAAAAAGGCGGTGGAGGATGCCACCTATCAGGCGGGTGCCAGAGAAGTGTTCATCATCGAGGAGCCTATCGCGGCTGCCATCGGCGCGGGCATTGATATCTCCAAGCCCTGTGGCAATATGATCGTGGACATAGGCGGCGGAACTTCCGATATCGCCGTGATCTCTCTGGGCGGTACCGTAGTCAGCGCCTCCATCAAGATTGCGGGAGACGATTTTGACGAGGCCATTGTCCGCTATATGCGTAAGAAACATAACCTGCTGATCGGTGAGCGAACCGCGGAGGATCTCAAGATCAAGATCGGTTCCGCTTACAAGAGACCGGAGGTTGACTATATGGACGTCAGGGGCCGTAACCTGGTTACAGGTCTGCCCAAGACGGTAAAAGTTTCCTCCGAGGAGACGGAAGAGGCTCTTCGGGAAACAACGGCGCAGATCGTGGAGACGATCCACAGTGTACTGGAAAAAACACCGCCGGAGCTGGCGGCGGATATCGCCGACAGAGGCATCGTGCTCACGGGAGGCGGGAGCCTTCTGCGGGGGTTGGAGGATCTTATCTCCGCCAAGACCGGTATCAACACGATGACGGCGGAGGACCCCATGACGGCCGTGGCCATCGGTACAGGCAAATACGTGGAATTCCTGGCAGGTTACCGGGAAGACTAACCGCTATACAGGATAAAAAGGAGACAGGAACATGCTGAGAGGACTCTACACCGCCCATACGGGACTTCGCAACGAACAGAACCGTATGGACATACTGACTAACAATCTTGCCAACGCGTCTACCGTGGGATTTAAAAAGGAAGGCGCCACCAGCCAGCCCTTTCGGGAAGTACTGGCGGTGAAGGTCAAGGATTCCTCGGTGGGCCTGGGAACGGTTCAGCCTATCGGGCACAGCCGTCTGGGCGTGAAGATCGGCGAGAACTATACGGATTATACCCAGGGTTCTTTCCGTATAACGGACAATACCTATGATCTTGCGCTGGCAGGGAGCGGTTTCTTTGCTCTGGAGTATATCAACGGCGAAGGCGAGACCTCCACAAAATATACCCGCGCGGGCAATTTCACCCTGACGCAGGAGGGCTATCTGGTAAACAGCGACGGCATGTATGTGCTGGACGCCCAGAACCGCAGGATACAGCTGAATACCCTGACAGACGCCAGAATAGACGACAGCGGCAGGATATACCAGAATGAGCGGGAAGTGGCTCAGATCCAGGTGGCGGATTTTGAAGACTACGATTATCTGGAGAAATTCGGAGACACCTTCTTCCAGCCTGTGGAAGGCGCCGCTCTGACCCAGGGGACCGCGGAGGTAAAATCGGGCGTGCTGGAGATGTCCAATATGTCCGTGATCTCCGAGATGGTGAATATGATCAGTGTGACCAGAGCATACGAGGCCAACCAGAAGATCATACAGACCTATGACGAAAGTCTGAATATTGCCGTAACGCAGCTGGGAAGAGTACAGTAGCGGCGAGTATGAAATAAAATGATAAGAGCTGCGCGCGCCCAACGGACACTGCGCAGGGATAGGAGCGAAAAGTTATGGTTCGGAGTTTATGGACGGCTGCCACAGGTATGATCGCGCAGCAGACAAATATTGACACCATCGCCAACAATCTGGCAAATGTAAACACCACGGGATATAAGACAGAGGTCAACGAGTTTAAATCCCTCTTATATCAGAATCTGCAGCGCAGGACCACCAACGCGGACGGCACGGTCAAGCCTATAGGTGCCCAGGTGGGTCTGGGTGTGCGCAACTCCTCTATCACGGCGCTGTATGGCAAGCAGGGACCGCTGCTCTCCTCGGAGAAGGAGACCTCTTTTGCCATAGACGGAAAAGGATTTTTTGCGGTGCGGGGAGCCGACGGCAATACATATTATACCAGAAACGGTAATTTTGACTGGGCGCTGGGAGAGAACCGCAGCAATATGCTGACGACCTCCGACGGTCTGTCCGTACTGGATACCCAGGGACGCCCCATCACGCTGAACAGCAATTATGTAGTCAGCAGGATATCCGTCACGTCTGACGGCAACATATGCTATCCGGATGAGAGGAATGTACCCCAGCCTCTGGGAATCCAGATCGGCTTGACACAGTTCAATAACCCGGCGGGGCTGGAACGTTTGGACGACAGTCTGTACGCTCAGTCGGCGGCCAGCGGACAGCCCATCAACGAGACTACTACCACCAACGTGGAAAAGAGCAAGGTACTGCAGAACTATCTGGAAGGCTCCAACGTGCAGGTGGTGGATGAGATGGTGAATATGATCGTGGCGCAGAGAGCCTATGAGATGAACTCCAAAGCCATCACCGCCTCAGACGAGATGTTACAGCAGGCCAACAATCTGAGAAGATAGTAAATCGGCAACGGGCAAGGCCCACAGCCGATTGCTAATCGGCAGTGGCCGGAAAGGACTTAGACAATGGATATTGGCAATCTTTGGAACACCGGTGCCATTGGCGGCATGGCAGACATGACAGCTACGGCGGCCAAAAACACCACCGCTACTAAGCTGGAGGAGCAATTAAAGACAGGGTATGGCAACGCGTCCGATGAAGAGTTGATGGACGCCTGCAAACAGTTTGAGGCTTATTTTCTGGAGCAGATGTTCAAGGCTATGCAGAAGACGGTTCCCAACTACAGCACCGAGGCTATGACGGGTGCCAGCAGCAGTATGATGGATTATTATAAGGAACAGATGATCCAGCAGGTTGCGGCGGACACTACGGAGCAGAGCAGTCTGGGACTTGCGCAGATGCTCTATGAACAAATGAAGAGAAATATGATTTAGGAGTTGAGGCTGCCGATAAAAAAGGCAGCCTTTTTTATCATGTATATAAGGAGTTCTTATGGATACGATCAGCGGATATGTGGAACATATTATCTATCAGAATCCGGAAAATGGATATACTGTTATGGAACTGATGTGCGAGGACGCGGAGATCACCTGTGTGGGGAATTGCCGGGGCCTGTCGGAGGGAGAGACTATAGAGGCTCAGGGAGATTACACAGAGCATCCCATGTATGGCACCCAGTTCAAGATGTCTTCCTATAAGACGGTGTCTCCCAAAGACCGGGTGAGCATGGAGCGTTATCTGGGCTCCGGCGCTATCAAGGGCATCGGTGCGGCGATGGCGGCGAGGATCGTAAAAAAGTTCGGAGAAGACACTTTTCGCATCATAGAGGAGGAGCCGGAACGTCTGGCGGAGATAAAGGGTATCAGCCAGAACAAGGCCCGGGAGATTGCCCGGCAGATGGAGGAGAAGAGAGAACTGCGGGATGCCCTGATCTTTTTACAGCAGTATGGGATCTCCAATGCGCTGGCGCTGCGCATTTATGATACCTACGGAATGGCTCTTTACAGCGTTCTGAAAGAGAATCCATACCGCCTTGCGGAAGACATACACGGCGTGGGATTTAAGATCGCGGATGAGATCGCCGCCAGGGCGGGGATAAACGCGGATTCGGATTATCGGATGCGCAGCGGCGTATTCTACACTTTGCAGCAGTCGGTGGGAGAGGGACATTGCTATCTGCCCATGGAAGAGCTGCTATGCCGCGCAAGCGCTCTGCTGGGGGTTCCCGGAGAGCATATCCGTCCCCAGGTTGACAATCTGGTGATGGACAGAAAGTTGGTGGTCAAGGGAGATATGGTATATGTTTCCAGCTATTATTACGCGGAACTAAACTGTGCCCATATGCTTTGGCAGTTGGACATTCCCATGAAACAGGAGGAGGAACATGTGCGCTCGGCGCTGGACGCCATCACCGGGGAGATCAGTATACAACTGGACGAATTGCAGAGACAGGCGGTGATGGAGGCCATTCAGAACGGGCTTTTTATTCTGTCCGGCGGCCCGGGCACAGGAAAAACCACCACGATCAATACCATTATCCGCTTTTTTGAGAGGGAGGGACTGGATATATTTTTGGCGGCTCCCACGGGACGGGCGGCGAAACGTATGACGGAGGCCACAGGATTTGAGGCCAGAACCATACACCGGATGCTGGAGCTGGGCGGAGCGGTATCCGATGAGGACAAGCGCCGCGTCCGTTTTGAAAAAAACGAGGAAAATCCTCTGGAGACGGATGTGGTCATAATAGACGAGATGTCCATGGTGGATCTGCCGCTGTTTCAGGCTCTTCTGAAAGCTATCGTGCCCGGGACCAGGCTGATCCTGGTGGGGGATGTGGACCAGCTGCCCAGCGTGGGTCCGGGTCAGGTGCTGCGGGATATCATGCAGTCCCAAGCTTTTCCCATGGTGGTGCTGCAGAAGATATTCCGCCAGGCAGGAGAAAGCGACATAGTTGTCAACGCTCATCATATCAACAGGGGCGAACAGATCGCTCTGGACAATAAAAGCCTTGATTTTTTCCTGTTGGAGAGAAATGACGTGAATGTAATATATAAGCATATGATCCAGCTGATACGGGAGAAACTGCCTCCCTATGTGCATGCGACCCCCTTTGATATCCAGGTGCTCACCCCCATGCGCAAGGGCAGTCTGGGAGTGGATACGCTGAACGGCATCTTGCAGCAGTATCTGAATCCGCCCGATGAAAACAAGCGGGAGCATGTGTCGGGTGAGACCGTCTACCGGGAGGGGGACAAGGTCATGCAGGTCAAAAACAACTACCAGTTGGAGTGGGAGATCGTCAGTCGCTACGGTATACCCGTGGACAAGGGAATGGGGGTGTTCAACGGGGATATGGGAAGAATCCTGGAGATTCACGAGAACAGTTCGGAACTGGTGGTGGAATTTGACGAAGGCAGGAGAGTGACATACCCCTTTTCACTGCTGGAGGAGCTGGAACTGTCCTATGCCATCACGATACACAAGTCACAGGGCAGCGAATACCCGGCGGTCATCATGCCGCTGCTGAGCGGCCCCAGGATGCTCCTTAACCGCAATCTGCTGTATACCGGCGTCACCAGGGCCAAAAACTGTGTGACCATACTCGGCAGCAGCCAGACGGTGCGGAACATGATCGACAACGTCAGTGAAAACAGGCGTTATACCTCGCTCGGCCGACAGATCAGAGAGATTGCGGACAGGAAGGAAGGTGTATTTGGACAGGAAGAGTAAATATAACGGGTGGTTGGAAACTGCGGCATCCCTGCTGTATCCCGCCAGATGCCCCGTCTGTGATGAAGTTCTGGGAACAGGAGCGCTGCGCATGTGCCCTGCCTGCCGGCAGAGAGTGAAATATCTGTCGGAGCCGCTATGCTGTCAGTGCGGCAAAAAACTGTCGGACCCGGAGGCGGAACTGTGCGGAGACTGCGGGCGGGGACGCCATCTGTTCACGGCGGGAAGAGGGCTGTACGAATATGAGGACATCGCGCCTGCACTGTACCGGTTCAAATACGGCGGACACCGGGAGTATGCCCGGTTTTTCGGCCGGGAGATGTCCGAGAAACTGGGGGGATATATACGGTCTCTTAAACCCGACGGACTGGTTCCGATCCCCATGTACCCAGGGAAACAGCGCCGCCGGGGCTACAATCAGGCAGCGCTGTTGGCACAGGCGCTGGGACGGGAGATGGATATCGCCGTTTACCCGGATCTGGTGGTGCGAAACAGAAATACCAGGCCCTTAAAAGAATTAAATTGTGAAGAAAGATTAAATAATTTGAAAAGGGCTTTTAATCTTGGGCAAAATGGTGTAAAATCCTGTTTTTAACAGTTGTGAGGGAGATGAATGGCTGTATGCCCAGTATTTAT